>ONFA01000010.1 GCA_900316975.1 uncultured Prevotellaceae bacterium | reverse complement strand
CATTAGGAAAATACATCTTCTCGCCGCATGGTAAATTAGAATGATTCGTTTTATTCGTTGTTGAAAATGAAGCGTTTGGAACTTCCGAAACTTAAATTATTAACAAATTAGCCCCTCCATCTCCACTACGTTTTAATGGTCGGGTCTTGAACCTGGCCATTTTTCATTTCTTTTGCCCCTCCATCTCCACCAAAAAAGGTGCAACAGAAGTTGCACCTTTTTGTGTTTATGACCACATCCTGGGATTGGAAACGGCTGCTTGTGAGAAGAAGTCTTGCATTTTTTGTTTTTCGCCAGCCACAATGATGATGTCATCTTCTTGGATGATGAGGTTGGGGTCTGGGTTGGTGTAGAAGTCTTCTGAAGGACGAACAAGTCCCATGACGATGCAGTTTCCTTTCTCTCGGATGCCTGACTTGATGATGCTCTTGCCACAGAGGGGGGAGTCGGCGGTGATGGTGAAATTGTCCAGCACAATGTTGGTGTTCACGGGATCTTCTTCTGTTGGTGCAAGGCTGGTCTCAAGCATTTTCTGGAAGGCTGCCACGTCGGTGTCGGAGCCTGCCAGGATGATGCGGTCGCCCGGATAGAGGCGATGGTTGCCACCGGGGATATTGATGTTGATGCCTCCGCGGATGATGCGCACGATGTTGGCACCGGTGATGTTGCGGATGCTGAGGTCTTTCAGGGCTTTGCCGGCGAAAGCGGAATTCTGGGGAACGACAACCTCTGCAATGTTCATTTCGAGGCTGATGAGCGAGTCTTCCACTTCGCGTTCCAGCCCGCGCTTGGATTCGGCAAGCCGTTCACGTGCATAGAGATTCTCGTTGAAGAGTCGGAGGAACTGGTTGATGCCGGGTGCCATGGCGATGTGCAGGAAGATCAGTTTGAGGATTCTTACGGCAGGCGATGCCCATTTGTGGCTTTCGCTTGATTTGTTCTGACGTTTTTCCGTATAACTGTCAAGCATCTTCTTGGTGCTTTCGCTCATGTGGTTCTCGAGGAAGGTAAGGGTGGGGTACGCCAGTTTCATGATGTATGGCGTGAGGAAGGTGGTGATGACACTGACTGCCACGACGATGGGGTAGAGGCTGGAGTCGGTCACGTGCAGGTTTTGTCCGAGGCTGGCGATGATGAAGGCGAACTCGCCAATCTGAACCAGCGAGAAGCCTGTCTGCAATGCCACTCTCAGCGGTTGTCCGGAGAGGAGTGTGCCCAGGCTGCCGAAGATGATCTGTCCGAAGATGACCACGAGGGTGATGATGGTGATGGGCAGCCAGTATTGTAGTAACAGGGCGGGGTCTATCATCATGCCGACGGACACGAAGAAGATGGAGCCAAATATGTTCTTCATGGGCTGCACCAGGTACTCGATGCGTTCTGCGTCAATGGTTTCTGCCAGCACCGAACCCATCACGAAGGCTCCCAGCGCACTGCTGAATCCTGCCTGCACTGCCAACAGCACCATGCCGAGGCAGAGCCCGATGGAGAAGATGGTGAGTGTCTCGTCGTTGAGATGCTTCTCGAATTTCTTCAGGAACGTGGGGATGAGCGTGATGCCCAACACGAACCAGAGGGCGATGTACATGACGAGTTTACCTACCTGCCAGAGCAGTTCCTTGCCTTCAAACTCGTTTTTGACGGCGATGGAGGTGAGCAGCACCATGAGCACCACGGCGAAGAGGTCTTCCACGATAAGGATGCCGAAGCATACGCCGGCGAAGCGATGGCTGCGCAGTCCTGCCTCTTCGATGGCTTTGAAGACGATGGTGGTGGATGACATGCAGAGCATGCCGCCAAGGAAGATGGCGTTCATGCTGTTCCATCCGAGCAGGTAGGCTGTTGCCATGCCTGTGACCATCATGCCTACGACGATGACGCCGGCACCGATGACAGCGGTGCTTCCCACTTTAATCAGTTTCTTGAAGGAGAATTCGAGACCGAGACTGAACAGGAGGAACAGTACGCCAATTTCTCCCCATGTCTCGGCATTCTCTTCGTTGTTAATCCACGACTCGCCCAACACGTGCGGTCCCACGAGCATACCAGCCACAATGTAACCCAGCACGACGGGTTGTTTGAGCAACTTGAACAGCAGGCTGGTGATGCCCGCCGTCAGCATGATGATGCATAAATCTTGTATCATAATTATTCTCTTATCTTAAACTCTATACTCTATACTCTAACTCTAACTCTAACCTTAACCCTAACTTTAACCCTAACAGTTGGGAGCCGGAGGGGTCTTTAGTCAGAGGGGTCTTCAACTTTCAACTTCTTTATCTTCATCGTCCAGATGCTTGTTCCACAAATAGTGTTGTGTTTCCTTTGCCATCACACCCGACAACAACAGCAGGGAGATAAGGTTGGGGATTGCCATAAGGGCATTCATGATGTCTGCTAAGTTCCACACCAGTGCCAAACTCATGGTGGAGCCTGCAAACACTAACAGGATGAACACAACGCGGTAGAAGACAATGCTGCGTTTGCCTGCCAGATACTCCATCGCCCTTTCGCCGTAGTAACTCCAGCCTAAGATGGTGGAGAAGGCAAACGTGACGATGCCGAAGGTCAGGATGGGGGTGCCCACATAGGGAATCATGCCGAATGCTTTCTTTGTCAGCATGCCTCCATCCTCTTGGCTGATTTCTGGATAGGCGATGATGCTCGACACGATGACCAGTCCTGTAATGGCGCAAATGATGACGGTGTCCCAGAATGTGCCTGTGGAGGAAACCAAGGCTTGGCGTACGGGGTTTTTCGTTTGTGCTGCCGCCGCTACGATGGGGGCTGAACCCATGCCAGACTCGTTGGAGAAGAGTCCGCGGGCAATACCATATCGCGCTGCCACCATCAGCACTGTTCCTGCTGTTCCACCTCCCACGGCTTTGAGTGAGAATGCCTCTTGGAAGATGAGTGAGAATGCTTCACCCAGATAGTTATGGTTGACACATAAGATGTAGAGGCAACCGAGCACATACAACACTGCCATCATGGGCACTAAAGCCATGCACCATCGTGCGATGCTCTTCACGCCGCCAATCACAACAAATCCCACGAGTGCAGCAAGTATGAAACCTGTAATCATCTTTGTTATGTCTGGTGTCATCCATTCTTCCATCACCAGTGAGATGTTTTCGCTGATGGCATTTGCCTGCACTGTGTTTCCGATGCCGAATGATGCCACTGCTGCAAACAAGCAGAATAAGATGCCGAGCCATTTCATGCCCAATCCGTTCTGCAAGGCATACATCGGACCGCCCATCATTCTGCCGTCTGGTGTTTTCTCACGGTACTTAATGGCAAGTAATCCCTCGCCATATTTCGTGGCGATGCCAAACACACCTGTGAGCCAACACCACAGCACTGCACCTGGACCACCCAGACTCACGGCGGTTGCCACACCGATGATGTTGCCTGTGCCGATGGTGGCAGCCAACGAGGTTGCCAATGCTCCGAACTGGCTTACGTCGCCCGTTGCGTCTTTGTCTTTCTTTACCGACAGTTTGATGGCTGTCCAGATTTTGCGTTGCGGAAATTTGAGTCGGATGGTGAGGAAGATGTGGGTACCAAGCAACAAAATAATCATGGGCCATCCCCACATGATTCCACTGATATCTTCTGTGAGTTGAAGGAGTTGTTCCATATTCAAGATTTAATTTTATGCTGCAAAGTTAGGAAAAATCAAATAAAAACAAAAAAAAATGAGGGTAAAGTAATCTTCCTCATCATGCGATACCATCATTCTGTTCTAAAACTTGCTTTAGGTTATCAACAAAAAGTGGCAACTTGCGCAGATGCAGGTTGCCACTTTATTATATATGTATGTAGTTTGATTGCTTAATATGTGCGATAGAGGAGCCAAGCGTCGGGATAGGTGCCACGAAGTTGGTCGCGAGACTGGACAGCGGCAGCACGGTCGTCGAACGAAGAGGCTATGACACGGTACATGCCTGTCTCGGGGTTCTGCGCCACTTGTGCGGAATAGCCCTTGGATACGAGGGTGTTGCGCAGGTTGTTGGCATTGTCAACACTGCTGAAAGAACCGCATACGACGTTGAATGCCTTGAGGGTGCCGCCGTTCATGACGGTGAGACGTTCCTGGCGGTCATTCTCAGTGTTGGCTGCTGTTGCAGTGGTGACTGGTGTGGTGACAACAGGGGTCACAGTGACAGGTGCTGTTTCAACTTGGTCGGTCGTGTTGGTTTGTGCCATTTCTTGTGCCTTGGCTTTTTCGTAGGCTTTCCTGTAACTGCTTTCAGATGACTTGCACGATACGAAAGCAAGGGCTGCAACAAGTGCTAATCCCATCAAAATACTTTTCTTCATATTTTTCTCTTTTTATAATTAGATGATTGAATGCTTTGTACAAAGTTAGGGCATATTTATCATATTGCAAAAGAGAAGTGTGCAAAAAAAAGTTAAACATTGAAAAAAGTGTTGCTTTTTGTGGATTATGTCCTATCTTTGTCATCAAAATAGTGACAATTAACATTCATTATCAACCTTTAAATTAGAATGATTATGACAAAAGGTGATGGTTTTGCATTGGCTGCTGCTTTTGTGGGCGGTGCCATTGCTGGAGCGGCAATCGGTCTTCTTTTTGCTCCTGAGAAGGGTGAAGACCAGCGTGCGAAAATCAAGGAAGCGCTTGAAAAGCGTGGCATCAAACTCGACAAGGAGTCTTTCGAGAAATTGGTGGACGAAATCAAAGGTCTCGGCAGGAAGAAGGAAGTTGTGCCTGCAGAGGATTTTGACGCTGAATAAAGGGAATGCCCATGAGTGCAACCGATAGAGTGAGTGAAGACATCCGCAGGCTGGCTTACCGTGTGGAGCGTTACCTCCGTCTTGAGGCGACGGAACGCTTGACGATGGTGACTACGTTTGTGGTGCTGGCTGCCGTGACGATGGCTTTGGCAACAAGTGCCATCTTCTTCCTGAGCACGGGACTGGTGAAGACCTTGACCCTGCTGACGGGAAGCGATATGCTGAGTTACTACATCGTGGGCGGCTTCTTGGTGCTGCTCATCTTGCTGGCGTTCTTGTTGAGAAAGCCTCTGATTGAAAATCCGTTTGTGAGGATGTTCAGCGAGCAGTTGCTGAATGTGCCTACCTTTACGGAGCAGATGCTGAAAAAGAATGGCAAGGATGAACAGATCCGCAAGTTGGCGGAGAGTCTTGTTCGGGAATTGGATGACTATGAAGAGGAAGGAGGCGAGGAATGAAAAGGAATCAATATGCTTCGCTAAAAGAAATCCGTAGCGAGAAGGAACGTGCAAGGCGACAGATTGACTACGGTGTGGACAAGGTGAAGAATGACGTTGTTGATTGTTTTGTATATCCGGAGAACTTTTTCCTGAAATCGTCCAACCGATACATGAACTATGTGGGTTATGCCATTTCTGCCTATAAGACGGTCATGGCTTTGGGAGGAATGTTCGGGTTCTTTTCAAAGAAACGGAAATAGCCGACAAGTAAGTGAAAAGTGTAAGGGTGATAAGTGAAAAATCTGCATTAAGGCTCCTTTGGGTGGGAGAAACTTAGATTTTTCACTTATCACTCTTCTCTTTTCACTTTTTTTCCGTAACTTTGTACCCAAATTAGGATAGTTCGGAAAGAGACATGGGAATCAATCAGCAGTATTCGTCAGCATTGCTGGAACGTGCCGTAGATGAGTTTTCGAAACTGCCGGGTGTCGGGCGTAAGACGGCGATGCGGCTTGTGCTGCACATGCTGCGTCTGGATGTCGGCAAGATTGATGCTTTCACGGATGCTGTTTCGACGCTGTGTCATGAGGTGCATTATTGTGAAGTGTGCCACAACATCAGCGATGACGATGTGTGTCAAATCTGTGCGAATCCGCATCGCGACGCTTCCCTCATTTGTGTGGTGGAGAATGTGCAGGATGTGATGGCGATAGAGCAGACGCAGCAGTATCATGGTTTGTATCATGTGCTGGGTGGTGTGATTTCGCCGATGGATGGTGTGGGACCGAGCCAGTTGGAAATAGACAGTTTGGTGGAGCGAGTGGATAAAGGAGGTGTGGACGAGGTGATTTTCGCCTTGAGTTCGACGATGGAGGGTGATGCCACCAATTTCTATATCTTCCGCAAGTTGTCGAAGTATCCTGATCTGAAACTGACGGTGCTGGCAAGGGGCATGAGCATCAATGATGAACTGCAGTACACGGATGAGGTGACACTGGGGCGCTCTCTGGTGAACCGTGTGCCTTTCACGGGGAAGTAAAGGTTGAAGATTTGAATATGGCGGGGATGAGTAGATATGGGGATGAATGGATAGGATTATTACAAGATTATGGTTAAATATATACAGAGGCTTTTGAGGGCTTTAAGAATAGAGATGGCGGTGGTGTGGCTGATTGTTGTGGCTGCTGTCGTGTTGGGCGAACTGGATGTGATACCGAATGGTTTGGTGTTGCCTCATTCTCCGGAAGAATTTAAATTGAACTTGGCTGACATTGTGCTGACGATTGTGGGCATTCCTTTGGCGATCCGTTTGTTCACGTTGAACACAACAAGGGGATTGCGCCGCATGAACAACGATGAGGCTTTGTGCTCATATCATATATGGAGTGTGGTGAGATTGGGCATCTTGTGTGTGTCTGCCGTGTTCAGTGTGGCAATCTATTACGTTGCGACAAGCGTTAGCGGTGTGTTTTGTGCGTTGGTGGCGATGTGTGCCACGATTTACTGTTGGCCTTCAGAGTCGAAGATTTCTTCTTATCTGGAAGATGTGAATAAAGAATAGATGAAACTCTCCATCGTCATAGTCAATTACAATGTCCGCTATTATCTGGAGCAATGCTTGCTCTCGGTGGAGAAGGCATTGACGGGTGTGGGTGGTGAAGTGTTTGTTGTGGACAACAACAGCAGTGACGACTCCATGTCGTACCTGAGGGGAAAGTTCCCTTGGGTGCGCTACATCCAGAATGAGGAAAACGTTGGTTTCTCTCGTGCCAACAATCAGGCTTTGCGAGAGGCACGTGGGGAGTATGTGCTGTTGCTGAATCCTGACACGTTTGTGGGTGAGCGCACCTTGAGAGAGTGCATTGACTTCATGGACAAGAATCCGCAGGCTGGCATGTGTGGTGTGGGGATGTTGAGGGTGGATGGCTCTTTTGCACCAGAATCTCGTCGAGGTGTCCCGACGCCGTTTGTGGCTTTTTGTAAGATGTCGGGATTGGGTTCGCTGTTTCCCAAGAGCCGTTTGTTCGGCAGGTACTATATGCAGTATCTGAACAAGCAGTCTATCAATCCTATCGAGATTGTAAGCGGTGCCTTCATGTTTATCCGTAAGGAGGCGTTGGATAAAGTGGGACTGTTGGACGAGTCGTTCTTTATGTATGGCGAGGACATTGATTTGAGTTATCGTGTGTTGAAGGCTGGTTACCAGAACTACTACATTCCGACCCAAATCCTGCATTACAAGGGTGAGAGCACGAAGAAGGACTCGCTCAAGTATGTGAATGCCTTTCATAAGGCGATGGTGATTTTCTTCAAGAAGCACTTCACACATTATAGTGCCATTTACTCGGCTTTCATTACACTGACGGTGGTGATGAGGGGAACCATGTCGTATGTGATGCAGAAAACCTATGCGTGGTCGCATAAGAATCCCAAGATGAAGCGGCAGAAGTTCTTGATTGTGAGTGATGGCGGAAATCTTGCCGAGATGAAGGAGATTGCGGAGAAACATCAGTTTAAGTATGACGTGTTCCATTCGAGGTTAGGCGATATGCCCAGTACAGATGTCCTGTACAGGGATTACGATTACATAGTGTTTGACACGAGCCGTTATCCGTTCAGCGCCATCTTGGAGTTTTTCCGACACGATGAGCCGAATCGTCGGCGTCCGATGATCGCAACTTATGTCCCTTCGAATAAGACGATTATGACTTTTCAGGGAGCGATCAATTAGCAAGCCCTCCTCTTATGGGGCAACTTTTAATTGAATATTATAAAAAAGGAAAAAGATATGTTACGTATTGCAGTACAATCAAAAGGCCGTCTTTTCGAAGACACGATGGAACTTCTGAAAGAGACAGGCATAAAGGTGAGTTCAAGTAAGCGCACGCTGCTTGTTCAGGCATCGAACTTTCCGCTGGAGGTGCTTTTCCTTCGCGATGATGATATTCCACAGACGGTGGCAGACGGAGTGGCTGATGTGGGTATTGTCGGTGAAAACGAGTTTGTGGAAAGAAATGAGAATGCTGACATCGTGAAGCGATTGGGCTTCAGTAAATGCCGCATCTCGCTGGCAATTCCCAAGGCGATTGACTATCCGGGTGTGGAGTGGTTTAATGGCAAGAAAATAGCCACTTCTTATCCTGTCATCTTGAAGAGATTCTTGGAAGAGAGGGGTGTGAAGACTGACATCCACGTCATTCAGGGTTCTGTGGAGATTGCGCCTGGCATTGGTTTGGCTGATGGCATTTTCGACATTGTCAGTTCTGGTTCCACTTTGGTCAGCAACAACCTGAAGGAGGTTGAAGTGGTGATGCAGAGCGAAGCGCTCCTCATTGGTAATAAGAATTTGGATGAAGAGAAGAAATCCATCCTTAACGACCTTCTTTTCCGTATCAATTCGGTGCTCATTGCCGAGGACAAGAAGTATGTGCGCATGAATGCTCCCAAGGCTCGTTTGGCTGAGATTGTGAAAGTATTGCCTGGCTTGAAGAGCCCAACCATCATTCCATTGGCTGACGAGGATTGGTGTTCTGTTCATGCAGTGCTCGACGAGAAGCATTTCTGGGAAATTGTGGGCCAGTTGAAGGCTTTGGGTGCTGAAGGCATTTTGGTGACACCTATTGAGAAGATGATACTCTAATTTGATGAACAATTCGCTCCCAGTTGGTAAATGGTTGAATGGTAAAATGACTAAATGGTAACTGTAAGATGAACATCATAAAATATCCCAATAGAAGCGAGTGGACTTCCTTGCTTGAACGTCCGCATCGTGATGCTTCCGAACTGCGTGAGACGGTGCAGACCGTGCTTGACCAGATTCGGCAGTATGGCGATTCGGCGGTAAAGGCATTTGAGGAGAAGTTCGACAAGGTCCGGCTCGACTCGCTGGCTGTTTCCGAAGCGGAAATGGCAGAGGCTGAAGGACTGGTGGCAGACGACTTGAAAGAGGCGCTGAAATTGGCTCATGCCAACATCGAGAAGTTCCATGCTGCACAGAAGTTTGAGGGTGAGAAGGTGGAGACGGCTCCCGGGGTGGTGTGCTGGCAGAAGTCTGTCGCCATCGAAAAGGTGGGTCTCTACATTCCTGGCGGTACGGCACCGCTCTTCTCGACTGTGCTGATGCTGGCTACCCCTGCCAAGATTGCGGGATGTAAGGAGATTGTGCTCTGCACTCCTCCCAACCGTGAGGGCAAGGTGAATCCTGCCATTCTGATGGCTGCTAAGATTGCTGGCGTGAACAGAATCTTCAAGGCTGGTGGTGTACAGGCGATTGGGGCGATGGCATACGGAACAGAATCTGTGCCGAAGGTGAGCAAGATTTTCGGTCCCGGCAACCAGTTTGTCATGGCTGCCAAGCAACAGGTGAGTCTGCATGAGGTGGCGATTGATATGCCAGCAGGTCCATCGGAGGTGGCTGTGGTGGCTGACGATACGGCAAACCCTGTGTTTGTGGCTGCCGACTTGCTCTCTCAGGCTGAGCATGGTGTGGATTCGCAGGTGATTCTTATCACGAACTCAGAGGCATTGGCTGAAAGGGTGAATGAAGAGGTGGACAGACAACTGGCTTTGTTGCCTCGTAAAGAGATTGCAGAGAAGTCCCTGGAATATTCTAAACTCATTATTGTGAAGGATATGGACGAGGTGCTGGAAATGACCAACGAGTATGCTCCCGAACACCTGATTCTTGCGATTAAGGATTATACATCCTTTGCTGATAGGGTGGTGAATGCTGGCAGCGTTTTCCTTGGCAACTACTCTTGCGAGTCGGCTGGCGATTATGCTTCTGGTACCAACCATACACTGCCAACTTCCGGCTATGCCAAGGCATATAGCGGCGTGAACCTTGATTCGTTCTGCCGTAAGATTACTTTCCAGGAGTTGACAGCGGAGGGCATTCGTTCCATCGGACCTGCTGTGGAACGGATGGCTGCGGCTGAACAACTGGATGCTCACAAGAATGCAATGACTGTAAGACTTCAATCATTATGAAACCTCTACAAGAATTGGTGCGTCCCAACATCTGGGCGCTCAAACCATACAGTTGTGCCCGGGACGAGTTCAAAGGCGTGAAAGCAGATGCTTTCCTCGATGCCAACGAGAACCCTTATCCCAATGGCGTGAATCGCTATCCAGACCCCTTGCAGGAGGAACTGAAACAAGCGATTTCTCCGATGAAGGGTGTGCCGGTTGACAACATCTTTCTGGGCAATGGAAGTGATGAGGCGATAGACCTGCCTTATCGCATCTTCTGCCGTCCAGGCAAGGACAATGTGGTGGCAATCGACCCTACATACGGCATGTACGAAGTGTGTGCCGACGTGAACGATGTGGAATATCGCAAAGTGTCGCTCGACGAGCACTATGACATAGATCCTGATGCGTTGTTGGCAGCGTGTGACGAGAACACGAAAATCATCTTTATCTGTTCACCCAACAACCCGACGGGCAATGCTTTTCAGCGTGAGAAGATAGAGAAAGTCATCACGAACTTCCAGGGCATCGTGATTGTGGATGAGGCTTACAGTGACTTCTCTGCTCAGAAACCTTTCCGTTTCGACATTCAGAAGTATCCCAATCTGATTGTTCTTGCCACGTTCTCAAAAGCGTGGGGAGCAGCAGGCATCCGTCTGGGTATGGCATTTGCCAGCACCGACATCATTGCTCTGTTCAATAAGGTGAAATATCCTTACAACGTGAATGTTCTCACCCAGAAGAAAGGATTGGAGATACTGAGTAACGTGACCCTGTTGCAACGCCACATCACCATGATATTGGAGGAGCGTGTGACACTCATCAAGTCGTTGAGTCTCCTGCCCATCTGCAAGAAGGTTTACCCCACTGATGCCAACTTCATCCTCGTCCGTGTGACGGGTGCGGATAGCATCTATAGGTATTTGGTGCAGAAAGGGGTTGTTGTGCGCAACCGCAACCGTGTACATCTTTGCGGCGATTGTCTCCGCATCACGGTGGGCACGAAAGACGAGAACACAAAACTGCTTTCAGCACTCAGGCAATACGTGTAGTCATAGAACTCTCAACTCTCTCTCCCCCCTAAGGGGAGTTGGAGGGGGCTCTAAACCCTCAACTCTAAACCCTCAACACTTCAACATCTATGAAGCAAGCACTTTTCATCGACCGTGACGGCACTATCCTTGTGGAGCCAGCCGACGAACAGATTGACTCTTTCGAGAAGTTTCAGTTTGTTCCGGGTGTGATTCGTAACCTGAACTTCATCCGCACCAAACTCGACTTTGAATTCGTGATGGTGAGCAATCAGGATGGGTTAGGCACGGATGCTTACCCTGAAGAAGACTTTTGGCCTACACATCACCTCATGCTGAATACGCTCAAGGGAGAAGGCATCACCTTCGACGACATCCTCATAGACCGTTCGTTCCCTGCTGACAATCTGCCCACCCGCAAGCCCGGTACAGGCATGCTGGGTAAGTACATGACAGGAGAATATGATCTGGCTAACAGTTATGTGATTGGCGACCGTGAGACGGACAAGCAACTGGCGCTGAATCTTGGTTGCAAGTATCTTATTCTGGGTGACAATGTACAGTCGTGGGATGAAATCACAGAAATTCTCTTTGCTGGAGAACGTACGGCATCTGTACGTCGCACGACGAAAGAGACAGATATTGACATCAGCCTGAATCTTGATGGAACTGGGCAGTGTGATATCAATACGGGACTTGGTTTCTTTGACCACATGCTTGAACAGATTGGTAAACATGGTTCGATTGACCTGCGCATTCATGTGAAGGGTGACCTCAATGTGGATGAGCACCACACCATCGAGGACACAGGCATAGCCCTTGGTGAGTGTATAGCCAAGGCATTGGGTGACAAACGTGGCATTGAACGCTATGGCTTTGATCTCAATGGTACAGCCGACACTTATGGCTATACCCTTCCGATGGACGATTGCCTCTGTCAGGTGGCGCTCGACTTTGGTGGTCGTGCATGGCTCGTATGGGATGCAGAGTTCAAGCGTGAGCGGGTAGGGGACATGCCTACAGAGATGTTCCTCCACTTCTTCAAGTCCTTTAGCGATGCTGCCCACATGAACCTTAACATCAAGGCAGAAGGTGATAACGAGCATCACAAAATAGAAGGAATCTTCAAAGCCCTTGCCCGTAGTATCAAGATGGCGGTCAAGCGTGACATCTACAAGTTCCAGTTGCCCAGCAGCAAAGGGGTGTTGTAAGGATTTAAGTGCTATACCCGAGGGGTACGATATGCCGTACTCGAGGATTACGATGCAACGTACCCCTCGGGTACGCTTTTTATGTTGCTTTTTGTTAGTAACTGGCAAAAAAAATGTATCAGAAACCTCACGACCTCTGATACACGAATGCTATGAAAAAACGAATGTCTAAATAATGAGCGGAAAACGAGACTCGAACTCGCGACCCCAACCTTGGCAAGGTTGTGCTCTACCAACTGAGCTATTTCCGCACACGTGATTCCTATTTTCACAAACACGAATCACAGAAATCCCTTAAATTTATTATGAACCATTATTGGAGCGGAAAACGAGACTCGAACTCGCGACCCCAACCTTGGCAAGGTTGTGCTCTACCAACTGAGCTATTTCCGCAAGGGATTCATTGATGTCAATCTTGAAAGAAAACTCCCAACAGAGTTCCTTATGTGTTTTGAGTGAAGAGGAGGAGACTCGAACTCCCACGGGCTGAGCCCACTACCCCCTCAAAGTAGCGCGTCTACCATTCCGCCACCTCTCCATTCTTTTTGTGCCCACGACAAGAATCGAACTTGCACGTCTCTCAACACTCGCACCTGAAACGAGCGCGTCTACCATTCCGCCACGTGGGCATTGTGTTCTGTCCTCAAAGAACGTTTGGTGTGTTGCTTTAAGAGAGCGGAAAACGAGACTCGAACTCGCGACCCCAACCTTGGCAAGGTTGTGCTCTACCAACTGAGCTATTTCCGCAGGTCTTTCCGTTTTGCGAGTGCAAAGGTACTACTTTTTCTTGAACCGACAAAACATTTCAGAAAAAAAATGCCTTGAAATTGTTTTTTCTTTTTCGCTTTTCCTTACACATTGTTCATATATAAGGAGGGTGGGGCGAGAACGGCTTTTTTTATCGAATTCTGTCTAAAGAACGAACCAATGCTTCGTCTTTGCGTATGCCTTGAATGGCTAGGCAGTTGAAGATGATGCTCAGCACGGGAAAGATGGCAATGAATTTGAGGTGGAAGGTGGGTAGGATACACCCTGAGCCTTCTCCGCACAATGATTCAAGTTTCACCTGATAAACATAGGCGAAAAAGGTATAAACTGCCACATAGCCCACCAAAAGGATGGTGCTGATGATGGTGAGCCTCAGTTGGCGCATACGTTTGCGGAAAAGCATAATGCTCATGGCGGACAGAAACATGACCAGAATGAGCAATATGCCTAAGCACCAAGGACCGCTGGTGGAGTCCAACGCCTTGAATTGCCCTTCTGCCCCAAACGTGAAGTTGCTGAAGTGAGCCACCACCGTTTCTGCCACCGTCCATTCTCCGATGCTGGAGATGAGCCCCACAAATGAGAGAATGAGAACTAGTGCCAGATAGACTGTTTGTATCCGTTGAATCATAAATTAGAGGTTTCTATCTGATTCCTTGGATGGATTGCGGTAGTAAATCTTGTCCTCAAGGAACTCTTGAGTGGCAATGAGAGTGGGTTTGGGAAGACGCTCGTAGTAGCGAGAAATCTGAATCTGTTCTTCATTCTCAAATACTTCTTCCAATGTGTCGGTGTGGGCACCAAACTCAACTAATTTTTTGCTGAGTTCATCTTTCATTTCGGCAGCAATCTGGTTGGAACGCTTAGAGATGATGACAACACTTTCATAAATATTATTAGTGTCGCGGCATAAATCCATCAGGTTGCGTGTCACAGTTGACGTTGGTGCATTTGTCTTCTTGAAATCCATAATGTCTGTATTATTATTTTGTTTTAGTTCAATTCTTTGCTGTCTTTCACTTTTACCTTGGCGGAGCAGCGCTTGTAGATCTGATCTGCTTCTTTAGTGTATTTGCTGTTTGGAAACTCGTTCTTGAATCCGTAGTACTCGTCAATGGCTTGTTGGAAACGCTCTTCGCTCTTGGCGAGGACACTTCGCTGTGCCAGTTCGTAGCGGCATCGCAGAATCATGATGTAGAGGTCTTCGCGCAGTCG
This sequence comes from uncultured Prevotellaceae bacterium, assembly GCA_900316975.1. Lineage (GTDB taxonomy): Bacteria > Bacteroidota > Bacteroidia > Bacteroidales > Bacteroidaceae > Minthosoma. The sequence continues at coordinate 44,844 of ONFA01000010.1, read as the reverse complement.
AGTGTAAGGATATGTCTTCAAGGCGTTTTCAGCCGTGATGATACAAGCCTCGTAGTTGCTCACTCCATTGGGAGGGCAGTTGCCCATGTATGTTCCCAAATTATAGTAGAGCAAAGCGCTTTCGTATTCTTTCTGCACAAGGCGGTTCTGCAATTCGTACACCATGTCGTTCACATCCTCTCGCAAATCGGAATAGGGGTGAAACTCGAGGAACTCTTGCAGTTTTTCCAGGGCTACATAAGTGGGGGATTGGTCAAGACGTGGGTCTGGACTCTGCAAGTACGATGCTTTTCCGCTGTAGAAACGTGCCAGTTCCACATACTCTCCCTTTGTGTAGGTTTTTGAATACCTGTCCAGATACATGGTGGCAGTTTCGTAGTCACGGAGATTGTAGAAGCACATGCCCAACATGAAGAGTGACTCTTCAGCACGGTCGGAACCTTTCATAATCATGACTAGTTCCTCTAGCAACTGGTATGACCTTGTGTACTGCCCCGAAAGGTAGTACTCTTTTGCTGCTTCATATTTGTAACCATAATCAGTCGATTTCAACAATGAATTGTACGAGTTGCATGAACTCAACATCAGTACGGAAATCAACGCGATTGTAAGTGCTTTCTTCATTCTTAATGATATTTCAAGTGCAAAGTTACAAAGTTTTTCATGAAGAATCAGTAACGGAGGGGGATTATTTCACTTTTCTTTAGAAAAAAGCGGTTGATTTAGGGAATATTTACGGATATAAATTGTAATTTTGCAGTTCAAAATGAAAGACAGATGGATTTTCAACTGATATCGAAGTTTCAGCCGACAGGTGACCAGCCGCAGGCGATTGAGCAACTGACCCAGGGGGTGAAGGATGGGGTGCCTGCACAGGTGCTGTTGGGTGTAACTGGTTCTGGTAAGACCTTCACGATGGCAAATGTCATTCAGAATGTGGGCAAGCCCACTCTCATTTTCAGCCACAATAAGACGCTGGCTCATCAACTCTATACGGAAATGAAAGCGTTTTTTCCCAACAATGCGGTGGAGTATTATGTCAGTTACTACGACTACTATCAGCCTGAGGCATATATCCCCTCCACCGGCACTTACATAGAGAAAGACCTTGCCATTAACGAAGACCTTGACCGTCGTCGGTTGGCAGCCACGTCTGCATTGCTTTCCGGACGGAAAGATGTCATTATCATTTCATCGGTATCATGTATATACGGCATGGGTGCTCCCACCAGTTATGCCGAGAACATCCTCGCGATTCAAGTGGACCAAGACCTGCCTCAAGAAGTCTTGCGCCGTAAGTTGGTTGATATGCTCTACACGAACAATGACCTTGCTTCAGCGGATGAATTGGAACGTGGCCAGTTTCGAGTGAAGGGGGAAACTGTAGATGTGTATCTTGCTTATGATGAGAAGATTTTGCGTATTTGTTATTTCGATGATGCAATTGATGATATTCAGGAGTTAGATGTGCAAACACTCTATCCCATCACTTCCTACAAGGAGTACAAAATATATCCTGCCAACCTCTTCATGACCACGAAGGAGCAGACACAGAAGGCCATCCATGATATAGAAGAAGACCTGCAAAAACGCATTGCATATTATGAGGAACGGGGCGATACGGAAAAGGCTAAACAGATAGAACTTCGTGTGAACAACGACTTGGAATGGATACGTGAGACGGGGCATTGTTCAGGCATCGAGAACTACTCACGTTATTTTGATGGACGTGAGGCAGGCGAACGTCCCTACTGTTTGTTAGACTTCTTCCCAGATGATTATTTGCTCATTGTCGATGAGAGTCACCAATCCATTCCGCAGGTGAAAGCCATGTGGGGAGGTGATCGCCACCGAAAGGAAAACCTGGTGGAATATGCCTTCCGTTTGCCAGCCGCATTGGACAACCGTCCTCTTCGTCTGGAAGAGTTTGAGGAACTGACCCCTCAGACCATCTATGTTTCAGCCACTCCTGCCGAGTATGAACTGGAGCGTGCTGAAGGTGTGATTGTTGAGCAGTTGATTCGTCCCACAGGATTGTTGGATCCCCCCATCGAGGTGCGTCCCAAACTCAATTTTATGGACGACCTTATTGAAGAGATACATCAACGCAATGAGGCGGGGGAGCGCACTCTCGTCATCACTTCCACCAAACGTCAGGCAGAAGAAGTGTCGAGCTTCTTTAATAATGTAGGTATCAAGGCTAACTACATTCATTCCGATGTTGATACTTTTGATCGTGTTGATATCATCAATGATTTCCGAGCCGGCACCTATGATGTGCTCATTGGTATTAATCTTCTGCGTGAAGGTCTTGATATTCCCGAAGTGTCGCTCGTTGCCATTCTTGATGCAGACTATCAAGGATTTCTTCGTGACCATCGTTCTCTCGTCCAGATTATCGGACGTGCTGCCCGCAACGTGCATGGACTCGCCATTATGTATGCTGAGACCATCACTGAAACGATGCAGCAAACCATTGACGAGACCAATCGTCGTCGCAAGAAGCAGATGGCATATAACGAGGAACATGGCATCACGCCTACTCAGATTCAAAAGGCGCAAATTGCTATTTCCCAGCACAAGCCAGTTGATTATCTGGGTACTGCCTATATTGAAGAAAATGCCTCTCTTGCTGCTGAAGCAGAGGAAGATACCATTTACAATGCCATGTCACCCGATGAATTGCGCCGTGCCATTGATCGTAACCGCAAACTTATGCGTGAGGCCGCCAAGAAACTTGAATTCCTGCAAGCTGAGGAATACAAGCAAGAAGTGGTCAGATTGGAAGAATTGTTGGGTAATCGCATGTGATTTCGTCACGACGACCTTGCTATCATTTGTTATATCTGTAAATGTCAAAGTTACCTATGACAGTCACGTCATAGGCTAAAAACTGTGACAGTTCTTTAGAATGTCATGCGGACTTTGAAGCGGATGCCCCAACGGTTGGTGTTGGGATTGTGCAGGTAGGTGACGCGGCGCACATAGTCAATCTCGATGAGTTTGAAGATGTTGTGGATGCCGACACGCCATTCGACGTAAGGTGTGCGCTCGTTCATGCGGACAGTGTTCTGTTCGTAGGTGCCATCGCCAAGGAAGTGTCCGGGAAAGTAAAACAGTTCAGGGTCGGAATAGTTGAGCGTGGCAGGATTGTTTTTGTCGGTGAGTTGTCCCCAAAGTACGTTGACGCCGAAGCATTCGCGCCATTTGAGTTTCTTCAGCAATGGGATGCGATTGAAGAGCCATCCGTTGAGATCCCATTCGGCGAGGAGGGAGGCGTAGCGGTCGTTGAGGAACTCAAGGTTGGAGATGAGGTAGAAGGTGTTGTCTTCGATGATGTAGGAGGCATTGGCAGCGGGATGGATGAGGAGGGGAAAGGGGACTTTGTTCCATTGTGCGCCTACCTTGATGTTGGCATCGAACTTACCGAACTGTCCGAGCCAAAAGCGTTTGTAGATGCCTGCTTCGGTGACGTTGTAGTTGTATTGACCGCCAAGGAATCCGTTGATGCCTCGTGTGTAAGAGAGGGAGAGGATGGGGGCATCGTGGTTCACCTTCACGCGGCGCTGTTTGGTGTTGACGTAGGTGACATTGGGCTCGTAAGTTACACCGACCTTAAATTCGGCAGTGGTGATGCCGGAGAGCCATCGGGAAGGGTTGTTGACGGGTGTGCCCACACCGTCGAGCCGTTGATAGAAGAGGGCATCGACTGGGTGGTTGCGGGTGCGCGTGAATTGTGCGTTCACTTTCACACCGGTCTCAAATTCGCGTGTGTAGTCGATGTGCAGTTCGCGCGTGTGGTGGTATTGGTCCACCTTGGAGGCATGGAAGGCTGTGAACATGTTGTCCTTGTCGGTGGGCACAAACTTGTCGAAGGGTGAGATGATGTCGTCCCACCAATAAATAGAAAGGTTGTGCTGAGGAAACTCGCGTGGGAGGTAGGCTTTCTTGTTGAAGGCATAGGTGAGCATGCCTTTCCAATAGACGTTGTGGGTCTTGGTGCCGTAGGCGACGTAGGCGTCGGCGAAGAGGTGAGGGGAGAGGTTGGCGGTGGTGTGTGCAGAGGCGCGAAGGCGCATGCCGTCGTAGTGGTTGGCAGAGATGATGGTGTTGATGGGGCCTATATCCACGTAGTTGGGGCGGAGGGAGTCGCCTGTCTCGACGAAGTTTTCGACGAGGGCTTTGAAGCCGAAGAGGACGTATTTGAAGCCCTTGATGTGGGTGAGGCGGTCGAGGAAACTGTCTATCTTTCTTTCGGAGGTGGTGAGTTTGACCTGTCTGTATTCGTTCCAGAAAGAGTCGTCCTGCATGGATGCGTCGGGTTCGCGCAGGGTATTGCCCTTGATGTGCTTGAAGAGGGAGCGTGGGATTTCTTCGAAACTGACGTTGGTGAGTCGGGTGACTCGCTGCACTTGGAACTTGCCGAGCCACTTGGAGAGTTGCAGTTCGACGAGCATATCGTTGGTGGAGGCGATGCGGTCACCGCTCTCCAGTTGGGTGAAGTCTTGGGAGATGAGCATGTTCTCGACGAAGTTGACGTCGCTGCGACGGGGGATGGTGAGTTCCACACGGCGCACTTGGAAGGTGGAGTCGGGATCGAGCAGGATGTAGAGGTGACCGGAAAAGCCGAAGTCTTGCTGGTTGTTGGGCAGGAACCCAACATCGACCACTTTGTCTTGTTCGATGAAGAGGGTGTCTTGCAGGTAGTAGCGGTAGAAGGAGATGGCGCTGTTGGCAATGGGCGACTTGAAGGGGAATTGCAGCAGACGGCATTCTTCCTCGTAGATATCGACATCGGTGAAGATGTCTTTGAGGGTGGTGGTGAGGATTTCGCCGGTGTTGACGAGTTCTGTCACTCCCTTGTTGCTTTCGCCTTTGATGACCTGTTTTTCGGACTTGGGGTCTTTGCGGTAATAAATTTCGGAGAGGGTTTCATCGACGGTGAGGGGAAGGGTGAGCTTGCCCGTCTGTGGGGATTTCTCCACATGGTCTTTCAGAAAGGCAAAGCGTTTGTATTCTCCTTCGTCAAAGACTTTGTCACTCACCTCATTGAGGGAGAAGGTCATTTTCTCATATTTAGTGTAGGTGAGGAAATCTTTTGAACGGAGGTCGAAACTCTTTTTGTGGGCAATCACTTTCCGCATCAGTTCGACAGCAGGGTTGTTCTTACGGCTGTATCGTCCTCGCTTGGAGGATACGGTGACCCCTTCAAGTGTCTGATTTTCTGGCACAAGCCGGATGGTGATGTTTTTGTTCGTGCCGAAGTCTTTTAGATGGTACACTTGTGTCTGATAGCCTAAGGAGGAGATGGTGAGTTCGTGCCATGTGCTGTCTTCCTTGATGACGAAGCGTCCGTTTTCGTCCGTCTGCTCGCCTACGTTTTTGCCGTCATAATAGACATTGACGTAGTCGAGCACTTCGCGTGTCTTGCTGTCGATGACACGCCCCGTCACTTGGGCATGGCTCAACAGACACGAGAGTGTGAGGGCGATGAGGCATATGGCGAGTTTTCTCATATTACTTCGGGTAAGTCTTTTATGTGGCGGATGATGTGTGTGGGCACGGTTTCATCTACTGTTTCATTGTCCCATCCGATGCCTTTGAGCCACACTGTCTGGCATCCGATTTTGGTGGCAGGGAGAATGTCTTTGGAGTAACTGTCGCCTACCACGAGGATGTCATGGGCAGGCAATTCTTCCGCTGTCTTTCCCATGATTTCTCTTAAGGCATCGACACCTAACTGGAAAATTTGGGGGTCGGGTTTGCGAACGCCCACAACGGCGCTTTCCACGATGTGCTGGAAGTATTCAAGATGGAAGTCTTTCAGGATGGTCTCGATGTTGCCGTAGAAATTGCTGACCAGCACGAGGGGGTATTTCTCTGCCAACGTGGCGATGACGGGACGGCTCACTTCAAGCACATTCAGCACATATTGATAACAATAGTTTGCCACGGCATCACTTTGAATTTTCCGTTCCGTATCACTCACCAACCAAACGCCTCTATTGACGAGGTCTTGGGTTTCGAGGTCGCATTTGATGGTGAGAAGGTCGAGGAAGTTATGTTCAGGCTGAATGTAGGGATGTTTTGCCAAGGCACGTTCGGCGAAGACATAACTCTGTCGGAACTCTTCCTTGCTGACAGGAATGTTCGTGTGTCGATAGCCTTCCCACAGCACTTCACTCCAATGGAGAGCGTTAGTGTCTATGGTGCCTCCGTAGTCGAATATGATTGCCTGAATTCTATTTACCATTTAATCATTTGCCATTTACAATTTGGGCATTTAGTTTTTGACAGAAGCCCTCATGGGTGTGGCGCATATAGAGATATAGTCCTGTGAACACGACAATTTCCATGAGCAGGTAGAGCCATGGGAAATCGAGCAAAAAAGTTATGTAGAGGGTGATGGCACGGGTGTTGAATGTGAGGATGTTCGCCCATTTCATCAAGGGGAGGCTAAGCCTTCTGAACTCATCGCGAAAGGTTTGGGGTATATTCTCCGTGTCGCCATATTTCTCCTTCAGTTTTTGCTTGAGGAGTTGGAATTGGGGCGTCTGCTTTTCCTGATTGCGTGTGTAGTTGATATAGGTGAGCAGGAAGAGTTTGTAGATTAGGTTTCCCTTCCATGGAGTTTCCTCGTAGATTTGCTTTTGCTGAATGGAGTTGTCGAGTTCGCTGCCTGCTTTTCCTTTCAGGAAGAAGAGGTGTATCTGCCGATAGTAGTCGGAGAGTCCGCACTGATGGGCGTGGCACACGATTCCAGAGAACCACGATAAGGCATAAATGACCAAGGTGGCTATGAGGGTGTTTCGTCCGTTGTCTTCTATGCCCAACCACTGAAATTCGAGGTCGTGATGAAAGTAGAAACGGAAGACGACTGCATGGTAGATGGCAAAGAACCATACATCACCCGCTGCTCCATCAAGGATGCGTCCGAGTTGCGTCTTCTTGCCAGTCATACGTGCCAGTTGTCCGTCGGCACTGTCATAGAAGTTCGCCCATGCCAAGAGGAGGACACCGATGATGTTGTAGATGAGTCCTTCAGTGCCTTCAGTGCGGTAACTGCCATGTGCGAAGAAGAAGGCAGATGCAACTCCAATGAACATGGAGAGGATGGTCACGGTGTTGGGATGCACGTTCAGCGCATCGAAGAAACGTGCCCACTGATAGCCGATGGGACGTGTCCATACTACATCGAGCCACTCTTCGGTATCATTCGACTTGTATGTCTGTTGTATCTGCTCTTTCATTTAGCTTTAACCCTAACCTTAACCCTAACCCTAACGTTTCAACTCTCAACTGTCAACTCTCAACTCTCAACTGTCAACTCTCAACTCTCACCCCAGAATCACTCTTTCGGCGATGGCCCTTGCTGCCTGATCGCGGCAGGAGGAGAAACTGGGGAAATCGTTGAAGTCGATAAACCAGATTTTGCCTTTCTCGTCTATGACGGCATCGCCGCCATAGATGGGCACTTGCATCTTTTTCGCCAATTTTTCGGCAAGTCGGTGAACTTTGTTAGGGTCAAAAGCATACCCTTTTTCTTTTCCGTTGATTTTCTCATGCCCGAATTTGGAGTGTCCCTTGCTGGCATATTGCCAATGGAAGAAATTGGTGCCCTCCACACCGTAGAACTTGATGAGGTCGCCGACTTTGTGCTCTTGCACCAACCAAAAGTCGATGCACAAATCGCTAAATGTGTTCAGAGCCTCCTCAATATCTTGCTCTGTCTCGCAATAGATCGTGTCGATAGGCATGGTTGAAGGACCTTGGCCATTTTTCATCCAGAATGGCAGGGTGAAGTCATCTTTCATCTTGTCGCTTTTAGGCATGAGTTCCCTTTTGAAACCGACACGGAATTGGGGTTGCGGGGTGCCTGCCGTGACCATTTCCATTGCCACTTCCGTTTTGCTCATGCAGGCGAGTGATCCTCTCAGGGGATTGAAAAACTTTTTCAGCTCTTCGTCCTTATATTCTGTCAGCATGGTTTCCATCATGTCCGTGAGAGTTGCTCTATTTCTTGCCATTGTCATCACTCTGTCAAACGAGGAGTAGTCTTGCTTTCTCATTTCTTCTTCGCGGATGGTGATGACTTCATGTCCAAGGTGTCTCAATTCATCTATCACAGCCGTGAAGATGGCTGCATCATCGCCCACCAGATTGGGCGAATAATCAATACCTCTGCTGATACCTAATATTCTCATATCGTGTCTTATCTATTTTGATTGATGTCGTTTTTGTTTTCAGATGGGGTGGTGCTGTTCCCGATTTTCATGAGCAATAAGCCGATGGCTGTCCAAAAGAGTTCGCGCACTCGGCAAATGATGCTGATGAACATGCCGATGTCGGCTGTCATGCCCATTTGGGCAACTGACATGGCAAAGCCTCCTTCGCGACCGCCCAATTGGAGGGGCAGAAAAAAGAGGAGGTTGGCGAAGAGGCTTGTGAAAGAGAGGATGAGAAATGCAAAAACGAAGGTCAACCCGCCACCCGTTCCTGCATCGAAAAGCAGGAGCATGAAGTAGATTTCAAGACTCTGGAGCACTCTTCCCACATATTCGAGGGCGAAACTGGCATAGAAACTACGTTGGTTTTGTGACTGGAGTTCTGAAATCTGCTGATCTATCTTTTGAAGGTCTTCTTGATGATTCTCTCTGAACCGTCTTGCCCAATTCTTGCAGCCTGGGATATGTCCGACAAGGCGGATGAGTTTGACGACCATCCCATTCTTATAGCCCCGTATGAAGAGGTATATGCCACCACTACAGAAACAGAGCATGAAGAGCAGCACAATGCCCATACCTGCATTCATGGGAAGGATGCCCAATGATGCCAGCATCAGATAGACTGCAATGCTGCTTGTCCAGAACCAGAAGTGGGCGAAGATGTGCATCATGGCAAAGAGTAACACACTGGAGGTGGCTCGTTGTGTGCCGATATACGGCTTCAGTTCCATGATTTTGTAGGGTTCACCCCCCATGAGTCCAGCCGGAGTTGCATAGTTGAGCGCAAATCCCGTGATGGTGAGTTTCAGAATCTTCCAGAAGGGGATAGGGCAATCACCCGAACCTCTGATGATGATGCGCCATGTACAGGCATTCATGATGTAGAGGAAAATCCATAACCCCAAAATGGCAATGAGCCAATAGCCTGCATGACAAATGTCTGCCCAGAGTTGAGCAAACGACACCTTGAATGTGAACAGCATCACGATGACAGCGATGAGTCCAAATGCAAAGAAGATGTTGCGGGTGGTACTCTTCATCTTACATCTTACTGAATGGCGAAAATCGCCCAGCGCATGGGCTGATTAATTATCCTCTTCTGTCACTTGGTCGAGTTTCAGTTTGTCGGAGTCGTCACGTTTTGCTACATATTGCTTTTGTAGGGGATTGGTGCGTTCTTGGTCAAAACGTGAACGGTTGCGCACGGCATCGACAGCAGCGTAGATGGCTTCACGGAAAGGCTGCTCGTCTTCCACCATGTTCTTTCCTGCAATGTCGTAGCACACTCCGATGGCTGGTGCGGTGCGAAGCACTGATAGACCTGCTGTGTAGTTGACGCCTTCGTTGAGTGCAAGAGACTTGAATGCTGACACACCTTGATCGTAGTACATGGCAAGAACCGCATCGAAATGCTTGTGGTTACCTGTTCCGAAAAATTCATCAGCAGGATATGGTCCCACACATCGTACTCCGCGCTTGAACAGTTCGTCAATGACTGGAATGATGATTTCCTGCTCTTCCTGTCCGTCGGCATGTGGATTGAGTGCCAGCACGGCAATACGTGGGTTGTCGATGAAGAAATCGCGCTTCAGGGTGTTGTGCAAGGTGACAAGACGTTCTGCAAGGGTCTCTTTGTTGATGTGTCCAGGAATCTCCGATACAGGAATCTTGTCAGTTGCCAATGCGATGCGCAGATTGTTGGCAATGAATATTTTCAGTGCTTTTTTGCCTTCTCCCATGGTCTCCTCAATGTAGGAAGTCTGACCTTGGAAGGTCGTGCCATTGTCTAATTTGATACAAGCGTTGTTGAGGGGCGAGGTGACCAAAGCGTCAATCTTCCCGTCTTTCAAGTCTGTCAGTGCCTTATCCAAAGAGATGAGGGCAGCCTTGCCCGCTTCTTCAGTGGCTTGTCCGATTTCAATCTTCTGTTCGTCTTCGCCAAAGCAGTTGATCATGTTGAGGTGACCATCCTTTGCTGCCTCTGCTGATTCAACCACTTGGAAGTTGGTTTCACAACCAAGGGTCTTGCGGTGGTAGGTCGCCACCTTCGGGGAACCATAAATGACAGGTGTGCAGATGGAGGTCATCTCCTCTGTCTCAAAAGTATTGAGTATCAGTTCGTAGCCGATGCCGTTGATGTCGCCTTGCGTGATACCGATTTTAATTCTTTCCATTTTCTTCTTCTTTTATGTTTTCTTCTTCACTTGGAGTTTCTAACGTGTATAAGGCTGCTTCGAGCCTGCGAATCATTGTGCGCTTCATCTTGTCGGGTGCATACACAAAGCCCTCAACCACAATGACGCGATTGTTCTTTTCGTCCAGTCGGGAATGACTGACGAAGGGACCACCCATGGCATCGTTTCGCATCTCCCACAATCCACGTGCCTCCATGGCAAATTTGCCGTTCACGCTGATGTTTTTGGTTTTCACAAACTCTGCGTTGGTTTGCATCCACTGACCTGCCTTTCCACCAGGGATGTTTCGTTTCATGATGGTGTCGCGAAGTGCAATGTAAGGTCCTTTGGTGAACATCTTCTCGCTCACATAGGGTAGGGAGTAGATGCAGATGTTCTGGATGGAGGAAAGCCCGTCATCGCTTGCCCAGATGAAATCCTCACCCACCTTCATCTTCTTGATGTCGAAAGGAATGTAGAACTCGCAGTCGAACATCTCTTTCACTTTTTCTGCAAACTTGATGTTGTGCTGGAAGTAGAGGTCATTTGCCATGCGGTTGATCTCCTCGCTGGTGATGAGTCCCTCGATGCCTTTGGAATGTTCTGTGATATAGACCGACGCCTCCACCTGATTGGGGGCATGGAGCGTGAGAATCATCTGTGGCGTGGAGTGTACATCTTTCTCCACTGTCATCTTTGCCTTCGTGTATTCGTTGCTGATTTCGATGCGGAAGATGTTGCGGAACAGATTGGTGATTTTGTCGTAATGAGACTCTGTGATGTGGCTCTTATGGAACTGAGGTTCTTTTTGTGGCAATCCTGCCAAAGGTTTGTCAAGAATCGTCTGCAACGCCCTACCTGCATAACCCTCCCAAATGCTGTCATCCGCCACCACCATCACCTCATAGGGGTTGCCAGAAGATACAGGGGTGAGCAAACTGGCACTTCTGCGACGACGTCCGTTTTTTGTCGGGTTGTCACAGGCGGAGAAGATGCACGCTGCAACTAAAAGTATAGCGATAATTCGGAATTTCATATCGGTTTACAATTTGTCGTTTGTTTTTTACTGCTCGGATGGAATGAATCGCCCAGCGCGTGGGCTGGTTGAGAGTAATCCACATGCAGCCCAGATGTCTTGTCCTCTCGAAGCACGAATGGTCGTGGGAATGCCGTGGTTGCAGAGATAGTCTCTGAAATGCTCCATCGTGTCCATCTCCACCTCCTTCAAGGGCACATCAGGCACTCGATGCCAGCGGATGAGGTTCACTCGGCAGAATAGTTCTTTCAGCAGTTTGGTCAACTCTTTCGCGTGTAGCGGAGAATCGTTGGTGCCGCCAAACATCGTGTATTCAAAGGTGATACGTCGTTGATGACTCCAATCATATTCTCGCAACAGGGCAACGATGTCGGCAATGGGAAATTGCTTCTCTGCTGGCATCAGTTGCAGACGCTGTTCATGAATGGGGGAGTGGAGTGACACTGCAATGTGACATTCGCTCTCATCGAGCAGTCGTCGCATGTGGCTCTTTAATCCCACCGTCGAGATGGTGATGCGGTGCGGGCTCCATGCCCAACCGTAATCAGCCGTGAGAATCGTTGTTGATTTCAGCACATTGTCAAGATTGTCGAGCGGTTCCCCTTGTCCCATATAGACGATGTTGGTCAGTGGCGTCTTACCCTCTTCGGCAATGAGTTGGTCAACGGTGTAGATTTGGTTCAGGATGTCCCTCACCGTCAGGTTTCCCTGCCAACCCTGTTTGCCTGTTTGGCAGAAGAGGCAGTTCATCTTGCAACCCACCTGGCAACTCACACACAGCGTGGCGCGATCACCTTCTGGAATATAGACGGTCTCCACAAACTTCCCGCTTTCCGTGGGGAAGAGGTACTTCACCGTGCCATCCTTACTCTTCTGTGTCTCCACAGGAGCCATGCACCCCACAGAATACAACGAATCCAACTTCTCGCGGTTTGCTTTTGAGAGGTTGGTCATTTCGTCGATGGTATGCACATGTTTGCCATAAATCCATTGCGCCATCTGCTTAGCCGTGAATTTAGGCATAGAGAGTTGCAGGCACACGTCCTGCAACTCTTCCAATGTCATACCAAGTAAGGCAGACCCACCCCTCACCCTCCCTACAGGGAGGGAGTGGTTACTTTGTTCGTTAGCATCCTGATTAGCAGAGATACTACTCCCTCCATTTAGGGAGGGTGAGGGGAGGGTCTGTTCTTCTTTTTTTACCATGCAAACAATGGGTAGTTCTTCATGGTTTCGTTCACCTCGCCACGAACCTTTGCAATGACAGCCTCGTTTTCTGGGTCGTTGAGCACTTCCTCAATCCATGCAGCAATCTGCACCATGAGGTCTTCCTTTGCACCACGAGTAGTGATGGCAGGTGTGCCAAGACGGAAACCTGAAGTCTGGAAAGCAGAGCGGGTGTCGAATGGCACCATGTTCTTGTTGATGGTGATGTCGGCAGCCACCAGTGCATTCTCAGCCACCTTACCTGTCAGGTCTGGATATTTTGTACGGAGGTCAACCAACATAGAGTGGTTGTCAGTACCACCGCTCACGATAGCGAAACCACGTTTCGTCAATTCGTCAGCCAGTACAGCAGCGTTCTTCTTCACCTGCTTAGCATACTCCTTGAACTCCGGCTTCAGAGCCTCGCCGAATGCCACAGCCTTAGCCGCAATTACATGCTCCAGAGGACCACCTTGCTGACCTGGGAATACAGCAGAGTTGAGGAGTTGAGACATCTTCTTCACCACACCCTTAGGCGTCTTGTAACCCCAAGGGTTGTCGAAGTCCTTGCCGAGCAGAATCAAACCACCACGAGGACCACGCAGTGTCTTGTGTGTGGTAGTGGTCACGATGTGTGCATACTTCACAGGGTTCTCCAGCAGACCCGCAGCGATGAGACCCGCAGGGTGAGCCATATCAATCATCAGGAGAGCACCCACTTCATCAGCAATCTTTCGCATACGGGCATAATCCCATTCACGGCTGTAAGCAGAACCACCACCGATGATGAGTTTCGGCTTATTCTCCTTTGCCAATGCTTCCATCTCGTCGTAATCCACACGACCTGTCTCCTTGTTCAGGTTGTAACCTACAGGCTTGTAGAGGATACCGGAAGTGTTGACGAGAGAACCGTGAGAGAGGTGACCACCGTGATCAAGGTTCAGACCCATGAACACGTCACCGGGCTTCAGCACTGCCAGCAGCACGGCAGCGTTAGCCTGTGCACCAGAGTGGGGCTGCACGTTGGCATATTCAGCACCGAAGAGTTGGCAAGCGCGGTCGATGGCTAACTGCTCAATTTCGTCCACCACTTGGCAACCGCCATAGTAACGATGACCAGGATAACCCTCTGCATACTTGTTGGTGCAGTAACTACCCATGGCTTCCATCACCTGGTCGCTCACAAAATTCTCTGATGCGATCAATTCAATACCTTTCAACTGACGCTGATGCTCTTTCTCAATGAGAGAGAAAATAGTGTTGTCTCTTTCCATTTTAATTTTTATTATGTTTGTTATGATATTTGTTCTACCTTAAAAAAACGATGCAAAGTTACGGATAAAAGAGTGAAAAAACAAATAAATCAGCGTTATTCTTTTTCCATGTTATTACGAAAGTGCATACGATGCCCGAACACACCAGTCTTTGGCATATCAACGGTCAGGTTCTGCACTCCCCCCCCTTTGTGGGGGAGTAGAACAAACGTGATTGTACATGTGTGGTTGTAGCAGTTGCTACGCAGTCAGTGTAGTGTTTGCTACATTGGTTGTGTAGCACTTGCTACACTGGAACTGTAGCATTGGTTGCAATGAAACAGGCGGAAATAAGGCGAAGGCGTGAAAAAGTGAGGGTGCTCGTGCCCTTGATGAGCGGATTCCTTGCAGGATTGGGAACGTTTTCGTAACTTTGCAGTGAAAAAACGGTAGGATATGAAAAAGTCAGATTTGAATATAGAGAAATTGCAGACGAAGGTGGCTCAGTGCATGTGTGCTGATTGTCCATCGGCAGAGATTTGTCTTCGTCAGATTGTGCGCAGACAGTGTGACAAAAGTCTGGAGCGAGTGCAGATGATTAACCCCGATGCCATCGTGATGGAAGGTGACAAATGCCAGTTTTTCCGCAACACCGAACTGTCGGTCTATGGCATAGGTTTCTGGCACTATTTCGACCTGTTGAGTTACAAGGAAGCCAAGGTCGCACGTGCCGTATTGCTTGCCTTTTTCCACAATTCAGCCCAACTGTCTCGCTACCGCACGGGAAAATTCCGCATCTCTCCCGACATGAAGGCGGAGATTGACCGCCTTCTGGAAGAAAACGGTGTGTCCGTCCCCCTTGAATGTGATGCCTACGAGACAGACCTTTAAAATGTTGATACCTCCGTGAATAAAACGTATAACCAATAGACATAGATGCGGATGACCATTTTCGTAATCTCACAAGAATGGTTGCTTGTACAGAGGAAAACAGAAGAAGCCAAGAAAAGATTCCTTCTTTTATTTTGTATTGTGGCGAGTTATTCGTACCTTTGCGATTGAAATCTAAAACCTAAGAATAAGATGGCAGATAAAGAACCTGGCTACGTTTATATATTGACCAATCCCAGTTTCCGTGAAGATTGGGTAAAGATTGGTAAGAGTTCACGCCCTGTGGATGTGAGAAGCAAGGTTTTCTATAAATAGGATTTAATATGGCAGCAATAAATGATTTGATAGCTCAAATAAAGGATGATGATTTGCGCAGCAGGATTGATGCGGAATTAAAACGTCTATTGAAGCAGAAGAAATTCGGCTTGGTGTTTGAGGATCATATGCCTGAGGGACTCAACGAGGGTCCTATATATCCCACTCTCAGAATAATGGACCAAGTTTTGCATGCTCCTGATAAAGACTTATGGCATGCGTTGATAGAGGCAGACAATTATTATGCCCTGCAGCTCTTGGCTTATCTATATCCGGGAATGGTAGATTGCATCTATATTGACCCGCCATACAATACTGGTGATAAGAGCTGGAAGTACAACAACAACTATGTTGACAGTTCTGACTCCTTCCGTCACAGCAAATGGCTGAGCATGATGAAGAAACGTTTGGTGCTTGCTAAGAAGTTGCTGAACCCTAAAGATTCTGTGCTGATAGTCACGATAGACGAAAAAGAATACCTGAGATTAGGATGTTTACTGGAAGAACTGTTTCCTGAGGCTAATATCCAAATGATAAGTAGCGTTATAAATCCAGCAGGTGTAAGTCGGGGTGGCGAATTTGCAAGAACTGAT
This sequence comes from uncultured Prevotellaceae bacterium, assembly GCA_900316975.1. Lineage (GTDB taxonomy): Bacteria > Bacteroidota > Bacteroidia > Bacteroidales > Bacteroidaceae > Minthosoma. Next base: position 29,151 of record ONFA01000010.1, on the reverse strand, counting down.
GAATATATTTATATTGTCATGTTGGGGAAAATGTCTCCACAGCCGTTACCTCTTTCAGATGATTGGCGTGGTAAAATCAAAGGAGGGTATAAAGACAAATTAAGATGGAATGGTCTAATGCGATCGGGTACTAATGCAAGGCGTGAAGACCGCCCAAACTTATTTTATCCAATATATGTATCTAATGATGGGCATCATATTAACAAGATTGGAAACTCAATACCCCTTAATAGGAACAGGAATGAGGTTGAATCACATATAGAATCTGTTACTATTTGGCCAATAAGATCAGATGGCTCTGAAGGAAACTGGCAGATATCACAAGAAAGATTAGCATTTCTATATGAAAAGGGTTATGTTCGTTTAGGTAGCTTTACTGAGAATGGAATGTCTTTTTCATATCTCAAAAGTGGCGAAGCTACGAAGGTTGATGAAGGAAAGTTTCCTATAATAGGTCATAGAGATGATGGTTCGATAATTGTTGATGAAAGTGATTACGAAGCAAGATTTATCCCAGGAACACAATGGTGGATAACTTCGCACGATGCAACACAATTAGGAACAAAGTTATTGAATGCAATCATCGGAAAACGTTTTGATTTTCCCAAATCTCTTTATGCAGTTCATGACACCATTAGATTTTTTGTTGTCAACAAACCCAATGCATTGATTGTGGATTTCTTTGCTGGTAGTGGCACTACGCTGCAAGCTGTAAACCTGCTGAATGCTGAAGATGGCGGTAAACGTCGTTGTATAATGGTTACAAACAACGAAGTCTCAGAGGCAGAAGCGAAAGAATTAAAAAGGAAAGGCTATCAACCTGGTGATGAAGAGTGGGAGCGATTAGGCATAGCCCGCTATGTGAACTGGCCGCGCACGGTTTGCTCTATAGAAGGGCACGATGTGAACGGACAACCGCTGAAAGGTGAATACTTAGGCACAGATAAGCGAGAGATGAAAGAAGGGTTTGAGTCTAACTGCGTTTTTTTCAAACTTGAATTTCTTGATAAGACACAAGTGGCATTAGGACGCCAGTTCCGCGAACTGCTACCAATGCTGTGGATGAAGGCTGGCGCTTTTGGTCAATGTCCGCAATTGGAGAAAGACGGTGTTCCGGAAATGCTTGTATTGCCAGAAAACCACTTTGCTGTGCTGACAGACGAGAAATCTTTCGGGCAGTTTGTTGATGAAGTAGATAAGCATGAAGACATTACAATGATATATCTTGTAGTAGATAGTGACATGATGTATAGAGAAATGGCAAAGCAATTTCCAAAGAAACAAACTTGTCAACTATATCGTGACTACTTAGATAACTTTAGAATTAACGTGACAAGATGACCGAAAAAGAACTTATAGAACTATGTAGTCTTGGTGAATCCACGACAGTGCAATACAAATTGGAGTTCACCACCCAGAAGCAGATAGCTGAGGAGTTGGTTGCCTTCGCTAATACCCGTGGTGGCATCATCGTGTTTGGTGCTGAAGACAAGACGGGTAGAATGGTGGGACTGACTTACGAACAAGTGCAGTACACCTCGCGTGAGTTGGGAAATACAGCCAACGAACAGGTGCGTCCCGTTATTTATATCGAGACGGAGACAGTAAAACATGATGGTAAGGCTTATGTGATTGCATACGTGAAGAATGGTGCCTATAAACCTTATAAGGACTTGGCTGGAAATATTTGGGTAAAGCAGAGTTCTGATAAGCGTAGGGTGACAGAAAACGCAGAGATTCGTCGTTTATTGCAAAACTCACACCAATATCAGGCTGATGCTGATGGTGTGGAAGGTTCTACGGAAGATGATATTGATACTAAGGCATTGGATAGTTATTTTACTCACGTGTATAATAAAGAGATAGACGACTTTAAGATGCCTCGCAGAAACGTGCTTCGTAATGCTCATATCATTGACGATATGGGACGGCTGACTATTGCAGGGTTAATGTTCTTTGCAAAAGAACCTCAACAGTACCGCCCTCAGCATTGCATTAAAGCAGTGTGGTTCTACGGCAACGAAATAAGTGGTACTAAATATCGTGACAGTCGAGACATTACGGGTACGATACCAGAGATGTATGAAGAGGCTATGAGGTGGGTGAAATCTTGTTTGCATCGTCCGCAAAACGACCAGTCATTCAATAGTGTCGGCGAATTGGAAATACCAGAGGTGGTGCTGGAAGAGCTGATACAGAATGCCCTCGTACACCTTGATCTGTTGAAACCTGCAGCAATCCGGTTGTTAGTGTTCGATAATCGCGTGGAAATTATCAATCCTGGTAGTCTGCCTGACGGACAAACAATCGAAGAAATAATGTTGGGTAACTCTGACCCAAGGAATATGTTGTTGGCACAATTTGGTTCAAATACGATGCCATATAGAGGATTGGGCTCAGGTATTCCTCGTGTGATGGCATCTGGTAGCGATGTAGAGCTGATAGATCGTCCTGATGGTAACCAATTTATTGCTCGCATCTGGCGTACTACCCAAAAGGATGATTCTACTACCCAAAAGGCTAATGAAAACCTTATTGATACTACCCAAAAGGATGAAACAACTACCCAAAAGCCACTAAACACTACCCAAAAGAGAATTTTAGAGTATTTGAAGAACTACCCAAAAGCCACAAGACAGGATGTTGCTGAAGTTTTGGGGGATATAACTGCAGATGGAGTGAAATTCAATATCGGACTATTGCAACGATATGGGGCACTGAAACGTGTGAATGGCAGAAAGAATGGTGAATGGGAAGTTAATCCGCTTTATTTAAAGTAATTATTTTATGTTAGACGAACTTATAACCTTTCAGAAACGAGCATTAGAGAAGTTGCGCAACCATTGTGCGGCAGCTCACAATGAATATAAGAATAGCAGAGAGAATCAGGTTGTTTCCTTCACAGCCCCAACAGGTGCCGGCAAGACCATCATCATGTCGGCTCTGATAGAAGACATCTTGTTTGGTGACGAGAAGTTTGTTGAGCAGCCTGATGCCATTTTTGTATGGTTGTCGGACTCTCCAGAACTAAATTTGCAATCGAAGGAGAAGATTGACACAAAGGCAGACAAGATAAAACTCAACCAATGTGTAGTAATCTCTGACGATTCTTTTGACCGTGAGACACTGGAGGAAGGACATATTTATTTTCTGAATACACAGAAGTTGAGCAAGAGCAGTAATCTGACTCAACACTCAGACAATCGCCAATATACGATATGGGAGACGTTAGCAAACACAATATATGAGAAGGCTGACAAACTATACTTCATCATCGATGAGGCGCATCGTGGTATGAAAGGAACTGATGCAGGACGTGCTACCACCATCATGCAGAAATTCATCTTAGGTAGTGAGAAAGATGGACTTCCTCCTGTGCCAGTAGTTATAGGAATGTCTGCAACAATTGAACGTTTCAATCAGTTGGTAAAGAATTCCACAGCAACGAATAGACCTGTGCGTGTAAGTCCTGAAGAAGTTCGTTCTTCTGGATTACTGAAAGACAGAGTTATTATTTACTACCCCAAGAATATTAATGAACAGAAAGATATAGCCGTACTTCAAGCAGCAACAGATGAATGGATGGCAAAATGCCAACACTGGGAAACATTTTGTAGAGAGCAACATCATTGGATGGTAAAGCCTATCTTTGTTATTCAGGTGCTGAATGGTACGGCAAGCAATATCACAGAAACACCTTTAGATGAATGTCTTGCAAAGATTGAGGGGCGTACAGGTTTCACCTTTAATAAAGGTGAGGTAGTACATTCATTTGGAGATATTAAGGGGAACATAACAATAAATGGTCTTGATGTGCCATATTTAGAGCCTTCGAAGATACAAGACAACAAACAGGCAAGAGTGGTGTTCTTTAAGGAAACACTATCTACAGGCTGGGACTGTCCAAGAGCAGAGACAATGATGTCATTCCGAAGATATATTGATTCTACTGCTATAGCTCAGCTATTGGGCAGAATGGTGCGTACGCCAATTCAACAGCGCATAATGGTTGACGATATGCTAAATGATGTGCAGTTGTTCCTTCCTCACTTCGATAAAGAAAATGTTAAGAAGGTTGTTGACGAACTTCAAAACGAAGAAGGTGGGGAATTGCCGACTGATATTATGGATGAAGAAATCGGACATGGAACTTATGTAATGCTTACATCAAAGCGTCATCATCATAGAGTGCCACCAAAAGATTACAGTCTTCCGCTATTTGGAGAAACAGATAATGGTGATAAAGTAGAAACGAATAACTTAACACCTAAAAATTCTCCCGTAGGTCATACACCAAACCAGAATAAGCAACCAGCAGAAGACAGCAACTCTGAACCTATAGAAATAGAGTTTGAATATGACGGAATAGATCGAGAGAAGATAGTTGATTTTATAAATAGCTTGTCTCTGCCAACTTATCAGATACGTTCATTCCAAATGAATGACTATCTAAAATCATTATTCAGCTTATGCAATTTTCTTCTATTATCAGGCTTAGATTTAAATGCAAGAGAGCAAGTTATAGACAAGATAGTTGAAAGAATATGTGCCTATATTCAACAACTCAAGCAAAGTGGCAGATATGCAGAAGCGAAGGCTAAGGTGGAAAATTTCGAGATGCTTGCCAATGTGTATGATGCGTTTGGTGAAATAATAAAGGCAGAGCCCGTAAATAGTATTTTCTCTGAATCGAATGTTGATATAGAGAGACAATACAGAATAGCTGAGAAGAAATTAAACAATGAGGGAGTAGGCGCTGCGTATGGAAAGAAATATGATAATCCAGATAAGCAAGATACCTTCATGGTGGATGTTATATTGTTTGTCAGTGACGAGGAACAAATGCAGCAACTGCATGACTTTGCAAAGAGGGAATACCACAAGTTAAATGACGCCTATAGACATAAGACAACCCGTTTGTCGGATGCTCTTAAAACAAAATATAGAAACATTGTACGAGATAGTGAGGAGATATCAAATGTTCCATTCTACTTAGGTGAAAATATAATGTTCCGTAATGATGAAGAGGGCGAAGAGTACAATGACCATCTGTTTGTAAATGAGCAGACGGGTGTGGTGCGCATCAAACTCAATAATTGGGAACAAAATGTGATAAAGGAAGAACGCAAGCGTGAGGACTATCGTTGTTGGTATCGCAATCCATCACGTGGCAGCGATGCATTAACATTGTATCATAACTATAAAGGTACAAAGAAACCATTCTATCCTGATTTCTTGGTTATCAGAAAAGAGAATGGAGGTGACTATATTATAGACATACTTGAACCACACGATTCTACTCGTGATGACAATGTTAGCAAGGCAAAAGCATTAGCTCAATATGCAACAGAAAATCCATGTATTGGACGTGCTCAACTGATTCGTCAAACGAAAACAGCGACAGGCGATGTGCTCCGCAGACTTGATTTTGCAGCACATAGTGAGTTGCGCGAGAAAGTTGCAGTTATTAACACAAACGAAGAATTAGACAATTTGTTTGTGCAGTATGGAGAGTAGATAATAAATAGAAAATAATTAAATATAAATGGAAATAGACACAACATCAATAAAAGGGGAAACATTTGAAAAAGATGTTTTCAGACTCATTTCGAACTGTTTTAAGCCAAGACGAAGGCATTGTCTTTGGTGGGAAGTTTGAGAAGATAGCAGAGTTGTATATTGAACAGTTGAAAACAATATTTGAGCATGTGACAGAGAAGCCCCTTGTTTTGTACAATAGCAGGAAAACGCCCATCTTTCATTTTGCCTGTGCTTCGAACAATTCTACGGCAATCAAAATAGCAAGTCAAATCATCAATAAAAAGCAATCGAAATGAGAACAACAAAGATAGAATGGACGGACAAAACTTGGAATCCGATTACAGGGTGTACCAAGAAATCAACAGGCTGTGCTCACTGTTATGCGGAGGTGATGGCGAGACGATTGAAGGCGATGGGTTTGGAAAAGTATCGTAATGGATTTGGCTTGACCTTGCATGAAGATGATTTGGAGGAGCCTATGCAATGGCAGAAGCCGCATAATATCTTTGTCTGTTCGATGAGTGACATTTTCCATGAAGATGTTCCGTTTGATTTTGTGGATAAAATCATGAATACCATCGTGAGAACTCCACAGCATCGGTATCAGATTTTGACGAAAAGAGCAGAGCGGATGGAAGAGTATTTCAGGACACGACTTATACCTCGGAATGTGTGGTTGGGGGTGACGGTTGAGTGCCAGTTGTCCAAAGACAGAATTGACCATTTGAGAAAATTAGATGCAACGGTAAAATTCTTGTCATGTGAGCCGTTGATTGAAGATTTGGGCGAAATGAATCTGGAGGGTGTTGACTGGATTATTGTGGGTGGTGAGAGTGGGCCAAAGGCAAGACCGATGCAACCAGAATGGGTCATTAACATCAAACGACAAGTGGAACAACAAGGTGCGGCATTCTTTTTCAAACAATGGGGCACATGGGGAAGTGATGGTGTCAAACGTAACAAACATGCTAATGGGAAGCTGTTGTTAGGTGAGGTGATACAACAAATGCCAGAAAGAAAAGTCGTGTAGGGAATGATTAACTTTGCAAACAAGATATAACATAAGACTAGTGATTATGTCTTTATTTCTTACTTCTGACAGGTCGTATCGAGTAACCTGAGAAACGACTGGCGTTATTCCATGCAATGAATTCATCGTCAAAAATGACGGCATAGGCATAACAAGGGAAGTCGTCGCAAAGTGTAGATGTCCAATAATTTCCCATGCCCAGAAGGGGACGCCCCTCCATTCCTGCGGCTGGCAAGAAAATAGATTTACCGTTAGGACCTGTCACCTGATAACCACCTGATGTCCAAGTCCATTTGCATTTCTCTATCAGTTCGGCAAATTCATCAGCAGTGGGAATGTGCCATTTAGCGTCCCAGAAAGGCACCTTGTGGGTTTGGGCATAAGAGGACGCTGCATCGTCGTCTGGTTCGAGTTTTACTTTTCCGTCCTTTTTCCCGAAAGTGCTGTCGGTGCAGTATTTGGTCAATGCTTTAGGTCCGTTGCCATACTTGTAGCCCCTCCATGAGGATTGTGACAGTGGGGCATCTTGCGATGAGACGGTGCTGCCCCAACTGTAGTAGTCTCCGAAATCCGATGCTTTGTCGTTCACAGCCATATTGCGGTCAGCCCATAGGGTGCCACTGGGCAACCCGAGGTCAATCGCTTGGGGAACATAGCGTTGGGAGGAGGAAGGGATACTGTTCTGAGCCTGTACAGCCGTGAGGGTACAGAGCGTGAACATTAGGATGATATAGCGTAACTGTTTCATGGTCAAAATACTTTATTGGATACTTTTTGTTCTCACTTGTTTCATGCCGTTTTGTTCTTGTGGCACACCATTCGCGTTGGTCTTTTTGCGAGCCTCGTCGATAGCCAGGTTGATGAGCGACTCCCACGAAGGCTTCTCTTGGGTGAGTGTGCTGATTTGGTAGCGGAGGCTCTCGATGAAACTGAGCAGGAAGAACCCGCCCTTCACACTGCACCATGATGCCTCTCCAGGGCTGGCAGCTGTAGCCCACACGTTGCCGCCTTGTCCAAGGAAAAGGTTACGCAACTTGTCGGTGTCGAGACTGTGTGATGCACGTGAGAAGAGAGAGTTCATGCTGACAGCGGTAGGCGTTTCGTAACCCACTTTCGTGTTGCAGCAGTCACTCAGCACGATGCTGAGGCGAGCACCCTTATCGGTGAAAGCCTTGTAAACGTCAGTCATTGTGGTGTAGTTCTCCACAGCCTTGTCGTATGCAGTCGGCGAGAGGTCAATGCAGGGGAAGTAGTCCTTCTGGTCTTGGAAGCGGAAACCGTGTCCCGAATAAATGAACACTGCGATGTCTTGCTTGCCAGGCTTGAAATTTTCGATGGCCTTTGCCACATTCGCCTTGCCAAAGTCGTTCTCGCTCACGATGGTCTGCTCATAGGGGATTTCCAGCACACGGGCAATGTTACGGAACTCGTTTGTCACGTTCTTGATGTCTTGTTGACAGGCGATGCCGATGTCATCCACCTCTGTGTTCGCCACCATCAGCAGTCGGAGGGTAGGGGTGTCGGCACCTCTACTCACCACCTCCGTCTGGTTCTGTGCACCAGCCTTCTTGGCTGCGGCAAGCAAGTTCTTATATTCAGCATCAGTCGGTTTGTAGAACCTCTCCAGAAAGGTGGTTGAAAGTTCCGACAGTTGCTTCTCCTTGAAACTTGTGGCATTGAAGTAACTCTTTGCATCCGTCATATCGTAAAATACCTGTGGCTCAGGCTTCATGTCCTCACCGCGGAAGTCGCGCCACACCCAGAATAATGTGGGCATTGAACGCGCATCTTTAGGTCTGTAGTACATGATGCCTAACTGGTTTTCTGTTGTCACCGGCTCGGCCGCTTTCAGATAGTCCGATTCCCACACCTTGCCCTTGGTGCCTTCGTCAGCTCTGACAATACGCATCTTGCAGCGCTCGTCGCTGAAATAGGTCATCAAGCCTAAATATTTCTTTCCATCGACTGGGTGGGTGAATTGCAATTCGTAAAAAGTCTGTCCCTGCATGCTAAACGATGCCTGTAGCAGGGTGAAGATGAGTGCTAATCGTTTCATCATTGTTAAGGTTTTAGTATGAAAATCGCCAAGCGCATGGACTGGCTAATTCCCGTAAAAGTCATTGGCATCCACATCTCCCAGACCGTTGGTAACGCTCTTTCCGTTGTCTTTCTTGCTTTTCTTGTCCTTCTTACCAAGAGCCGCATTCGATGTGGCTGTGAGGTTACCGAGATCAACATAGTGGTCAAAACTGTTAGGCTTCAGAGTCACGTTGTCGCCCTTCACCTCGAGGTTGATGCAGCCCACTCCAGCAGTGAGGATGGGACGCCACTTGCTGTCGCTGTTAGCCTTGCTCACCATCACCAGTTGGTAGTCGTCACCCGACAGGTTGCTGGGCAAGATGGGGGTGAACTCAAGTTCGCGATAAGAACGTGTGGGAGTGAGCGATGCATCAGTCACCTCTAGCGTCTTTACCATCTCGCCGTCCTTGTAGAGCGCCACGCCCAAATTGCCCGTGAAATTGCCGATGGTACAGTTACTCACACGTTCCACCTTCACCCTTACTCGCCCACCTTTCTTGCCGCTGGGGGCAGCCTCCAGACCTTTCATGCTCAACACACTCACTTTCTCGTTGTTTGCCGATGGAGGCTGAATGCCACCGATGAAGGTGACATTCTCGTTATAGTTCGCCACCGCACCAGTGCGGCTACCCGGACGGACAGGCGAGAGGTTCGTGATTTCAAAATATCCATTACTTGTTCCGTTCCACCCCCAATTGAAATGGAACAATCCGTTAGTGTCATAACCATCGCACACGAAGCAGTGACCGAAATCCTCCTCGTCAGTACCACCCATCAGCACGGGTCTTCCTTCGCTCAATTCCTTCTTCAGATAATAGACGAAGTCTTCGGGAGTGAAAGCGTCGCGACGGAAATTCACCATGTTGTTCCCATAGCCAAAATACTCTACTAAAGCCTGTGCCAGGTCGATGCGGCTTGCACTCGAACCCGATGGCGAATAGTCCATGTTGCAGGCAACACCGACATCGAACATCAGTTGGCTGATAGCAGCATTTTCCTTTTCGTCCCCTCCAGTCTTGCTGTAGGTGGGCAGCATGTTATTCCAGTCGTAAGTAGTGGTGAAAGAACTGCTCACCGTCTCTCCCTCGTTTTCATAACTGTGTGACTTGCCTGATGGCTGTTTGGGAAACTCGTAAAAGCGCATGATTTGTGCTGCACCAGTAGCGACACATCCAGTCAGACTTTTGTTGGGGCACTTGGCATTATAGGGGAACGTCTGCGCATAGCAGATATTGCCCAGCAGCGGTTTCACTTCGGGAGCCAATCCCGCATCATCGTGTACTGCCCTCTTCAGCGGACCTTCATTCAGTTGCGCCAGCAGCGAGTCTGGTGTCATGGACAAGTCGCTCAGCGCCTCCGTATAGCCACCTAACCACGCCTTCATTTCGGGTGCAAGACTCTCAATGTCGAAATGTCCTTCGTTGGAGTAGGCAAGAATCTTCTTCGTACGGCTATCAGCACTCACGATGATGAATCCCTGTTCGCCTCCTCGGTTGAAGATATAGTAGTAAGGATGGTCGTTCTGTGAGTCCTTCTCCACATGCGCCAGTTCTGGCTTCTTATTTTCGCCGCCACGACGCAAGGGCAGGAAACCGACTGCGGCATCCAGAGCATCGTTCACATTCACTACATGAGAGTTTTGTGCATGTACATTCGTGCACATAGATAGGGTTAGGATAGTAAAAAACGCTAATTTTTTCATTATGAAAAGTTCTTAATGGTTGGTGGTGCAAAGGTAAATATTTCTTTTGCAACCACCAAATATTTTTTCATTTAAGTTTGAAATGGAGCATCCCTTGGCTTGAAATTGTTATGTTGGTGTTTGGATGCTCTTGGAAATGTGTAAAAAGAGTTGGTATCGGACTGTATGATGCAGCCTAATTATCTTTTCTTGCTTTTTTGTTGCGTTATCGAACGAAAAGGCGTACCTTTGTCACTGATTGTAAAAAGCATCATTTTCGCTATGCAGCCATTAGCAGAGAGATTGCGTCCGCAGACGTTGGACGATTATATAGGACAGAAGCACCTCGTGGGTGAGGGGGCTGTGATTCGCCGCATGATTGAACAGAAACGCATTTCCTCGTTCATCCTGTGGGGACCTCCTGGTGTGGGGAAAACGACGTTGGCGAATATCATCGCCAAGACGTTGGATGTGCCGTTCTTCACGCTGAGTGCAGTGACGTCGGGCGTGAAGGATGTGCGTGAGGTGATTGAAAAGGCGAAGGCCTCGTCGTTTTTCGGCAATGTGCGAGGTGGGGTGTCACCTATCTTGTTCATTGACGAGATTCATCGCTTCTCGAAGTCGCAACAGGACAGTCTCTTGGGGGCTGTAGAGCAGGGTATTGTCACGCTGATTGGTGCCACGACGGAGAACCCTTCGTTCGAGGTCATCCGTCCTCTTTTGAGCCGTTGTCAGGTGTATGTGCTGAAGAGTCTGGAAAAGGAGGATTTGTTGAGTTTGCTTGACCATGCGTTGACGACGGATGTGTTCCTGAAAGAGAAAAAGATTGACGTGCAGGAAACGACTGCCATGATGCGTTACAGTGGTGGTGATGCACGAAAGTTCTTGAATATCCTTGAATTGGTAACTGAATCATCTTCAGTCATTAACGATAAAATCGTGACAGAGACGCTTCAGCAGAATCCACTCGCGTATGACAAGGATGGAGAGATGCATTACGACATCATTTCTGCCTTCATCAAGAGCATTCGAGGAAGTGACCCTGATGCTGCCATCTATTATTTGGCTCGTATGATTGAGGGTGGTGAAGACCCGATTTTCATTGCCCGTCGTCTGGTGATTTCTGCGAGTGAGGACATTGGTTTGGCGAATCCTAACGCATTGCTGTTGGCGAATGCTGCTTTTGATACGGTGTCGAAGATTGGTATGCCTGAAGGCCGTATTCCCCTTGCGGAAGCAACTGTCTATCTTGCCACTTCACCCAAGAGTAACTCTGCTTATAACGCGATTAATTCTGCCTTGCAGTATGTGGGCGAGACTGGCAATTTGCCCGTTCCGCTTCATTTACGTAATGCGCCCACCAAACTCATGTCGCAGCTGGGGTATGGCAAGGACTACAAGTATGCCCATGACTACAAAGACCACTTTGTAGAACAGCAGTTCCTGCCCGATGGTGCCACTGATGCCCGTTTCTGGCATCCGCAGGAGAATCCATCGGAGAATAAGTTGCATGAGCGCATGAAACAGTTGTGGGGAGAACGATTTGAGGAATAAATTGAAAATCTGCCCTTTAAAAGGAGACGAAAGTGTTAAAAAACGAATGACTTGCCAATAAATTCGCTATTTCTCTTGGAGAAGTGGCGTTTTTTGTCATATATTTGCAAAAATAGTAATCACAAACAGTATTCACGTTAATATTATCAATGATGAGAAAATTCTATCTCTTTTTTGCCACGTTCATGATGGCATTGGCATTCGCTGCATGTAGTGGCGATGATGGTGACAGTAAAGGTGGTGGTCAGAAGTCTGACGAGCCCGTTGAACCTAAGGAGGTGGAGATGAAAATCTCCGTACTGGTGGGTACTGACGATATGGATTATTCTGTTCCTCGACTATTGGCAGAGTGGGAAGACAATATGTTTGCACAGGTTGTTGACCCGAATCATCCCAACTATACAGTTTTTCAATACATGAATAACGACAAGGGAAATGATGTCGTGGCAGTGGTGACGGAACACAACATCTTCTTTATGAACTACAATCCCACTTCGGGCAAGGACTTCCCGGAGGAGGCGCTGGTTGCCAGCGATGATGACGGGTTCTCGACGCTGTCGTCATGCAAGGTTGACTGGAAGAACAACAAGATTGACTATGGAATGACTGTACCTCTACGCAAGAAAACGAAGATGTCGACAAGGGGCGAAAATGATGCTTTGAAAAAGCCGTTCTTCGATATGTTGGACGAAATAAGCGATGGCATTGATGGTATGGATGCTGTGTTAGGTAAGATGGGGCCAGTAGGTACGGCAGCAAAGACACTATGTGCTGCATGGACCAAGGTGGCGATTCCTTTGATGAAGTATAATCTCTATGCAGATGATGAAATAGGCAGAAGGGAATATGTGCAAGATTATTTCCAGTCGGCAGTAGAGTCAGCGGTTGGAGAAAAGTTCCAGAAGTATATATGTGGTATAAAGAAAGTGGACGATGATGATGTCACGATTGGAACTTGGATGGCAAAAGCCACTTGGCGGATAGCGACGGACAGTGAAGAGTACGAGAAGAAAAAAGAAGAACTTGTCAATACAGGTAAGCAGGCTGCCCAGAAATTCTGTGATAAGGTGGTGGCTGCTGCCTCCGTTCTCAATGAGACGCAGGATGTTCCTGATGAAGATGACGAAGAATGGTGGGATGAAGACGATGATGATGACGATGAAGATGAATGGGGCGATGATGATGACGACGATGACGATGAGGATGAGTGGGGTGATGGAGATGATGACGACGATGACGAGGATGGAGATGACGATGATGATGAAGATAACGAAGACGATGTGATTGGTTGGTGGGGAACCACATGGAATTTCTCAGGTACGTTGACGGTCAATGATACAGAGGATGGAACTTATAGTGAAAATGTTTCGATGACCATCGAATTTCCAGAATCTGGCGGCGTGAAGATTTCTGGTGGCGGTGATTTCTCGGAATTGGCGGGTAGTAGTAAGGTCAAGATTGAGGAGACTCGTACAGGTGTGATTATCACCATCAGTGGTTCGTCAACCGAAACGGATAGTGAGGGATCACATACATCAAATTGGGCTTACACCTTGACACTGAACCATACGAGTGCCACCCAAGCCACGATGGATTGGAGTGGTCAGGATGTATATAGTGGATGGCACTATATCCTGAAAGAAAAGCACAGCTATGGTGGTAGACTCACTACCTCTGGTCAATTGACGGGAACACGGACGAACTAATTATTAACCTATAAGATTATATGGATATGAAAAAGATTTTTTTATCTTATCTACTTTTGCTGTTGCCTTTGTGGGCAAATGCAGACCCTGTGAGGATTGGCGATTTGCTCTATGAGTTGTCATCTGCTGACAGGACAGCGGAAGTGGCATATCATGGTGGAAATAGCATATTCGTTGAAGATAAGTACAAAGGGGATATTATCATCCCAGAGACTGTGAAATATGATGGCGTGACCTATCAAGTGACTAAAATCGGCGAATCTGCCTTTTATGGCTGTTGGGATGTGACATCCATCACCCTTCCTTCGAGTATCAAAGAGATTGGTAACTTCGCATTTCAAGACTGCCAAATCGAATCCATCAATCTTCCTGCTGGCTTGAAGAAGATTGGAAATTGTGCTTTTCGTAATGTGAACTTGCAGTCTATTGACATCCCCAGCAGTGTGACGGAGATGGGATCGGCTGTTTTCCTGGATTGTTTCTATGACATAGAGCTCAATATCACAGACTTGAAGGCATGGTGCAATATCTCATTTGAGGGTACGCTCCGTGGAATTATGAAACTCTTTCTGAATGGTAAGGAGGTGACTCATCTGGTGATTCCCGATGGCGTGAAGGAGGTGAAAGCTTGCTCTTTTGGCGAATTCGTCAACATAGAGTCTGTGGAGATACCACAAGGTGTGGAAAAGATTGGCGATTATGCTTTCTATGCTGATTATGAATTGACATCCATTACTATCCCCAAAAGTGTGACGAGCATCGGGGAGTACGCCTTTTGGTACTGTGAGAAATTATCTTCGCTTACGATTCCTTCAAGTGTGAAAGAGATTGGGGGAAATGCGTTCTGGAATTGTAGTGGCATTTCCGATTTGGTTCTTCCTGAGGGTGTGGAAAAGATTGGCGAGAATGCTTTTGGTGATTGTGGAAGCATATGTTCCTTGACACTTCCTAATAGTTTGAAAAAGATTGGTGATTTGGCGTTTTTTGCTAGTTCACAATTGGCTTCCGTGATTATCCCTAAGAATGTTGAAGAAATCGGTTATCAAGCATTTAATTTTAATAGTCTGAGTTCCATTGTGGTTGATCCAGCCAATTCTGTGTACGACTCGCGCAACAACTGCAATGCATTGATTGAGACGGCAACGAATACGTTATTGGCAGGATGTAAAAACACTGTCATTCCCAACACTGTCACTGCCATTGGAGATGGTGCATTCAGTAATTGTCGGTTTACATCTATTCAACTTCCCTATGGTATAAAGTCCATTGGAAGTTCTGCATTTGAGTCTTGTATTTATTTGGCTTCTTTATCTATTCCTGCCAGTGTGGAGTCTATAGGTACAAGTGCTTTTTACAATTGTCAGAGTCTCAAATCCATAGCCATTCCTGAAGGTGTTTTCTTGATACCACAAGGTATGTGCTCTGATTGTCTCTCTTTGAAAACAATTATCTTGCCCAGTACTATAACTGTCATTCAAGAAAATCCTTTTCCTGATGGTGTTAAGGACATGTTCTGCTACGCTGTTAACCCTCCTAAACGCGAGTACGATGGTGGATATACGATTATCCCCGTATATCCTGATGGCAAAGGTGATATATATGTACCTACTACACTTCATGTTCCTGCTGCCGCTTTGGACAACTATAAGACAACGGAACTTTGGAAAATTTTTCAGGAGATTGTGCCTCTGACCGAAGCGGAAACAGCCATAACGAACACGAATGCAGATAATGCGGACGAGGAAGATGGCTGGTGTACGCTGAATGGGGTGAAGCTCAATGGAAAGCCCACCCAAAAGGGCATCTACCTGTATAACGGGAAGAAGGTTGCCGTTCAATAAAGTGATTTAGGGAACGATTCACGAAAAGTGAGGAAATGACTGTCAATTATTTCCTCGCTTTTTTGGTTTTTCGCTCAATTTATACTAACTTTGCACCGTTTTTCGCGCGTGTGCGTGTAAGCATACGTGTATAGTGCGTGGTAAAAAGATAAATACTAAAATTTCAAGATATGAACATTTCTTATAAATGGTTGAAGGAATACGTTGACTTCGACATGACAGCCGAGGAGGTGGGCAAGGCGCTCACCAGCATGGGCTTGGAGGTCGAGGCAGTGGAAGAGGTGCAGAGCATCAAGGGTGGTCTGCAAGGTCTTGTTGTGGGTCAGGTGCTGACCTGCGAACCTCACCCGAATAGCGACCACATGCACGTGACCACAGTGGATGAAGGCAATGGCGTGGTGGAGCAGATTGTGTGTGGCGCACCCAATGTCGCTGCTGGTCAGAAAGTGATTGTGGCTCAGTTGGGCTGCAAACTTTATGATGGTGACAAGGAGTTTGTCATCAAGAAGAGCAAACTGAGAGGCATCGAGTCGAACGGCATGATTTGTGCTGAAGACGAAATCGGCGTTGGCACCAGCCATGATGGTATCATTGTGCTGCCCGAAACGGCTGTGGTAGGAACTCCTGCTGCCGAATACTTCGGTTTGGAGAGCGACTTCGTGATAGAGGTCGATATTACGCCCAACCACTCAGACGCTTGTTCTCATTGGGGTGTAGCACGTGACTTCTATGCCTACTTGAAGCAGAACGGTTTTGAGACTTCGTTGCATCGTCCGTCAGTGGATGACTTCAAGGTACAGAACAACGACTTGAAGTTTGACGTGGTGGTAGAGGCTCCCGAGGCTTGTCCTCGTTACTGCGCTGTCAGCGTGAAGAACTGCGAAGTGAAGGAGAGTCCGAAGTGGTTGAAGGACCGTCTGACCACGATTGGTCTGCGTCCCATCAACAACATCGTCGATATTACCAACTACATCATGATGGCATACGGACAGCCACTGCACTGTTTCGATGCCGACATGGTGAAGGGTCAGAAGGTGGTGGTGAAGACCATGCCAGAAGGCACTCCGTTCGTCACGCTCGACGGTGAGGAACACAAACTTTCTGACCGCGACCTGGCTATCTGCAATGCCGAGGAGCCGATGTGCATCGCTGGTGTGTTCGGCGGTAAAGGTAGCGGCACATACGAAACCACGAAGAACGTGCTCTTCGAGAGTGCTTACTTCCACCCCACATGGATTCGCAAGAGCGCACGTCGTCACGGACTTCAGACAGATGCAAGTTTCCGTTTTGAAAGAGGCATCGACCCTGCTGGTCAGATCTACGCCATCAAGCGTGCTGCGATGTTAGCACAGGAATTGGCTGGTGGCGAAATCAGCATGGAGATTGTGGATGTGAAGAACGACACCCTGCCACAGGATGCCATCATCGATGTAGAGTATCAGTATGTGGCTGATCTCATTGGTAAGGAACTCCCTGTGGAGACACAGCAGAGCATCTTGAAGAACCTCGGTTTCGAGATTCTTTCATCGGATGAGAAGCAGATGCAGGTGAAGGCTCCCGCTTTCCGTGTGGATGTGAAGAAACCTTGCGATGTGGTGGAAGAAATTCTCCGCATCTATGGCTATAACAATATTGAGATTCCTTCTCAGGTGCGTTCATCGCTCACCGTAAAGGGCGAACTGGACAAGAGCAACAAACTGCAGAACCATGTGGCAGAACAGCTGGTGGGCTGTGGCTTCAATGAGATACTGAACAACTCGCTCACCAAGGTTTCTTACTATGAAAATGGTCAGACTTACAAACTGGAGAACTGCGTGAAACTGATGAATCCGCTGAGTCAGGACTTGGCAGTGTTGCGTCAGACATTGCTCTTCGGTGGTCTTGAGTCCATTGCCCGCAACAGCAATCGTCGCATGCCCGACTTGAAGTTCTTCGAGTTCGGCAACTGTTACTATTTCGACCCTGAGAAGAATCAGGAGAAGGTGGACGAGAACGGCGAGACGCTGAAGGCAAGTGCCGAGTCATCGAAGAAGATTCTGGCTGCCTACAGCGAGGACTATCATCTCGGTCTTTGGTTGACAGGTAAGCGTGTGAACGGCAACTGGGCACATGCCGACGAGGACTCTTCGGTGTATGAGATGAAGGCATACGTGCTCAACATCTTCAAGCGTCTGGGTGTTCCGTTCGGTGCCCTTGTCTTCGGCGAGGAGAAGAACGACATCTTCTCGGTGGCTACCACCATCACGCAGCGTGGCGGCAAGCAGATTGCTGAGTTTGGCATTGTAACCAAGAAGATGGCCAAGAAACTCGACATCGAGGCTCCAGTTTATTTCGCCGACATCAACTGGACCAACCTCATGAAACTCATCAAGAAGGTGACCGTCACCTACTACGACCTGTCGAAGTTCCCGGCTGTGAGCCGCGACCTCGCCCTGCTCGTTGATGAAGGTGTTGAGTTTGCCCAGATTGAGGCAGCCGCTTATCAGGCAGAGAAGAAACTCTTGAAGGAAGTGAAACTCTTCGATGTGTATGAAGGCAAGCACCTCGAAGCAGGCAAGAAGTCGTATGCCGTCAACTTCACCCTCCAGAGCGAGGAGAAGACGCTGAACGACAAGGCCATCGAAGCCATCATGACCAAGATAGAGCAGAACATCTGCAAGGCAACGGGTGCAACCGTGCGTGGAAAATAACTATATGTACAATTTGACAATTTACAATTTACAATTCTTCTAAATCAATGAACCGGGATGAGTTGAAGATGCGGTTGAAACAGTTTGCACTTCGTGTGATTAAACTGGTTGACAACATGCCTAAGACTCGCTCTGGTCATGCGTTAGCAAATCAGATTATCCGTTCTGGCACTTCTCCCTATGCTAACTATTGTGCGGCTTGTATTGCTAAATCTGAAAAAGATTTTCTGAACAAGTTGAAGATGGTTGAAGAAGAATTGGACGAAACGGCTCATTGGTTAGAACTCGTGATAGATAGCGAAATGATAGAAAGGAATAGGCTCGAATCGCTCCATGAGGAGAATCTTGAACTCCTTAAGATTATCACTCGCTCCATCATCACAATGAGAGAAAAAATAAATAAATCGTAAATTGTCAATTGTCAAATGGTAAATAAAAAATTGTAAATTGTAAATATAAAAATTGTAAATGAAATTATGGGACGCGCATTTGAATTCCGTAAAGCGAGAAAACTGAAGAGATGGGGTAACATGGCAAAGACTTTCACACGCCTTGGCAAGCAGATTGCCATCGCCGTGGCTGAAGGTGGTCCAGACCCAGACAACAACGCACACCTTCGTGCTGTCATCGCGACTTGTCGTCACGAGAACATGCCAAAGGACAACATCGACCGTGCTATCAAGAACGCTATTGGCAAGGATAAGTCGGCTTGGAAGAGCGTGACTTACGAAGGATATGGTCCTCACGGAGTGGCTGTGTTTGTGGATACTTTGACCGACAACACCACTCGTACCGTGGCCGACGTTCGCTCTGTGTTCAACAAGTTCAGCGGCAACATGGGCACGACAGGCTCTCTCTCGTTCCTCTTTGACCACTACAGCCAGTTCACCTTCAAGAAAAAGGCCGACATGGACATGGACGAGTTCATTCTCGAAGCCATCGAGTTTGGCGTGAACGACGAGTATGACGAGGAGTACGACGAAGAGAAGGATGAGACCACCATCACCATCTATGGCGACCCCAAGTCGTTCGCACAGATTCAGAAGTACCTCGAAGACAATGGTTACGAAATCACTGGTGCAGAGTTCACCTATGTACCCAATGACTTGAAGGAAGTGACCGACGAACAGC
This sequence comes from uncultured Prevotellaceae bacterium, assembly GCA_900316975.1. GTDB lineage: Bacteria > Bacteroidota > Bacteroidia > Bacteroidales > Bacteroidaceae > Minthosoma. The sequence continues at coordinate 9,898 of ONFA01000010.1, read as the reverse complement.
GTGAAACCATTGAAAAGATGGTGGAGCGTCTGGAAGAGTTCGACGATGTGCAGAACGTCTATACAAACATGAAATGATGTACAATTATGTACAATTTTCCATGCGGACAATTGTAAATTGTAAATCGATGAATTGTAAATAGAAAGATGAAAACCATTTACGAAACAAAGGGCACTTGCTCTAAAGCGATAGAACTGGATGTTGATGATGCTACAGGCATCATCAACTCCGTTCAGTTCATTGGCGGTTGTGCCGGAAACACAACTGGCATCTCTCAGTTGGTGCGTGGCATGAAGGCTGAGGATGTTATCAGTAAGTTGGAAGGGGTTCGTTGTGGTGTGAAACCTACCAGTTGCCCTGACCAGTTGGCACATGCTCTCAGGCAGGCACTTGCCAAGTAACCAAAGTTTCTTAATTCAATTTTCTCAAGTTTTAGTTTATTGGAGTTAAAGGAGTTGTAGGAGTTATCGCTCCGCTTAGGATTTAAAAGCCGATACTCTGCCAGCCCATGCACTGGGCGACTCTCATCTCTATACCCTCAGCCCTAAATTCTAAATCATCACATTTGGCTTTCACTCCTCTAACTCCTTTAAATCCAAAGAAGTTGAGCACTTGCGAAATTTTAATTCTGAGTCCACTTGAAAAAGTCCCGAAGGGACGGATGGCCACAGGGAGGGGTAAAACCCTTTCTTGAAAGTCAAACAATTAGAAGAAGCCATGAAGGGGCGACGGACATAAAAGCACTTTTTCGAGTGAACTCAATTCTTAATATAATATATAAATAATCTATATATGTACGCGCGTATATTCATATCTGTATTGATGCTTCTTCTTGTGCTCACTTCTTGTCAAGAAAAGAAAGCCGATTTCTTTGAGCGTGAAGCAAAAGAATACACGGAAAAGCATTGTCCGACAAAGATGGATGCGGTCACGACACTTGACAGTATTGTATTTGTGAAAGGGGAAGATCGAATAGGGGATTTGCTTTTGTATTATTCACTTTCGCTGGACGAAACGTCACGTAAAATCTTAATGGATAATCTCGGTCAATTGGCAGACATGAATCTGAATGACCTCCGCAATTCCATTGCTTTGGCGATGTATAAGGAAGAAGGAGTGGAGTTTACGTATATTTATCATGATGCGTCGACTGGAGAGAAGATTGTTGAGTTTCATCTCACGAAAAAAGATTATCAATAACTGATTGTGTGCGCACACAGTTGTTTTGACTTCAAACAACCCCATTTTCCGTAATTTATTCTTTTTTAGTCGTTCATTCTTCACTTTTGTGAAAAATGTTTTGTTTTTGTTGCCAAAACATTATAACTTTGCATTGTTTTTAGGGACAATGAATGAAGTCCCCTTCATTAAAATAAGTTTAACAATTAAAGGTAAGGTAAAGATTATGTTACAGGAAAAAACAGGAAACATTGCTGGTCTCATTTGGAACGCTCTTGCAGCAGCAGAGGAAGCACAGACATTCAAGCAGATCAAGAAGGCTACAAAACTTGCTGAGAAGGATTTCAACCTCGGTCTTGGTTGGTTGCTCCGCGAGGACAAAGTCAACGCTGTTGAGACTGGTGACGAAAAGGATCCATATGCATACTCTTTGAAGTAATTAGCGTAGATTTCTCAAGAAAAGAACCACAGATTATAAAAATGCGTTGTTCCCATTTTTCGAACAACGCATTTTTCTTTTTAAATTCTCGAACCCAAATATGAAAAAGTTTGCCATTTTGTTCTTATAACCGATTTTTTGTACTACCTTTGCAAAACAAACGCTCAAACATCTTTTTTGCGGATATGAAGAAGGACTTTTACAAATGCGTGAGCAAGGTGTGCGCAGTGCTGCTCACCCTGTTGGGCTTTACAGCCCCCATCACGTTGGCATCGTGCTATGGCCCAATGCCTGATCGTCATTATTCAGCAGAAGAATTGGCTGATTCCATTGATTCGTTGGCAGTGACCGAGGCTGACTCTTTGGCACGGACGGAGGATATGCAAGCAGTTGAAGAAGTTGGTGCAGAAGAGGGTGAGGAGTGATGCGATGAACATGAAGAATATCAGGAATTTTTGTATTATAGCACACATCGACCACGGGAAATCAACATTGGCGGATCGTTTGTTGGAGAAAACAAACACCATCAAGATCACCCAGGGTCAGATGTTGGATGACATGGATTTGGAACAAGAGCGTGGTATCACGATCAAGAGCCATGCCATCCAAATGGAACATCAATATGATGGTGACAAGGAAGAGTTCAAGGGACAAAAGTTCATCTTGAACCTGATTGACACGCCCGGACACGTCGATTTCTCTTATGAGGTGAGCCGTTCCATCGCTGCATGCGAAGGGGCGCTGTTAGTCGTGGATGCCACACAGGGAGTGCAGGCACAAACCATCAGCAATCTCTATATGGCGATTGACCATGACCTCGAAATCATCCCGGTCATCAACAAGATTGATATGCCTAATGCCATGCCCGAAGAGGTGGCAGACGAAATCATCGACCTCATTGGTTGCGACTTGGAAGACATCATCTATGCCAGCGGAAAGACGGGCGAAGGAGTGGGGGAGATCCTGAATGCGGTAGTGGAGCGTGTACCCCATCCTGTAGGTGAAGAGAACGCACCTCTTCAAGCATTGATTTTCGACTCTGTGTTCAACTCCTACCGTGGCGTTATCGCTTACTTCAAGATTATCAATGGTGTGATGCATCCGGGTGAGAAGGTGCGTTTCATCAACACAAAAAAAGAATATCTGGCGGAGGAGATTGGTACGCTGAAGATGGACATGGTGCCCAAGAAGGAACTGCGCACAGGAGATGTGGGCTACATCGTGACGGGTATCAAGAATGCCACAGAGGTGAAGGTGGGAGACACCATCACTTCGTTGGTCAATCCCACTACTGAAGCCATCAAAGGATTCCAGGAAGTGAAGCCGATGGTCTTTGCTGGTATCTATCCCATTGAGACCGAAGACTATGAGAACTTGCGCACCTCGTTGGAGAAACTGCAGTTGAACGATGCTTCACTGACGTTCCAGCATGAGAGTTCGGCAGCATTGGGATTTGGTTTCCGCTGCGGATTCTTGGGACTTCTCCACATGGAGATTGTGCAGGAACGACTGGATCGTGAGTTCGACATGGACGTCATCACCACTGTGCCGAACGTGAGTTATATGGTGTATGACAAGCATGGTGAGGCACAGGAGGTACACAATCCAAGCGGCATGCCTGACCCCACGCTGATTGACCATGTGGAGGAACCTTACATTCGGGCAACCGTCATCACGACTGCCAACTATATCGGTCCCATCATGACCCTATGCTTGGGCAAACGTGCAGAATTGGTGAAACAAGACTTCATTGCGGGCAACCGTGTGGAGATTGAGTTCCTCATGCCATTGGGCGAAATTGTGATTGACTTCTACGATAAATTGAAGAGTGTTTCCCGTGGTTATGCATCGTTCGACTATCATCCGGCAGGTTTCCGCGAAAGCAAACTCGTGAAACTCGATATTCTCTTGAATGGTGAATCTGTCGATGCACTTTCCACCTTGACACATGTAGATAATGCTGTTACCCTTGGCCGTCGCATGTGTGAACGCTTGAAAGAACTTCTTCCTCGGCAGCAGTTCGACATCGCCATTCAGGCAGCCATCGGAGGTAAGATTGTGGCACGTGAGACAGTGAAACAAGTGCGCAAAGACGTGTTGGCGAAGTGCTACGGTGGTGACGTTTCCCGTAAGCGAAAACTGCTTGAAAAACAAAAACGAGGCAAGAAACGCATGAAGCAAATTGGCAATGTGAGTGTGCCGCAGAAGGCATTCCTGGCAGTGCTGAAACTCGACGATGATTAATGATTAAGGGGCTCTCAAAAAGCCCCTTAATTGTTAAAATATGCTTAAAAGTAGGTGAATACCCCTAAAAATATGCTAAAAAGCATAAAAAGTTTGGCTGTTTCACCTAAAAGCCATAACTTTGCAGCACTTTTAATGAAAGAGTGCTTTCAGCGATGTGAGCATTTTTAAGGTAAGATTGTATGAAGAAATTATTGGTATTAGCACTGATGGCTATCTCGTTGAATGCTGTTGCGCAAACAGTTCCGCAGGTAGATCTTCAGAAGAAATGGGGTGCAGTCATCAACGCCATTGCGATGGTGGAGAGTCAAGGTCATCCCAAAGCAGTGTCAAAAAATGGACTCTACGTCGGTTATCTGCAGATTTCCGAAATCCTTGTGCGCGAGTGCAACCGTATTGTTGGATACAAGAAGTACACTTACGCAGACCGTTATGACAAACAGAAGAGCATTGACATGTTCATTGATTATCAGGAATACTACAACCCCGATGGTAATATGGAACGTGCCATTCGCCTTTGGAACTCAGGCGACCTCAAGTGTATGACACGCAAGGCGCGCACCGAAGGCTACTACCAGCGCGTGATGTCAAAGTACACCGCCACAGCCTCTCTGGAATAACACTGAAAAGATTTTTCTTTTATATCAAAACGTCCCAGGAAGAACTTCGGTTCTCTCTGGGACGTTTTTTTGTGCTTTCACATTTTTCGTAATGCCCCCAAAACCGACGTGGGGCACGTCGGTTTTGGGGCCCTGTTTTTCTAGATTTCTTTGTTTCCCGAATTTGAACGGCCGTGCATGAAACGCCCCTCATGTACACCCTTCAACGTCACTAATAAACAAAGTGGTGTGAAGAATCTTGAAAGGTGGCTTAAAATTTGGTGGATTGGGGAAAAAGGTATAACTTTGCCAATCAATAATAGAAATAAGTATTGTCATGAAAGTGAAAGATTCTTGGAAGGAGAAGGGCTATGTGGATGAGCCTGTTCCTGAGGGCATTGATTTGAATGCCGAGATTCGCAGGATGTGTAAGGAGAAGAATGCGGTGATTCTGGCGCATTACTACACGGATGGGGCAGTGCAGGACATTGCTGACTTTGTAGGCGACTCGCTGGCTCTGGCACAGTGGTCGGCCAAGACCGATGCCGACATCATCGTGATGTGTGGTGTTCACTTCATGGGCGAGACGAACAAGATTCTTTGTCCCGACAAGAAGGTGCTGGTGCTCGACTTGAATGCTGGATGCTCTCTGGCTGACAGTTGCAGGGCCGAGGATTTGAAGGCGTTTATCGATGAACATCCGGGCTATAAGGTGGTGAGTTATGTGAACACGACTGCTGCTGTGAAGGCATTGACCGATGTGGTGGTGACTTCGAGCAATGCCAAATTGGTCATCGACTCGTTTCCTCAGGATGAGAAACTTATCTTTGGTCCCGACAAGAACCTCGGCAACTATATCAACTCCGTGACAGGTCGTGAGATGCTCCTGTGGAATGGTGGCTGTCATGTGCATGGACAGTTCTCGTTGGAGAAGATTCTGGCACTGAAGGCAGAACACCCGTCAGCAAAGATTCTGGTGCATCCTGAGTGTCCGGCACCCATTCAGAAGGTGGCGGATGTGATTGGCTCGACGGCTGGATTGCTCAACTTTGCCATCAAGGATGAAGCCACCGAGTTCATCGTGGCAACGGAAAGCGGCATCCTGCATAAGATGAAGGAGGCTTGTCCCGACAAACTGTTCATTCCTGCGCCACCAGAGGCAACGGAAACAATAGGGTGCTCCTGCAACGAATGCGAGTTCATGAAACTCAACACGCTGAAGAAACTCTACAACACGCTGAAATATGAGTGGCCCACCATCGAAGTGGATGCAGCCATTGCAGAAAAAGCGGTGAAGCCCATTGACAGGATGTTGGAGATTAGTAAACAGACCCTCCCCCCGCCCTCCCTATAGGGAGGGAGAGGTATCTCTGCCAATGAGGAAACTAATGGAGAAAGCAAACGAGCAAGGTAACCACCCCCTCTCTATAGGGAGGGTGAGGGGAGGGTCTTAGAATGTGGAATCATAGGACAGCCTCGCCTGACCGATACGAATTGTTGAAAGAATATGCCAGAGAGAATCGGAAGAATATGACTTTGGCAGAATCTTTCTTATGGCAGAATCTTCGGGCTAATGCTTTAGACCATAAGTTCTTGCGTCAGCATGTGATTGGCGATTATATCGTTGATTTTGTGTGCCGTGATGATGGTTTAGTTATAGAAGTGGATGGAGCATACCATGCCGAACGTGAGCAGCAGATAGATGATGAGATTCGGACGCATGATTTGGAAAAGATGGGCTTTCGTGTGATTAGATTCACGAATGAGGAAGTCCTTTACGACATTGAGGCTGTTCTGGAAGAAATAGAGAACCAACTTAAATAATGACAGTGAATCCAACGGATATCATAACAAATACCATAGTCGAGAGTAACCGCCCCCTCCCTGTAGGGAGGGCAGGGGGAGGGTCTGTGTCTGTGTCTGTCGCTGCTTTAGTTTCTGGTGGAGTCGATTCTGCTGTTTCGGTGCATCTGCTGAAAGAGCAGGGGATTGACCCGCATCTGTTCTACATCAAGATTGGTCCCGACGAAAAGACAGAGTGGAACTGCACCTCGGAAGAGGATGTGGAGATTTGTCAGTGGTTGGCACGGAAGTATGGCTTGAAGTTTGATGTGATTGACCTGCACAAGGACTATTGGGAAAAGGTGGTAGGTTACACGATGGACAAGGCACGGCAAGGGCTGACACCGAATCCTGATGTGATGTGCAACAAACTCATCAAGTTCGGCTGTTTCGAAGAGGTGGCAGGCAAGGAGTTTGACTTTACTGCCACAGGGCATTATGCCACGACAACCACGATGGACGGGAAGGTGTGGCTTTCCACTTCGCCCGACCCCGTGAAAGACCAGACGGATTTTCTTTGCCAAATCAGTTCGTTGCAAGTGAACAAACTGATGTTTCCCATCGGACATTTGTGGAAGCATCAGGTGAGGGAGATTGCCGAACAGGCACATCTGCTGAATGCGGAAAGGAAAGATAGTCAGGGCATTTGTTTCTTGGGCAACATCGATTTCCGCGATTACATCAAGGCACATCTGGGTGAGAATCCTGGCGATGTGCGTGAGATAGAAACAGGCCATAAGATAGGGGAACACAAAGGGCTGTGGTTCTACACGATAGGTCAGCGCAAGGGACTCGGTTTTGGCGGTGGCCCTTGGTTTGTGGTGAAAAAGAACCTCAAGCGCAACATCCTCTTCGTCTCGCATGGCTATGACCCCGAGAAGGTGTATAAAGACCATCTGACCATGAATGACTTTCACTTCATCACGGAGAATCCGTTTGAGGATGAAGCGTTTAAGCAGGATGTGCAGATGACAGCAGGAAATCCATCAATGCGGGTGACGTTCAAGATTCGTCACACGCCCGAATATCTTGGCGGTGTCCTTTCTCTCAAGGAAGATGGACGCTGGTTTCTTCAGGCTGACAGAAAGATACACGGTGTTGCCCCCGGTCAGTTCTGCGTGGTGTATGACAAAGACCACCACCTCTGTTTCGGTAGTGGAGAAATTAACTGAATTTGAAAGTTGGTGCCTTTTGTGGACATTCCATGAAAGGCACCAACTTTTTATGTTGTGTTGTAAAGTTTTCGGCTGAGATAGTTTGTGTGAGAAAAATAAATGTGTATCTTTGCAACGAAAACAAACGAAAGACAGATGAGCAAATACGAGATTCCTTTCTTGACAGCGTGCATTCAAGCGTTCGGGCGGCGGTTTGCCATGACACGGCAGGCGGCATTCCGCTATCTGCACAAGTACAAGGGATTGGCGTTTCTGATTGAGTTCTACGATGTGGAACACCTGCAGTCGATGGATGAAACCATTGATGACCTGCTCATCGTTTGCCAAAAGAATGGAGGGGTACTGGCATGACACTCTACCACGGCACCAATCAGGACATAGAGACAATAGACCTCACCCGGGGCTTGCGGCACAAGGATTTCGGTAAGGGATTCTATTTGACACCCGACAAGAATACAGCCATTCGCATGGCACAGAAAAAGACACGTATCTTCGGGGGAACTGCCACTTTGATTGCTTACGAACTGGATGATGAAGCCTTGCATTCCGAATTGAAGGTGAAAATCTTCCCCGAGAAGGCTTCTGTAGAGTGGCTTCTCTTTGTGGATGCCAACCGGGATAGAAAAACTCTGGCGCCCATTCACGACTATGATATCGTCATCGGACCGATAGCCGACGATGGTGTTGTTTTGCAACTTACTAATTTCCGTGAAGGTATCTACAAGCCCGAACAGGCTGCCGAGCAGTTGCAGGACAGATACCTCGACCAACAGTATTATTTCGGAACGGAGCAGGCTCTTCGCTTCCTTCACAAGACAAACGTAGAAACCGTATGAACCAACCCACCCATCAACAAATAGCAACTTACTTGACCAACTACGCCCTGAGTGAGTTGGTGAAATACGTGATGGAGGACACGGGCTGCACCATCGAAGAAGCGATGGAACGGGTCTATAACTCACCACTGATGCCAGCCTTGCAGGACGAGGAAAACGAACTCTACGTACAAAGTCCAGCCTATCTGTACGAGTTGATGAATCTCCCACAGATGCAATGTGGTGGGACTGAAATTCAGTGATAATATATGAATATTGAAAGTTGGTGCCTTTCGTGGACATTCCATGCAAGGCACCAACTTTTTATGTTGTGTTGTAAAGTTTCAGAGTCGAAAAGTTTTGTGTCAGAGAAATTAGTTGTATCTTTGCAACTGTTCATTCACTGATGACCACTTTCGGGGGGCAGAGCAATAAACAATGAACTCAATCATAAAAACGAGATAATATGACATAAAAGTTTAGCAAGACATATTTAGTATAAAGAGAGCGTTTGCTTTTGATTCTTACGTACAAAATCGCCAAATTTAGACCGTAAAGAAATCTCTATACTGCTCGAAGTAATTCGCGCCTTTGAACGGCGTGGATTTACTCGTAGTATAGAGTGGTGTTTGGCGATACCAGTACGTAAGGCGAGATAAATTCACGCTTTTATTGTATCAATTTCTTACGTACAAATTTCGCCAAAATGACTACACAAGAAGAACTTTTACAGAAGCGGATTCGTGAACTGGAAAAGGAAGTTGCGCATCTGCATTCGCAAATCAAACACCAGCAATATGGGTTGGTGTGGCTTGATGTGCCCGAGGCTTTCGATGAGGAAAGTGAGAACAAAATCCCCATCTTGGAGGAAGTGCCGGAATTGACCATCCATCATGATGACGGCAAACCCACTCATATTCTGATTGAAGGTGATAATTATCATGCACTGACCTGTCTTAACTACACGCATAAAGGAAAGGTGGATGTGATTTATATAGACCCGCCGTATAATACAGGCAGTGATGGATTTACGTATAAGGATAAACGATTGTTGGAACAATTTCCTGATGGAACGTTGATACCATCTAATCATCCTTTGCGGCATAGTTGTTGGCTTTCATTTATGCGAAAAAGACTGAGTTTAGCAAAGGATTTGATGTCTGATAGAGGCTTGATTTTTATATCCATAGATGATAATGAACAATCCAACTTGAAACTTTTGTGTGATGAGGTCTTTGGAAAAGATAATTTTGTTGCTACATATTTTTGGAAGCGTACAGAAACCCCTCCTGCACTATCTTATAAAGTAAGAAGAAAACTGGAATATGTTTTGTGCTATACAAATAAAAATTTGTCCCAAAGAATATTTGCTCAAGGATATGTTGATGGTGGAGATGCCCCTCTCCTAAATTCAGGCAATCCATTGGGTATTATAAACTTCCCTGTAGGATGCGTTCATTTTAACATTGCGGATGGAATATACAGTGCTTCATCAGATAAGAAAAATATTGCTGTCCGCTAAAAATCAAATGAACATTAAAAATCTTCCGCACTGCCGAAAAACAGGCATTGCGGATACTTTTTTCAAAAAGTAAGCCCCTCTTA
>ONFA01000046.1 GCA_900316975.1 uncultured Prevotellaceae bacterium | reverse complement strand
CACATTATTCACTAATTTTTTAATTGATATGGTAAACTTAAAAGCAACTGTAAGAGTAAGAACAAAGAATGGTCTCTATCCTGTTTACATTCGCTTTACAATGAAGTCAAACAAGGGTGGCAAACAAAAAAGCACACCCGACAAGGAATGTCGGATGTGCCTTCTTAGCTGTTATTGTTTGACTTTATTTGCAGGGGATGTCTTCAATGCGTTGTTGATGACGACCTCCAGCAAACTCTGTGTTGAAGAATTCGTCGAGACACTGGCGGCATACGTCTTCGCTGATGAAACGACCGGGGAAGACGATGACGGTTGCCAAACAAGACCGGCACGGATGCTCTGATGCTTGTTGAGGGTCATGGAGATGCCTTCGCCCGAACCGCACATAGCGATGCCTGGATATACTTCGCCTTTCTCGATGCCTTCAGCCAATGCGTGGCCATAGGTGGCATAGTTACAGGATTCTTCGGTATAGGTGCCGTAGTCCTTGTACTCATAGCCTTTCTCTTCGAGATATTTCTTGACGAACTGCTTTAATGGGAATGCTGCATGATCGGATGCGATACCAACTTTCATAAAATTAGGAATTAGGAATGAGGAATTAGGAATTGATACCTTGGCTATAGAGTTTCAATCCGTTCCTCAGACGATTTTGTAATACTACTTAGGATTTTATGGAGTTCTTTGCATTGGTTCCATATAGAATCGAATTCTTTTTTGTCTAAGTATTCTGTCTCATGCAGCAATTCTATCCAATAGAGACTCTCAGAGCATTCCTTGTATGCTATGTACATCTTGGCTGTGAAGTCTTTCTTGCTGATAGCACAGATAGCCTCTGCCACATTAGCCCCAATGCTTGTACCACTTCTAACTAATTGCTTACTAAGAATAAATTCTTTCTTCTCTTTCAGAAGATATTTGTATAAATTCACTATTCTAATAGCAAATTGTTTACTCTTTTCAGCGATTATATTTTCGTTCGTTTCCATAAAACAGAGAAATTAGGAAGAGTGCATGATTGGGTATCAATTCCTCATTCCTAATTCCTCATTCCTAATTATTTAAAAGAGTTTGTTTACTTGTGCATATACGTTTTCTGCGGTGTAGCCGAGTTTCTCGTCGAGCACCTTGTAAGGAGCGGAGAAACCGAAGGACTCAAGACCCCAGATGGTGCCTTCTGCCTCTGGCACGAGACCGAGGAGGTTCACGGGCAGACCTGCGGTGAGACCGAACTTCTTCACACCTTGTGGAAGAACGCTCTGCTGGTACTCCTTGGACTGCTGACGGAAGAGACCCTCGGATGGAACGCTGACGATGCGAACCTTTTTGCCGTCCTTGCGGAGGAGTTCTGCACCAGCCACAAGGGTAGATACTTCAGAACCTGTAGCCACGAGGATGACATCGGGATTCTCGTCGGAGCCAGCCACGATGTAGCCACCCTTTGCCACCTGGCTGTAGTCGTTGCCTGCGGGCAGGTTGTTGATGTTCTGACGAGAGAGGATGAGGGCTGATGGGGTAGCCATGTTGTCCATAGCGAGTGCCCATGCTGCAGTGGTCTCCTGTGCGTCGGCTGGACGAAGAACGAGCACGCTGGGCTTGCCAGAGTGGTTCTTCAGTTTCTCCATGAGACGAATCTGTGCTTCCTGCTCAACTGGCTCGTGAGTAGGACCGTCTTCGCCCACGCGGAAGGCATCGTGAGTCCAGATGAACTTCACAGGGAGTTCCATGAGGGCTGCCATACGAACTGCTGGCTTCATGTAGTCGGAGAAGACGAAGAAAGTACCGCATGCAGGGATGACACCTCCGTGAAGAGCCATACCGATGCAGCAGCAAGCCATCGTCAACTCTGCCACACCTGCCTGGAAGAAAGCACCAGAGAAGTCACCCTTCGTGAAGGCATGAGTCTTCTTGAGGAAACCGTCTGTCTTGTCTGAGTTGGAGAGGTCGGCAGAAGCACAAATCATGTTGGGAACCTGCTCGGCGAGTACAGAGAGACATGCTGCCGATGCAGAACGGGTGGCATCGTTGTCCTTCTGAACGCACTTGCTCCAGTCAATCTTAGGAGCCTTGCCGCTGAACCAGTCTGCCTGCTGGGCAGCCTTCTCTGGGTTGGCAGCAGCCCATGCTTTTTCCTCAGCATAACGCTCTGCACAGATGGCTTCGAGTTCCTTGGCGCGGTTGGCATAGAGTTCCTTCACGTCGTCGAAAATCTGGAATGGATTCTCTGGGTCGCCGCCGAGGTGCTTGATGGTGTTCACGTAGGCATCGCCACCGAGAGGAGCACCGTGAGTCTTGCAGTTAGCCTCGTAAGAAGTGCCGTCTGCCTTGAGGGCACCCTTACCCATGATGCACTTACCGATGATGAGAGTTGGCTTGCCTTCCACCTTCTGAGCCTTGTCGAGAGCAGCACGAATCTGTGCAGCATCGTTACCTGCGATTTCAATCACTTCCCAACCGAAAGCGCGATACTTGGCAGCAGTATCTTCGGTCATAACTTCCTTAGTTTCAGTGGAAAGTTGAATATCGTTAGAGTCATAGAACATGATGAGGTTGTCGAGACCGAGAACGGCAGCGATACGTGCGCCGCCCTGCGAAATCTCTTCCTGCACACCACCATCGGAGATGTATGCGTAGATGGTTTCCTTGGCGAAAGTGGGGTTGCCTGTGTGAGCAGCCAAGAATTTGGCAGCGATGGCAGCACCAATGGCGAACACATGACCTTGGCCGAGAGGACCAGAAGTGTTCTCAATGCCACGAGCAATCTCAAACTCTGGGTGACCCGTAGTAGGAGAGCCCCACTGACGGAGTTGTGCCAACTCGTCGAGCGAGAACTTGCCGATGAGGCAGAGTTGAGAGTAGAGCATGGGTGCCATGTGGCCAGGGTCGAGGAAGAAGCGGTCGCGACCAACCCAGCCGGGGTTCTTGGGGTCGTATTTCAGATATTCAGAATACAACACATTGATGAAGTCGGCACCGCCCATGGCACCACCGGGGTGGCCAGACTTTGCCTTCTCTACTGCACTTGCTGCCAAGATACGGATGTTGTCGGCAGCGTGATTCAAAACTTGAATTGAATTTGCCATAATTTATGTTTTTAATTAACAATTAATAATTAACAATTAACAGTAGCCATGCATCTTGTTTGCCATTCTTTTTCTCATCAGGACATCGCGCCAGCCAATTGTTAATTATTAATTGTTCATTGTTAATTGTTTTTTACTTCTTATTCTCCACAGCCGCCTGTTCGATGGCCAAGCCCTTCTTGTAGTTCTCGATATAGGCATTGAAACCTGCCACATCTTCTGGCGTAGGCGCAATTTCTGTGCCAGCATTGCCAGCGAACACCACGAGGTCGAGGTAGTCGGGCAGAGAGAGTTTGCGGTCGTTGTTCACGGCGTAGGCTGCCAAGAGTGCGATGCCCCAAGCACCGCCTTCGCCAGCGGTCTCCATCACAGAAATGGGGGAGTTGAGTGCTGCTGCCAGCATCTTCTGTCCTACACCTGGAGTGGTGAAGTAGCCACCATGTCCTGTGATGCGGTCAACCTTTACTTTCTCTTCCTTCAGAAGAATGTCGTTACCAATCTTCAACACACCGATGGCACCATAGAGGTGTGCGCGCATGAAGTTGGCGAGGCTGAACTTGTCGTTGGCTGAACGCACAAAGAGTGGACGGCCATCGGCAAGACCTGTCACAGGTTCGCCCGATACATAGTTGTAGGAGAGAATGCCACCACAGTCAGCATCGCCCTTTGTGGCTACATTGAAGAGATTCGTGTAGAGTTGGTTCATATCGACAGGCATGCCCATCAGTTCCTGGAACTCCTTGAATATCTTCACCCAAGCATTGATGTCGGAGGTGCAGTTGTTGCAGTGTACCATAGCCACGAGCGAACCGTCTGGAGTGGTCACCATGTCAATCATCTCGTAAGGCTTGGAGAGTTCCTTCTCCAATACAATCATAGAGAAGGAAGAAGTGCCTGCGGACACGTTGCCGGTGCGCTGCTTCACAGCATTGGTTGCCACCATGCCTGTTCCTGCATCGCCTTCGGGAGGACATACTGGGATGCCAGCCTTCAGGTGGCCCGACACGTCGAGACGGTTAGCACCTTCTGGGGTGAGGAATCCTGCGTTCTCGCCAGCGTTGAGCGACTTGGGCAGGATGTCGAGCAACTTCCATCTGAAGCCTCTTGGCTCGATGAGTTTGTCGAACTTCGCCACCATCTCAGCATCGTAGGTCTTCGTCTTGGGGTCAACAGGAATCATGCCCGATGCATCGCCTACGCCCAGCACCTTCTGACCCGTAATTTGCCAATGGATGTAGCCAGCGAGGGTAGTGAGGAACTCGATGTCCTTCACGTGTTCCTCGTTGTCGAGAATGGCTTCATAAAGGTGTGAGATGCTCCAACGGAGAGGAATGTTGTAGTTGAAGAGTTTGGAGAGTTCGGCTGCGGCCTTGCCCGTGTTGGTGTTGCGCCAAGTGCGGAAAGGCACGAGAATGTCGTTTCCTTTGAAAGCCATGTAGCCGTGCATCATGGCACTGATGCCGATGGCTGCCAGTGTCTCGATTTCCACTTCGTACTGCTCCAACACGTTCTTGCGCAACTGGGCATAGCAGTCCTGAAGGCCATACCAGATGGCTTCGGTGCTGTAGGTCCAAAGGCCGTCCACCAACTGGTTTTCCCAGGTGTGGCTGCCCTGTGCGATAGGCTTGTAGTCCTCGTCGATGAGAACTGCCTTGATGCGGGTAGTTGTATTTATGCACAGAGGGGGCAGAGGAGACGGAGGTCACAGAGGAGGATTAGCCGTTGAGTCTTCTTTTAATGCCGTCAACTAATCGTGGTACATTAAAGTTGATGAGTAATCCTAAATCCTTCTGAGTCAGTTTGAGATAGGTCATAAGTTGGGATTCATGGATGGGGAGCATTTTGTCCACAGCCTTTAACTCCAATATAATCTCATTCTCAATCAAGAGGTCAATGATAAAGAACTTCTTAGTAAGTTGTCCTTTGTAATACAAAGGCAGACGTATCTGCTGTTGAACCTTTAAACCTCTTTGTTCTAACTCTTCTATGAGACAGATTTCATATACAGATTCAAGCAATCCTGGTCCAAGATATTTGTGAACTTCTATCGCTGCACCTATAATGGTCTCCGATATCTTGTTCAATTGTTCTAAACGCTCTTGTTGTATCATGGACGTTGTGTTCTCTGCGTTCTCTGTGTTCTCTGTGCTTTGAATTTATTTCAAAGATTTGTTCAGCATATAGTACACCTCGTTCATCTGGAGGTCGTGCTTGAACTCGCTGATGGTGGTGTTCTTGTTAATCTTCACATACTCGATGCCGAGCATCTCTGCGAAGTCCTCCCAATACTCTTCGGTGATGTCGTAAGAGAAGGCGCTGTGGTGTGTACCACCTGCAAGAATCCATGCACCAGCACCGATTTCGAAGGTTGGCTGAGGAACCCAGAGGGCCGATGCCACAGGAAGGTTGGGCATGGGCTTTGGCTCGATGCACTCCACCTCCTGAGAGATGAGACGGAAGCGGTTGCCAAGGTCAACGACTGTAGCCTTGATGCCACGACCCACTTTTGAAGTGAACACGAGACGAGCCGTCTGCTGCTTGCGGATGCCGATGCCGAGGAAGTGAACTTCGAGTTTGGGCTTGTCGGTAGCGATGAGCGGACACACTTCGAGCATGTGGCTCTGGAGGCAAGAAGAGCGGTCGCCAGCAAAGTTGAGGGTGTAGTCCTCGAGGAAAGAGCAGCCTGTGGGCAGACCCTGAGAGATAACCCAGAGTGTGCGATAGAGGCAAGCGGTCTTCCAGTCGCCTTCTGCACCGAAACCATAACCTTCAGTCATGAGGCGCTGAGAAGCGAGACCTGGAATCTGGTCGAAACCTACGAAGTTCGGATCGTTGATGTCGGCATCGCCGAGGTCGTCGAAGTTGGTGGTGAAGGCTGTAGCACCCTCATCCTTCAACACGCGGCGAAGAGCGATTTCAGCCTTGGCTGCATTCTTCACCTTCTCCCAATATACTTGTTCGCCACTCTCGTCAATCTTGATGGTGTATTCCTTCTTGTATTCCTCAACGAGTGCATCTGCCTCAGCGTCAGTCACCTGCTTGAAGTATTCCATGAGAGAAGAAACAGGGTAGTAGTCAACATGATAGCCGAGACGCTGTTCGAACTCCACGCGGTCGCCGTCAGTCACAGCCACGTTGTTCATGTTCATACCGAACATCAAGCAGCGCACGTTCTTGGCATCAGCAACACCTGCTGCCACACGTGCCCAAACGGCAATCTGCTTCTGAGCGGCCTCGTCCTTCCAGTAGCCGCACACCACCTTGCGAGGAACACGCATGCGAGTACAGATGTGGCCGAACTCGATGTCGCCGTGAGCAGACTGGTTGAGGTTCATGAAGTCCATGTCGATTTCGCCCCATGGAATTTCAGCGTTGTACTGAGTGTGGAAGTGGAGCAGTGGTTTCTGCAGATCCTGCAAGCCCTTAATCCACATCTTGGCAGGCGAGAAGGTGTGCATCCAGGTGATAACACCTACACACTTGTCGTCGTTGTTGGCAGCCTTCATAACGTCTTCCACTTCTTTGGAAGAGTTTGCTGTACCTTTATAAACTACCTTAATAGGGATGAGACCACCCTTGTTAAGACCTTCTACCATTTCCTTTGAGTGAGCGTCAACTGCAACGACTGCGTCACCACCGTAGAGCAACTGAGCACCAGTCACCCACCATAATTCCAAATTTTCAAATGCCATAGTTTTTCGTTTTTAATTAACAATTAATAATTAACAATTAACAATTACCATGCGGCCTGAAATCATCAACTATTAATTGTTGGTTAGTAATTATTTTTTGTTTAATGTATTAATACTTGCCGTTAAGAGTTTTATAAGTTCTTTACAATCAACAATAATGCTTTCATATTGGTCATCGCTCATGTATTCACCTGAATGTAGAATCTCTATCCAGTATTCTGTTTCGTTTGCTTCTTTAAGGGCAATCTTTAGTTTATGCTTAAAGTCATCAGTACTTTCGCCAAACTCGGATTCTCTTATATTAGCACCGATACTTGTTCCTGATTTTAAGATTTGTGTGAAAATGGGTTGCTCTGCTACGCTTGTTTTTCTGATAAAATATTTTGCTAACCTCACAATTCTTATTCCAAAAGCAAGGCTTTTTTCTTTTAATATATTATCATCCTTCATGCGTCAGCCCAATTGTTAATTATTAATTGTTAATTGTTAATTGTCTGTTCTTAATGTTTCTGACCTTTCTGACCATAGTAAGCATTAGGACCATGCTTGCGATTGTAGTGTTTTTCAATCAAGAGAGGATTCATGGTCAAATTAGGATTGACGGAGAAGGCAACGAATGCCATCTTGGCACATTGCTCCATCACCTTAGCATTGTAAACTGCATTGTCGGGTGAAGTGCCCCATGAGAAAGGTCCGTGATTCTTCACAAGCACAGCAGGAGTGTGGTCGGGGTTAATCTTACGGATGTTGAGTATTTCATCTACGATGACATTACCCGTTTCCAATTCGTATTGACCTTCCACTTCTTCCTTTGTCATATCACGAGTGCAGGGGATTGCCTGATAGAAATAGTCGGCGTGTGTGGTGCCGATGTTGGGAATATCCTTGCCTGCTTGAGCAAAGGCTGTTGCGTAAGTGGAGTGTGTGTGAACAACACCCTGAATGTTTGGGAATGCCTTGTAAAGCACAAGGTGGGTTGGGGTGTCAGAAGAAGGATTGAGGTCGCCCTCAACAACTTTTCCGCTCTCCAAATCAACAACAACCATATCACTTGCTTTCATCTCATCGTAGCTCACTCCAGATGGCTTGATGACCACAAGACCTTTTTCACGGTCAATGCCAGACACATTGCCCCAAGTGAAGATGACCAAACCTTGCTTTACCAAGTCAAGGTTTGCCTTAAATACTTTTTCTTTTAGTTCTTCTAACATAGTATTACTGTTTTTTATGATGGTTGATTTACGAATTACGTATGCCTCAAATATCGTTATTTGAATCTGTATAATGTGGCTCCACGACGTGATGAACGATCCACCAAGTTGGTTGCCTGAATATAGTCTTTTTCGGAGATAGCACGGCGGAAATTACGCTTGTCTATCGAGGTGCCAAGAATGCTTTCATAGAGTGTCTGAAGCAAACTCAGCGTGAAGTATCTCGGGAGAAGATTGCTCCCGATGGGCTGGTTTTTGATGTTTTCGCCAATCATGTGACGAGCCTTCTGTACCATATCGTTATGGTCGAAGCAGAGAGTGGGCATCTGGTCAACATCTACCCATTGGGTCTTGTGGATGTCGGCGAGATGAGTGTCGTAATTATCTACATTGATGAGTGCATAGTACACTACGCTGATGACCCGTTCTCCAGGGTCGCGTTCCACCTCACCGTATGCGGCAAGCTGTTGCATATACACGTTGTCGAGTCCTGTGAATTCCTTCAGGATGCGCTTGGCAGAGGAATCCACGCTTTCGTTGGTTTGAACAAAGCCTCCAATCAGTGAATGCTCACCAAGCCCTGGTTCGTAGGGGCGCTGATGAATTAGCACCTTCAGACGTCCGTCTTTGAATCCGAAAATGATGCAATCGACGGAAACGTAGAACTTGGGGTATGATTTGTAAGCAGTCATTGATTGGAGGCTTCTATATATTATATATTATAATGTGTCAGACTATTTTCTAATTACCACAGAACAACATACAAGATGGTGAGGATGACGATCACGCCAATAGCACCAATGTTGAATATACGGTCGGTGTGGAAAATGTTCAGGTCGATTGGAACCAGTTTCGGATCCTGTACCTTGTCTTTTGCGTTAGAACGCAGGTAAAAGCCGATGGTGCCTGTGATGGCAGCGAAGAAGATCATTGCACCCTCGAAACCGTACATGTGCATGGTCTCATTGAAGAAACCAGCGATGGAGAGCACCAGTGAAACGGCTGCTACACAGAACATGATGGTGCTCCATCGCATCATGGTCTTCACGCTGTCAGCATCAAGTGTATCGGCTGGAACCGTCTTCTTGCTTGACAAAGAAATCCACACGAACAGGATGACCAGTGTGATGAACACAACACCTGAACGGATCAAGAATGGCATTTCTGGGAAAGCGAACTTGTAGATGATAGAGAAAGCGAAGGTGCCGATAGCGCAGACAACAGCGGCTGTGCCACTTGAGCGTTTCCACAGCAGACCAAGACCGAAAATGACCACGACGCCAGGATAAACGAAAGCAGAGTATTCCTGAATGAACTGGAATGCCTGGTCAATACCACCCATCAATGGATAAACAGCGATCATTGCGATGATCAGTGCACAAACAGAAGTGAGACGACCAACGTTCACGAGTTTCTTCTCTGAAGCATTCTTGTTGATGAATTGCTTGTAAACATCCATCGTGAAGAGGGTAGAGGTAGAGTTGAACATGGATGCCAAAGAGGAAATCACGGCAGCAGCCAGTGCGGCAAAACTCAAACCCTTGACAGCTGTAGGTGTGAAGTTGCGAATCAGATATGGATATGCATCGTCTGAACGAGTGATGGCACCAGCCAGTTGCTGACGCAAATCTTCACATTCAGGAGCGTTCATGATATAAAATGCACAAACACCTGGGATACATACAATGAATGGAATCAAAATCTTCAGGAAGGCTGCAAATACCATACCCTTCTTTGCCTCGTCAAGAGACTTTGCAGCCAAACCCTTCTGGATGATGTACTGGTTGAAGCCCCAGTAGCCGAGGTTGGTCAACCACAGAGCACCGAAGATCAACACAATACCAGGATTGGTGAAGAATGGGTCTTCTTTCTGTATAGTGTTGCCTGCTCCATCCACTACACCATTGATGACTGGATAAAGTTCTTCATTTCGGGTAACGACCAGATTGAAGTGTTTGTCGCCATCAATGGATGCAAGATAGTCTTTGATGTGCATCAAGGCATCCCAAGCGTTTCCTATGCCCATTTCTTCACCAATGACAGAAAGGGCTGCATAAGCCGTGAGAAGACCACCACCCACGAGGAAGGTCACCTGCATCACGTCGGTCCAAGCTACAGAAGCCAGACCTCCATAAATCGAGTAGATACCAGCGATGAGGAAAAGACAGAGAATGATCACCATACGAACCTGGTCAATCTCCATACCTGCTACCATGAAGGTCATATCTGTTGGCAAACCAAGAATCTGTTGAATAGCCAAAGCGCCCAACCATGCCACTGAAGTCAGATTGACGAAGACATAGAGGAAAAGCCAAAGCAGTGAGAAGGCAAATCCTACTCCCCAGTTGTAACGCTCGCGAAGGAACTGAGGAATTGTGAAAATCTTTTTCTCAATCATCAGCGGCAGCAAGAACTTACCTACTACAAGCAGTGTGGCTGCAGCCATCAACTCGTATGCAGCCTGTGCGATACCTGATGCGTAAGCCGAACCTGACATGCCGATGAATTGTTCTGCTGAAATGTTTGCTGCAATGAGCGATGCACCCACAGCCCACCATGTCAGCGTGTTACCGGCCAAAAAGTAGTCAGTTGATGATTTTTCCTCACCCTTCTTGCTGCGAGACAGGAACAGTCCCATGCTGACAAGAATGATAATGTACACAACAAAGACCAGATAGTCGACCGGTTCAAAGCCATTGTTGCTTAGTGCATTTAGAATTTTTTCCATGTTAAATAAGTAGTAATATTATTATTGTTAAAAGTTATTTTGCCAAACTTTATTTCTCCACAGAGAATGCATACTTGCAATAGGACTTGTATGGCTTTTCTGGAGATACGAATGGATTGCTGTTTTCCCATCCTGGCATCATGCACTTGTTGGGAGAGTCAGGATACTTCTGGCTTTCGAGGCAGACGGCGCAATGCTTCTGATACATGATGCCGCCCTTGCCAGGACGAGTCCCGTCTTGGAAGTTGGCTGTGTACACTTGTACGCCAGGTTCGTTTGTGTACATATCCATCTTAATGCCAGAACGTGGATCGGACATTGTGATACAGATGGCCTTCTTGTCACCCTTGGTGTTCAGGCACCAGTTGTGGTCGTAACCGCCACCTACCGATTCCATTTCTGGGTCATTCTTTCCAAAGTCAGTGCCAATCGCCTTTGGAGTGCGGAAGTCAAATACCGTACCCTCTACCGAACGAATCTCACCGGTTGGAATCAGGTTGTCATCACCAGGTGTGTAACTATCTGCATTGATGTAAAGGATTGACTCGTCAATTGTGTTGTTCAAGTCACCTGAAAGGTTGAAATAGGTGTGATTTGTCATATTCAGCACAGTGGGAGCGTCTGCTACACCATCATAACTGATGATAATCTCGTTGTTGTCTGTAAGTTTGAAATCAACTGTAGCCACGACCTCACCTGGGAACTGGTTGTCGCCATCAGGGGAGGTGATTTGAAGTGCTACAGACTGAGGTGTTGCTTCTACCTCGTCATAAACCTGATACTGCCAACCTGTGTAACCGCCATGCAGACAAGCCACACCGTTGTCGTTCTTGGGCAGTATCACCTTCTCACCGTTGTAGGTGTACTCACCATTGTTGATGCGGTTTGCATAGCGACCCACCGAACAACCGAAATCCGTTTCGAAGTTCCATGGGAAATAGTTTTCAATCTTGTCGAAACCGCAGGCAACATCTACTAGTTCACCATCTTTGTTTGGAACCATGATGCTGACGATGCGTGCGCCAAAGTTTGTGATACAAACCTCCATGCCGTTCTTGTTGGTAAGGGTGTAGAGTTTCACTTGCTTAGCCTCGGCTGGGTCAGCCGCCATAAACTTGGCGTTTTCAGCATCGTAAGCCACAGCGATGCAAGTGTCGAAATCTGCTGGATTGATACCAGACTTGGTCAGTTGAACTTCGGGTGCAGAATTGCACGCACACAGGAATGCTACGGCCGCAGCACTTCCCGTCAAAATCGTTTTAAGATTTCTCATAATTTTGGTTAGAAAATGATTAGTTTATAAACTGTTCGCCAAAGTTACGGCTTTTTCCTGTGTTACAACCTTTAAAAAACATGTTATTGAACATAAAATGTCTATTTGGTGTATTTCTGACACTTTTTTGTGCATTTTAGAAGTTTAAAAGGCACGAAATGATACATATGCATGAAGATTGGGAATTTTCCCTGTCTTTTAGTTTGATTTGCTCTTGATGATAGAAAAAAGTGTAACTTTGTGACTCCTAACATTATCATTGGAAAGATAAAGTGTGTGGGAACTTATAAAATAGTAGATAAGGAAAGAAACGTTTCTGTATGAAATGAAAAAGGGTGCGATGTAAATCGCACCCCTCTCATTTCTTGTGAAATCCATAGGAAACATGAATTGTCAACACAGTTTACGTGCTCCGTCTCCAATGACCACGTCAATGACAATGGGCTTTTTGCCGTATTTCTCTTGGAATTTTGTGACTGCAGTCTTGACGAAATTGTCGTAAAGCTCTTCCGCCACGAGGTTGATGGTGCAACCTCCGAAGCCACCGCCCATGATACGTGAACCTGTCACGGAACACTCTTTGGCGATGTCGTTGAGGAAGTCAAGTTCTTCGCAGGACACTTCATATTCTTTAGATAGTCCATAATGGGTCTCGTACATCTTCTGGCCTACGGTCTCGTAGTCGCCTTTTTCAAGTGCATCGCAGACTGCCAGCACACGGTCTTTCTCGCCGAGCACGAAAGTGGCACGCTTAATGTCTTCGGCAGATACTTTGCCTTCGATTTCTTTCAGTTCTTCCCAAGTTGCCTCACGGAGGGTTGTGATTTTCTTGTCGGGGTGAAGTTCCTTGATGGCATTGACGCAGTTTTCGCATGACTTGCGGCGGTCATTGTAAGGTGAACCGACGAGTTCATGCTTGACGCATGAGTTGATGAGCACAAGTTTGTAGCCCTTGGGGTTCCATGGAAAATATTCGTATTCGCCTGAGCGACAGTCAAGTCTCATGAGGTTGCCTTTCTTGCCGAAGACGCTGGCAAACTGGTCCATGATGCCGCAGTTGACTCCTATATATTTATGTTCGGTAGCCTGTCCCACTTTGGCAAGGGTCATTTTGTCTATTTTCCCTTCGCCGAAGAGGTCGTTGAGTGCATAGGCATAGCAACTTTCAAGAGCTGCAGACGAGGACATGCCTGCTCCGTTAGGCACATCGCCAGCGAAGGCTGTGTCGAATCCTTGTACGGGTACTCCGAGTGCCATCATTTCGCGTGCCACCCCAAAGATGTAACGGAAGTGGCTGGCCCGTGGTCCTTTCTCATCGTCGAGGGAGAATTCTGCATAGTCTTTCAGGTCAATGGAATAGGCACGGATGGTACGTGTTCCGTTAGGACGGATTTCGGCTATCATGCCTTGCTCTACTGCTCCTGGGAAGACGAATCCTCCGTTGTAGTCGGTGTGTTCACCAATGAGGTTGATGCGTCCAGGTGACGCATATACTGAACCCGGTTCTCCACCAAGGTGTTTGATGAATCGGGTACGTACGTCGTCGATTTTCAGTTTCATATTGAGTTAGTTTTTGAGTTTCTATCAGGTCGAGATAGATCGGTGTTAGTTAATCGTTTAAGCAACATTCCCTCGCCCGCTTTGGGGATGCGGACGAGGGGAATGTGCAGTCTCAGGTTATTGTACTCCAAACTTGTAGATGGTCTTCTGTGTGTACTTTTCTCCAGGCTTGAGCACCGTGGAGGGGAAGTAGGGACGGTTAGGCGAGTCGGGGAAATGCTGGCACTCAAAGCAGATGGCAGAACGGCGTGGTGCAGTACAACCTAATTGGATTGGGTTGCCCGAGCCCCAGTTGTCTGTATAGACCTGCATGCCAGGTTCAGTTGTGTAGGTTTCGAGGGTGCGTCCTGATTTTGGATCGGTCAGGCGCACAGCGAATGAGAGTTCGCCCACTTCTTTCTTGTTCAACACAAAGCAGTGGTCATAACCATTTCCGTTCTTAATTTGCTCATCATCAGCGTCGATGTCTTGTCCGACAGCCTTTGGCGTGCGGAAATCGAATGGCGTGCCTGCCACCTTAAGAATCTCACCAGTTGGAATGCATGTGTCATCGATAGGAATGAAGAAGTCACCGTTCAATTCCATGATTTGGTCTTCGATGCCAGGCGTTGGGTTTGCAATGCCCTGCAATGAGAAATATGCGTGGTGTGTTAGGTTGATGATTGTCTTCTTGTTTGTGGTGGCAAGATACTCGATGATGAGTTCGTTGTCGTCAGTCCATGTGAATTCCACCGAAATCTTCACTTCGCCGGAGAATCCTTCATGTCCGTAGGGGAGAATGCAGTTGAGTGTGAGGTTCTGATCGCCGGTCTGGAATGCTTCGAACACTTGTGCGTGGAGTCCGGTTGGGCCACCGTGCAGAGCGTTTGGCTCATTGTTGATGGCGAGTTGATACTCTTTCCCGTTAAGGGTGAACCTGCCCTTTGCAATACGGTTGCCAAAACGGCCGATCAATGTAGAGAGGTAAGCCTCCGGAGAATTGACGACGTCATCGATGTTGTCATGTCCCTGAATGACGTTGGCAACCTTGCCGTCCTTGTCGGGTACCATGATGGCAACAATGGCGCCACCGTAGTTGGTGATTGACACTTCATAACCATCCTTGTTCACAAGGGTGTATAGGTCTGTTTTCTTGCCCTTCACAACCTTTTGGAAGTTCTCGGGCTTTAGACCACTCAATTTGGGCTGAATAGTGCTCATAGAGATTTTATTTTAAGTTGTGATTAATAAGTCGGTTTTAGATTTCTCTTTGCAAATTAAACGAAAATATTTTTACTATGCCAACTTTCTGCCAATTATTTTTTCACTTTTTAGTTTTTTTGACAGAAAAGGGGGCTTTCGTCCCTCTTTCTTTGCCCCTAATCCGTTGTGGAGAGTAAATCCGCCACTACAAAACTGCTTCCACCCACATAGATGAAATCCTCCTTTTGAGCATCGGCAAGCGCGGCTTTGTAGGCTTGCGCGACTGTGGGGTAACTTCTGCCCTCCAGTCCGTAGGCGGCTGCTTTTTGCTTGATTTCCTCATGGGGAAGTGCTCGTTTCACACTTGCCTGACAGAAGTAATAGGTAGCACGCTTGGGCATCATCGCCAACACACCGCTTATGTCCTTATCGTTTACCATACCGAACACTATGCGCATAGGCGCGTGTACTTTATTTAATTGCCGGCTAATCCATCGAAAACCGCCCACATTATGTCCCGTGTCGCACACTACTCGTGGATTCCTCTTCAATGTCTGCCATCTGCCCATTAGTCCTGTCATTTCGCATACATGAGCGAACCCCTCGCGAATGTTGCAGTCCGTGATGTGGAATCCGAGTTCCTTCAGCCTGCTGACAGTACACAAGATGGTGTTGGTATTCTTTTGCTGACAATATCCATCGAGTTTGCCAATTATATTTCCGTATTTGACTGTTTGATAATATATTCCACCATTTTTTCTAAATCGATGCTTGACGATTTCCTTTTCCTCTTCGGCAAAGTAAATGGGTGCCTTCATTTCTTGGGCTTTCTGTTCAAAAACAGGTTTTGTTTCTTTTACTACTTCACCAACTACGACGGGGACTCCTTGTTTGATGATGCCAGCCTTTTCTCCAGCAATTTTTGCCAAAGTGTTGCCTAAAAATATCACATGGTCGAAACTGATGTTGGTGATGACGCAGACCTCAGGTGTGATGATATTGGTGCAGTCGAGTCGGCCGCCCAATCCCACTTCAACAACAGCCACATCTACTTCTTGTTCTGCGAAATACTTGAATGCCATTGCGGTTGTCAGTTCGAAGAAGGATGGGTGAAGTGGCTCGAAAAAGGAACGGTGTTCCTCTACAAAATCGATTACGTATTTTTCGCTGACCATTTTGCCGTTCACACGGATTCGCTCGCGAAAATCTACCAGATGGGGGGAGGTGAAAAGCCCCACTTTCAACCCTGATGCTTGCAAGATGGCTGCCAGAGTGTGTGAGCAGGAACCTTTTCCGTTGGTGCCAGCCACATGGATGGTTTTGTAGTGGAGATGCGGATGTCCGAAGTGCTTGTCTAACTGGTGTGTGTTGGAGAGTCCTTCCTTGTAGGCGTCGCTACCCACATTCTGAAACAGCGGCGCCGAAGTGAATAAGTAGTTGATAGTTTCTTTATAAGTCATGTTTTGTTATAATTTGTTACAAAGTTATGAATAAAATGTCGAAAAAACGGAAGAAAACAAAATTTTGTTTTACCTTTGCACATAATAAGCAATCTAGTAACCTAAAAACTATTGTTCATGCGAACTAAAAACAGTGCATTGTTTCTCGTTGTCATGCAAGCCGTTCTCCTTAGCCTAGTGGCTTGTGGAGGAGAGACGGAAATGAAGCAATGTGAGATAGACTCGCTCAATATGTTGGCATATCAAGCGAAGTATCGTTCGTTGGACGAAGCATCAGCCTATGTGGAGAAAATACTTGGCGAGTATGCGACTTCAGGCTGTCGCGATGGTATTCATGAAGCGTTGCTGAACAAAGGGGATGTGTATGGCATGCGCATGGAATATGACTCGGCGCAGGTGTGCTATAAACAAGTATTGGCAGAATCTGACAATGATTTGATATGTAGCATGGCTGATGTTGATATGATGTCGGTGTGCCTGATGCTGTCGATGAGCAAGGAGTTTTATGATTATCGGAGTGATGCACAGGAACGCATGGCAAATGTGGAAGAGGAGAGTGGGGACATGACGGAGCATCAGAAAATGCTGTGGAATAGTGTGCAGGCTGATTATCACTTTGTATCGATGAATTACTTTGCCCGCATGCGTCAGGATGATGGGGTGAAGGAGGAGTTTGAATGGCTGGATGAACATCAAGACTTGTTTGTTACTGATTCAGCGAAGCAATCCACTTATCTGTTTATGAAGTCGGTATATGGTGTGAACAGCGATAATATGGCTGATGCCGTTGACGAGATGCAGCGAAATCTAATACGTCTCCTGTCGATGAGCAAGCAGAACGGAAATGTTTATTTTGAGATTCTTGCCTTGAACGGATTGGCAAAGTCTATCATGACTGGTGGAGACTTGAAGCCATCGCGGTGGGTTTTCATTGAGGAGTTGGTGGGTGAGTATGGTTTCGTGCCGCTTGAGTATAAATTGTCGAATCGTGCTGCAAGGTTAGCAAAACTATATGGAAATGACTTCGTGCAGACCACGGCATTGGTCACATTGTCAGACTATTATCTGAGAACTGGAGAAGACAGTTTGGCGCTGGTGCAGATGGAAGATGCTCTGGAACTTATTAACAAGCACCATCGAAAGATGGCTCGGAATGTTGACGGGGCAGAACATGCAGAAAGTGATGAATTGTACATCTACACGGTGACGGACGATTCGCTTTCGATGGAAATGCGATGGATTGTCAATCCTGCGGTGGTGGCTGTTCCCGAATGGATGGCGATGGTGAGGGAGCAACTTAGTGTCATCTATGGTGCAATGGGTTTGAAAACGGAGTCGGATTACAACCATAATATTTATTTTGACATTCTGGATGCAACGCGACAAGATTTGCGCGTGTTGCAGGAAGAGGACAACTTGAAACAGGAGGAGCACACGCTCAATCTGCTGTTGTGGGTGTTTGCTCTTGCAATTGTAGCATTGGCATGGCTGTTGTATGTTTATAACAGACGGAGTCGTGAAGAGTACAGGAAAAAGGTGAGAATGTTGAGTAAGGTGATAGATATATGCAAACATCTGTCATCAGCATTGTCGGAAGAGATAGAGGACGAAGAGGGTTTAGATGTTGCGTTGCACCAAATTGCTGACGCCGATGTGGAATGTCTTTTTCCGCAAGTGAAGGGGCAAGACTGGACGAAGGTTGACATCCGTACAATGAAAGGGTTGGATGGCGAATTGTTTCATGTGTTGCTGGTGTTTTATGGTTGGATGCGGCAGAAGGGCTTGCAGTATATCCAATTCTCAGAAGAAGAACGACGTTTGGAAAGCGAGACTTTTGTGTTTGAGAAACGTCTGGAGGAGAATAAGCGTCAGTACATTGAGAAGTTGACCTCCATGTCGATAGTGAACGGTATCACGCCATTCCTTGACCGAGCATTGCACGAAATCAGTAGATTGAAGATGGACAAGGATGCCAGCCCCGAAACGGTTCGCGAACGTTTCCAGTATTTGAGTGAACTTATCGACAAAATAAACGATTATAATGATGTACTGGGGCACTGGGTGAAGATACGGCAAGGTATGGTGACGCTGAACATTGAAAACTTTGCTTTGAGGCCGCTGTTCGACATGTTGCGTCATGGTTCGAAGAGTTTCGACATTAAGGGGGTTTCTTTGATGGTAGATGATACTGATGGGGTGGTGAAGGCGGACAAGTCGCTTACACTCTTTATGATGAACACGCTTTTGGACAATGCACGGAAATACACGCCAGAAGGGGGGCATGTGCATTTGTCGGCAGCAGAGACGGACACATATGTGGAGGTGTCGGTGGCAGATACAGGACATGGCATGTCGGCTGAAGACGTGGAGACTCTGAACAATGCGAAGGTGTATGATTCGAGTAAGATTGGGACGGAAGGTGTGAATGCAACTGACATCAAGCAGAATAAGGGCTTTGGTTTTGGACTGATGAATTGTAAGGGTATCATTGGTAAGTATAAGAAGACAAACGCTGTATTTAATGTGTGTGAGTTTGGTGTGGAAAGCGAAATAGGGAAGGGAAGCCGTTTCTTCTTCAGGCTGCCCAAAGGTGTGCTGAAGACGATGATGTGTGTGTGTTTGTTACTGCAATGTCTTGCAATGAATGCAGAGGTGCATCTGCACACAGCGGAAGTGTATGCAGACAGCATATTCACCGCCAATGTGACGGGCGACTACGAGCAGGCGATATTATATGCCGATTCAGCTATTCAGTGCTTCAACCGTTACTATTTAGGTCAAGTGCCGAAAGGAATGCATCTGATGACTCTTGAAGGGAGCGAGATGGCGGAGATAGAGTGGTGGAAGTCAGGACTGGACACCGATTATGAACTAATCATCGGCATCCGAAATGAGGTGGCGATTGCGGCATTGGCATTGAACCGAAATAGCCTCTATCACTATAACAGTGAGGTGTTCACTCGTTTGTATAAGATGACCAGCACCGATCCGACACTGGAGAACTATTGTAATGACATCAAGATGGCGAATCGGAACAAGAAGACCACTGTCATTCTGCTCGGTGTGCTGTTGTTCCTGGTGCTCGCCACCTATTTCTTCCTACACTATCACAACACGCAGTTGTTCATTTTCAACTTACGTCAGTTCATTCAACTGAACAACAATGTCTTTACGGCAACAGAAAGGACATTGCCCAGTGTGCTGCACCAGAATCTTTCGGACATCAAGACGGCAGATACGGTGGGGCTGATGTTTCCCATAAAGGATGCGCCTGAGCAGTTCCAATATGTTTTTGATGGGAATGTGGCGGAAAGGAATGTGTATGAAAGTATGATGCAGTCAGCTTATCGTCAGCAGAAGGACGTGGTGAGTAGCAATGGGCGATTCCGTGCCTACCTCATGTATGTTCCTGGTACGGACGAACGCATGTTGACAGGTGTGTTGGGTGTGCATTTCGTGGATGGTAAGTTGTTAGATGAAGAATCGCTCATCATCAATCTTGTGGCGCAATTCATGAGTATTCACACTTATTTTTCTTATCACAAGGTGGACGAAATGGCCGAACTGCTCGAACTGAAGCAGGATGAGCGGATGCGCATTGACAATGAGCAGCAGAAGGTGTATGTGAGGAATCAGATTATGGACAACTGCCTTTCGACACTGAAGCATGAGACCATGTATTACCCCAATCGCATCAAGCAGATTGTTGATGCTACGTTGGCAGATTCCGATACTCCTGTCAATAAAACAACTATCAGTGATATCGACGAATTGCTCTCTTACTATAAGGAGGTCTTCACGATCTTGAGTGCCTGTGCAGGCAAGCAGGTGGAGAAGGTTCTTTTCAAACGTACCGTGCTTTCTGGAAAAGAAATTGGTGAGATGGCAAAACGCTCTTTTAAGAAACACCAAAAGAAGGGAATGGTAAAGACTATGGTGAAGGTGGTTGGTTCATCGGACTTGAAGGTGCAAGGTGACAAAATTTTCATCCAGACATTACTTGACAACATCATCTCCCTTTATTTTGAGCATGAATCAGGCGGAGAATTGCTGGTAAATTTTGATGTTTCGGATGGTTTCGCTAAATTTGCATTCACAGATACGGTGTACCGCTATGCCGACGAGGATATTTCGCAACTCTTCTATATAGATAATGTGAAATACGATGCAAAGAGTGACACGCTCTCAGGAGCCCAGTACATGATTTGCCGTCAGATAGTCAGAGAGCATGATGCCTACTCTGCCCGTCGTGGTTGCCGCATTTATGTAGAGAACAACGATGAGGGAATGGGGTCAAGTTTCATCTTCACCCTTCCGCTCTGCAATACAAGTCCTTCATGACTATATATGTTATAGAGGTTGAGTCCTCAAAACTTTATACTTAATAGATAAATATAGTAGTGCAAACAAACTAAAAAAACTTAATATGGATCCTTTCAAAGTAATTATTGTTGAAGATGTCGCTCTCGAGATGAAGGGCACGGTAGAGATATTCCGTTCGGAGATTCCAGAAGCAGAGATTGTGGGTACTGCCATGAATGAGGCGGACCTATGGAAACTGATGCGTGACACTCAGCCTGATCTTGTGTTGCTTGACCTCGGTTTGGGTGGCTCCACTACTGCTGGTGTGGATGTATGCAAGCAATTGCGTCGTCGCTACCCTGATGTGCATGTACTCATCTTTACAGGTGAAATCATGAATGAGAAACTTTGGGTCGATGCGCTCGATGCTGGTACAGATGGCATCATCCTAAAGAGTGGCGAGTTGCTTACTAAGGGCGATGTACAGAGTGTGCTGAATGGCAAACGCATGGTATTCAATCAACCCATTCTTGAAAAGATTTTGCAGCGTTTCCGCCGTTCTGTTCTCAACGAATCTATGCGTCAGGAAGCATTTCTCGATTACGACATTGACGAGTATGACGAGCGTTTCCTACGTCATCTCGCTCTTGGCTACACGAAAGACATGATTGCAGGATTGAAGGGAATGCCTTTCGGCGTGAAGTCTATTGAAAAACGTCAAAACGATTTGACTAACCGGCTCTTTGGTGAAGATCATGAGCCTGTCAATGCGACACGCCTTGCAACCAAGGCCATCGAACTACGCATTCTCGACATTGACAATCTCGAACCAGACGACGAGTGATGTATGGTTGAAATGTAAATGCTTGATAAGTACATTTCACGTATGACACGATGAGACCATGACTTATAAAGACCATATCCAGCGAATCTTGAAATACCTTTTCTGGGGTATCCTCATTGCTCTGATCCTCCTGCTTTTCATCTCGTGGGTGCTCAGTATCTATGTTGATGGGGTGCAGGGGTTGTTGACCACTCGGGGCATTCGTTGGATGTGTGCCAATATCGTCCCGAATTTTTCCACTGTACACATTGCTAAGATTCTTCTTGGTTTGATGGCGATGAGTGTGCTTCGGGCATCGGGCATTCTGAAAGCCTGTCGTTCTCATATTTCGCTGAAACAGCGACGGGCTTTGCAGATTACGGGAGTGTCCGTTGTGGTCATCCTATGTTTGTTTTCTCTTCTCTTGCTATTACCTGACGCTGTGTTGCTCAGCGCATTTGGCACCATTCACAATTCGGCCTTTTCGAAGGGGTTCTTTGGGTTGCTGGCTTGTCTTGCTATTTTTGTCGGCAATGTGTACGGCTACACTTCAGGACGCTTCACGACCATGCGTGACTTTATACAAGCCCATGCCTCCATCTTCGCTTCTGTCGCCAACTATTTTGTGATGCTTTTCTTGGCAAGTCAGTTGGTCAACAGCCTTGACTATACAGGTATTCTCCCCCTGTTGGGCGATGATGGGACCGTGCTTTATTTGCTGAAAGGTTTTCTTTATAATGGTTCATTGTTGCTTTATATTCTATTGGTGATTTAAGTCATTTTTTCTTTCTGCAGAAATCTCTGATGCCGCATTTGTCGCATAGAGGTCTTTGGCTTTTGCACACGTAGCGCCCGTGCAGAATCAGCCAGTGGTGTGCTCTTGGAATTAACTCGTCGGGAATGTTCTTCACCAATTCTTTTTCCACAGCAAGAGGGGTTGTGCATCTGTCTGGCACTAATCCGATACGGTGGCTGACACGGAATACGTGGGTGTCAACAGCCATTCTTGCCTCATCGAAAACCACACTCAGCATTACATTCGCCGTTTTTCTTCCTACGCCAGGTAATGCGACCAATGCGTCGAAGTCGTCAGGCACTTCACCGTTATGCCGTTCCATCAGCAACTTTGCCATCGCTACCAGATGTTCTGCCTTGCTGTTTGGGTAACTCACCGACTTCACATAATGCAGTACATCTTCTTTAGTGGCTACAGACATCGTCTGAGGGGTGGGAAAAGCGTCAAACAGGGCTGGTGTCACCATATTCACTCGTTTGTCTGTGCATTGTGCTGACAGCATCACTGCACACAGCAATTGGAACGGATTTTTATAGTGGAGTTCCGTGTTTGCTTCGGGCATTGCTTGCTGGAAGTAAGTGATGAATTGTGCGTACCGTTCTTTCTTGGTCATATTTTTTTGTTCTGATATAATTTGAATAATTATCATAATTTCACCCACTAATTTCTATAATTATGATAATTTGTGGATAAAATTATTTTAATTATGGTAATTTGTTTCTTAATGACCAATTTGGGATAAAAGTGACGGACAACAACCAACTTGGCTATTGTCCGTCACTTGTTTTTGTCTGAAAATCCGTTAGGCCTCAGCAGCCACTGGCTCGATAGATACTGTGCTGCGATTCTCGCGGCCACGCTTGAACACTACCACGCCGTCTGTGAGAGCGTAAAGAGTGTCATCCTTGCCAATACCTACATTCTTGCCAGGGTGATGCTTGGTGCCACGCTGACGAACGATAATGTTGCCAGCCTTAACAGTTTCACCCCCGAAGTGCTTCAAACCGAGTCGTTTTGAGTGTGACTCACGGCCGTTCTTAGAACTACCTACACCTTTTTTATGTGCCATATTGAAATAACTGTCTTGATTTGTTTAACGATTTGAGTTTTTGGGAAAACTTTGAGTTAGTTAAGCGACGATTGACTTAACGACTACCTGAGTGAATTGCTCGCGATGACCTCTCAGTTTGCGATAGCCCTTGCGACGGCGCTTGTGGAATACAAGCACTTTGTCACCCTTTACGAGTGGGTTCACTACTTCGAGCACTACTTTGGCGCCCTCCACAGTGGGAGTTCCTACTGTTACTACACCGTCGTTGTCAGCCAACAACACTTTCTCAATCTCAACAGTTGCACCTTCTTCCACATTTTGAATGTGGTGAACGTAGAGTTTCTTGCCCTCTTCAACTTTGAACTGTTGACCCTGAATTTCTGCAATTACGTACATTTGTTTTTTTGAATTGTTTTAGGGTTCCACCGGCAGGCGAGGCACCTCTCTGTGTCTGCTTGTTTGAGCCTTCCCGGCATAAATCGGCTGCAAAGATACGACTTTTTCTCTATTCTGCCAAACTTTTTTAGCCTTTTTTTCGTTTGTTGGCTTCATCGTAAGCTCTTGCAGGTGGAATCTTCTTATTTAAGTTTCGCAAATGCTCAACTTCTTTGGAGTTAAAGGAGTTAGAGGAGTTAAAGGAGTTAAAGCCAAATGTCATGCTGCTGGCAGAGTATCGG
>ONFA01000081.1 GCA_900316975.1 uncultured Prevotellaceae bacterium | reverse complement strand
TCAAACTGAAAATCCCCAAAGGGTAGGGGATTTCCTATAAGAGATATAGGGATGTGGATTTAAACCTTCTGCAAGAGTTTGATTGTTAGCGGATAAGATAGTAGGGATTTGGGTATGTACCGTGAAAAAAAGAAAGAAAAAAAATAAAAAATGAAAAAGAAGTTTTTCTTTTGTATTGTCCTCACTTATTCGTACGTTGAACTATACTCTAAGGTAGGCTGCATCTCGGAAAAACAAAGGAAAAGGACTTTTCTTTTGGTTTTTCACACGATTTGTACTACCTTTGCATGCACAAATATGAAAATGAAAGAGACGACACGGCGATATTATTCTTCTTTGGTGTTGTTGGCGGTGTTCCTGCCAATGTTTGTGTTGTCGTCTCTGCATGTACACCCTCAAGCGCATTATGAGGAGGATTATTGTGAGGAGTGTTTGCATCATTTGCCACATGCGGGGCACATCAGCAGTCAGACGTTCTGTGCGTTTGATTGTGTGCTGTGCCAGTTCCTCACGTTGCCTTTCTTGATTGCGGCGGCAGTTGTCTTTACAGCAAAGAATCCTATACATATTGCCCCTCATCGTGTAGAGAACCAGTGTGTTGTTGAACGAGAGAGGGGTTTTGTCTTCTTGCGTGCGCCTCCTTCTCTTATTTGATAAATAGGAGAAAGAAAACGCATTTTTTAATTTAATTTGAAAAAAGAATGAAGACAAGATATGTAGTCCTGTCAGTGCTGTGCTATGCCATGGCGATGACAGCACAAAACCATCGTACAGAGAACGGTGGTAAGCAGGTGGAGGATAGCACGGATGTGTTTTATCAGCACTTGCAGTTGAATGAAGTGATGGTGACGGGTGTGACGGGTGACACGAAATTGAAGCACTCGACGGCACCCATTTCTGTGGTCACAGGGAAGGAACTCCGTCAGACCACCTCGATGAATGTGATTGATGCAGTGGCGAAACAGCCTGGCATGGCTCAGGTGACGACGGGTGGAGGTATCTCGAAGCCTATCATCAGAGGTTTAGGTTATAACCGCATTATCGTGATGAACGAGGGTGTGCGGCAGGAAGGTCAGCAGTGGGGTGATGAGCATGGTGTAGAGGTGGATGGCAATGGTGTCGGCTCTGTGGAGATTCTGAAAGGTCCAGCCTCGTTGATGTATGGTTCGGATGCGATGGCGGGTGTGTTGATTCTGCATGATGCGCCATCACCGTTGGAAGGCGAAGTGAGGGCGAACATCAGCACGGAGTACCAGACGAACAACGGATTGTTGTCCTACTCGTTGAATGGGGCTGGCCATCATGGTGGTTTTGTATGGGATGCACGTTTCTCGGATAAGATGGCACATGCCTATAAGAATAAGTATGATGGCTATGTGGCTGGTTCGCAATTCAGAGAACGGGCTGGAAGGATGATGTTAGGATTGGTTCAGAAGTGGGGACACTCGCATCTGACATGGACGTGTTTCCATTTGACACCAAGCATCGTGGAAGGTGAGCGGGATGAGGAGACAGGTGAGTTCATGAGGAATGAGGAGTTTGGAGTGAAGAGTTATCACAAGACCTTGCCTTTCCAGCAGGTGAAGCACTATAAGGCGGTGTGGGACAACTCGCTGAATTTACCAAAGGGCTATCTCAAGGCAACGGTGGGTTATCAACAGAACCGTCGGCAGGAGTTTGAAGAGAGCGCTGATGACTATGAGGTGTTTTTCAAACTGCACACGGTGACGTATGATGTGAGGTATCTGACGCAAGAGTTTGAGGGGTGGAAAATGGCTGCTGGTGTGAATGGTATGTGGCAGAAATCGCAGAATTTGGGTGAAGAAGCATTGATACCAGAATACCGATTATTTGATTTTGGCGGTTATGCCACGGTAAGCAAGGAGTGGGAGCGTTGGACACTGAATGGTGGTGTGCGTTATGATCATCGTCATTTGAAATATGACCACACAAAAGATTTCGATGGGGTGACAGGCAGTGTGGGTGCTGTGTGGAATGCTAATGAGCATTGGAACGTGAGGATGAATGTGGCTCGTGGTTTCCGGGCACCGAACATGAGTGAACTGGGTGCTGACGGTGTGCACGAGGGTACGGTGCGCTATGAGATAGGCAGTCCGAATCTGAAAGCAGAATACAGTTGGCAGGCAGACCTCGGTGTGGATTTCACATCGCAATGCGTGGAGGCGCAGGTGGCACTCTTTGCCAACAGAATCAGCAACTATATCTTCACGAAACGTGATGATGTGGTGATGGAGGAGGGGTACAAGACCTACGAATACACACAGGGTGATGCCCGATTGTTGGGTTTTGAGGCAGGTGTGGATGTGCATCCGATTCATCGACTGCACTTCGGCAACACCTTCTCTTATGTCGATGCCCGTCAACTGAATCAGCCCGAAGAGACACGTTATCTGCCCTTCACGCCAGCCCCTCGTTGGACTTCGGAAGTGAAGTATGAGTTGACACATCACGGGAAGGTGCTGAACAATGCCTATGTGGCACTTGGATTGGAGTGTTTCTTGCGGCAGAGCCACTACTATAAGGCTGACCAGACGGAGACGGCAACACCCAGTTACACACTCTTAAACCTCTCGTTGGGTACGGACCTGATGATGGGGAAGAAGAAGGTGGCAGAACTATATGTGACAGCCGACAACTTGTTGAATCGTGCCTATCAGAGCCATTTGAGCCGACTGAAATATACGGACATCAATGAGGCGACAGGTCGAATGGGTGTGTACAACATGGGACGGAATGTGGTGATGAAGGTGGTAGTGCCACTGGTGTTTGAGACAAAGAAATAGTAAATAGTAATAGTAATTATGGCAAACTTTATTGAAAAGACATTGGAACCAGGCGAGAAGGTCATCTTCAAGGGGCGCTTGCACTGGTCGTACAATTTTCGCTACACGGCATGGGGCTTCCTGCTCATTCTGCTGAGTGTAGCAGGTATGGTGGTCATTGCTTACACGCATTACAATGACTTCAACAACAACATGCTGGCACTGTTCTGCCTCTGCGTGGTGGTGTGTCTGGTGGGTATCGGACTCATTGGTTTCGGTTATTTTATCCGCAACCGTACGGAGTTTGCCGTCACCAACAACCGCTTCATCCAAAAGGATGGCATCTTCGACATCAAGATGACGGAAATTCCGCTCTTCAAGGTGGAGACGGTGAACTTCTACCAGACGTTTTTCGAGCGAATGCTGAAGACGGGTGCCATCGAACTGGTGGGCAGTGGTGGCACGGCACACAGAGTGGAGTTTGTGCAGCATCCTTATGAGGTGAGGAATATGATTGCCACCTTTATGAAAAAGAAGGAGGCATCAGTGGAACCTGCCCCCGCACCAGCAGAGTAACAAAATGGAAGAAGAGACTCCCGTGTAGGGAATCCCTTCTTCCTTTTTTGTATTATGTTGTATAGAAAGGGTTTTGCTGTCGGTTAGCGGCGGTGGCGTCTGAACAATGGGATTTTGTGCTTGCTGCTTGACACCTGCTGCATGTCCTGTCCGATCTGGTAGTCCACGCCTCGTGGA
>ONFA01000009.1 GCA_900316975.1 uncultured Prevotellaceae bacterium | reverse complement strand
CGGCGGCTCCTGCCATTCGGATTGTTCTGCATCCGGCCATCGTCGCCCCTTGCGACGAGAAATCCGTATAATCCGTGCAATCCGTTGTAAAAATACATCTGAAATTTGAGTAAATTAGAATTATTCGCTTTATTCGTTGTTGAAAATGAAGTGTTTGGAACTTCCGAAACTTAAATCATTCTCATTTATTTCTTTTTCGGGTTCTTGTTCCAGTGATACACCAGGTGCAGCATCACGTAGTGCGGCAGAGAGCGGTACCACGTCACGGTGCGACCTTGAGCGTTCACCACATAGTCCGTGTTCGACAACTGATGCAGCAGGTCGAAGGCTTCAAGGCGGGCGATGAGTTTGCCTTTGCAGAACGGTTGGCTCACCGAGGCATTGACAATGAAGTCGTTGGTGTTGAGACTGCTGCTGCCATAGCCACGACGGCTGTACATGGTGGCATCGGCCACCAAGGAAGTCTTCAGCCGAGGCGGTGTGTAGCGGGCATCAAAGCCATACTCAAAGTCGAAGACATCGAGTGTCTTAAAGTCATACATCCTGCCTGTGGAGTGTCGCCAGTAGACTTGTCCCGTTGCACGGATGTTGAAAGCATTTTTGTTATATTTGATGTGAGCGCCACCCTTGAGTCCCAGGGTGTTGACGGTGTTCACATGGCTTTCCACCATTCCTGAACCAGAGCCACCATCCCCTTCCCGCTCCAGCATGGCATGGTCTTTGGCATGGTCCCAAAGAGCGTGGGCGTTTGCATGCCACGACCAGTAGCGTTTCTCGCCGATGTTTCGGTCGATGCTGAAGTTGGCGAGGGCACCCCAAGCACCGCTCACGTTCATGGGCTTATAGGTGTAAACGCCATTGGCAGGATTGTAGGTAAGCGACTGTGCCACATCGCGATGGTGATAGTTGAAGGAGGCAGACAGGTGACACATTCCGTGATTGGGTCCTGCATTGTCGAAGTATTCCGCTTCAAACTTCGTGTATGCCTTTCCCTTCAGGTCGGGATTGCCGAGTTTGACGATGAGCGGCTGGCTGTCATCGCGGAAGGTGATGCGGTCAAAGATGAGTGGCCATTCCTGGCCGAAACTGACACCGACACGGACATTACGTCGTGCTCCTTTCCAGTAATTCTTATAGTCGAAAGAGAAGTTGGGCAGGAAGAGTGTCTGACGAGCCAACGTGTCGAGCACTCCGCGCTGATAGTGCAGTTCGTCATGATGTATCGGGGTGCGAATGTACAGGCACCATCGCTCATAAATCATCTTCATGTGGAAGTCGGCATGCATGATGGTGTCACTCTTCATCAGACGGATGTTCAGGTTGTTCGTCCAGTCATTCCGACGACTTTCGTAGGAGTTGCCGGGGTCGGTGATGGCGGTCAAGGCTTCTATCTGCGAAGGGAGCAGGAGCGAGACTTCCTGCGTATCGTCGCCTCCCCGTAGCCCTTCGGGATGGTAGAGGAAGTCGCGGGTGCGCTCTCTCCTGATGTCGAAGAAATTGGTGAAGAGGAGGTTGATTTTGGCGACATGGAGGTTGTAGCCGATGTGGGCGTCAGCCCAGGTGGAGTGGTGGAAGAAGTCGTGGGTGTTGCGTTGGGTTTGACTCGACGGGGAAACCGTCGAGCGCAGGGGAAAGGAGGCATTGGGCTGGATGGTTTGGGTATAGCGTTGGGCTTGGCGGCTCTCGTCGTTGTCGCGTTCCACTTTGGCATAGAAGGTGAGGTGTTGCTGCTTCGGCTTGTTGGTGTTGAAACTGCCCTGTGTCTCTAAATAGGCTGTCCATGTCTTGCTCTTGCTCATGCCGATGGTACGTTGCGACACGGTGAGGCTGTCGCTCCCCTCGTCGAAGGCGGAATGGGACCACCCGTTGCGTTTGGCATAGTCGAAGTGGGCTTCAGTGCGGAGATACATGGGTGTGGACAGGATAAATGTATTGTGCACCGTCCATTTCTTGTTGCCCGCATGGTTGTACGACTCCGTGAGGGAGGTCGGAGCCAGTCCCTCCAAGAACTGCTCACGCCGCTGGTTCATGGTCTGCTCATCGGTCGAAGCGGTGTATTCAGCCCGCAACGTCTCTTTCAGTTTGTCGCCCTCCGATTGGTAGTTGATTTCTCCTGCCACACTGCGAGTGGTCTGCGATGACTTGGGCGCACGGGCAGGACTCCATTGCCCTGTCTGCCCCACATGACGCGACTCGTTCACGTTGTTCGCATTCGCCAACAGCGTGAGGCGCAAACGGTCGGTGAAGCCCAGCAGGAAACCACGTCCCAACCATCGCTCGTTCGTTCCTCCTGCCACCTCCGCATTGGCGATGTAGCCTTGGCTGTACTCGTCTTTCAGTATCACATCCATCACATAACTGCGCGGCTCCACATCGTAGCCCAATGCCACACTTCTATCCGTCTGCTTCTCATAGACTTTCAAGTGCTTCACCGTATAGTAGGGCAGGTTCTCCATCAGCACCTTTTTGTTGCCGCCAAAGAACGTGCGTGAACCCAACAGCAGTTCATCTACCTTGCGCCCGTTCACAAAGATTTCACCATTCTCGTTCATCTTCACCCCCGGCAACTGACGAATGAGTTCGTCGAGCATAGAACCTTCGGGCAGTTGGAAGGCAGTGGCATCATAGACGAGGGTGTCGCCCCGATAGAACATCTTGATTCTCGTAGCGGTCACGGTCACTCCTTTCAGCATCCGGCCCGGCATCTTGCGCATTTTCAGTGTCGGCACATCCACGTCCGTCTGCGAGGGGTCGGTGATGTCCACCCGTTGCCACACATCGCCATAGCCGTCCAGTTGGGCACGAACCCAATAAGTCTTCTCCGCCGCCTTCACCTCTGCCCCGAACACCACCTTCACCAGTTGCCTGTTGCTTCGGTAGAAATTCACCATGTCGGCAGAATCCACCACCACCGAACTGTCTGCCCTCAAAACGGAGATTTTGGCTTTGGGCAGCGGAATCTTCAGAAATTCGTCCAACACTTCGCCCGAAAGATGGATGGTCCTGTTCGTGAAATCCTTCTCGGGTCTGTACTGAATGAAGATGTGCTTACCGCTCCGTTTCACCTTCACGGGTTGTCCCTTGCAGATGCGCTTCACAGCATCAGGCACAGAGAGGTCTCTCACCTTGGCCGAGGTGTGCAGATTGCCGAGACTGTCGGAAAGAATGTCGATGGTGTAGTCCGTCTGCTCACGGCCGATGGTCTGGAGGGCTTCGAGCAGAGGAGTGTTGCGAAAGTCGTGGGTGATTTGGGCATGGCTCACCAGAGATGCCGCCAGCAGCAAGAAAGTCAGAATATACCTCATGGCTTGTCCTCCTCTCCTGTCGTGGTTTCCACAAAAATGGTGTCGCCCTGCAAGCGAAGGCTCAACCCATCGAACGCATTGAGGCGGTCGAGAAAGTCGCCCAGCGGCGCGTCAGATTGCCACGTCATGATGAGTTTCATGTGGCGCGGTGCCTCGTCGCGGAACAAGACGACCTTTCGATAGTGGGCAGCGACCACACTGAGAACGCTATCAAGCGGCACGTTGTCAAACTGGACAGGGGAGGATGGTTCCTGCTTGAGAGGTTGCACCTCTACGGCAGCAGGTGCCATTCGTTTCGTGCTGACAAGGTGGATGGCAGCCAAGGCGATGCCAGCCATGAGGATGACTCCTACAAACATGGCGGCTATCTTGAGCCATCGGCGTGAGGAAGTCTTGCTTGTGTGGTGTGTGGCTTCAAACCTTTGCCACGCTTCTTCCACATCAGGCTCACGGTCGAGTTCGTCCATCATGGCCTCCAGTTCTGGGGCGGTGTACCGTTCGGGATGCTCCTGCATATCGAGGTACAGTTGTCGGTTGTCGTTCGTTTGCATAATCCTTACTGTTTGAAATGGTTACGGATGAGGTTCAGGACGTGGGAAAGATGTTTCCAGACAGCCACACGGCTGATGCCTTCCGAGGCGGCAATCTCGTCGTAGCGGTATCCGTCGGCAAAGCGAAGTCGGAAGATGCGCTGCTCCTGTGGCGAAAGGTGAGTGGCGACAAACTCGTCAATGTCTGTCAGCCGTTCGTCACATGGCTCTGTGGAATCTGGCTCCACAGCCACGTCCTCCATCCTCCGCCTCAGTTCTTCGTGGCGCAGCCGCTTCAGGCACTGGTTGCGGACACTCGTCAGCAAGTAGCCCTCTTCCGTGCCAGCCTGCAGCACCGTCTGCCCACGAAGCAGATGGGCAAAGATGTCGCTGACCACATCTTGGCTCTCCTGTTCGTCGTAGAGGAAGGTGCGCGCCACCCTCAACATCTTGGCATAGTGCTGCTGAAACAGCCGCTGAATTTCCATCTTTTCCATCACGTCGTTTATTGCAATACCCTTCAAACAAGGAAAATGCTAACCCCGAAGGAAAAAAAATGACAATTTTGCAATCTTATAAAAGAATCGTACCCCTCGGGTACACCATGCCGTAGTCGAGGGGTACGGCATGGTGTACCCGAGGGGTACGATTTTCTATGACTTTCAACTTCCCCGTCGAATTAATAATTCGTTGAGCCGCCGTTTTGCATCGTCCAAAGGTTTTCCACCTCCACATTCCAACGAACTGTAAACCGTGTTCCCGTCTCTGTCGAGGATGTAGAAGAAAGGAACGAAGCCGTTGTTGAAGAGAGGGGGACGTGGTCGTCCTTCTGGGCTGCCATCAAACTTCGTGGAGAGGTTTGCCCATGTGCATTTCGGCAGTTCATCCACCGCTTTCAGCCAAGCGTCTCTGTCTTCGTCGATGGTCACGCTGACAAATGCCACACGGTCACGACATTCGTCCTCGTATGTTATCAGTTCGGGTATCTCGGCACGACAGGGGCCGCACCAACTCGCCCACAGGTTCAGCAGCATATACTCCTTCCCATTCAGACACTCCTCGAATGTATGGGCTCTCCCTGCCGTGTCCCACATGGGGAAAAGCCTTGCCACCCCACCCCGCTCTTTGCGAGCCAAAATGAGTTGCTGCAGTTCTTGCCCTTTGTCTGAGTTGCGCAACGACGGGGAGAAACAATCCAGAGCCATCTGCAAGGTGTCGGCATCCCACGATTTCGACAAGAGGTGCAATGCCTGGACGCTTTCAGAATGGGCTTTCAGGAAGTCTTGACTCCGAAAATGTTGAGGGGCATTGAAGAACACATCGTTGGCTTCAAAATCGCCATACTCGTCTGCAATGCGTCCCACGGACACCTGAGGCGTAAGCGAATCGAATGTAACCTCCGTGCGGCCATACCCCAATGGGATGCTTCCCCATCGTGCATGGGCGCCCTGCACCGCCAACCACACCTTGTCGTCGGCATCTCGTTCTTTCAGATACTTCAATGTGACTGTCACTGGCAGACTGTCTTTTTCCATCAGTAGCCGTCCATCCACTATCGGCAACGTGTCACATCGCTCTCCTTCCGCACCGAAAGTTACCTCCACAAAGCCTTCCGTACCCGTGGGGAAAATGACTTCCAGCACATCCTGCCTCGGTGCCGTTTGCCGACACGACAACAAACCAAGACACAAGGCTACAATCATCATCTTTTTCATATCGGTCTTATACTTTACAAAAAATGTTCATAAATCTAATTTTTTCCATCAAAGATTTCTGCTAATTTGGTGTACAATTCTTCTCCCATAAGGTCACGCGCCACAATCTTGCCTTGCGGGTTGATGAGCAGATTGTCGGGGATGGCATTGATTTTATAGACCTTGGTCACCAGCGACTCCCAGCCCTTCAGGTCAGAAAGATGCACCCACGGCATCTTCAGACTGGCGATGGCTTTCACCCACGGAATCCTGTTCCCATCAAGGGACACGCCAACGATGTCAAGCCCTTTTGGATGGTATTTCTCATAGGCAGCCACCACGTTAGGCATCTCACGAAGACAGGGACCACACCATGAGGCCCAGAAATCGACG
Organism: uncultured Prevotellaceae bacterium; assembly: GCA_900316975.1. Classification (GTDB taxonomy): domain Bacteria; phylum Bacteroidota; class Bacteroidia; order Bacteroidales; family Bacteroidaceae; genus Minthosoma. The sequence continues at coordinate 54,349 of ONFA01000009.1, read as the reverse complement.
AGCACCCAGCGCCCTTTGCCGACGTATTCACTGAGTTTGTGGGTGTTTCCCAACGTGTCCACCATCTCGAAGTCGGTGAACTGCTGACCGATGAAGGCATCCTTCGCATCCCTGTCGGCTGCTTTCTGCTCCTCTGTTCTGCCCGATGTCACGACAACTGTTGCCGTAGCCATCCTCTTTATCCCCTCCGCATATTGTTTAACCTTTGGATGCTCAGCATAGGCGGGCTTCTTTTCCAACATACGAAGCAATCCTTTTGACCCAAAAGTCCTTTGACCTTCCACAATGAGCGCAGCAGGCAGCAGCGTTTCGTGTTCCTCTTCAAACATCTTCTTGACCATCTTATATTTATACTCTGGATAATAACTGCCCAGCAGACCCAGAATTTCCTTGTTATAGTAGGCCAGCCGTTCGTTCAGCGGAGAACCCTTCAGTGTGCTGTCGTTCATGTTGACGCTGATGGCTTTGCCGTCATTGAAAAACAGGGTGTGCCAACTCTGCCAGTTGTCTTTGTCGAAGGTGATGGCAAAAATGGCATCCTTATCTGCCACCCCTTTGAACACGAACTTGCCTTTGGCTACGACGATGCTGTCCACCACTTTGGAGGTCAACTTGTCTTCCAGATAGACCGTCTTGCCGTTTTCCTTGCTGACACCCTTGACGGTGTACTTCACTTGTTGAGCCTTGGCAGACTCTTGTGCCTGTGCCGACACAGCCAGCAGCAGAGCAAATAAAAACAGAATCTTTTTCACTGTTTCATTTTTGTTGTAGGTTTTCGACGACAAAGTTACAGTTTTCCATTTTTCTCGCCTACAATAACAGTTTGCAAATACTTTGCATTTACAAAAAGAAACAAAAAACGGAGTTTGCAAACAGTTTGCAAGCTCCATTAATACCTCTCCTTCACTCATCCGCTCAACAGGCTAAAACTTTCAATTATAAACTATCAACTGTCAACTCGCTAAACTTTTTCTTTCCTTTCACATAATATTGCCAGAGGAGGGAGAACTCGACACGTTCGGGCACTCGCTCGTTCTGTCGCAGTTGCTGAATGTGGCGACGGTCTTTCTCGAAGTCGGGACGCATCTTGGCGAAGGCGCGCCGTGCCTTGAACACTGCCGAAAAGTTCTTGGTGTCGCCCTTGAGTAGGAACTGGAGGGCGGCGAGATAGTCGAGCAGACGGCGCACACGCATCACTTGCTTCAGTTCGTGGTCGGGCAGGTTCTTGTAGAGCATGAGGAGGTTATTGCGGAAGTTGAGGAAGGTCTTGCGGGGATTGCCTTGATTGAGTGTGGCTCCGCCCAAGTGGTAGGCAGTGCTGCTGGGGATGCAGACGATGTCGCGGCCCATCGTGCGGAGTCGCCAGCAAAGGTCTATCTCTTCCATGTGGGCAAAGAAACGGCTGTCCAGCCCTCCGCTCGCTTGCCAGTCGGAGGCACGAACCATCAGGGCGGCTCCCGTGCCCCACAGCAGGGGTGCGATGTCGTCGTACTGTCCTTCATCGGGTTCGACAGTGCTGAACACGCGTCCCCGACAGAAGGGGTAGCCATACTTGTCCAGATAGCCACCAGCGGCACCGGCATACTCGAAGAGGGAACACCCAGCAGACCCTCCCCTCACCCTCCCTGCAGGGAGGGAGTGGTTACCTTGCTCGTTTGTATCATCATTGGCAGAGACACTACCCCCTCCCTCTAGGGAGGGTGAGGGGAGGGTCTGCGTCTGGAGTTTCAGCAGTTTGGGCTGGCAAGCAGCACATTCGGGATGCCCATCCATATACTCGATGAGCGGCCTGTCCCACTCCTTCTGCCGAATCTCCACGTCTGAGTTGAGGAGCAGAAAGTATTCATAATCATCCAACTGTGCCAGTGCCCTGTCATATCCTTCGGCGAACCCGAAGTTCTGCTCCAGCACCACCACAGGCACCTGCGGAAACTCCTTCAACAGCATCCGTACACTTCCGTCGGTCGAGGCATTATCTGCCACAATGACATCTCCCATGCTGTTCTTCAGCACCGTAGGCAGATACTGGCGCATCATGTCAGCGCCGTTCCAGTTTAATATGACGATTGCTAATTTTTTCATGATTTACTTCTTCACACAAAGATACGGCATTCTTCTGAAACAAGCAACTTTTCCCCAAAAAACCGCTCAATTTGTTGAATTGACATACAGGAACTTGTTATTTTACATACCGCTGCGCGATGATTAAGCGGATTTAGCGGATGGTTCGGATTTACACGTTCTCTAACGTATCCGCTCAATCTGCTCAATCGTTCCGAAGGAACTTGTTTATTTAAGACATACCCCTTCGGGATGATTAAGCGGATTTAACGGATGGTTCGGATTTACACGTTCTCTAACGTATCCGCTCAATCTGCTCAATCGTTCCGAAGGAACTTGTTTATATTAAGACATACCCCTTCGGGATGATTAAGCGGATTCAGCGGATGAGACAGATTATTTTGTTCCTTGAGGATTATACAAACGTTTATGTTCCAACGATTCCGTGCCAAAGTTTATCAGCAAAGCCACCTTCATGTCTGCCACATGAGCATAATTGATGGCTTGCGATTCATGCATTCCTGAAAGTTCCTCAACCGCCTTCAATTCTACGATTATATTGTCATAGCAAACAAAATCAGGGGCAAAAGTTGATGTCAACATCTCATTTTTATACGAGACCTGCATGGAACATTCGCGCACGAAAGGAATACCTTGCAATATAAACTCCTTCTCCAACGCATCTTGGTACACCTTTTCCGTGAATCCACATCCTAAGGTTTTATGCACTTCCATTGCCGCACCAATAATCCGGTACGTTTCATTCTCGTGAATCAACATAATCTTTTATTTTTCATCTATTTCAATTACATGTTCTCTGACGAATCCGCTCAATCTGGTTAATCGTTCCAAAGGAACTTGTTATATAAAACATACCGCTTCGCGATGATGAAACGAATTTAGCGGATTTCCCAGAATTATTCGTAAGATTTATCGAATTCACAATAATCTTTTACTAATCGATATTCCAATAAGCATCTAAATTCCCTCCCAGTGCATCAGAAATAGAATCTTCTATTGTATAATCATCCCACCCACTATTATATCGGCTTTGCCAAAATTCTTCATTTTCACGTTCTGCCTCCTCCATTAGTACATCCTGAGAATGCCAATAATCATCTATTTCTTCTTCATTCACATCCATCAACCCCGCCATAAAAGCATAAATCAGGAATTTTTGTCCATTCTTCATCTTTTTCTCTTTCTCATCTGTAGATACATACCATCTTTCATCCAATCTACCATATATCTCTTCCATTATTTTTCTCCCTTTCTCTGGATGTGCTAATTCTACTTCAAACAACAATGATTTCATCAAACAACACATTCTTCGTTTGATTTCATCTGCATTTTTATACCGCCTCCATGATTCATAATTAGCAAGCCATTTTCGATTTGTTTTACAGAACTCTCCCAAATAGAAACAATAATCTATGATTACAAAATTTTGCATGGAAAATTCCGCGAAATCGTCAAAAGCATAGTATCTATAGTATCTTCCATAAGACAAAGACTCCATCGCTTTCAAACGATACTCATTATAGAAGAATTCTATTCGACTACGCATCATTCCTATTTTTGCATTTTTTTCCATATAACAATTCTCTTTATTGAGTTGTTTCTATCATTTGTTAATCATTTCCCCACACAAGGCATCTCCTTCCTTGTTAAATCCATCCAATCGCACTGGCACAATCTGGTTGTCGAGATCAGGTCGGTTGGGCACTTCCATGCGGATGTAATTGTCGGTAAAGCCGTTCATCAGAGGCTTGCGAGGCGAGGCATGTTCGAGCAGCACAGGCCGCGTGGTGCCGATGAACCGGCTGTAGAAGTCGCAGGTCTTTTGTGCCGAGAGTGCGAGGACACGCTGACTGCGCTGGTGCTTCTCCTGCGGCGTGACCACATGAGGGATTTCCAAGGCTTTGGTGCCAGGACGTTCGGAGTAGGAGAACACGTGATACTGCGACACATCCACGCTCTCCATGAAGTCGTATGCCTTCTGGAAGTATTCTTCCGTCTCGCCACGGGTGCCGACGATGACATCCACGCCAATAAAAGCATCGGGCATTACCTCACGAATCTTCTCTATCTTATGGCGGAACAGCGCCGTGTCGTACTTCCTGTGCATGAGCCTCAACACCTCGTCGCATCCACTCTGCAAGGGGATGTGGAAATGTGGCATGAACGCTCGCGACTGGGCACAATACTCGATGATTTCGTCCGTAAGCAAGTTCGGCTCGATGCTGGAGATGCGGTAGCGTTCGATGCCCTCCACTTGGTCGAGTGCCTTCACGAGGTCGAAGAAGGTCTCACCTGTCGAACGTCCAAAATCGCCGATGTTCACCCCCGTGATGACAATCTCCTTGCCACCCTCCTGCACCACCTGCAGGGCTTGCTCCACCAGCGAGGCAATGCTCCCGTTGCGGCTTCGTCCACGGGCAATCGGGATGGTGCAATAGGTGCAGTAGTAGTTGCAGCCGTCCTGTACTTTGAGGAAGTAGCGGGTGCGGTCGCCTCGGGAACAAGCAGGGGAAAAAGACCATGCAGACCCACCCCTCACCCTCCCTACAGGGAGGGAGCAGTTACCTTGCTCGTTTGTATTCTCATTGATAGGGATACCACTCCCTCCCTGTAGGGAGGGTGAGGGGAGGGTCTGGGTCATGCCTCCGAGAATCATCGGTATGATATTCCCCTTCTGCTCACTCCCCAGCACGAGGTCCACCCCTTCTGTCTCCTCTATTTCCTGTGGCTTCAACTGCGCATAGCAGCCAGTCACCACCACGAAGGCTCTGGGGTGCTGCTTCACTAGCCGATGAATCGCCTGTCGGCACTTGTGGTCGGCCACCTCCGTCACACTGCACGTGTTCACCACCACCAGGTCAGCCACCTCACCCTTCTGCACCTTCCTCACTCCATAGCGCGCCAACTGCTGCGCCACAGTACTCGTTTCGGCAAAGTTCAGTTTGCATCCCAACGTGAAAAATGCCGCTTTCTTTCCCTGCAATATGCTCGAATCTATCATTTCTGTTGTGCTTTGTGTGCAAAGGTAGGAAAAAGTTTAGAGTTTAAGGTTTAGAGTTTAGGGTAAATTGCTTTGCAAGATGAAAAAACATCCCAAAAGGCAAAAACTCTCAACTCTAAACCTTAAACTCTAAACTTTTTTGTACCTTTGCAAAAACAAAACTACTATTTAATCATTTAACAACAAACAAAAACATGAGACACCTTTTATCAGTAATCCTTTTGTGCGCCATGTCGCTCACAGCCAGCGCACAGTTCGGTCCTGCCCGTCCACAGCAAGACCTGCCAGGCAAGCCTTCGTTATGGAACATCCGTGGTAAACAATACCCACGTGTGCTGCCCGACAACCGTGTCGTGTTCCGCATTCAGGCACCCAATGCCCAGCAAGTACAGATAGACCTCGGCAAACGCTATGACATGCAGAAGGGCGACAATGGCGTGTGGACATGCACCACCGACCCGCAGACAGAAGGTTTTCACTACTATTTCCTATATATTGACGGTGTGCAGGTGGCAGACCCCAACAGCGAGTCTTTCTATGGATGCAGCATGATGTCAAGCGGTTTGGAGATTCCATACGATGCCACCAAGGCTGACCGCTTCGCCTTCAAGGATGTGCCTCATGGCGATGTACACCGCAAACGCTACTATTCCCATGTAGATAACGCATGGAAGACCATGTATGTCTATACTCCACCCATGTATGACCAAGAGAAACGTGACTACCCTGTGTTGTACCTCCAACATGGTGGTGGCGAAGATGAACGTGGCTGGAATCAGCAAGGACTCACAGACATCATCCTCGACAACCTCATCGCTGAAGGCAAGGCTGTGCCCATGATCATCGCCATGCTCGACGGCAACACACGCGACTTCACTGCCGAGCTGACTCAGGAAGGCATTCCATTTGTAGAGAAGAATTTCCGTGCCAAGAAAGGAATGGAGAACCGCGGATTGGCAGGTCTTTCGATGGGTGGCATCCACACCCTGAACACGCTCATCGCACAGCCAGACCTCGTCAGTTACGTAGGCGTGTTCAGTTCTGGCTGGTTCAAGAATAATGGTGGTCCTGGCATGGGTGGTGACAACGAGAAGAACTATACCACTCTGAAAGAGAAGAAAGACCTCTACAACAAAAACATCAAGAAGTTGTGGATGTCGATGGGAGGTCAGGAAGACATCGCCTACGAGAACTGCAAGGAGATGCGCCGCCGTTTCGATGAAATCGGTATCAAGTATGACTACTATGAGTACGCAGGCGGCCACACATGGCCTGTATGGCGTGAAAGCATCTATCAGTTCGCACAGATGATTTTCAAATAAAAGCACAGGGCATTCATACAACTCCCGCATGAGCAACTCATGCGGGAGTTTCTTTCACAACCTGTTCAGTACTTCCAAAGAAGTACTACAATACTTTCTTAGAGGTACTCGAGTACTTTCATGGAAGTACTGAGACAGAAAAGAGGCATCTGATGACGAAGGTCTTCAATCCGTCCAATTGATGCGATCCTTGTAGCGGTCGAACTCCATTGAAGGGTCAGCGCCCACCTGTTTGAGCACCTCACGAATCAATTCCTGTTCCCGCGGAGGCATAGGGAATCCGCCTCGCCGACGCACAAAATAAGAATTGCGGCTGAAATGGGCAATCAATATGTCCATAAACATCGCATACTGCCTCGGCAACATATTCGCCTGCATACCCTCGAAACCATATGCATAACGCACAGGCGTTTGGTTACGGAAATGCTCGCAATCCTCCCCACCCTTCACTGCCTCTGGGTTATAAACATGTAAAATCAGCTCATCCTCGGGTATCATTGTCCTCACGATATAGTGCAGGCACTGCCCAGATAAAGGGCAATCGGCATTCAAGCACAAAGCAAAATTACTTGGCACATCAGAAAGTCGGAAGGTTGGAGTTGTCACATCATTCATGGTCATCCACATGTATTATCATTTGTTTGTACAAAGATAAAACAAATCATGTAGAAAAGCAAAGAAAATCTCTCCTTTTTTTACCCATGTTTTGACAATTAAAGAAAATCATGTAACTTTGTAGCTGAATCTTGAGAAAATGGCACAAAAAGGAGAGATTATACTATATACCACCCCCGATGGGGAATCAAAGATCGAAGTGAAACTGGAGGGTGAAACCGTTTGGCTGACACTCGACCAGATGGCGACGTTGTTTCAGAGGAATAAATCGACGATTTCACGGCATGTGAAAAACGTGTTGGAGAGCGGAGAACTGGAGGAAAGAGCAGTTGTTGCAAAAAATGCAACAACCACTCAACATGGAGCATTGAAGGGAAAGACACAAACACATCTTGTTGAGTTTTACAATCTTGACATGATTACTTTTTGCGACTATCGGACAGGGAAATATTGACAAACGCCGGAAGTATCTCTGCAAAACTGGCGAAGGAGAAGGCTGATGCCGAATATGAGAAGTTTAAGGAACGAACGGCTTACGAACTGTCTCCTGTGGAGATTCATTTCATCGAGAACTTTGAGAGAGAACGGAAAAAACTTGAGAAGAAAAAATAAACATTAATAAACTATTCATCATTATGTCATTTTTTATTGCTTTGGCAATCGCGGTATTGCCTGCCGTCCTGTTGTTGATTTACATCTTCAAGAAGGATGCGAAACCTGAACCGAAGGGGAAGATTTGGAAAGCCATTCTGCTGGGTGCTGCCACGGTCATCCCCATCATTTGTGTGGAACAGTTTGTGAGCACCATCTTGTTTGGAGAAGGTGGAGAGTCACAGTCGTTCATCGGTCATTGTGCGGATGCGTTCTTTGTGGCTGCCATTCCTGAGGAGTGTTTCAAACTGTTGGCGTTGTGGCTGGTGTTACGAAAGAATCCGTATTTCGACGAGCACTACGACGGCATCGTGTATGCGGTGTGCGTGGGGTTGGGCTTTGCCACCGTCGAGAACATCGGTTATGTGGTGCTGGATGACAACTGGGCATCGGTCGGCATCATGCGTGCCATCTTCTCTGTGCCTGGACATTATGCCTTTGCCGTGCTAATGGGGTTCTACTATGCACAATACCACTTCGTGAAGCGTTCGTTCCTGAATGGTGTCAGCATCTTGGCTGTGCCTGTGATTGCACATGGCATCTACGACTCCATCGTGATGAATGTAGGCATCAGCGACTACCTTGTGTTGCCCATCATCGTCCTGCTGATTGTCTTCTGCATCTGGATGCATAAGAAGTGCAAGAAGAAAATCATGGCGCAACTGGCACTTGACAAGGCTGGAGAGATAAGTGCATAAAAATAAATATGCAGTTTTGCATAATAAACGCTTTTTCTGCTCGTTATTGATTGTAGAAAGAGAAAACGTAAAAGCAAATCTGCCTATGAACGATTCTACTCCATCCGACAACAAGACATCCAAAATTGCCGAACTGAAGAAGCTGGTGAGTCCATCGAAGGACACGCTGTTCTTCCTGCAGTTGTTTGCAAGAGTGTATGAGCCCCAAATGGTGATGGGCGTGGCATAAAGAAGACCCTCTCCCCGACCCCTCTCCCCCTATTCAAGGAGAGAGGAAACCATGCGGCGAGGACACAATGTTTTAGGATTTCATCTTTTGGAAACAAGTAAGGTACTTTCTGCTCTTGCCTCCTCGGAGGAGGTGAGAGAACTTGCCAAGCGCATCAGAACTGGCAAGGCTAAAGAAATGAGGGCTGACGGACTATGCGGTTCGTCAGTTGCTCTGTTGTTGGCATCCATCATGAACGGAAGGGGCAACAACCCCAACATGTTGGTGGTGATGAACGATGTGGACGATGCGGGATATATGTATCACGACCTGACGCAGATGATAGGCAGCGAGAAAGACCAGAATGGTGCTGGGGAGCATGGCCCTCAGGTGCTGTTCTTTCCGTCGTCCTATAGAAGGGCCATCAAGTACAATCAGAAGGATGCGGGAAATGAGATACTGAGGATGCAGACCCTCTCACAGACCCTCCCCTCACCCTCCCTACAGGGAGGGAGTAGTATCTCTGCTAATGAGGACACTAACGAGCAAGGTAACCACCCCCTCCCTGTAGGGAGGGTGAGGGGAGGGTCTGGGTCTCTTTTGATTGTCACCTACCCCGATGCCTTAGCCGAGCGGGTGGTGTCGAAGCAGGAACTGGACGAGAACATGTTGACGGTGAAGGTGGGCGACGAGTTCGACATCAACCAGTTGGAGAAGGACATCTTTGAGTTAGGTTTTGAGCGGGTGGATTATGTGTATGAGCCGGGACAGTTTGCCGTGAGAGGCAGCATCGTGGATGTCTATTCGTTCTCGTCAGACATGCCCTACCGCATCGACTTCTTTGGCGATGAGGTGGACAGCATCCGCACGTTCGACGTGCAGAGCCAACTTTCACAAAGCAAGGTGGATGCGATGACCATCGTGCCGAACATCAAGAAGGACAACACGGAATACATCTCTTTTCTGGAGTTTCTGCCGAAGGACACGCTGATTGTGACGCAGAGTTTCGCCTTCGTGTGCGACAAGATTGCACAGATACACGAGGAGGGCTTTTCGAGTCAGGCGAAGACCCTCTCCCCAACCCTCCCCCGTAATGGGGAGGGAGACCATGCGGATTGGGAAATCGATTGGGGAAAATTGGTCATCGACCAAGAGACGTTCTTAAAGCAGGTGGTGCAGTTCAGGCATCTGGAGTTGAAGAACAAGAAGGAGCAGACCCTCCCCTCACCACAGACCCTCCCCTCACCCTCCCTACAGGGAGGGGGTAGAATCTCAGGCAAAGAGGAAGATAATGTTGTGACGAAAGCGGAAACTAACGAGCAAGGTAACCACCCCCTCCCTGTAGGGAGGGTGAGGGGAGGGTCTGCTATCCATTTCAACACCTCTCCGCAACCCCTCTTCCACAAGAACTTCGACCTCGTAAGTCAGGAGTTCCATCGCCTAATGGACGAGGGCTACAGAATCTGCATCTTTGCTGACAGCGAGAAACAGATTGCCCGCTTACAAAATATCTTTGAGGAGATGGCCAAGACGGAAGTGGAGGCCATCCATTTCATCCCTGTCAACCGAGCCATCCATGAGGGTTTCATCGACCACACGCTGAAACTCTGCTGCTTCACCGACCACCAGATTTTTGACCGTTTCCACAAGTACAACCTGAAGAGCGACAAGGCTCGGAAAGGAAAGGTGGCACTGACTCTGAAGGAGTTGCAGCAGTTTGAGATAGGCGACTATGTGGTACACATCGACCACGGCGTGGGTCGCTTTGGCGGCTTGGTGCGTGTGCCACAGGGCGATGTGATGCAGGAGATGATTAAGATTATCTACAAGAACGAGGACACGGTGTATGTGTCCATCCACTCGCTACACAAAGTCTCTAAATATAAAGGAAAGGAGGGCGAGCCACCCACGCTGAACAGGATTGGTGGCAATGCTTGGGAACGCATGAAGGAGCGTGTGAAGACGAAGGTGAAGGACATCGCCCGCGACCTCATCCGCCTCTATGCTGCCCGACTGAAGGAGAAAGGCTTTGCCTACAGCAAGGACGGCTACATGCAGCACGAACTGGAGGCCTCCTTCGCCTACGAAGACACGCCCGACCAACTGAAAGCCACGCAAGACGTGAAGGCCGACATGGAGAAGCCACGTCCGATGGACCGCCTGGTGTGTGGCGATGTGGGCTTCGGCAAGACCGAAGTGGCCATCCGTGCCGCCTTCAAGGCAGCCACCGACGGCAAGCAGGTGGCGGTGATGGTGCCGACGACGGTGTTGGCCTATCAGCACTACCAGACCTTCACGTCCCGACTGAAGGAGTTTCCCGTCCGTGTGGAATACCTCACCCGAGCACGTTCTGCCAAAGAGACAAAGGAAGTGCTGGCCGACCTGAAGGAAGGAAAGGTGGATATCATCATCGGCACACACAAACTGATTGGCAAGCAGGTACAGTTCAAGGACTTGGGTCTGCTCATCATCGACGAGGAGCAGAAGTTTGGCGTTTCGACCAAGGAGAAACTGCGCAGCATGAAGGTGAACGTCGATACACTCACCCTGACCGCCACCCCGATTCCACGCACGTTGCAGTTCTCGCTCTTAGGTGCAAGAGACCTGTCCATCATCCAGACTCCCCCACCCAACCGCTACCCAATTCAGACAGAGATACACACCTTCTCGCCCGAAATCTTTGCCGAAGCCATCAACTTCGAGATGAGCCGTAACGGGCAGGTGTTCATCGTGAACAACAAAATCAGCAATCTGAAGCAGTTGGAGGAGATGATACATAAGTACGTGCCCGATGCCCGTGTGTGTGTCGGCCATGGGCAGATGAATCCGCAGGACTTGGAGAAGATTATCCTCGACTTCATGAACTACGACTATGACGTGATGCTCTCCACCACCATCGTGGAGAACGGCATCGACGTACCCAATGCCAACACCATCATCATCAACAGCGCACAGAACTACGGCCTCTCCGACATTCACCAGATGCGTGGACGTGTGGGACGTGGCAACAGGAAGGCATTCTGCTACCTTATCGCCCCACCCCTCGCCGCCCTGAACGATGTGACCCGCCGCCGTCTGCAAGCGGTGGAGAACTTCAGCGACCTCGGCAGCGGCATCCACATCGCCATGCAAGACCTCGACATCCGTGGTGCGGGCAACATGCTAGGAGCGGAACAAAGCGGCTTCATCACCGACCTCGGCTATGAAACCTACCAGAAGATACTCAACGAGGCAGTGGCAGAACTCAAGGAAAACGAGTTCAACGACCTCTTTGCCGACGAAGACCGCGACGAGGAAGGCAGGCTGAGTGGCGAGAAGTTTGTGACGGAAACCAACGTGGAGAGCGACATTCAGGCATTCTTCCCCGAAGAGTATGTGCCCAGCAGCCCTGAGCGCATGAGTCTCTATCGCGAACTCGATGGCCTCACCACTCCCAAGCAACTGGAAGCCTACAAGACACGTCTCATCGACCGTTTCGGTCCAATTCCCCCTGTGGGCGAATCGCTCCTCACCGTCATGCCCATCAAGTGGGCGGCTCAACGCCTCGGCATCGAGAAGGTGGTGCTCAAGATGGGCCGCATGATTCTCTATTTCGCCCTTGAAGACGCCTACTTCCAAAGCCGCGCTTTCGAGAAAGTGCTCAACTACGTGGGTAGCCACGGTAGAGGATGCACATTGAGAGACGGAGAGAGGAAATCGCTGCTCATCAAGGACGTGAAGACGATGGAAGGAGCACTCGACATCCTGAGAAACATGGAGAACCCCAGGCAATAAACCAACAAATCATGAAACTGAAAGTTAGTTATATATATTAAATGTAAAACAATTTAAATGTAAAACAATGAAATCACTCTATTCAACACTTCTGGCGGCACTCTGCATGATAGCGACCGCCACATTCACCGCCTCATGCAGCGATGACGACCCTGGCAATGCACCAACCACACAGGAAGAAACCAAGAACATGATCATAGGCCTGTGGAAGAGTACAACCTTTTTTGACAAGGACAATCCTGTTGACGGCTACTATTGGGAATTCACTGCCGACGGCCAATTGCTCCGTTCTTTTCATGTAAAGCCCCATGCCCAGGGAAAGTATGCCCAGTTTCAAGGGCAATATGTTGTTTACGACCAAGCGCACTATTCCCTCGGCTTTGGTGGGAGATCCACCCCTACCAGTTTTTCTCTCTGGGAAGAAGGGGCATCATCCAACCTGTGGATTCACGAATTCACGGACAAAAAATTCAATTACTCATACCCGGAAGGAAAGTGGGTAGGCGGACCTGTGGGAATCCACTACGATTGGGTGGATGGCGGCACCTTTGTGGCTGTCAACAAAAGCTTTACCTACACGGTTTTCCTTACAACAGAAGAGTATCTAGAATGGCAAAGATCAGACATCGTCAAATAGAAAAGTAGCCACGCAGTAGCATGAATTTGCGCAAAGTCGAAGAGAGGGACACGATTACTCGCGTCCCTCTCTTGTTTTATATTTGCTTTCCGAAGAGAATCGCCCAGCGCGTGGGCTGGTTAATCAATCTCCTCGTCAGCCTCGTAGCCGCCCATTTCGCGGATAGCGTTCTTCAGCATGGTGTATTGCTGGAAGAGGTGGTTGACAGGCTCCTCACCCTTCGTGTAGTCGTGCATAGGAGCCTTGAGGAAGAAAGAGAGGAAACGTTGGATGCCACTGCGGCCGGCACGGGCAGCGAGGTCGCTGAGCAGGCAAAGGTCGAGCAACAGCGGTGCGGCAAGGATGGAGTCGCGGCAGAGGAAGTTAATCTTAATCTGCATGGGATAGTTCATCCAGCCGAAGATGTCGATGTTGTCCCAACCCTCCTTGTTGTCGTTGCGCGGAGGATAGTAGTTGATGCGCACCTTGTGGTAGTACTGGTCGTCGGTGTCGTTGCCGTGGCCGTAGAGGTCGGGCTGTGCATCGGGCTTGAGGATGGTTTCGAGTGTGGAAAGTTTGCTGACCTCCTTCGTGCGGAAGTTGGCAGGCTCGTCGAGCACAAGTCCGTCGCGGTTGCCGAGGATGTTGGTCGAGAACCAACCGCTGAGGCCCAGACAGCGAGTGCCGATGATGGGGGCAAAGCCTGACTTCACCAGTGTCTGTCCCGTCTTGAAATCTTTGCCGGCGATGGGCAGGCCGAGTTTCTCCGACATTTCCCACATGGCAGGAATATCGACGGTGGTGTTGGGCGCACCCATGATGAACGGTGCACCTTCAGCCAACGCTGCATAAGCGTAGCACATGGAGGGGGCGATGTTCTGGCGGTCGTCGGCCTTCATGGCTGCCTCCAGATGAGCCAGCGTGTCGTGCACCTGCATGTTTGGCTCCACATAAATCTCGGTGGAAGCCGCCCAAGCCACTACGATGCGGGCGCAGTTGTGGTCGGCCTTGAACTGGCGGATGTCCTGACGAATCTGCTCCACCATGTCCCAACGCGTCTTGCAATCCTTCACGTTGTCGCCCGTCAGCCGCTTGGCAAAGTTCTTGTCGAAAGCAGCCTTCATCGGAACAATCTTTTCCAACTCATCCTTCACAGGCAGGATGTCTTTCTCTTGCAGCACCTCTGCATACATGGCACTCTGGAAAGCGTTGGCGGGATACACATCCCATGCACCGAACACGATGTCATCCAGTTTTGCCATCGGCACAATTTCGCCATAAGAGAGATACTTCTTGTCGGCACCACGACCGACGCGGATTTTGTCATACTGAGTCATTGACCCCACAGGCTTGGCAAGTCCCTTGCGAGCCATCAACACGCCTGTCATGAAGGTGGAAGAAACGGCACCAAGGCCCACGACCATGATGCCCAATTTACCTTCAGCAGGCTTTACATTTTGATTTTCCATTTTTATCTTCTTGATTTTACTTACCATGCTATTTCTAGCAAATACATCCATACTACAAAACAAAAACTCTACGGATTTCGTATTGCCATTGACGCTTCTTTTTCAGAAAAACATATCGGCTACAAAGTTAAGTAAAATCAGACAAATAAGAGCCTTTCAATACACCGCATTTCTTCTTCATTTCTCGCATTTAACAATGTTTAACCGCCCACTTTACCTTAAAAGACAAAAAGTTGCCGCTTTAACAAAAAATAAGTGCTTTTATTTTGATGAATGAATGGTTTGTGCTAACTTTGCAACGTAAAGACCAATTAGTATCGTACATGAACGAAAGCGACAGCATAGTTATTATACCAACCTATAACGAAAAAGAGAATATAGAGAAGATTATCCGTGCAGTGTTTGCTTTAGAAAAGTGCTTCCATATTCTCGTGATTGATGATGGCTCTCCTGACGGGACCGCAGCCATTGTGAAGGGGCTGATGCAGCAAGAGTTTACCGATCGGCTATTCTTAATAGAGCGCACGGGCAAACTCGGTTTGGGCACAGCCTACATTGCTGGATTCAAATGGGGATTAGCACAAGGATACGACTACATATTTGAGATGGATGCAGACTTTTCCCATGCACCAAGCGACTTACCACGATTATACTCCGCCTGTGCCGACGAAGGGTACGACCTCGCCATTGGCAGCCGTTACATCTCAGGCGTCAATGTGGTCAACTGGCCAATGGGCAGAGTTTTGATGTCGTATTTTGCCTCTAAATATGTACGATTCATCACAGGCTTCAAGGTACACGACACAACAGCAGGTTTCAAGTGCTATCGCCGTCGTGTGCTGGAAACGATAGATCTTGATGCCATCCGTTTCAAAGGCTATGCCTTTCAAATTGAGATGAAGTTCACCACCTATAAATGCGGCTTCAAAATCAAGGAAGTGCCTGTCATCTTCGTCAACCGTGTTGAAGGTGTGTCGAAAATGAACAGCGGCATCTTTGGTGAAGCCTTTTTCGGGGTCATGAGATTAAGATGGGACGGATGGTTCAGAAAGTACCCCAAGCCCGTAGATAACAAAACGGCACAGGCCATTACTGGAGAACAATCAGAGAACAGCACTAACCGAAAAAACAATCTATGAAGACTATCATCAGAAATGCGACAATCGTGAACGAAGGGCGTAAGTTCATCGGTTCTGTAGTGATTGAGGACGAGATGATTCAGCAAGTGCTGGAAGGCGATGATTCGACACAATCCTATGACATGGAAATTGACGCGACGGGACTCTACCTCTTTCCCGGCATCATTGACGACCATGTACATTTCCGCGAACCAGGCTTAACCCACAAGGCTGACATTGCCAGCGAAAGCCGTACAGCTGCCGCTGGCGGGGTGACATCCTATATGGAAATGCCCAACACCAACCCACCGACTACAACGCTCGACTTGCTAGAAGAGAAATTTCAAATAGCAGCAAAGAACAGTCGTGTCAACTACTCTTTCTATTTTGGAGCAACAAACGACAATGTCGAAACCCTGCCACGGCTCAACAATCAACGAGTACCAGGTGTCAAGGTCTTCATGGGTAGCAGTACCGGCAATATGCTAGTTGACCGCAAAGAGTCCCTGTACCGTATTTTCGCCACATCACCCTTGCTGCTGATGGCACACTGCGAAGACACAAGTATCATCGAAGCCAACATTCGAGCATTCAAAAAGAGGTACAAAGGCCAAAACGACTTCCCCGTACGTTACCACTCTCGCATTCGTAGCGTGGAAGCCTGCTATGCATCTTCCGCTCTGGCCGTGCAACTGGCAAAAGAAACTGGGGCGCGACTTCACATCGCCCACCTGTCAACAGCCAAAGAACTGGAACTGCTTGAGCGCAAGCCCATCGAGGAAAAGAAGATAACCGCTGAGGCTGTCATTGCTCACCTGATGTTCAGCACCGAAGACTATGACACTTTGGGCACACACATCAAGTGCAACCCCTCCGTAAAAACTCCAGAAGACCGTGCGGCTCTCCGCGAAGCACTCACCAACGGGCTCATTGACGTGGTGGCAACAGACCATGCACCCCATCTGGAGAATGAAAAGATTGGCGGGGCTCTAAAAGCCGCATCGGGCATGCCTATGATACAATTTTCACTCGTTTCCATGCTGGAAATGAGCGACAATGGGGTACTACCCATTGAACGCATCCCAGACCTCATGTCACACAACCCCGCCAAACTCTTCCATATTGAAAAGCGCGGATTCATCCGTCCTGGCTATTATGCAGACCTCACTCTTGTTGACCCTAATGCCAACTGGCAGGTGAAGGAAGGACGCTACTACACAAAATGTGGTTGGACGCCCATGGACGAAAGAGTGTTCAAATGGCGCGTACGCCGCACCCTCGTCAATGGCAAGACGGCCTACCTTGACGGCATTGTGGTCGATGGTATCCGGGGAAAGGAACTGAGGTTTAATGTATCATGAGGAAAAACTACCGCATCAGCGATCTAAAAGACTACATCAATTGGGTGTACTTCTTTCATGCGTGGTCACTGCCGCAGCAGTCAGAAGAAAGTAAACACCTCTTCGATGAAGCACAGAAAATGTTGCAACGCCTCCAGCCCTACGTCAAGGTCAAGACGGTCGTGGAACTGATGCCTGCATGGAGCGAGGGTGATGACATCGTGGTGCAACCCATGCGTCCTTGCGAATGTGGGCAGAGCCATCCATGTGGAGAACCCATTCGATTGCCAATGCTTCGGCAGCAAGTGCCAGGGAAAGACGGCATGTGCCATTGCTTGAGCGACTTTATACGTCCCCACTCTGCCATGCGACAAGACAAGATTGGCATCTTTGCCACTTCCACCAGCATTGATGTACACAAGACATTCCCCGATGATGATTACAGCCAGATGCTCTTGCAGACCCTTGCAGACAGACTGGCAGAGGCTGGTGCCGAACGATTGCACGAAGAAGTCAGAAAGACCTTATGGGGATATGCCCCTAACGAACAACTCACGATGGCAGAACTGCATCAAGAGAAGTTTCAAGGCATCCGTCCAGCAGTAGGTTACCCTTGTCTGCCCGACATCTCCATCAACTTCTTGCTGGACAAACTGATCGGGTTCAAAAGCATTGGCGTGACCCTCACCACCTCCGCCATGATGCAGCCTCATGCCTCCGTCAGTGGCTTGATGATCAGCCTTCCGCAGGCACACTACTTCGCAGTCGGCAAAATTGATTCCGATCAACTCGCTGACTATGCTCGCCGACGCCAACTGCCCCCCGAAGAAATCCATAAATATATATCCACCATTGACATCTAACATTTGACACATTCAGATGCTACTAAAAATACTTCCACTCATCATTCTCCTGCTCGCTTTGCCCGATGCCTACATCTACTGGATGTACATCCGCCATTGGACAAAGCAACGATGGTTACGTCTGCTATGGTTCCTTCCCTCTTTTATCCTTACCATTGCTTGCGCCATCATCATCTACACCAATGATATGCTTCCCGAGCATCAAGTGTGGGCAAGCATTTTCATGTACCTATTTCTCCTCTTCTGTGCACCCAAAACCCTTTTTATGGTCTTGGACGGCATCGGGCACTTGATCAACGGACTCGTCACAGGGGGTGCCAAGACCCGAGAAGGCTACGACTGCCTCTTCGTCCGCATCTTCCGCATCATGGGCATGGCACTTGCCCTCTTTTCCATTGCCCTGCTCAGTTTCGGCTATTTCGTTGGGCGAAGCCACTACGTCGTACACCAACAGACTTTCTACTTCCCCGACCTGCCCAAACAGTTTGACGGTTATCGCATCGCTCACTTCTCCGACCTCCACATCGGCACCCTTCGCGATGGACATGAAAGCGACGCTCGTACCATCGTTGACCTCATCAACGCTCAGAAGTGCGACGCCATCCTCTTTACCGGTGACCTTGTCAACCATCAGAGTACAGAACTCGACGGGTTCCGCCGCGACCTCAACAAACTCCATGCCCCCGATGGTGTCTATGCAGTGATGGGCAACCACGACTACAGCATGTATCTCAACTACCCCAATGAGAAAGACCGTGAGGCAGACGTGAAAGAATTACAACAACGCATCAGCAGTTATGGTTGGACGCTCCTGCTTAACGACCACCGCATTCTCCGTCGAGGTAAAGACTCGCTGGTCATCGCAGGCGTGGAGAACGACGGGCTTCCCCCTTGGCCATCCTTAGGTGATCTGCCCAAGACCATGAAGGGACTCAAACGCAGTTGCTTCACCGTGCTCATGAGCCACGACCCTACCCATTGGCGACGCAACATCATTCCACAAACCGCCATCCAACTCACCCTTTCCGGCCACACCCATGCAGGGCAATTCAAAGTATTTGGCTGGTCACCCGTTGCTTTCCGATATAAAGAATGGTCGGGAGCCTACACAGAAGGCAACCAGATACTCAATGTGAGCGACGGCATCGGAGCCGTACTGTTCCCCTTCCGCTTTGGTGCATGGCCCGAAGTCAATGTGATTACGCTCAGAAGGAGTGAAAAGTGAGGAGTGAAAAATCTAAAAAAGGAGTTAAAGGAGTTAGAGAAGTTATCGCTCCGCTTAGGAGTTAAAGGCCGACACTCTGCCAGCAGCATAACATTCGGCTCTAACTCCTTTAACTCCCTCTAACTTCTTTAACTCCTAAAAGTAACTTAGATTTTTCACTCTTCACTCTTCACTTTTCACTTATTTTCCTTACCTTTGCACAAAAATATAGCATGATGAAAACCATACTCAACATTCTCTACAAAATTTACTCCTTCACCATCGCCCTCCCCATCTTCGTGGTCATCACCATCTTTGTGGCGAGTTGTGTGATCATTGCTGGTTTCCTTGGGGACACCGACGTGGTGGCATATTATCTACCAAAATTCTGGTCGAAGTGCGCTTTCTGGCTGTTCCTGCTTAAAGTGAAAGTAGAAGGGCGTGAGAACATCAAGAAAGAAGACAGTTATGTCTTCCTCGCCAACCACCAAGGCTACTACGACATCTTCCTCGCCTATGGCTATCTGGGGCACAACTTCAAGTGGATGATGAAAGAATACTTGAAAAAGATTCCATTCGTCGGATATGCCTGTGTCAAATCCAAACACATCTACTTGCCAGACGGCATTTCCGGCATAGCCAAGGCCGTGCAGCAAGCGCGTGAAACTCTGCAAGGCGGTATGTCCATGATTATCTTCCCCGAAGGAACCCGTACCCGAACAGGAAAGATGGGGCCTTTCAAACGCGGCTCCTTCATGTTAGCCAACGAAATCGGGCTTCCCATCGTTCCACTGACCATCAATGGTTCCTTCGATGTGTTCAGTCGCAACCATAAGTCTGTGCATCGGGGTACCGTCACCTTGACCATTCACAAACCCATCACAGCCGAAGAACGTCAAGGCAAGCAAACCAAGGTCGTCATGCAGGAAGTCTTCGACATCATCAACGGAGGGTTAGAGGAGAAGTATCGCTCATAACCATCTATTTCATACAAAGATAGGCTGACACATTTCTATACTATACAGCCTTTTTTCATTTCTTAGTCCGGTGACGGATGAATAGAAGGAACAAAAACAACACCACAATACCAAACACGAGAGATATCCATGCACTTTTGGTGAAACCCGCTACGAGGAATGTGAAGAATGACACAGAGGCTACCGTCAGCGCATAAGGCAATTGGGTCGCGACGTGGTTCAGGTGTTCACATTGTGCTCCTGCAGATGACATGATGGTAGTGTCAGAGATGGGCGAACAATGGTCACCACACACCGCACCTGCCATGCAGGCTGAGATGGAGATAATCATAAGTTGCGGATCAACCTCATGGAAACACGACACCACGATGGGGATGAGAATGCCAAACGTGCCCCACGAAGTGCCCGAGGCAAAAGCGAGCCCCACAGCTATGGCAAAGATGATGGCGGGCAGGAAGCCCATGAGTTCACCAGCAGAGTTCTCCACCAGACCAGCCACATAGGTTGCCGCGCCCAAGTTGTCGGTCATGCTCTTCAGCGTCCATGCAAAAGTCAAAATCAGCATGGCGGGAACCATCTGCTTGAAACCTTCCGGCAGACACTCCATACAGTCCGCGAATGAAAGCGACTGGCGCAGCAGATAGTAGGCAATGGTAATGATAAGTGCCACGGAAGAGCCAAGCACCAGACCCACAGAGGCATCGCTGTCTGCAAAGGCATCGATGAAACTCTTGCCTCCGAAGAAGCCACCAGTATAAATCATACCGATGACACACCCTACAACGAGAAACACGACGGGAACCACCAAGTCCGACACCCTGCCTACTTTCTCCTCCTGTTGGCTCTCTTCACGGACCTGTTTTCCCTTACCTGTTGTAAAAAGGTCGCCTTTGCGAGCATTGTTCTCATGCAACAGCATGGGACCATAGTCCACCTTCATGATAATGATGAAGACCATCATCAACAAGGTCAGCAGTGCATAAAAGTTGAAGGGGATGGACTGAACAAAGATGCTAATGCCATTTTCCTCTTTGACGAATCCCGACACTGCTGCAGCCCATGACGAGATAGGGGCTATGATGCAGATGGGTGCCGCTGTTGAGTCAATCAGGTATGCCAACTTGGCACGACTTATTTTATGCTTGTCGGTGACAGGCCGCATGACAGAACCTACGGTCAGGCAGTTGAAGTAATCGTCAATGAAAATCAGGCAACCCAGTAGCATGGTTGACAACTGCGCCCCTGCACGGTGTTTAATGCGGTTGGATGCCCATGCGCCGAAAGCCGCCGAACCGCCCGTACGGTTCATCAGTTGCACCATCATGCCCAAAATGACCAGGAAAATGAGTATGCCTACGTTCCACTTGTCGGCAAGCACGGTCATGACACCATCCGGAAAAAGTTTGTTGAGTCCTCCCACCAGATTGAAGTCCGCATTGAGCAGAGCACCCGTCAGCATCCCAAGAAACAGAGAACTATACACTTCCTTGGTAATCAGTGCCAACGAGATGGCGATGATGGGTGGCGTCAGTGCCCATATTGTATCTTTCACAGGCATGTGGTTGATGCCTACAGCATAACTCAACCAACCTAAAAACAGAACCACGGCTATCAGTGACAGATATGTCAACCGTTTAGGGTTTCCAGGCTTTACAGATTCTACTAGTTTCATTTTACAATGGTTTGATTAGGTTAAAAGTTTTGATTTATTAGCGGAAAGGATAGATGGTGACACCCACGCTCACAGCACGGTTCTGATAGAGTCCAGCAAGTTGCGACCAGTAACCAGTGGCGTAGCCCGCCAAATCGTGGAATTCAGCAAAAACGTTACATTTCTTGCCCAACTGCTTGTTGGCTTTGACGGCGGCAAAGAGATGGGCATGTATGTCATCCATCGAGCGTCTGCTGCTGTAGAGAAGGGTCGAAGACAGGCGGAATCCGCGGGAAAGGTTGAGGACAGGAGCAGCCTTGAGCGTGACGAAATTGTCATTGTCGGAAGCTGTGCCAGTGCCTGCATTTAAGTGTTGGTGGTAATAGTTGGCACCGAATGTGAGTTCCCATGGTCCAGTTTTCCAATAAATGGAATTCCTGAAGCCCAACTGAAGGTGGTTAGAACCAGGAAGATGGCTATACCAAGTATTTTCCAAACTGGTGTGCAAAAAGAAATTCTTCTGCTGATACGAATAACGCAACACACCCTGATGCGCAAGGTTAGTCCTATAACTGCCGGCATCGTATTTCAAGGCTGTTGTTGGCGCTGACTCATCAACCAGAAAATCGCTCATCTCGGGAATGTAGTAACGACGAGTGAACAATGCCTGAAAAAAGTGGCGACCATTCTTGTAGCCTACACTGGCAAGATAGGAATGGTTGTTGCGTTCATGAGTCCAAAGACTACGGTCCTCTGAGTCATACTGACGGTTCCAATAGTTCATCATGCGGTAGCGGTCACCGAGCGTCAGCACCCAGGGGCCGTGCGCATAGTCGAATTGCACATAAAAGTCAGTCTTCAAGTACTGTTCGCGGTTCTGACTCATGTTCCAAGTGTTCTCATAATCCATCTCAGCACCAACCATCAGCCAAAGATCGGGGGTGAAGATGGGGGTATTGAATTCGACAAAGCCGTAGGGATAACTGTCACCCATCTTGAAACCATTATCGAAAGACCTGGTGTAGTCGCCTCCCATCTCAGCAAAGAGAATCGCATCATTCTTGAAGGTGTGGGAGTAAGAAAGTACAAGATTGATGTAACGGTTATAGTAGGAAAGAGCTTCGGTAAATTTCGGATTGAATAGCTTCTGTTTAGTATTGTCAAACGTTTGGGATGTTTTGATGATGAGCCTGTCGCTCGGACTAATTTTCCAATCCAGATTGAGATGCACGTTTTCTGCCAATCCGCGATCAGTCATGCGGTGTACATCAGTAGGATAAGCCTTGCCATAGGAACTACGAGCCAAGGCATAAGCTTGCACCGTGAGTTTCTCAGTCCTGTTTGCCACATCAGCATACAGCATTCCATTGCCGTAGGTACTACCTGCCAATGCCACCTTGCCATCGGTCTTGACGTCTTCGCGATAATAGATGTCAATCACACCTTTTGTGCCTCCCACTGCTTTTGCCACAGAACTGTTGCTACAAATCTGGATATGGTCTATCTCACAAGCCTTCACATTGGCTAAGAATGACTCATAATCAATGATGACATCTATGTTGTCAACACGTATCGTGTAATTGAGGTCTATCTTCTTTCCGTTGATTGACAAAAATTCGGGACAAGTGTTCAACACGTCCAGCAAAGTCATCTCACTATCGGGTTCCATCTTATCCACATGAATCACATAACGATCTCCCTGAAATTCGATGATATCATCATCGGCTGCATGAGCAATCACGCTACACATGCTTAGCATGCACAAGAGGATCCAACCTTTCAAATATCCACAGTTTTTTCTTCTCATAGTTGTATCGGTATTAAACAGGTTTATAAAGTTTTATTTTTCCATCTATTCTTGTAAGGCTATTCAGTTTCGCATGTGCTGAATTAATACGGCTATGCAGTTCTTCGATTTATGGTTATACGGTTTTTACACTCTCCTTTGAGAGGAATGGTCAAGAATCACCACATCAAACCACAAGACCATCAAGCGACCGTAAAAAATGAACGAAAGGGGGCTTGCGATAATTGAACAAGGTTAAACTTCATTTGCAAAATTAGTTAATTTTTTTCAAACTCCATGCTTTGAATACAATTTATTTGTGCTTTTTACAGATTTTGAAACATTTTTGCAGATTCTGGAACATTTCTTTTAGATTTCGAAAGGTTTTGCCGTTACAAGCAACTTACTCCTTCCACACGCACCACACCATGTTGCCCGTATGCACCACTTTGACTCTTCCACAAGCGTCACTACGTATGTGGGGAACACGTCATGAAATACAAGTAAAAATTTGATGGAATATAAGCCTGTATTCGATGAAACACAAGTGAGGATTTGGTAAAATCACTATTAGATTTGATTAAAAACTTCCCCAATAGATGAGAATGCCTATCCTTGCCTCAGAAATGGATAGCGGGATTTGTTACCTGACTGATTCCACTAATTCTACGACAAAGATAGGCATTTTATCGGACATGGATGTGTCATTTTCCACAAAATGACACATCCATTCATAAAGAAATACAGGAAGGAAAGAGCGCATCTCTACTTCAGGAAAAACTCCTGCCACACCTTCAACATAGAACTCTCATTAGTGGAGATGATCTCTGCCGAGCGGGTGAAGTTGCGGTATTCCTGCTTACGTTTGGGGTCAATGTGGGAGAGGATATTTTTAGGGGAGGCTTGGAAAATCTCGCCACGCACTTGAAAATAATACTCATCGGCCATAGGAAGTGGTTGTTCTTCCATGACGATTCCATCATCGGCTCCGGCTATGTCGGACACATCGAAGGTGGCTCCCTGCAGAAGGTTGCGTGTCTTGTTGATGTAGTCAAGATATTTTTGGTCGAGTTCTTTCTGATTCACAGTCCTGACACAGATGACGCGTGCTATCTTGCCAGCGATGGAGTCTTCACGAACAATACGTCCAAAACGCTGTTCAACCCCCACAGGCATGTAACTGTCGCCATTGGGAAAATCCACTCGTAAGACAGAACCCGGGATTGCCTCCATCAGCGTGTCATTTTGGCTGTACCACAAGGTTTGCTTACCCACATGAATGTTGCAAGGCACCACCGTCTTGGTACGGTTGAAGATACCAGTATAGACAGTGGCGGTGCGGAACTGCTGATTGATGAAAGGCCACACACCTGTAGGCACCCAATCCTCATTATTTTGCGCGAGGACGGGCAATACCGCGACAAAGGTCAGTAGAATCACTATTAGTTTCGCTTTCCGCATAATGAGTTTATTTCACTTTCACAACAAGGTATTTGCTGACGCTCCAGAACTTGGCAACATCGGTGATGCGGAGGGTGTATTCGCCCTTGCTGTCCTTGAGGAGTGTGTAACTACCAGCCGGATGGTTGGTGAGCAAGGTTGCTGACTTCGACTCGAGGGGAATGACATTGACCTTGCGGATGTCAATCTGCGTGAAGTAGTTCTTATTGTAGTTACCTTGCAGAACCTCGCCTTTGCTGAGGATGCCTTCAGCCTTAAGTTCCTTGTTAGTGCCGAAGACATACCAAGCCGTGTTGAGTTGAGCATCTTGATTGCGGGCAATCTGCGCGGTCTCATCACGCTGCTGCTTCACTTGGGCATTCTCGTCCTGCAAGTTGTTGACAGTGCCAGTGAGTTCCTCAATCTTCACATCCTTTTCTGCAAGTTGGGCACGGAGCGTCTCGAGTTCGGCATTTTTCTCGTTGAGTTGCTGAGTGAGACTGTTGATGGCTTCCTTGAGTTTAGAAGAGTTGATGGAACTGGACTTGAGTTTGCCTTGCAATTCCTCAATCTTGCGCTTATTTTCATCGAGAGTCTCTTGGATGAACTGGATGTTCTCGCGGATGTTTTCAGCGGCGTTGCTATTTTCTGCACCTTCACGCATCATGGAAACACGCCCCTGTGCCTCGTTGATGAGGTCGAAGCCCTGTTGGATTTCATTGAAAGTGCCCATGAGGTCATTGAGTTCATTGTCCTTTTGGTCAATGACATTGCGCAGAGAATCGCGCTCGCGATCACTGGCTGAATTACCTTTGAATCCTTCATTGCAACTGGCAAGCATCGCAATGATGGTTACCATAAAAATAATCTTTTTCATGTCGTTCCTTTTTTATTGATACTTATTCTTTTTCTTGCCTGTGCCCATCAACATGGAGAGTTGAGAGTTGACAGTTGAGAGTTGACAGTTAGGGTTAACGTCAGGGTTGGGGTTAACGTTCCCGTTCTTCCCTGCCAAGATGAGTACGATTTCCCCCAACGGCTCGTTGTGCTGAAAGTGGTCCACCAGTTCTTGCAGGGTGCCACGCACATGTTCTTCGTGCAGTTTGGATATTTCGCGCGCCACACTGGCTTGTCGCTCTCCGCCAAAGACTTCAGCAAACTGCTGGAGAGTCTTGAGCAATCGGCGTGGCGACTCGTAGAAAATGATGCTGCGCGGTTCGTCTTTCAATGCTTCCAGTCTTGTCTGCCGTCCTTTCTTTTGTGGGAGAAAACCTTCGAAACAGAACTTGTCGCAAGGGAGTCCGCTGCTGACCAGCGCTGGCACAAATGCCGTGGCACCAGGAAGGGTTTGCACCTCTATGCCATGACGGACACATTCTCTGACAAGCAGGAAACCTGGGTCGCTGATGCCAGGAGTGCCTGCATCGCTAATGAGTGCAGCCGTCTCCCCTCCTTCTATTCGTCTGACCACCTGCTGCACGGTCTCATGCTCATTAAACTTATGGTGGGACATCAACGTGGCACGAATGTCGTAGTGCTGCAAGAGAACACTGGAAGTGCGGGTATCTTCCGCCAAGATGAAATCGGCTTCCTTCAATATCCGAACAGCCCTGAAGGTCATGTCTTCCATATTTCCCACAGGGGTTGGCACCACGTATAGTATTGACTTCGTCGAATTAAAAGTTTCCACCATTTGCAGATTTTGATTGCAAAAGTAGGAATAAAAATGCTCACAACGTGAATTTTTACGTCAAAAACAACTTTTTTTCACATTATCGACAATGAAACAACATTTTTTTACGTATCTTCGTCGCTAAATTTTTCATTTCTTCATTTTTTCATTCTTTCATTTTCCAACAATGAAGACAAAGACTTTCACTTTCGATCGCGTGGTGCGTATTCTCATCAGCATCATCATCATGGTGGGGGCTTACTTGCTGATCCAACGGCTCAGCGGCGTGCTCATCCCCTTCCTGGTGGCATGGCTCATTGCCTATTTGCTCTACCCCATCGTGACATTCTTCCAGTATAAGTGCCATGTGAAATCGCGTGTGCTCAGCATTCTCATCACCGTGCTGCTCATCGTGGGCATCATCGTAGGAGGCTGCTATCTCATTCTCCCTCCCATCATTGAGGAAACAGGACATCTGAAAGACATCATCGTGGAGTATGTCACCACTGACTCGACAGTGGCATCGGTGTCGTCGGAAGTACAAAACTACATCAAGCACAACATTGACATCAACGAAATCAGCAAGGCACTAACGGTGCAGGACGTATCACAATTCCTGGAGGAAAAAGTGCCTCAGTTCTTCTCCATCATCAGCAGTAGCGTGAGTGCCATTGTGGGCTTTATCGCCTCACTCATCGCCATTATCTACCTGTTCTTTATCCTGCTCGATTACGAATTGATGGCAGAAGGGCTCTTCAAACTCATGCCAAAGGGACAGCGAGGCATCGTACATGACATCATGATGGATTTGAAAAAAGGCATGAATGGCTACTTCCGTGGACAGACCATTATCGCCATGTGTGTAGGTGTGCTCTTCTCCATCGGGTTCCTCATCATCGGGTTCCCCTTAGCCATTCCGCTTGGACTCTTCATCGGATTCCTCAATCTGGTTCCCTATCTGCAAGTCATCGGCTTCATTCCCACCATTGTGTTGGCACTGCTGAAAGCCTACGACACAGGGCAAAGTTTTTGGGGCATCATCCTCTCAGCCCTCATCGTGTTTGCCGTGGTGCAAGCCATTCAAGACTGGGTGCTCACACCACGCATCATGGGCAAAGTGACAGGACTCAATGCCGCAGTCATCCTGCTTTCGCTCTCCATCTGGGGTAGTTTGCTCGGGTTCATCGGACTCATCGTGGCACTGCCACTCACAACCCTGATTGTTTCCTATTATAAAAGATATGTATTGGAAGAAACTGAGGAGGACAAAGAAGATATCAAGGAGAAAAAATGAAAAAGTTACTATCATTACCGCCTAATGCGGTCAAACAATACCTAAACATTCATCATCTGTCAGAAGAGGCATACTTCTGCACATCCGACCCCGTGGGACACAAACTCGGCAGTGGAGGCGGCACTACATGGCTGCTCGAACAGGCTGCCCGTTATGAGAAAGCCACATCGTTCAGTGCATGGCTCCCAACAGAAAAACGTATCCTTATCCATGCCGGAGGTCAGTCACGCCGTCTGCCCGCCTATGCTACAGGAGGAAAGACATCCATTCCCATTCCCGTGTTTCGATGGATACGCGGACAACGCATTGACCAAACACTGCTTGACCTGCAATTGCCACTCTATGAGAGCATCATGCATAAGGCACCCGACTCGTTCCACACACTCATCGTATCAGGCGATGTGTTCATCCGTTCATCCCTTCCCTTGCAGCCCATCCCCGAAGCAGATGTCGTGTGCTACGGACTTTGGGTTGACCCATCTTTGGCAAAGAACCACGGGGTCTATTTCATGAACCGCAACACCCCCGATCTACTCGACTTCGTGTTGCAAAAACCATCCACAGCACGTCTGACAGAACTATCACAAACCCATTTTGCCCTAATGGACATCGGTATTTGGCTTCTCAACGACCGTGCAGTGGAATTACTTCGCAAAAGATCGCATAAAGAAACGCCAGCACCTCTGGAAGCCACCGAGTCGCCCGAAAGTTACCGTCCCTACGACCTTTACTCCGACTTCGGCACAGCACTTGGAGAACATCCCACTTCCTCCGACCCCGACATCAATGCCCTGCGTGTCGCAATCCTTCCCCTCGAAGGAGGCGAATTCTACCACTACGGCACCACTTCTGAGATGATTTCCTCCACGCTCACCCTACAAAACCTTGTGCTCGACCAACGCATGATCATTCAGAAGAACGTGAAAAAACACCCTGCCGTATTCGTACAGAATGCCCTTGTCGAGACTGAACTGACCGAACAGAATGCAGAAATCTGGATAGAAAACGCCCATGTGCCAGCCTCATGGAACCTCTCCTCCCAAAACGTCATCACGGGTATTCCAGCCAACAACTGGCACATCGTCTTGCAACAAGGGCAATGCATTGACATACAAGCCATCAGCGACACCTCTTACGCACTCCGTCCTTATGGTTTCCGCGATGCGATGCGCGGCGACATCACCCACCCCGACACCCTCTATTTGGGAAGACCGTTCACAGAATGGCTTCAGAACCACCACATCAGCATAGACACCATCACCAACCAACACGACTTGCAAGCCGCCAACATCTTCCCTGTTTGTCACGACACCGAACAGATGGGACGACTGCTGACGTGGATGCTCTCTCCCCACCCCTCCGAAGACCTCAGCCACGAATGGACCGCCCTACCACGCCTCTCTGCCGACGAGATAGCCAACCAAGCCAACCTCGTACGGCAAAACCTGCAGCGCACCACCTTCCTCGCCCATAACATACCAACCTTGGCACGCAACTACCACAAATCCGTTTTCTATCAGATAGACCTCAAAGACGTGGCTACAAAATGTGCAGCACAGCACATCGAACTGCCACCACCCCTGCTGACTGAAGGCACCCCGATGCAGCAAATCCACGATGCAATGTTTAGGGCACAAGTGCAGAAACAATATGGCGAAGCAAGCGACCTCAACGAGCGAAGAGCCTTCGCCCTGCTACGTGACCAGTTGGTCAACACAGCCATCCAACACCCCCAACTGCCACAACTTAACGCCTACAAGGACCAAATCGTCTGGGGACGTTCTGCCGTACGCATTGACATTGCAGGCGGATGGACCGACACCCCACCCCACTGCCTTTTGCGAGGCGGAAACGTGGTCAACCTCGCCATCGAACTGAACGGGCAACAACCTCTTCAAGTCTATGTAAAGCCTACTCCAGAACTCCACATCAAATGCCGTTCCATCGACCTTGGAGCCGTTGAGACCATCACCACCTACGAAGAGTTGGGACAGTACAATAAAGTCGGTTCCCCCTTCTCCATTCCCAAGGCAGCACTGGCACTCTGCGGATTCCTACCACAATTCTGTGCAGAACAGTACACCTCGCTCCACCAACAACTCTCCGCTTTTGGCTCAGGCATCGAAATCACCCTCCTATCAGCCATTCCCGCAGGTTCAGGACTCGGCACCAGTTCCATCCTCGCCTCCACCCTCATTGGTGCTTTGGCAGACTTCTGCGGCCTCGGATGGGACAAGCACGAAATTGGCAATCGCACCCTCATACTAGAGCAACTGCTCACCACTGGAGGAGGTTGGCAAGACCAATATGGAGGCATCCTTCCCGGCATCAAACTCCTGCAAACCCAATCAGGTTTCAGCCAACGCCCCATTGTTCGATGGTTGCCCGACACCTTCTTCCGGCAGCCTGACCTTCAGATGTGCCACCTGCTCTACTACACAGGAATCACACGCACCGCCAAGCAAATACTTGCAGAGATTGTACAAGGCATGTTCCTCAACTCAGCCACCCACCTCAACATCCTTGCACAAATGAAACAACATGCCCTCCATCTCTTCGATGCCATCCAGTTGGGCAACTTCCACGAGTACGGCACCCTCATCCGCGAAACATGGCAACAAAATAAGGCACTCGATGCTGGCACCGAGCCACCCCTCATCACCCAACTCTGCCAACAGATCGACGACCTCTGTCTGGGCTACAAACTCCCAGGCGCAGGTGGAGGCGGCTACTTATACATGGTAGCGAAAGACCCACAAGCAGCGGCACGCATCCGCAAGACACTCACAAGCCATCCACTCACCCCTTCATCACGTTTCGTTGATATGACCCTCTCCGATAAGGGACTACAGATTTCACGGAGTTAGAGTTTAGGGCTAAGAGTGGAGATTTATGGTTAAGGTTGAAGAACAAAATATAGACAAAACATAAAAAAACTCAAAAAAAAATTGGTAGATTCCCAAAAACTCCCTACCTTTGCACCCGCTTACGATAAAGCACTGGCACAAAAACCCGCTTTTGGGTTTCACACATAACCCGTATCGCAAGCCTATCAGGTAGATCCGCTAGCTCAGTCGGTAGAGCACAACACTTTTAATGTTGGGGTCTTGGGTTCGAGCCCCAAGCGGATCACTTCAACAAAGGGGAGGATTTCACTGAAATCCTCCCCTTTGTCATTATTTCTCATGTGTTAAATACTATTGAGCGAGTTTCGGGTTATTCTTATGGCGTTCTTTGTCACGGGTAGTCTTCTTGTCGAGATTACGTTGCAAAGCCTCGGTCAAGTCAACCCCTGTCTGATTGGCAAGACAGAGGAGCACCCACAACACATCTGCCATCTCATCCGCAGGGTCTTGAGGCTCACCTGGTTTGAAGGACTGATCACCATACTTGCGTGAGATGACACGGGCAAGTTCCCCCACCTCTTCAGTAAGTACAGCCATGTTGGTGAGTTCGGTGAAATAGCGCACACCATAGGTGCGAATCCAATCATCCACAAGCTGCTGTGCCTTGCGGATGGTGATGTCAGCATGTGGAACAGAGTTTTCTTCTTGCATATCGCCACCTCTCCTTCCAATCCTATTTCACATTCATGATGAACTGACGAAGATTTTCAAAATCTTGTTCATTGGGATGTCCAGCATGTAGAGGTCCCATCGAACCTCTACAGGTGAAAGAACGCTCATCGACAGAGATACCTTGCGCTTCCAGCAGTTGACACATCTGGGGAACAGGTGACTTGATGATGGCACATGAGCCAAAACAAACCACACGCCTCACCATGTCAGGCGAGAGGGTCTTGATGAATTTGACCATGTCGCCACTGATCTTGCCCAACATGACACCTGAACCCAAATAGAGCGTATCGACGGGTTCGGAGAGGGGTACAGCCACAGTTTCTGGCACTCCGCCAGTCACTTGGGCCACGATATTCGCCATCTGTGCAGAATGGCCAAACTTGCTGAAATATCTAATTGCTATTGCCATTTTTATATAGATTTTAGAGATTGATTATACGACCATTTTTTCGATTTCCTTACGATGTTCAAACAACGTACATCCGCCTGTATGCTCCCATCCGAGTGCCTTGGCAGCACGAATCTTGCGGAACAAGGGGGACTTCAAGGCTTCGCGCACTCCCATCTCCGCCACATTGCTGTCGCTGAAAGGCGAGAAGGGGCAAGGTTCGGCCGAACCATCGGGACCGATGTGGAAAAAGCCACGTCCTGAGGCGAGGCAGCCGCCAAGGGCTTTCTCATCGCCGGGGAAAGAGAGAAAGATGATGTCGGCATACTCGCTGCGTCGCTGTGCCAGCAAGGTCTCCATCTCAGCCACTTGTTCGTCGGCAAAAGCCAGATGCTCCGTGCCAGGGTCGATAGGTACATATTCCACGTAGAAGACAATCTTGCAGCCGTAGGAGCGCAACTGGTCGATGAAGTCAGCCGAAGTGACCAAGTGCATGTTCTCGGTGGTCACCGTGATGCTGGTGCCGAAGAAAAGGTCTTCCTCCTTCAGCATCTGCATCGACTGCATGGCCCGCTTGAACACCCCACGTCCACGCCGTTCGTCCGTCCCCATGGCTGTGCCCTCGATGCTGATGATAGGCACGATGTTGAGGTTCTTCTTCAGAAACTCCATGTAGGAAGGGCCGATGAGTGTGCCGTTGGTGAAGACGGGGAAAATCATGTCCTTCACCTCAGCCACCTTCTCCAGAATGTCTTTGCGCATCATAGGTTCTCCACCTGCCAGCAGCGAGAAGTTGATGCCCATCTCAGCCGCCTCGGCGAAGACAGCCTTCCACTGTTCTGGTGCCATCGTTTCCCTCCGTGCCGCCTCCTTGTCCTCGGCAATGCCGTTGCTACGGGCATAACACCCTTTGCAATGCAGGTTGCAGGTGGTGGAGATGCTGCTGATGAGGAATGGCGGCACCTCCAGACCTTCTTCTTCCAGCATCTTCTGTCGCCGCTTCTCCGACTTCTGGAAAAGCGTTTGCATCCGATAGGCAAACTTCGCCTCACGTGGGTTAGAAAGCACATTCTTGTAAGCCTTTGCCATGATGCGGCGAATGCTTTCGCTCATGTAGGCACCCAGGTCTATTGTTGTGTTTTCTGCCATTCGCTCTTACAGTTTCATTACTCGTTTCATTTCCAGATTCTCATAGCCCTCAGGGCAGTGAGTGGAGAGATAGACGGTAGGATGCGCACCCACGAACTCACGCACACGGTTGAGCGTCTCGCGGGCAGCCTCTTTGTCTTCAAACACAATGCTGAGTTTGTTGGCCTTCAGGGCAGCATCGCAGTAGGTCACATCGCCGTGGAACATGTAGAAGAGGTCGCCCACTTCGGCTATGACGATGCTGTTGCCTTTGGTGTGGCCCTTGGCTTCGATAAAATAGATGCCCTCAGCCACCTTCTCCGCTTTGGGGAAGTTGTAGTAGGCTCCATCCTGATAGGCACAACGCACAATGTTCTCTCCCTCCAACTTCAGCGCATCGGCATCTTCGGGACCGATGTAGATTTTGGCATTGGGGAAGTACTGCAAGGCAGCCGCATGGTCGGGGTGCTTGTGAGTGACGAGAATCTTCGTCACCTGTTCGGGCTTGTAGCCCATAGCAGCCAAAGAGTCCATGTAGTCGGCCACTTTCTCACCCATATAGAGCGGTGCGCCCAACTTCTTGGCCGGGGCAGGATAGTTGTTCTGGAAGCCCGTGTCCACCAGAATCACCTCTTCACCCGTGTCGATAAGATAGTTTTGTAAACTGCTGCGGTAGATGATTTGGTCGTCAAATGCGTCCTTGCCCTCTTCACCGCCAAAGGCAAACGGCTGGTTCATGAAACCACCGTCAAACATCCTAATTGCTTTAATTTCCATTTTATCTTTACATTTTTAATAATTATTCTTCTACGAAAAAACGTTCTATCCAAGCACCACATCGAGCACCATCATCAAGACAAAGCCAATGGCAAAGCCGATGGTGCTGAGGTTGGTGTGCTTGCCTTCGGAGGCTTCGGGGATAAGTTCTTCCACCACTACGTAGAACATGGCACCTGCGGCAAAAGCGAGCATGTAGGGCAATACGGGAGTGAGCAACGAGGCCAGCAACACGACTGCCAATCCGCCAATGGGTTCTACCGCACCACTCAGGCTGCCAAGGAGAAACGAACGCCAACGTGAGTTACCTTCAGCCCGCATGGGCATGGAGATGATGGCACCTTCTGGGATGTTCTGGATGGCAATACCCAACGACACCGCCACAGCCGAGGCTATGGAGATGTTTGCCACACCCTGTTCTGCTCCGGCAAAGACCACACCCACCGCCATACCTTCGGGCAGGTTGTGGATGGTGACCGCCAAAGCCAACATTGCCGTGCGAGACAGTTTGGAGCGAGGACCTTCGGGTTGGCTGTTGCCTATGTGCAAGTGGGGAGTCACCTCATCAATCAGCAACAAGAAACCAATACCCAACAGGAAACCCACAGCAGCAGGGAACACCGACCACGCGCCTTTCCCCTCCTCCATCTCCATGGCAGGAATGAGCAGCGACCAAACGGAGGCTGCCACCATCACGCCCGACGCAAAGCCGAGCAAGGACTTCTGCACACGCTCGGGCATGTCGTTTTTCATAAAGAACACAAAGGCCGAACCGAGCATCGTGCCCAGCAAGGGTATCAGTAATCCAATTGCGATAGTCGGCATAAATAAAGAAAGGGGGTGACACGGTCTGGTGTCTTCAGCGTTGCCGTTTAGTCACTCGTACCTGCCACCCCTCGGCATAAAATGGGTTTATTGTTCTTGTAGCGTCATCTTCACCGTCACGATGTAGGAGACCCTTACTGGGCAGGTTCCCACTTGCAGCGGACAGGAGAGACAATGGCGCCTTCCTTTTTCAGTTCGGCAAAAGCCTTATCCACTTCCTTGCGGTCAGCACCCAGTGCCTTCGTCACATCGCCAGCCGATACTGGCTTGCCTGCTTCGCGCATGGCTTGTAATACTTGCTCTTTCATATCGAACGACAAATTAGAATTTCACGGTTTCATCCAGTTCCATCATCTTAAAGAAGTTGGCTGTGGCATCTTTCAGGTAGTACATCACACCATTCTCGCCGTTCTCGCCCAAAGCAGGCTTCAGCACAGGCATCTTATCAACGAGAGCCTTGCCCACCTCAGGACGGTTGTCCTCCACGAGTTTGCACTCGATGCGGAGAGTCCTGCCTTTGAAAGCACAGATTTCAGCCTTCTGGTTGGCGGCAATCTGACGAGTGGCATTGGTCTTGCCAAAAGCCATGATGTAGATTTTGCCCTCGAAGAAGAGCATGGCTCCGTAAGGACGTACACGGGGTTGGTCGCCTTCCACAGTGGCGAGGTAGAACGTCTTGGCATCCTCCAAGAAGTCATAAACTTTCTTTGCTGCTTCCATAATCTATTATTTTTTAATAAATGATGATGATTGACGATAAATGTCTCTCTCTTACAACTGAGTGAACAGCCAGTTTTGCTTGCCAACGCACTCAATCATGTCGATAGCACCTTGGCTCCAGTAGAGGTCTTCCTCCTCATCTGCCAAGTAAGCCTTCATGATGTCGTAGGTGGTGGGGTCGTTAATCAGCCCCTCGCAGCACTTGTAGAGCAAATCTACACCTGCCTTCTGAATGTCGAGGTCGGCCTTGATGTATTCGATGGGATCGCAGATGAGAGCGCGGCTCTTGGCACCGTCAAACTTGATTTCGCCACCGAGGTCGAGAATGCGCTCCACGAATTTCTCCACCCATTCCATCTCCTCGTTGAAGTGGTCGATGTACTTCTGTCCGAGTTTGGAGAAACCCTGTGACTTAAAGATTTGTCCCTGCAACTTGTGCACGAGTGCACCTTCGGTCAGTCCTGTAGCAAAGAACTGCAATGCTTCAATAGATTTTTTTGCATCCATAGTGAATAATAAGATTTAATAAGTTATAAAAATGTGAAATTGAATTTCGAGTGCAAAGTTACGGCAAAAAAATGAATACTTTCTAATCTGCAATGACACAAAACTTGTCTGAAACGATACAATGTCAAAAAAAACTTGTACCTTTGTAGCCGTTATGTATAGTTTGAAAGAAGCATGGGTGCTCATGCATGGTGAGCATCCCGTAGAGAATTGGGACGGTAAGATGTACTGTAGCGAGACTGACTCTGCCATCACCTTCAGAGCCAACGAGACGCATGGCTTCATGGCTGCCTACACGTTCACGCTGGTGACAGAGGGGTGGCTGAATATTGACTATAACGGACAGGAGTTGACCCTCCTGCCTGACGACCTCTACATCTATTCTCCGGGACTGCCCATAACCATCTTGGCCGCCTCCGATGACTACCACGGTATCTGCCTCTTGGCCGATGAACACGTAACCATCGAGTCACCCACAGTCCACGACCTTGTGAACATCGCCTACAGCCCCATCGTGCAACTGCATGAGCCAAAAATGAAACTATCTCACGACACCGCTCTGCTACTGGCGGCAAAAATGCGAGAAATCAATGGATACCTGCACTCCAATCACATCTACAAGGAAAAGATTCTGAACATGCTTTATGCTGTCTTTCTGCTCGACTTGCAGAATGCGCAAACACAAGCCATACCCCATCGTTCGGTGCCTCAACGTGTGGAGGAAATCTTTCTCGACTTCATTCGTCTGCTACCCGACCACTTTGCGGAGCATCACGACATCGCTTTCTATGCCTCTTCTCTCCACATCTCACCAGTCTATCTCTCACGGGTGATTCGCCAAGTGACAGGACGCACCGTCATCGACTATATCAACCAAATGCTGCTGATGGAAGCCTCTTTCCTCCTGCACACTTCCTCGCTGAGCATTGCCCAAATCGCTGACCGGCTCCATTTTGCCGACCCTGCGTCTTTCAGCAAATTCTTTTCACGGCTGAAAGGTGTGTCGCCAAGGGATTATAAGAAGATGAAACTTTAACCCTAACGCTAACTGTCAACTCCCAACTGTCAACTCTCAACTGTCAACTCTCAACTGTCAACTCTACTCGCTGTAGTTGTGGTCAACGATGATGGAAAAGTTGTACCGGGGGAACTGGGCATGAAGGTCGGCTGCCATGAGGTGGGCAAACTGATTGCTGTCTTTCACGTCGTCGGTCGGCACAACGTCAATCGTGACCAGTTGCTTGTCTTCATAATAATAGAAGGCATGCGCCTGCATGACTCCTTCGTGTTGTGTGACATATTGCATGACGGCTCGCTGCAACCGCCCTATCTCTGTGTCGCCTGTGCTGACGGCATAGATGCCCACGGTGAGGATAACCCCGAATTTGTCGTAAACACATTGGGAAATGTGGCGCGTGAGGCGATGGACATCGCGGGCTGTAAGCGTGTCGGGCACACTGACGTGGAGGGAGCCGATGATGGTGTTGGGGCCATAGTTGTTCATCACGATGTCATAGACTCCCATAACTGGCTCATGGCTTTTCACTTCCTTCTTCAGGGCTGACACAAATTCTGGCGAAATGCGGCTGCCCAAGAGTTCGTTGACGGGCGATGCCAACATCTCCACACCTGCCTTGATGATGACCAGAGAGATGAGTGTGCCGAAGATGCCGTCGAGGTTCACTTCCCAGATGAGCATGATGCCAGCCGACACCAACGTGGCAAGGGTGACCAAGGCATCGAACAGGGCATCGGCACCGCTGGCTTTCAGCGCATCGCTCTTCAGTTGTTCGCCTGTCCGTTTGACAAAGATTCCTAACACAATTTTCACCAGAATAGCGACAACAATCACCACCAAGGTGAGTGTGGTGTATTGGGGCACTGTGGGTTCAAATATTTTCTGAACCGACTCGACCAAAGAACCGACACCGGCCGAGAGCACGATGACGGCGATGATGATGGCACTGAAGTATTCAATGCGCCCATGCCCAAACGGATGTTCACGGTCGGCTGGTCGTTCGGAGAGTTTGGTGCCCACAATGGTGATGACCGATGAAAGAGCATCGCTCAAGTTGTTCACGGCATCCATCACAATGGCGATAGACCCTGCCAGCAATCCCACCAAAGCCTTGAAGGCGGCCAACAGCACATTGGCAATCACCCCAATGATGCTGGTTCGAATGATTTTTTTATTCCTTTCCATCTTTTATTAAGTAACCACACAAAATTATCTTATACAATGATGTCTCTTCTTTTCGCCGCAAGCGGCTTGTCTTTTCGGACAATAATTTCCAATAATTAACGATAATTTTATCCAATAATTATTATTGGAACCAATTTTTGGAAATTCTTCACTCATTTCTTTCTTTTCATAGGTGTTCAGGCGAGTAAACTCGTAGTCTTGGTAATTATTGTCCGAGAAAAATGCGGCTTGCCGCATCATATAAACTATTTTTGTTCACCTACTTATTTTACCTTAACCATAACGCTAACCTTAACTGTCAATTCTCAACTGTCAACTCTCAACTCTCAACATCCTCTGCTGCAAGGTTTTGTTCTTCCTCCACATCAAAGTCATAGGTCAGTTTCGCTCCCTGATTCTCCAAGGCAATGTAGTTGAGCGTGCGAAGCAATCCCTGCAAGGTCCTTTCACGCTCCTTTGGCTTAAGCTGGCACTCCCAAATCTCGATGGTGTGCCATCCTTGTGCCTTGAGTGCCAAGAGGTTCTTGTGGTCGCGCGCTTTGTTGCGCTCTATCTTACGTGTCCAGAAATCCACATGCGTCTGAGGAATCTTATACATGGAGCAGCCCTCGTGTCCGTGCCAGAAGCAGCCATTGATGAAGATACAAGTGCGAAGCCCGACGATGGCAAGGTCGGGAGTGCCAGGCAGGGACTTGGCATGGATACGGTAGCGGAAGCCGTGACTGAAGAGGAAACGGCGCACAAGCATCTCGGGTCGTGTGTTCTTCGACCTGATTCTGCGCATGCAGTTACTGCGCTGCTGGGGTGTCATCTTGTCTGCCATTATTGTCACTCTAAACTCTAACGCCAACTGTCAACTCTCAACTCTCAACTCTCACTGTTTCTCCGTCATATATTTCCAGTACCTCCGAGGCATGTCGTTCAACTGCTTGCGTGGGTTCATCCGCTCCTTGATGCAGATGGCCTTGAAGTAGGTGCGCCAGAGGTCTTGGAAGAGTTTGTCATCCTCGCTCAGCATCTCATCACTCAATTTGCCCGTGCCGAGGTCGAAGGGAAGCGCATCCCCGTTCTGAAACGTGATGCGTGTCACCTCCTGCTGGTCATAGTAGAAGCCATAGCTTCGCTTGGCATCATAGAGAAGCCAAGGCTGGTCGCCAAAGCGGTCTTTGAAATGAGCAACCACCAAAGGCAACACATTGTGGTCGGGCGACACCACCCCCAAATAAGTTCCATCCTTCGCCTTCTGAAATCGCACAAACTGCATCATGCGCAACCGTTCGTGCATCACCTTGCGGAAGATGTTGGTCACTGCCAGCACATCGGGGTCGGAGAAATTCCGCTCGATGCTCCTCGTCCCTTCTGGCTGACGAAAAACCTTACATATATAATTAAAGAGAGGGGTGTTCAGTTCGGACAGTTCCGACTGGAAACTGATGGTAATCAGCCGCAATGCTTCTTTCGACACCCTCTTTTCCAATCCTGCCCACACCCTCTGTGCACGGTCGTCGGCTGTCTCCACCTCATGCACTTCCTCGCAGAACAGCGGCAACGGTTCCCCCTTCCCAATCAGTGCGTCGGGTCGCTGATGCAGGGAGAAAGCATCGAAGACGGCAGAAAGCACCCCGTCCAATGTTCTGTCGAAGGTATAGACAAGCATCTTTTTCATGTACAATTTGACAATGTACAATGTACAATTTCCTCTTTCTTACCCTCCTCGAAGTCGAGCGTCAGTTGCATCTCTGCTGCCGCCTTCTTCTGCTGCGCCTTCGAGATGAGCAAAGGTTTCAGGCGTTCGGGATGCAATTCGTTGATGCCCACGATGGGATTGGCATAGCCATCAGTGAGTTCGTGGCAGGTGATGAAAAACTTAGCTTTCTTCATCACCACCCCCATCTTCTTCAAGTGATAGGACGTGATGCGGTTGAAGCGTCGGGAATTGACAATCATCATGGCCGACTTCACACCAATGCCCGGCACACGGAGAATGCGCTCATAGTCGTCGCGGTTGATATCGACAGGGAATTGCTCTGGATGCCGCAATGCCCATGCCAGTTTGGGATCCACTTCGAGGTCGAGGTTGGCATTAGCCTCATCCACAATCTCCTCCACCTTGAACTGATAGAAACGCAAGAGCCAGTCAGCCTGATAGAGACGGTTCTCTCGCACCAAAGGAGGTTGCTTCAGCACAGGCAGACGCGAGTCGTAGGTGTTCACGCTCACATAGCCCGAATAATAGACACGCCGCATGGTGGGCTGACTATACATGGCCGACGACATGTGCAGGATGTCGCGGTCGGTCTCAGCCGTTGCCCCCACAATCATCTGCGTGCTCTGTCCTGCTGGCACAAACCTCGGCACATGCCTCAGGTGTTTCCTGTCCTCCTTATTCTCCAACACCCCTTGCTGAATGAACTTCATCGGTGTGAACACACTCTGGTGGTCTTTCTCTGGAGCCAGCATCTTCAACGAGGTCTCGTTCGGAATCTCGATGTTCACGCTCATGCGGTCGGCATACTTTCCCGCCTCACTCAAAAGTTCACGGCTTGCCCCCGGAATGCTCTTCAGGTGGATGTAGCCATTGAAGTGATGCACCGTCCGCAAGTCCTTGGCTATCGCCACCAAACGCTCCATCGTGTAGTCAGGATTCCGCACCACCCCACTGCTCAAGAACAGCCCCTCGATGTAGTTCCTTCGATAGAACTCCATCACTATCTCCTCCAACTCATGCACCGCCAGCGTTGCCCGCTTGATATCGTTACTCCTTCTGTTGATGCAGTAGGCACAATCATACATGCAGTAGTTCGTCAGCATCACTTTCAGCAGCGAGATGCAACGTCCATCATCCGCAAACGAGTGACAGATGCCCACACCTCCCACCGTGTTCCCCACCATACCCTGTTTACCATCACGCACAGTGCCACTCGACGAGCACGACACATCGTACTTCGCCGATTCAGCCAATATCCGCAGTTTCTCCAAGGTCTTTTCTGTCAACATAAATTGAGCGTATGAGGAATCTATTGCATTGCCAATATTATTTAGGTACAAAATTACACCTTTCAATCGACACCACCAAACAAAATACACAAAAGTCGCTAAGAAACGTGTGATTATGCATAAGGACGAAAATCAACTGACAAAAATAACAAATTAACATTTTCTCACCTTTCCTTCTTGGGTTATTCCCTCCACGCTGATGTACATTTCCTCGTACATGGAGTCGGCAGAAGACGGCAACTCAGCCAATGTTGACTATACCATGAAGTATGATGACGGCTCTGCCAAGAGTGAGAAGACCAAAGTCCTCAAAGTGGACGGCAAGTGGAAGATGGATGCAGAGGAATAAACTCTGTAACGATGTATAAATTAAAGGCACCCAACGTAAACCACGCTGGGTGCCTTTTTGATACTTATAAAGTGATGTTTTGTGATTAGTCTATGAAGAACTCTGGTCTGTATTCAAAATGCATTGTATCATAATGATACCATTTCCCTCCCCATATGAAACCATGCTTCT
This sequence comes from uncultured Prevotellaceae bacterium, assembly GCA_900316975.1. Classification (GTDB taxonomy): domain Bacteria; phylum Bacteroidota; class Bacteroidia; order Bacteroidales; family Bacteroidaceae; genus Minthosoma. Next base: position 12,925 of record ONFA01000009.1, on the reverse strand, counting down.
CAAAGACTTTAACTATTTCTATTGGTATTCTGTTCGTATATTGAATCTTATCCGTTTCGCTACAATTGGGATTTGACCAAAGCCAATAGTTAGAGTAGGTTGTATTAATATCAATAGCAATACCGTAACTATGTGCACTTTGACGATTAGCTCCACGTACTTTTCTCCAATAGAAAGAAGATGCATTTGTGAGATACTTTCGATAACGAGGTAATTTAGCTAATTCAGATGCAACTTTCTTTAGTTGTTCTGATGCACCATTGACTTTTGTGAAGGGGATTTTCTGTCCAAACCAATCAACATATACCAAATTCTCACGAGCTTCTATCTCCGTACTGCCATACATCTTCTTGAAAAGTTCCTCACATCTTCCTCTGCCACAGTCATGAAGATATAATGGCGTTGTTGCTGTCGTATCATATGTCATGGAGAACATGTCTTCCACATCACAATTATCTAACTTTTCGATGAAACTCTTTGTTTTCCCATCATCACAAGTGATTCTGGTTCCATCTGTGAAGACCAAACATCCATCTGTATACCTGATTCTGAAATCAGGATAAGCATTGATGATTTTTTGAGCATATGCAGGAACGGAATTGACAGAAAGGGAATCGCCTTCCCTCGAACACTCTATAGTATCAAGAGAATCCGCATGCCCATTTGTCTTTTGCTCCGAATCGCAGTTGCAAGCAAATAGCCAAAGTGATAAGATTGCGAATACAAATTTCATTATTTATTCATGCTTCTTGATGAACTCCACATTATATTTTTCAATGCTTGACATCTGATTATATACAGAAGTCATATCGCTGGTACTTGGATTATACCATGAATACTGTGAGAAATGATTGAGTAGATCTTTACGCTTGAACTTATAACCATACCGAGCATATATACTATTTCTCATGATTTCAAGTTCTTTCTTTGTTTTGCTATCTAAATCAGAAACAGAGAGTTTTCTTTTGGATAACACAGTATTGTAGCCATCATTAACACTTTCACCCCTTGAAGTCTGACTATTATAATCTGTCGAGAATTTTTCATTATCATCCTCATCATATTCTATCCCATCATCAGAATAAGCAGACTCTTCTATTTCTATATCATCATCGCTTGCTGGAATCTCTATCTCTATTTCAAAATGAGGTTCTTCTATGGGAACGTCTTCCTCAATCAACCTTCTAAGCTCTTCTTTTTCTTCTTCAGAAATGCTTATTTGTTCATCATCTGATAGATTTGAAAACACCCACCATGAGACTGTAGAGAGAACAGCAACAAGGACTGAAAGAGAAATGATTAGAAAGATCTTCGTTCGTCCTATCCCTTTCTCTTTTTTATTGTCTGTGCCTCTTTCACTCTTCGTATAATTAAATTGTGCCATAATCTTCTTTTTTAAGTGTTCATATTGATTAATTATGATAGTTCTCAGCTTTTGTACACAAAACTTCATTCATGTACTTCTCTAAAATGTCAAGATTGTTATACCAATACTTTATTGATGATGGATGGAAACAACTGACAAGGGCTATCTCGTGATTTACCCCGGGCATCTTAATATGGCATACATACCATTCCGTTTCTGGCAATTTCTTAAAGTCAACGATGTATGGATTGTTTTCTCTGACCTCATCAATGATAGCCACCCCCCATACAATGACAATATCTGGCTGCAACTCATTCAATGTTTCACAAAAAGCCTCAAAATCGCGTTTACTCAAATACTCTTTCTTCGTGGCAAGGGTAGGAGAAAAGAACTGCAGGTAATTGGTGAATGCCATTCGTTCCCAAACATTTTCCTCCTTATCTTTTACATATCTTTGTATGAAGTTTGCGAACACTTGATAAGCTCTGTAATTCTCAGAAACAGCATTCAAAGGCTCTTCTGACAACTTTTGTTTTGATTGCTTGTACGAGGGGCAAATGTCATCAAACTTACTTGAATCTCTTATGATGGGATTTGTACACTCGTTAAAAAATTCACACTTATTTCTACCGTCATTCCCATCCCAGTTGCAGTAGAAGCTGGCTCCTAACACCAATATTTTCTTACCATTTATTCCTTCCTTGTATTTTTCTCCTTCAAAGGGCTTAAAAAATCTGTTACTCATAGTCTTTTATGTTTTTTAATTTTTCAACTTGGTTTATAAATCTCTTATGCTCTTACATCATCTTTTGGGGAGATGATACTCATTACGTCTTACTTCTTTTGTTTTTTGACAAATAATTTATTATAATTTATTTGTGTGTGAGGCGGTAAAAATGTTACTTTTATGGTCATATGGCAGCGAATGTTCTTTTCATTCCGTTTAGCCGGAACCCATGAGGACATACTTTTAACAATTCGTATGGCTTCTTTGTCAATGATAGATTCGTTTGCAACATCTCTTTTATCAGAATCTATTTTCACACCTGTTACCTGGCCATTAGCCTCAATTACACATTTTACAAGCCTAGTAGTTCTTTTTGTGACTTTCACCCTTGTTGCAGACTCCCTTGCATGATACAATAAAAAATATTCCAAACCTTCTATGCCTCCAAGGTATGCTGGTGAAATTATTTGCTGTTGTTGTTGTCGCTGTTTTAATATTTCCTTTTTTGTTGTATCTTTATATATTTTATCCGAATCTAAAATTCCTTTCAAATTCTCTGGCGAGGGTTTAAATGGGAAAGCCTTGCCATCTTCTAATGTAGCCTCCAATCGCGCGGACATGTTTATTACGCTGTTTATCTCATGGAAAAAGAGCGGCACTTTTCCATGTTTATAATGCCCGCTAATTTTTTCTCCAGTTTCATTATCTATATAAGAAACCTTATCCTTATTATAATCAGAATATTGTGTTGTGTGAAGATCCTTTCCCGAATTCTTAAATTCCTGGAAAATCCACCGTCCTCCACGGCATCCTAAAACAAAATAGCCTCGTATTTTTTCGGATGTCAAATTAAGATTAAAACTATCATATACAAACGACCCATCTAACAAACCATTTTTTGTGGTAGTCTTTAGATTTATGCTTTCTTTTGTTTCTTTATCTTTTACTGTATAGGAGTATTCATACCTGCCATTTCTTATGCCATTTCGGTATTCAATATATGCAAGATGTTCTTGGATAACACCCAACTCGTTTTGGAAGACCTCTTTGTATTTCCACAATCCGTCCCTCAAATCATTGACGAATGCTCCATTTATCTCTATAGAACTATTTCCAGAAGAGTAAGAATAAGAGAAATCTCCATGATACACTCGCCCGTTTTTTGTGTCATAATATTCATACTTTGCACTTCCACATTTAAAACTTCCAGAATATGTCTGTGTTCTTTGTGAATATAAAGGATGAAGTACACAAAGAAAAAGGAGCATGGTTCCAACTATTTTTCTCTTATTAGATGCGATTATCCATACCTTAGTAAATTTTTTCATACGTTGTCTAATTTAGGTTATGTATTAATGTTTATCTTTGTTCGTATTACTCGTAGGAGTGACATATTTCTTGATTATTTCCTCGCCAGTTATACTGAACTTAATATAGACTTTTCTCAAATCATAGTAATATCCAATTTTGTTTTTATATATGATGGAGCCATGTGGTGGAATATCCTTGCCTTTCTCCAGCCATATTCTAGATTCGTCTGTTCGTATATCCACTTCATTGAAATAAACTTGATAATCTGAGCCAGATATGGGTTGGGCTAAATTGTTTTGGATCGTAATTCCCATTAGGCACCAACTATCCATATCATTATTACCATCATGAATTTCCAAAACTTGTGGTTCGCCATCAATCTTCAGTATCTTTGAGGGCGGCATCTGTTTTTCTTCATTAATTTGACCTTTAACACACGCGGTCAACATCATAAGCAACATCACAAGCATGTACATTCTTTTCATAGTGCTACCACCTCGTGGCCAGAACACGAAGTTCTCAATTCTTTTGAATAATAAAGCTTCTTTCATGTTACTAATGATTTATTGGGTTAATGATATGTTGTTCAAAGATATAATATAGACAAAAAGAAAACGTAGGCAATTACTTTCGTCTACGTTCATCGAGGTATCGCCAAACACCTAACATGCTATATACGAGTAAAAGCCCACGCCATTGACGTGAGCATCCTTGCTTTTACTCTTGCATGTTCTCTTATTTTTGGCGAAATTTCGATGAACAAGATTCTAAGCGGACGCTTCTTTCTAATATGTCTTTATAATGCTATGTTGCCATAAGCGATAGGGGTTTAGGTTTTCAACAATATGATGAGTTTATTTCTTCTTTTCCCATTCTTCCCAGTTTGTCTCGGTAAGATAGCGGGAAATCTGTTCATAAAGAGGGTAAAGATCATCTTCCACAACATATTTCACCTCGCTCTTCTCTATCTGATAATAATCGTGTACCAATACATGGCGCATCTTTTCAATCACACTCCAAGGTGTGTCGGGGTGAGCATCCTTAAATATGGGTGACAGTTTATAGGCTGCTTCGCCTACGATTTCTATACATTTGACAATGCCATAAAATTCAATGGAGTTCTCTGACAAATCATCCATTGGCTTTTCTTTGGTGAAATCTAACACATGTTCTATCGCAGCATTCATGTGTTCCAGACGTCCTTTATCCCTTACTGGCTCTCTCATATATCAGTATTTTATCACGATTAGCACTTTCTACAGCAAAAGGCAAGAGTGTGCCATCAGTGACCAAGTCGACGGGACGACGTAACTTGCGTTCCAAATCAACAATCATTCCTGCATGTTTCATTAAACTGACACGTGCATTTTTATCAAATTCCACAAGCAAGTCCACATCACTCTTGGACGTTTCTTCCCCACGTGCAAAGGAGCCAAACAACCATGCCTTCAAGACGGGTTGGGTCTTGAAATACTCTGCTAACATCTTTGTCATGGTCTTTGTACTCATGGGCATGATTCTTTTCTCGGTTGCAAAGATAAGTAATAATATGTACAACTACCAAACTTTTCCCAAACTTATTTTCACATATGTCCATATTTATATATATGTATAACCTTCCAAGAATCGGGTTCCGCATCCCCAAGAAGGTGACTTCCACAACCATTTTTCTGTCTTGCCGTGTTCCGTTTTATAGCGTTGCCGTATTCCAATTTGTAGTGTTGCCGTATCGGGTTATATTTTGAAAGTTGCAAAAAAATATTTGAAACTTTCAAATTTAAATTTGCAACTTTCAAATTATTTTTTCAAAGTTTCAAAATATTTTAGATGTGCGCAAGTCTTCAAATTGCTTACGCCATAGCCTCTAAAATGCTTGTGCAGGACATGTACAAATGCTTGCGATGAAGGGGTAATCATGGAAGCGTAAGGCATAAAACACAAAAAAGCAGTAAACGATTCACTCGCTTACTGCTTTGGTCGGGAAGACCAGACTCGAACTGGCGACCACACGCCCCCCAGACGTGTACGCTAACCAACTGCGCTACTTCCCGATTTTTCAAATCGAGTACAAGTCGAAAAGCAATGCCAAATTCGTTTAAGCAATGCTGAGACACAGCCTCGATTATTCAAATCGAGTGCAAAGGTAGTGCAAATTTTAGACAATACAAAATAAAAGCCCGTTTTTCTTGCTTTTTTTCTTCGCTAATTCGTAACTTTGCCCCAACAAATGGATACAAAATCACTAAACTGGTTATATATGAAGAATTTTTTTGTCATATTGTTTTGGGCATGCGGCATGATGTGCATGGGGTGCACTGACGGAGGACAAGAAACAGAGGTGGTGTTAGAAACCACGATGGGTGAGATTCGGGTGAAACTCTACGATGACACCCCCGGACATCGGGACAACTTCGTGAAGAATGTGAAGGAGGGAATGTACACAGGAGTGACATTTCACCGAGTCATTCGCAACTTCATGGTGCAGACAGGCGACCCGAAGACACGTCCTGAGGGATATGAGGTGCCTGTGACACCAGATGGTGACACCATTACAGAAAGGATTCCCGCAGAAATTGTGTGGCCTAAGCACTTCAACAAACGGGGTGTGCTGGCGGCTGCAAGGGATGGCGATGAAGAGAATCCAGACAGGGCAAGTGACAAGTTCCAGTTTTACATCGTGACGGGCAAGACGTGTTCAGAGGCAGACATGGATGGGTTTGAGACCGCCAGAGAACAACGCGACACAGAAGTGCTCTATATGAAGAAACAGATGGCAAACAAGGAGAAATTGGATGCAATGCGACAGGCTCGTGACCGCGATGGAGTAAGCAACCTGCTGGAGAAGTTGCTGGACGAAGCAAAATGGGACATATCGGAAAATCCTCCCATCACTTATCCACATGATTTACGAAGAAGTTACGGCATACATGGCGGTGCACCCTGGTTGGACAATGAATACACGGTGTTCGGCGAAGTGGTGGAAGGCATGAAAGTGGTGGAAGCCATCCAAAAGATCAAGACAAACGCACAAGATGTACCACTGAAGGAGGTGAGAATCGTCAAGGCGTATGTGAAAGAATGAAAGATTTCCAGAGATTGTCGTCAGGCAGCGGTGCTTCGACGACAATTTCTTTTTTGCTGACAGGATGGATGAACTGCATGGTGCGGCTCAAAAGGGAAATGCTGCCATCGGGGTTGCTACGTTTGGCACCATATTTGAGGTCACCCTTGATGGGACAGCCGATTTTTGCCAACTGACAACGAATCTGATGATGGCGACCTGTCTTCAAATCGATTTCCAGCAGCGTGTAGTTGTCAGAACGACCGATAACACGGTAATCGAGCACAGCCTTCTTACTGTGAGGCACTTCATGGTCGTAGGCATACGATTTGTTTTGTTTCTCGTTGCGCACCAACCAATGCGTCAGTGTACCTTCGGGCTGTTCGGGGGCATCCTTCACGACAGCCCAATAGGTCTTGTGTACTTCGCCATTGGCAAACATCGTGTTCATACGCGCCAATGCCTTGGAAGTACGTGCAAACAACACCAGTCCGAACACAGGACGGTCCAGACGATGAACAACACCAAGGAAGACGTCGCCAGGCTTGGCATACGCTTCCTTGATGTATTGCTTCACTGTTTCACTCAGGGGCTTGTCACCAGTCTTGTCACCTTGTACAATCTCCCCTGTCGTCTTCGAAACAATGATGATGTGATTATCTTCGTAAATTACTTCCATTTACAATTTAACAATATACAATTTATTTTATCATTGAGCAATTTTACGATTTCCGTACTCGCCGCATGGCAAATTGTACATTGTAAATTGTAAAATTGTAAATTCCATTACATATTCATGCCACCGTCAATCTGGATAACCTGACCAGAAACGTAACTGGACATGTCAGATGCGAGGAAGAGACACACGTTAGCGATATCCTCCACCTGACCACCACGACGGAGTGGAATCTTCTTCATCCAGTCAGCACGGATTTCCTCTGGCAACTGTGCAGTCATGGCTGTCTCGATGAAGCCAGGAGCCACAGCGTTGGCACGTACACCCTTAGGACCAAGTTCCTGGGCGATAGACTTAGCCAAGCCAATCATACCAGCCTTTGATGCAGAGTAGTTGCACTGACCCACATTACCATGAACACCTACAACGGAAGACATGTTGATGATAGAGCCACCACGCTGACGGAGCATGATCGGAGCACATGCGTGGATAAAGTTGAAAGCAGACTTCAAGTTCACGTTCAGCACAGCATCCCACTGAGCCTCACTCATGCGAAGCATCAAACCATCCTTGGTGATACCTGCATTGTTGACCAGCACATCAATAGAACCGAAGTCCTCGTGAATCTTCTTCACCACAGCCTCTGTCTCAGCAAAATCGGCTGCGTTGCCAGCATAAGCACGACACGTAACGCCCAATGCCTCAATTTCCTTGCGAGTGGCTTCAAGACCTGCAGCCATGTCGTCGTTCAACACCAAATCAGTAAAAGCGATGTTTGCACCTTCCTGGGCAAACTTCATAGCGACAGCCTTACCGATGCCGCGTGCAGCACCTGTGATGAGGGCTGTCTTACCAGTTAAAAGTCCCATAATTCTTTATTTGAGTTGTTGATATGTATATGCTTTAGTATTTCCCGTATTTCGGCGTTCTACAAAAAGCCTTGAGAACCATGCCCCGCACATACGGATAGAGTTCTTCGGCATTCTGAGCAGCATAACGTCCATAGATGTAAGGCACCTCACAGCCTTTCAGACAGTAGTGCATGATCTCTGCAGCAAGACGCACGTTGCGAATCTCAAACCCTCCCTTGTCGATACCCTCATTCATGATGCGACGGAAAAGATTGATTTCATTCTTGTCAAACGTCTTGCGCACCGACTCCACCTTCCACACGTCACGGAAAAACTCGGCACGCAGATTACCATTGCGATACACAGCCTCCTTCATCACCTCCAGATGAGCAAAAATGAGTTGCACCATCTTCTCCTCAGGCGGAATGCTCTTACGAGCCACCTCTTCCATACGCTCATACAGACGTTCCAATTCCGTCTGGATGACTGCAAAATAAATCTCCTCCTTACTATTAAAATAAGTGTAGAGTGTACGGCGACCTCGGTTTGCATGAACGGCAATGTCGTTCATCGACGTGCCCTCGAAGCCATTCTTTGCGAACAGTTGTCGAGCCACATCCACCAGAAGTGCTCTTGTCTTCACAGTCGACATAATCTTCTTTCTTTTTGCGTTCTTTTTTGAGTTTGCGATTCATCCGACACATGATGCCGAAATTCGAGTGCAAAATTACACAAAAAAAACTTATTCAACAAAAAAAATTGTGCACAACTTTTTTTACAAAAATTACAAGCAATACAAAATCAAGCATTTACCAAATGCACAAATATTGTTAAAAGAGTTCTTTTCACCCAAATAGTTCCCGCAACGCCTCTTCCACCTTCCTCACAGGCACAATCTCAATCTTGAACTTGCCTTTGTCCAACCCATTCATGTTCGCCTTAGGAATGATGATTTTTCGGAAACCCAACTTGTCTGCCTCGGCAATACGCTGCGCGATGCGGCTCACAGGACGCACCTCACCGCTCAGTCCCACTTCACCCGTGAAACAGATGTCTCTCGGTATGCCCGTATCTACATTGCTCGACAACACAGCCGCTATCACACTCAGGTCGATGGCAGGATCGGTCACACGAATTCCACCAGCGATATTGAGGAACACATCACGCTGAGGCAACTTAAAGCCCACCCGCTTCTCCAACACAGCCAAGAGCATATTCAGACGTCTCAAGTCAAAACCCGTTGCCGAACGCTGCGGAGTGCCGTATGCTGCTGTGCTCACCAAAGCCTGTGTCTCAATGAGCAAAGGGCGTACACCCTCTATCGAACATGCCACTGCCACGCCACTCAATTCCTCACCCTCCTTCACATCGCTCAACAGCAACTCCGAAGGATTCTCCACAGGGCGCAAACCGTTATGCACCATCTCGTAGATGCCCAACTCTGCTGTCGAACCAAAACGGTTCTTGATGGCACGTACAATGCGGTACATATAATGCTGGTCACCCTCAAACTGCAACACCGTATCAACCATGTGTTCCAATATCTTGGGACCGGCTATCGTACCCTCTTTATTGATGTGTCCAATCACAATGACAGGCGTGTTCGTCTCCTTCGCAAACTTCAGCAACATCGCCGCACACTCACGAATCTGCGTCACACTGCCAGGCGACGACTCCACCGTTTCCGTCGCCATCGTCTGAATCGAGTCAATCACCACCAAATCAGGCCCCACAGCCTTGATGTGCTCAAACACCGTCTCAATCATCGCCTCACACACCACAAGGACATTCGAGGGCTGAGAACCAGAATCATGGTCAAGGTTAGGGTTAGGGTTCAGATTTATCCTATCCGCTCTCAACTTCAACTGGCGCGCACTCTCCTCCCCACTCACATATAGCACCTTCATGCCCTTCAGCCTCATCACCGTTTGAAGAATGAGCGTCGATTTACCAATACCAGGCTCACCACCCAGCAGCGTCATGCTGCCAGGCACCAACCCGCCACCCAACACACGGTTCAGTTCGCCATCCCCCATGTTGATGCGCGGTTCCTCTTCCGTCTCAATCTTCGACATGGAGATGGGACTTGACTTCACATCCAGCCGAAACTCCGACGCTACAGCCGACGTCGTTTTCTTTCCCAACTTCACCTCCTGAAACGTGTTCCACTCCCCACAAGCGGGGCACTTCCCGATCCATTTAGGACTATCGTAACCGCATGAACTGCACACGTATGCAGTCTTATCTTTCGCCATATTCCTTCTTTTTGCCCACAAAGGTACAAAAAAGTTGAGAGTTGAGGGTTGAGAGTTGAGAGTTTTTATGATTTGATGTCTTTTTTTCTACAAAAGTACAATTTACTCTCAACTCTCAACCCTCAACTCTCAACTTTTTCTTACCTTTGCACACAAATTCACACGCGAAGAGCCAAATGAACAAATCAAAGGTGACAGACATCATCCGAATCAATGCCAAGACACTCTTCTTGCTCCTTTTAAGCCTTATCATGAGTAACAGCATTCTGGCCATTGAGCCAGATTCCATTTGGTATGACTCTATCACCAATGTTCGCACCCACCTTCAGCGTCCCGACACACTCACCCCCTACACCTGTTCCCTTCACTTCTTCGGAAAGAACAAAAACGGAAGTCCCAAAACACCAGGACTTCAAGCACTCATCGAAGATCTCAGCATCAATGCCCTCGTGTTGGGATGGGACCACTTCGTGACCGACCGTGAATGGGCACGCATCACCAATGCCACCCTGCGGCAAAACCTCTCAGGTGGCTGGGTGTGGGACAACGACAGTTTCTCCGGCAACCAGTTTGCACATCCCTATCATGGCAGCATGTTCTACAATACCGCCCGCGAGCACGGACTCTCCTATGGCGTGTCACTCCTCTACCCCCTGGCAGGTTCCCTCACCTGGGAACTCTTCTGCGAGACCAACCGACCCGCCATCAACGACTTCCTCTCCACTGGTATCGGAGGAGCCGCCATCGGTGAAGTGACCCACCGTTTGTCCGACATCTTCTTCGACGACACCAAGCAAGGCCCCCAGCGTGTTGTCCGCGAAATCATCGGCTCCTTCCTCAACCCCGTGCGCGGCATCCACCGCATCATGTCGGGCGAGATGTTCAGGGTCAACCGTTTCAATGCAGGCAAGAAAGAAGAGCCCATGCCCTACACCTTCCAAATCGGCACGGGCGGACGCTACATCTACGACCGCGCACCTATCCATCCACGGACAGGCATGCGCTATTACGAGACCATCCCCTACATCGATTTCCGCTTCACCTACGGCAACCACTTCAACCACCTCGACGAAGGGAAAAGTCCTCGAGCCTACGACTACTTCGAACTCTACTCCCTCGTCAACTTCGCCCCCGACCAACCCACTGTCGGCGAACTCGACATCCGTGGACGCATCGGCTCCCTTCAGTACCAGTTCCCTCATCAGTGGAAACTCGACCTCGGCTTCTACCAGAACATCAAATACATCGACCACTACAGCAAGGAAGACAACGAAGACCCCGGCAACCTCGCCCTCATCTCCGAAGCAGCCAGTTTCGGCGTAGGACTCTTTTTTGAACGTCCCTACTCACCCCCCTTCTGGGGAGGGAAGAAGGGGGCAACCCTCACCCACGACTTCATGCTCTCCGCCGTGCCCCTCGGAGGCTGCGCAGCCGACTACTACCCCTTCCGCCGTTACAACTTCGGCACAGGCACCTCCATCCGCTACCGCTTTCAGTTCACCCTCAACCGTCGCTTTTCCATTGGCAATGACTTCTATTTCATGCGTCTCTTCATCCTCAAGGGTAAGACACCAGAAAAACTTGCCCTCTACACCAGTGACGAACATCGTTACAAGAAAGAAATGGAAGACGGCATCAACGCATGGGGCGACAAAGGCGAACAAAGCATCTTCCAGAACCGCCTGTATTTCCAGTGCCACTTCAGTCGCAACCTCCATCTCATCCTCCAGCACGAATTCAACCTCCGCCACGGCAACTACCGCTACTACCCCTCCATCACAGGCAAGAGCCACGAATGGAAAGCCGGCATCAGTTACGCACTGTAAAGGCACAACGCACCCCATTGAGGGCATCCATTCTTTCACCCCAAAAGTCGGCACGGTGCGCATCACATTTCACGCACCCAGCGCATAATATTTCGTTCACTCAGCGCATAATATTTCGTGCTGAGTGCCGATATTCCACCAACATTCCAGTTCTCAAACACATACGGACAAATCGCATAAAGGGCGGCACATCCACACCGATGCGCCGCCCTTTGCATATCATTTGAATGGCATCTTGCCATCCTGTCAAGTCATCACCAAAGCAGTTCATTCAGTTCGTCACCGAAGTCCTCCCTTCCAGGGGCAGAGGGGTCTTTGAGTCCACCTGTATCTATACCACCGAAACCTCCTCCGCCAACACCACTGCTGCCTTTGATACCACCGCTCACACACAGAGGCAGAGCAATATGTGCCAATTTTCAGACTCATTATAAACGTCTTAACGGATTCAGGGCAACAGATTATAGTCTATAAATTCAAAAGAAACAGTCCAATCCCAGTTATTGTGCATTGAGCCCACATATTATCAGTCCCTATAATCGCTCAAAAAATCTTGTTTTTACCATGAAAAACAGCCAAAAACGAGGCTCAACTGCGTGATTGTTTCGTGACGCACCAATTATCAAAAAGTGGCTTGCCCTCCGATTAATAACGGGGTTCCTTTGCAGCACGATTCCACTAAAGGGTCGTGTTGTAAAATGTCAAAAGATCAAATCACGTTCAATGACCTTCCGCAGGTCATCGCCGAACTTGGGGATGAAGTATCGGGCATGAAGGCGTTACTGCTGAACCTTCAGAACAGACCAACTCAGCAGAGAGAGAACAGACACCGCCCTGTCACGCCAGAGCAGG
>ONFA01000002.1 GCA_900316975.1 uncultured Prevotellaceae bacterium | reverse complement strand
ATTGTCCGAGAAAACAAGCCGCTTGCGGCGAAAAGAAGAGACATCATTGTATAAGATAATTTTGTGTGGTTGCTTAATTATTCAAATTTGTTTTACGACAGAGCCACGAAGTGGCCTAATGACCGATTCGGGATAAAAACGGCATTCGACATAAAATTAGTTAGGAGTTAGGAATTAGGAGTTAGGAGTTGCCATGCGGCTTGCTCCTGAAGAAAAATGAACTGGATAGCCAACTCCTAACTCCTAACTCCTAACTCCTAACTTAATAATACTGTATAGACAGCGGCTGTCACTTACTTCTTCACAGCCTCAGCCACAATCTCTGCTATGCGACGGACTCCAGCCTGATTGGGGTGGATGCCATCATCTTGCACTTTGTCAGCATCGTTGGCAAAAAGGGTGTGGAGGTCAATCACCTGCAAACCATATTGCTGTGCCACTTCCTGCTGGATAGGGATAATCTCGTTAGCAATGATTGCATCATTGATGTTCCAAGATGATTTGAAAGCAGGAATGGGGGTGCAGAGGAATATCTGGGGTTTGACAGGCTGGGCATTTTTCGTCTTCTTACCTTTCTTCGCTGTCTGTGCCAATGCAGGGCAGAGAGTCGTGATCATCTGCTGAAGGTCCTGCTTGAACTCCGAGGCATATTTCCAGTTCTGAGGCTTTGAGTCATTGGTTCCCAACTTGATGATAACAATGTCGGGATCGAATGCCAAAGCATCCTTCCAAGCCGTCTCCTTCATGTAAGGTTCATCACCATGATTCAGCAAGGTGCGTCCACTCACGCCAAAATTCTTCACCCAATAGTCCTTGCCGAGTCGCTGTTGCAAAAGGGCTGGATAGCCATTCACAGGTGCCAAATCTATACCATGTCCATCCGTGATACTGTTTCCGATGCATGCCACACGCACAGCATCAGGGTTGGGACCAGGATGTGCATTAAGCCAAGCCTCCAGTTCTGCCACCAACTGGTTGTGATACTTGAACCAGGGACCGAACCCCCATCCGTGACTACCCGTAGGATAGATGTGCATGGCACACTCATTACCGGCATTACGCATTGCACGATAATACTCCACCCCGTTTGTTACTGGAGGTACAAGGTTGTCATCACTCGACATGAAAATGATAGCAGGAGGCGTCAAATGGCGCTTCACGGCATTCTGAGTCGAATACTTGCGCACCATTTCAGGATTCTTCTGATCTTCGCCGAGGAAATTGCGACAGGAATAAACGTGAGATACTCGTTCATCCATCGAAATGACAGGATAGAAGAGAATCGTGAAATCGGGGCGAACTTCATAGGGAGAAAGGGTGGAGATGACGGATGCAAGGTGTCCACCTGCCGAGAATCCCATAATGCCCACATCACGAGGCTGAATGCCCCATACGGCTGCAGAATCTCGAACAATACGGAAACCCTTCTCTACATCGCCAATTGGAATAGTACGATCACCATTCGGCAAACGGTAGTTCACCACGAAATATGCGATGCCACGTTCATTGAGCCACCCCGACCATTGGGTACCCTCGTGGGTGTTGGACAACACCGAATAACCACCGCCCGGTATGCCGACAATGGCTTTCCCTGAAGGTTTTTCAGGCAGAAAGGCAACCATCTGTGCCTTTCCGTCTTCCGTAAGGTCAATCGTAAACTGCCTTGCCGTTTGTGCCTGCAATGCCAAAACACCTGTCAGCAAAAAGGCCAACATAAAAAACAAAGTCTTTTTCATTTAGATAATAAATTGATATTGATAATAATAGGTAATATTCCTTCAAGAATTACTGCTCTGCTGCAGATTGCAAAATCTCTGAAAGCGTAGGATGAATATGGACAATAGCCGCCAACTGCTCCACAGTGGTGTTACGACACATCAGTGCGCTCACCTCTTGGATAAGGTCTGCAGAATGAGCACCATAGGCATGACAGCCCAGAATGCCCCCCTGCGGTGAAACCATCAGTTTGAGCAATCCTTCCGACTCATTCATCGCAAGCGCCTTGCCATTGGCACGCCAGAAAGATTTCTTGCACACATACTCAATGCCTCGTTCCTTGCAACAGTCTTCAGACAAACCCACACATGCCGCTTCAGGTTGGGTGAAGATGGCGGCAGGCATGATGTCAAGACGAATCTCATCAGCCTTTCCCAAGATATGGTTGACCGCATGAATACCCTGCATCTCAGCAGCATGAGCCAGCATCTGGCGACCATTCACATCACCAATAGCATAAATATGTGGGACAGTAGTTTGGAGATGCTCATTGACCACAACACCCATGCGCTCAGAATACTCAAAGCCTGCATGACTGAAATGGTCAAATACCCGAGGCGCGCGACCTACCGCCATCAGCACCTCATCAGCCTCCACCGTAACGGCATTACCCTTCTTGTCCATAAACACCACCCCGTCATTGGTAATGGCTGTAACAGCACTCTGCATATGGAAGGTCACGCCTCGTTTCTCCAACGACTTGCGCAACCGTTTGGCGATGTCAGCGTCAAGTACAGGCAGACATTCTTTGAGGAATTCCACCACCGTCACCTCTGAACCAAACGCATTGAAAATGCTGGCGAACTCCATGCCAATCACCCCAGCACCAATGATACAGAGACGCTCAGGCAGATGATCAATCGACAGCAAATCAGAGGAGTCAAGCACACGACGACTGGCAGGCTCGTCCAAACGCAAAGCCTTGGGCACAGACCCTGTAGCAATGACAATATGAGGGGCGGTATATTCCTCACCGGCAGCCGTCACCGTATGGGCATCAACAAACTTCGCCTCAGCCTTGACCAGTGTGATATTCGGGTGAGAAAGCAGCGTCTCAATGCCTGAACGGAGCGAAGAAACAACCTCATCCTTTCTTTGAATAACATTTTGTATATCAAAGTTATAATCCAATCCATTCAAACCAAAGGTTTCAGCATTATTCAAGGTTTGTATAATCTCCGCATCGCGGGCAAATGACTTGGTGGGGATGCAGCCCACATTAAGACAAGTACCCCCCACATGGTCACCTTCAAAGATGACCACCTTCAGTCCATTCTTGGCAGCATATTCGGCGGCACGGTATCCTCCAGGTCCTGCACCGATGATGATGAGATCAGTCTCTTTCATTTCCGCATTCTTTCATTTTTTCATTCTTCAACACCCTCCACGTTGTGACAGGGTGTTTGGCAGCCAACACATCATCCACACGTCCAATTGGGGTATGGTGCGGTGCCGACTTCACCTCGTCAGGATTCGTCTTTGCCTCCTCGGCAATCTGACGCATCACAGCGATGAATTCATCGAGTGTCTCTTTCGATTCGTTCTCCGTAGGTTCCACCATCAACGACTCATGGAAGAGCAAGGGGAAATAGATGGTCGGAGCATGGTAGCCGTAATCCAACAAACGCTTCGCCACATCCATCGTGGTGACACCTGTCGATTTATCTTTCAGTCCGTCAAACACAAACTCATGACAGCACAAGCCATCGATAGGCAGTTCGTAAACATCCTTTAGACTCTCTTTGATATAGTTGGCATTGAGCGTGGCAAGAGGTCCCACCTCCTTCACATGTTCACGTCCTAAAGAAAGAATATAGGCATAAGCACGCATCATCACGCTGAAGTTACCATGATAAGGTGACACAACAGGGAAGAACTCCTGCAATCCCTCACGCACTCCCACAGGACCACTGCCAGGGCCACCACCTCCATGCGGAGTGGAGAACGTCTTGTGCAGATTGATGTGCATCACGTCGAAGCCCATGTCACCAGGACGGCAAACACCCAGCATCGGATTCAAGTTTGCGCCATCATAATACATCAAACCACCGCAATTATGAATGAGTGCTGCAATCTCAGGAATGCGCGTTTCAAAAAGTCCAAGCGTGTTTGGATTGGTCATCATCATGGCAGCAATCTCACTACCCAGCTCTGCTACAATGTGTTTCAGATCGTCAAAATCCACCGTACCGTCAGCCAACGACTTCACCTCAATAATCTCCAATCCGCACACGGCTGCCGAGGCAGGATTGGTGCCGTGAGCAGAGTCTGGCACGATGACTTTCTTTCGAGCCATGTCGCCACGCGAACGGTGATAGTTGTCGATGGTCATGAGTCCTGTCAGCTCGCCATGCGCACCAGCGTAAGGCTTGAAGGTGAAGTGAGCCAGACCCGTAAGTTCACACAGCGAATGCTCCAGCATCGCAACCACCTCCAGAGCACCCTTAGCCGTGTTGGCAGGTTGTTCGGGATGCAGGTTCTGGAACTGAGACTGTGCAGCCATCTCCTCATTGATTTTAGGGTTGTACTTCATCGTACACGAACCCAAAGGATAGAACCCTGTATCCACACCAAAGTTATTGTTCGAGAGGTTGGTATAGTGCCGCACCACTGTCAACTCGTCACATTCCGGCAATTCCGCTTCCTCTGCACGCTGCATTGAAGCAGGTATCTCGTAATTGCCATATTCATTACCTTGCAGGCTGTAGCCTACGCGCCCTTTTTTCGAAAGTTCGAAAATCAGTTTTCCGTATAATTTGTTATTCATAGCGCTGCAATTTTTACAAGTTCGTCGATTTCAACCTTATTTCGCTTTTCAGTCACGGCAAAGAGCAGACCATCCTCCAGTTTCACGCCGCCCAAGAAGCCAGCATCGATAAAACGCTGATAGAGGGCGTCCACATCGCCATCATACTTCACATAGAATTCATTGAAGAAAGGCTTGTCGTATGCCAGATGGAACCGTCCCGTCTTCAGCAGTTCATCACACAGATAATGGGCTCCTGCATAGGAGAGTTGAGCCGCCTCCTTCATGCCTTGTTTGCCCATCAGTGAGAGATACACCGTCACCCAAAGTGCCATCAGGCTCTGATTACTGCAAATGTTGGACGTCGCCTTCTGACGACGGATATGCTGTTCACGCGCCTGCAACGTCAGCACAAAAGCACGTTGATTGCGGTTATCTTTTGTCATGCCGACAATACGACCAGGCATCTTGCGAATCAGTTTCTCCGTACAGCACATATAGCCAACGTAGGGTCCTCCAAACTGCATCGGAATGCCCAAACTCTGTCCATCGCCCACTGCAATGTCTGCACCCCACTCTGCAGGAGTTTTCAGCACTGCCAAGTCTGCAGCGACACAGTCCATAATGAAAAGTGCTTTCTGTTCATGGCACGCCTCAGCGAAGCCTGTGAAGTCTTCCACGATACCATACACGTTTGGTTGCTGCACCATCACGCCAGCCACACCCTCAAGAGTTGAGAGCTGAGATTTGAGCGTTGAGAGGTCGGTCACGCCATCTTTCATAGGGATTGTCACCAACTCGATGCCATGATGCAGAGCGTATGTGTCAATCACCTCACGGGTGCGAGGGTTCAGCCCTCCCGAAACCAGCACCTTGTCCACCTTTTTGCCAGCAGCCACAGCCATCATCATGGCCTCGGCAGCAGCCGTAGTGCCATCATACATCGAGGCATTGGAGATGTCCATACCTGTCAGTTCAGCCATCATGCTTTGATACTCAAAAATATAGTGCAGTGTGCCCTGCGAAATTTCAGCTTGATAAGGTGTATAAGATGTAAGGAACTCTGAGCGTTGCAACAGATTGGGAATGACAGAAGGAGTATAGTGATCATACACACCATAACCTGCAAAACAAGTCAGTTGCTTATTTTGCGAGCCCAACAGGTCGAACACACGGCGCACTCCTGTCTCAGCCTCTTCCGAAGAAATTTGATAATCACCCCTGAAGCGGATACTCTCTGGTATCTGAGCATAGAGTTCGTCGAAGTTCTTCACTCCCACCTTCTCCATCATTACCTTCAGGTCGTCATCCGTATGCGGAAAATACTTATACATAAATTTTAAGAATGAGGAAATGAAATAATGAAATATTGAAAAATATCCCTATACTCCATTTTCCTTCGTTTTTTTAATCGTTTTTATTAGTGTACCAATAATGACATTCAAATCATTCACAACAGAGCCAAATTGTTGATCACTGATATTACCAGAGTCGTGCAATAATTCGAGCCAATATTTTGTCTCTGTGGTTTCTCTTTGAGGGATATACTCAATTTGCTAACAAAATCTGCCTTACTTTGGGCATTTATGCTATCAGCAATATTTGCCCAATACTTATTCCACTGCGATATTTCTGCTTAGACATGACATATTCTTTTCTCTCTTCAGACAGAAACACATAGAGTTTTATAACCCTTAGTGCAAACTTTTTACTAAGATCGTATATAATATTGTCATGTGTCATATCGCTATTTCATTCCCTCATTTTTTCATTCTTTCATTCTTTACAAAACTCTTCGTATGCAGCAGCATCCATCAAGTTGTCGAGTTCTGACTCGTCACTCATCTCCACCTTGATGATCCAGTTCTCGTAAGCATCCTTGTTGATGAGTTCAGGCGCATCTTCCAATGCCTCGTTCACCTCCACCACCGTACCGCTTACGGGAGAATTCAAATCGCTGGCTGCCTTCACGCTTTCCACTGCACCAAATTCGGCACCAGCCTCCACCTCGTCATCCACGTCAGGCATGTCCACATAAACCACATTGCCCAAAGCGTGCTGTGCATAATCAGTGATGCCAATAACACCAATGTTTCCTTCTACTTTCAAGTACTCATGCGACTCAGAATAATAGAGTCCTTCAATAACCTTTGCCATAATTCAATTCTGTTTTTAGTAATTTCTATTTCTTGTAATGTTTCTCATAAAAACGCTTCTTCACCACCTTTCCCGGGAAGGTCTTCTTCCGAATCTGGATTTCCACCTCCGTATCCAATGCCGAATACTCGCGGTCCACCAGTGCCATACACACACTCTTATCTGTCGAGAGCGTATGGTATCCCGTCGTCACCTCACCAATTGTCTTACCATCTTTCAGCACTGCATAGCCATGACGTGGAATCGCACGGTCAGCCAGTTCGATGCCCACCAATTTCTTTGCCACGCCTTCCGCTTTCTGCTTCAGGAGAGCCTCCCGACCGATAAACTCAGGCTTCTCCAACTTCACAAACGTGGAGAGTCCTGCCATGATGGGAGAAATCGTCTCGGAAAGTTCGTCGCCGTAAAGTGGAAGTCCTACTTCGAAGCGCAAAGTGTCGCGGCATCCCAATCCACAAGGCTGCACACCTGCGGCAATGAGTTTGTCCCAACACCCACGAATATACTCAGGAGTAGCATATACCTCGAAACCGTCCTCGCCCGTATAACCTGTACGAGACACAATCACATCGCCCACCGTCTTCACTGTATAGAAAGACAACTCGCTGCAAGAAATCCCAAGCACCGTCTCCATCACCTGTTCCGACTCAGGACCCTGCACAGCAATCTGTCCATAATCGTCCGAACGGTTCTGCAAGTCAATATCAAAACCCGTTGCCTGCTGTTGCATCCATGCCCAGTCTTTGTCGATGTTGGCGGCATTGATGACAAGGAAGAAGTCATTCTCCCCCATCTTATACACTAAGAGGTCATCCACCGTGCCACCTTGCTCATAACACATCATCCCATAGTAAATCTTCCCCACAGGAGCACCAGCAATATCGTTTGTGAAGATATGCTGGACATAACGCTCAGCCTCTTTGCCACGAACCGTCACCTCCCCCATGTGAGACACATCAAAGAGTCCCACCTTCTCGCGCACAGCCTGATGTTCCACAGCAATGCCCGCATACTGAATGGGCATGATAAAACCACCAAAGGGAGACATCAAAGCCCCCAATTCCACGTGCTTGTCATACAGACAAGTCCGTTTTTCCTTCTGTTCCAAATTCTCTGTCATAATCATTATATCATTTTTTCACCCCTCATCTTTCGCCCCCTCATTCTTTCATTATTCAAAGATAATTCTCTTCCATCTGCTCAATCTCTCTCACATCCGACGGAGTGAGCATCCTCTCCCCCACACAAAGCGTCTTTCTGATGAGCGCTTTCACCTCCTCCAACCCCATGTCCGTATAATCCTTCAACAGCGTGATACGCTGACGCACACTCTCCACACCCTTCCGTTGCAGTTTTTCCCGACTCGGCGTGATGGCATGCAACATGTTCTCCATATCCGTATCATACAAGAACGTGCTATGCACGATATTCCGTCCAGGCAGATGATAGAACGCCGTTCCGCACACCTTTCTGTCACCGATCATCACATCGTTATGACTCGTTCCCACAGCCTCAACACCCATCTGTCGAAACACCAACAGCAACATATTGATGAATTTATTGAACGTGAAACCCACATTATCCCCATCACACACATACGACAACATCACGTTCCCCTCGTCAGCATACACACATCCGCCCCCACTCTTCCGACGAATCATTTGAATACCCTTCTCGCGGCAATACGCCACATTCACCTCATTCTCCATCACTTGATTGCGACCAAAGATGACCGTTGGTGCCACCTGCCACATGAAGAAGCACTCCGACTCGTCCAAATGACGAGCCACCCACTCTTCCATCGCCAAATAAAACGACAGGCGACGCACCTTCTCCTCTGGCAAAGTAATGTATTTCATCTTTAAATTTAACTTTAACCCCAACCTTAACCCTAACTCTCAACTGTCAACTGTCAACTCTCAACTGTCAACTCTCAACTGTCAACTCTCAACTGTCAACTCTCAACTGTCAACTCTCAACTGTCAACTCTCAACTGTTCCAAGCAGTTCTGCTGCTTGTCTCCCCCTACTTTTTCTTCTTCCTCACGATTCCTTTCACCCATCCGCCAACAGCCTTGGCACCTCGCTTCGTGTTCCACACCGCCACGGTCTTCTGGTATTTAGCCTTCAGGTTATAGTACTTCTCCAGTTGAATCTGCGTCATCTGCTTCTTCACGCTCTTATACTCCTTCGTGAGTTCCTTATACACACACTTCAGCGAGTCCATCGTTTCAGGCAACGTATTGTCCTTGTCGAGAGCAGCCACGCCATCCACAAAAAGTTCATATTTATTAATGAAATCACTCGGAGCGTCAGCCATCAAAGCCGACACACCAAGCACCAGTGCCATGCAGCAGGTGAGAAATCTTTTTGCCATCATTTTTCTAACTATCGATTATCTGTTATCGCTTCCTTTTCCGAAAATCGGAGGTAAAGTTACACAAAAAATATGGGTTAGCAGACAACAAACACACTTTTTTCACTTTTTATCACTAAAATCACCTTTTTCCCCACCTAAAACAAACTCAAACGCCAATAACAAGAAAGCCGACATGTTCCCATGCCGGCTTTCTCTTCTTTATATTATTAGACAAATTTTACCACAAAAGACCATCTATCTCCTTATCAAAATCCATCAATTCATCCTCATCGAAAGGATTAGCCTTGATGCCGTTCACATTGGGAGTACCGCCAGGTACTGACGAAGGCAGGGATGCTGCAATCATTGACTGAGACGCCACCAGCACCATGTCCAGTTCTGGTTTGATATATACTTTCTTATCCATTGCTCTATCTCCTTTCTTTACTTGATTGCAACTTTTTTACCATGATAGATATAGATGCCCTTTTCAGTTGGCTTGCCCGTAAGCTTCACACCTGAGAGCGTGTACCATACGCCATTCGCCGTTTCTTCATCACAACCCACTGTCAACTCTGTGATGCCTGTAGCCTCGCTGTTGTCAACAAAGCCGATAGCAAGAGCAGCAGCTTGAAGGTTGTGCGATGAGCCGTAGAAGTATGCACGGAAAGGCTCCACATCACCTGTGGTCTTGGCAAACTCCGTACCGGCAGCATTTAACACGTAAGAATTTGTGACAGCCTGCTTCTGTGTGTTGCCCGTAAACATATAGTAGAAACCACTCTGAGAGCCCTTACCGCCAGCTTTGACTATAGCACTGCTACCTTCGAAAGTAATCTCCTTACCTGTCAACTGATTCTCTGCACCCCATGCATCGCTGGGTACATTGATGAGATAAGGCGTGTTTGCCTCAATACTGGCAGCATAGTCGAAGTCCACCGTGCCTTTATCATCGCTGGCAAACTGATAAAGCCAGAAGTTCTTGCCCGTGTCGCTGCCGCTCTTGAACCAATCAATGGCAGAGCCTCCCACCTTCACGGCATTCACGGCGAACGGCACCATCAGTGTGTTCCAGCCACCGCCCATTGCTGTGGCACCCGTTGTGAAGGTACGCTTGTAACTTATCTCCGTAGCAGTGAAATCTATCGGTGTATAGAAGCCATGAGTGCCATCATCCACCAGTTCCACATTGTCTGCCGTCGTGCCATTCACCCAGTTTTTCGTGATGCCGCCGACTGGGGCAGAATTTGCCAAATAGAGTGTGTTCGGGTTACTGTTCGGTGTGATGGAAGTGACCACCGACTGACCACGCAAGTCAACTACTGCCGCATCGGTTGGAACAGTGAGAGAGGCTTCTGCCAGCTTCCACGATTTCGTTCCATCGGCAGCAAGGATCGTGACAGCGGGCTTAGCCGTATATTTCGTATATACAACTTTGGGGGCGGCGGTATCCCATCCATCACTATGATAGTAATATGCTTCCACACTATATACCTCGCCAATAGCCACATCCATCTCAAATGTGATGTCTATAGACGATGAGGGAGGAACTACCACTTTTTCCATCTCCGTATTTGTCGGAGTTCCAGTACCACCTTCCCACTTATAAACAGCCAAGTAAGCCCAACCTTCAAAAGCATTCGTGGTGTTCGTATTTGTCAAGGTAACACGATCAACCAACTTTTCGCCTAAAATATATGTATTACTTTCGTCCACATTCAAGTGATGAGTCGAAGTCAAAGTGGGGGTATTGTCTGAGACTCCATTCTTCACAGTCAGGTCACCCGTCCAAATCACATTTGCACCTGCTCCATCAGTAGCAATCTTCATGGTCTTGATAACAGGAGCCGCATCATTATATCTGAACGTGAATGTAGCAATAACTTTCTCGCCTGCCTCCACACTAACGCCATTGCCAGCAACGGCTCCACTGATGCCGCTAAGAAGCAAGAAGAGTTCGCCATTGAATCGTGTGCCATTGTTCTTGATGGTCGCAGTGATGGTGGTAAGTGCTCCCTTCACACACTCTGTAGGAGTCACCTCCGACACCGCAAGATTAACCGTTGGAGTCACATTCGTGAAAGTCACATTGGATGCATCAGCAACCATCTGGATGTAATAATCATCCGCGCCGAAACACTTCTGCCATTCAGAAGCGCCCTTTTCCTTGCTGACAAGTTTCAACTTATAAGTTCCATTCGGCACGGCAGATGAAGTGAAATTGAAAGAAGAAGAGCGAGTCCCCCCCCTTCCTGCATTAACTGCTACGGCATCCAACGAAGAAGATGCCGACACAGCCAAGCAATTGTCGCTTTCATCATATAGAGCCAACGCAAAATCAAAATCATGCGTATAAGTTAATTCGTTGTAAAGCCAGAAATGATAAGATACCGTACAGGATGACGACCTTCCGAGCGTTGTTGTACCAGTATAACTACACTCATGCACCGCCATACGTCCATCCTCCAATTCAGGAGAGCCTGTTGGTTTCTCCATGCCAACCACAATTTCCTGCACTATCGTATAGCCATCATCAGATGTACCGGCACCAACGCCTCTCTCACTCGGATTGAGCACTGACAGCAGGAAGTAACCATTGCCATCACCTGTCCATCCCCAGTTGATGTGGAAGTAGCCGTCAGCATCGTAACCGTCACAGACGAAAGCATGCCCTCCACCTGTCGAAGAACCAGAATAAAACACAGGGCGCTTTGCCTCCAATTCCTGATAAACGATGTTTTCCCATTCCGATGTGGAATAGTGAGAACGACGCAAATACTTCACGCGCTGGTCATAGCCAAAATAATCCACCAATGCTTGCGGCACATCCGGTGAAGAAGCGCCCGAACTGCCTGTACCATATTGCATGCCGACCGATGCACCACAATACTGCATCAGTTTTGCCACCGCTTGTGCTTTCACATCAACGGTCGTTTCCTTGCCAGTGTATGTCTTCTGCATGTTCGACCAGTCAAAAGTAGTCACTGGACACTCTGCCACACTGACGCCCCCTTTTGTGAAGGCAGATATTGTCTTCACAGTAGAAACAGGGAAGCCCTCTTTCTGATTGTGGTAATAGAGCAACTGAGCCATCGCCGTGGCGACACACCCCGTCTTGCAATACGTGCCAGACACTTTAGGACACAGATAATTGTAGGGCGCACTCTGCCCCCATTCTGTCTCAATCATTGGCGCAATCGGAGTCTTCACGCTTGCAGGTGCCTTGCGCAAAGCCTTTGCCTCCGCTGTCAGCGACTCACCCTTCTCCTCCAGATATGCAATCTGGTCTGCATAGCCTTGCAACCATGCCTTCATATTGTCGGGCATGTTCTGTGCATCGAACGCACCCTCGTCTGTGTAGCCGATGATGTCGGGCGTGAGGTCTGAGCCGCTCACGATGACAAAGCCATCGCCTGAGCCGATATTAAACACGTGGTACGCGTCACCTGTCGCTGCCAGCGACAAGTCTTGCTGTTGGCGCGGTGCCTTTGCCACACCACTCTTTCCGCCTGCCTTTCCATAAAGAAAGGTCAGCGCTTTCACCTTGGCTTCATCTTTGCCGACTGGACCTGCCATCAAAGTTGTGGCAAGCATCAAGCCAATGACAAAAAGTGTAGTCTTTTTCATATCCATATATAAATAAAGTGAATAAAGTTAAGTCTCGGATATTCTACTTCGTTGGAGTTAAAGGAGTTAGAGGGAGTTAGAAGGAGTTAAAGCCGATACTCTGACTGACGGTTTTCACTGTGCAGCAGCGCCGCTTTCAGAGCCTTCCGTCTTAGGTGTCTCCTGCATTTTGAAAGTAATCGGCAGTGTGTATCTCACACGCACCGTCTTCCCGCCCTTCTTGCCTGGCTTCCACTTAGGCATGGCTTTCACCACACGCACAGCCTCTTCGTCCAGAGCGGGATGGACCGATTTCACTACCTTCACATCGTCAACGCTGCCATCCCGATTGACGATGAAACCGACCAGCACTCTACCTTGAGCATCAGCCTCCACAGCCTTTTCCGGGTATTGCATATTCTGCGACAACCAAGTCATCAGAGCCTGTTGGCCACCCTCGAACTCAGCCTGTTCGTCTGGAACTTCCTCCACAGGTTCTTGCGGTCTTGGAGGGAAGGGGAAATTAGGCTGTGGCTCTTCCTTCTTCACCTCCAGTTTCTCAATATCCTTATACACCCTTGCCCAATACTGTGCTCTCTCTTCATCCTTTGGCACACCTGCCCCTTGGTGATAGATGGCTGCGAGATTGTACTGTGCATCCTTCACTCCCTGAATGGCAGCTTTCTCAAACCAATACACTGCCTTCTCATAGTCCTGCAACACCACCTTTCCTTCGATGTAGAAAGTGCCCAAATTATACTGCGCACCCGCATGTCCAGCATCGGCAGCCTTCTGATAGAGGTCAAATGCCCTGTCATACTTCTTTGCCCTCAGAAAGTCATTCCCTTTCTGATAAGCCTTCTCTGCCTCCTCCTGCGCTTTTAGTTTTGCCTGCTGCGGATTAAAGCCCGGGAAGAACTGTGCTTCCATCCCCATTGCCACACACACGGCAGCAACGAGCACTAAAATTCTTCTTTTCATGATTCTTGCTGTTTTGATTGATAGTCAATTATTAGATTAGTAAAAAAGTGATTTACGCCACAAAATTACACTTTTTCTTCATGACATCAAAACATAATTGAAAAAATGTGAAAAATTATCTTGAAAAAAATTCGCACTTTTGTTAAATAATACAAAATAATTGCGTATCTTTGCCCCGAATTGAATGAATAATACTCATTGATTACCAAACACACAAATATATCAATAAAGAGATGGAAGTTAAAAAGTATTGTATTCTTGCCACCCTCTTGCTATGGTTAGTAACAGGGAATCTACTTGCTGATGTGACCATCACAACTGTAGATGAATTGAAAGCTTTTAGAAATGCCGTCAATTCAGGAACCTCTTATCAATATCAAAACATTTATCTCAAAGCCAACCTCAATCTGAATGATGAGGCATGGACACCCATTGGTGATGCAGATCATCCCTTTAGGGGGAACTTTGAAGGATGGGGACACAAGATCAGCCATCTCAAAGTCGAAGGAAGCAACGACTATGCAGGTCTGTTCGGATATATTGACGGTGGCAGTGTGAGGGATGTGGGAGTGGAAGGAAGCGGTATTTCAGGCAAACTTTATGTGGGCGGTATTTGCGGCTATCTGAAATCAGGCGAGATTAGTAGTTGCTACAGCAACATTGCGGTTTCAGGAACTCAATATGTTGGAGGGCTTTGTGGTTACTCCGAAGGTAAAATTGAAAATTGTTGGCATCAAGGAAACGTGACGGCAAGCAAGGATTCAGAAGTAAATGCTGGTGGATTGACAGGCGATGTGAATGGCGGCACTCTCCAGCGATGCTATGTGATCAACACGGCTATCACGGTGTCCAATGTGAACAATAACTCTTATTTCGGTTTCATCGTTGGTCAGTGTGGCAATACGGATTTCCTGGATAATTGCCGATATGATAGGGAAACCGTCAGCATGGAGGATTTCAATTTTGGCGAAGATGTGACAATTGGTTCCGAGAAGGGAGGTGGTTCCCCCTCAAAAACGACTGTCAAATATGCCACCACCACAGAGATGACGGTAGCGACTGATGAGACTGAAAACTATTGGACAGGCATCTTGAACACGGAGAAGAACAATCCCGTATGGGTGATTGAGAAAGGCTCTTATCCTCAACTCAATTCTTTCTGCAAGAACCGCGACATCACCTTCCATTTCACTCCGGAAAAGAAGTGGCTCTCCATTGTTCCGAATGGCAATTACACCGACCTTAAAGGCGTAAAAGCCTATATGGTGACAGATGCAGACAAAGAAAACAAAACCATCACGCTCCACCAAGTCAGCACCCTCAACGAAGGGTGTGGCGCCCTCGTTTATTATGACACAGATGTATATGAGGGTGTCGATGTCGTTTTGTCGCACACCACAGATGAAGGGCTTGCTGACTATACCGGCAATCTTCTCCAGGGTTCTCATGTCAGTCCCGTCGGTTTTGTGGGTGATGGCACAGAGTACATTTTGAAGAACGGAGCTTTTGTACCTGCAACTTCTGGTTCATTGGCACGAAACAAAGCGTATTTGAAAGTTTCCCCAGTGGCGAGCGGCAGTGTCCGCTATGACTTCCATCCTGAAGATGGAACAATCACTGGCATACAACTCGTCAATGATGTACTGAGTGGCATGTACGAAAAGGACTGCTGGTACACATTAGATGGTAAGAAACTGAATGGTAAACCCATAGAAAAAGGAGTCTATATCTATAACGAACACAAAATTCTCATTCAATAATAATAGATAATGATCAAGAAGAGATTATATATCAAGCCGGAATCGACGGAGATTCCATTTGTGGCGGTTCCCTTGTTGCAAACAACTTCTCCCACTCTTCCTTTCGGATATTCCGATTCAGATGAAGGTGAAGATCCGTCTGATGCTGATTAAATTGATAAATAAAATAAATACTATAATCGATATGAAATTAAGACACTTACTATGGCTATGGCTTGCAGTGGCAATGTTTGTTCTGCCACAAAGCATGCAGGCGGAAGACTATTTCCAAGCGAAATACACTTCCATGTGTTTTATGGTGACCCCCAAAGGTCAGGGTGCTGTACACATCAAGGTGATGCATCTTGACCAAACGACAGGTACGAACGGTTATCTCCAGAAAACCGGCGACTGTCCTGATGGCGCCTGGATTTATGCCGAAGCACCCGGTCAGAAGAGAAGGTACATCGTATCCCTCTACAATAACAATGACCGGAGCGACGACAATGACAAATGGATAGACATCACCACGCGTTTCTCAGGAAATGCAGAAGGCAACTATCCTAACGGTAATGGCGTGCTGATTCTGACGAACACGGATAATGGAACTCCGCGTCAGCTGCAATCCAAGACGGAAACCATCCGCATTAAGAAACCAACCGGCGATGCACGATGCTATGCTGAGTTCGATTGGTATTATCCAACTGATTGGGCTGGCAAAGAAGTCAAATTCTTCATCAATGGTCCCGTGGGGCATGGCGAGGCCTTAAGCAACCGTGAAATAACGCCTTCTTCCATCATCTTTTCCGCTGTGCCGGAACTGACCCTCAGCGAACCTATATTCACACCTGTGGGCGAGTATGCCGGCTTCTACAGCATGGTTGTTGCCAACACCACGGGGTCGGAACTCAAAGTAACGAAGGTGACAGAACTGAACACGACCCAAGGAACTGCAAACATTGACATCACCGATCAGTGCAAGAAGTCCAAAGACGGTTATTCCCTATACATTCCTTCCACCAATTACACCCATCAGGTGAAGGTGGAAGCGCAAGTGCCCTATAACCAATACATCTATTATAACTTACCACCTAAGACTGTCACCATCAAGGCTGTTCACAACCCCAAAGACTTCAACTTGAAAGCCGAATGGGGCAAGAAGGCTGCCTCGGTGCTGAAATGGACTGTCCCCAATGCGGATGAGGAGGACGCATTGTACACCGATGCCTTCATCATCCAGCGCCAACTCTACAACCTGAACAAAAACACGGAAGAAGACACATCTTCCTGGGAAACCATCGGTCAGATGCTGATGGAACAAGGCAAGGCAAACTACGAATATACCGACAGCACCCAAGGCTGCTATGGCGACACCATTCACAACAGCGTCCGCTATCGCATCTATCGTGCCGCCATTGGCGCCACAGAGGGAAATGTCGGGCAATATGACTGGAGAAACAAACGCGACTATGTGCCGGGCTATGACATCGGTGTCAGGTATGCAAGTTTCCAAAGCACATCGCAGAAAGACCCGAATCCCGTCATCATCTGGTATTACTCATCCACATTGGTGAATCATAGTGCCGACGACCATTCTTACATCCCTGACGATGCGCACACCATCATTCGGCGCACCTCGGAGTTCATGAAGAATGGTGTGCCCGTCACCTATGAGGAAGATTTCGATGTGACAACTCTCGTGCGGAAGGGAGGTGCAGATGTTAAGTCCATCACAGGCACCATCTATCCAAATAGTTTTCAATGGGTGGATGACAACGGCTTTGCACCTTGCACAAAATACTCCTATCAGATCTTGTATTTGCCTAACGACCCATCGGAAATCATGCCCAACCGCACTGTCGATGTCAGCATCAGGACGAAGGTGGCTGGCAGAAATACAGACGTGACAAAGATAGAACCCGTACAGGACGACACCAAGATTGGTGACTTCAAGGCTTCCTACGATACGGAACAGAACCGTATCCATCTGTCGTGGAACGTCGACATGAAGCGCATTGACAAGTTGACCATTCTGAAACTGAACCAGAACAAGTGGGAAGAACTGCCCGTCAATCTCTCCCTTCCATATTATGACGACTATGCTGTAGAGGCAGGCATGGATGTGGAGTATCGTCTGAGCATTCAGTACGAATGTACGGATGGTGAAAAGAAACTCTCTGTGGATGTTACGGGTAAACGCCGTGCCACAGGAAAGATTGCAGGTTTCCTCACCTTCAAGGATGGTACAGGACTTGCCGATGTGGAAGTGAAACTTTTCCGGGAGCAGAACGGACAGAGAGAGGAAGTGACTTCCGTCAAGACATCAAGCACGGGTGCCTACATCTTCCCCGATGTGCCGTACAGCGACATGCCCTACATCGTTGTGCCTAAAACAACACTCTACCCCAGCCTCGATCCGAAAGAGTACCCTGTCTATCTGAACAAGAATCAGACAGAGTTCTTCAACAAGAACTTCATCAGCGATGATGCCTTCGACATTGATGGTTATGTCTATTATGAGAACACCACAGTGCCTGTGTACGGCGCATCATTCAAGATTGACGGCGAGACGGTCGTGGACAAGAGCGGCAACGTCATCATTTCCGACAACGACGGTCACTTCCAGTTCAAGGCACGAAAAGGCACTAAACGGCTGACGGTGGAGAAAGAAGGACACACCTTCATGTTTGACGGACTCTATGCCGACAACAAAGGTGCTGCCCGCCCCATCAACAGCAACCAGACCAATGTGCTCTTCTGGGACCAGACCAAGGTTCTCACCATCGGACGCGTGGTGGGCGGTCTTGACCAAGGGGAAAAGACCTTGGGCTTCGGACTCTCGAAAAACAACCTCGGCGACGACCTCCGCATCGTGCTCGAGCAAGAGGGCAACCAACGCTCATGGCTCGTCAAGGATCAGTTGAACGATGCCCTGACAGTGGTGCACGACACACTCGCATTCGAGACGGCAGACGGCAAGAAGACCAGCACCGTCCTCACCGAGCGTCACCGTGTCATCATCACTCCCAACGTGGAGACTGGTGAATATCAGGCAAAACTGTTACCTATCCGTTACAAAGTGGTGGAAATCTCTGCCAAAGGTCACCCGACACTCTTCCAGAAAGGAAAAGTCAGCGAAGTGCTTGACTTGACTGACAGTCTGACAACCAAGACCATCACTTATGACAATAAACAACTCAAATACAACGCCATCTACAACCGTATCTTCCGTGTAGAGCCAGATGTGAACATCACTGAGTTGAACGATAAAGGCGAACCGCTGCCTCACTATGGTCTTGCCGAATACACAGAACCGGCAGCCAATGGTGGAGGTGCCATCACCGTACCGCTCTACGACTCAAACACCAAGACCTACACGTTTGACTATCCTGTGTTCCTGACGGGCATGCACTACTTCCGCATCACTGCCACCGAAAACTACTACTACAATGGTGAGGTGACAGATGAATGCGAGAGCGTTCCCGTACGTGGAGGCAAGGTGCATTTCTACGATGACTTCTCCGCCATGCAACGCGATTCCATCTGCACATTGGATGAACGCACAGGTTCGGTTGACATCAGCGTGAACGTCGAGAAAACCGTCTATGACGTACAGGGCACCAATGCCTTACGTCACATGGATGTCGATCTCGAACACGAGGGACAATTCATCGACAGCCGCAATCTGCTGGCATTCGTGATGGGTGAGCAGCAAGTCACCGACGACGTCATCAGTGCAGGCGAAGTCATTATGCTCAACGGCATCCTGCGCGACCCTCCAGGCAGCAAGAGTTATGCATGGATTGACACAGGTTCCACCTTCACCAACGAGTTCCACTGCACCTTCGACATCGATTTGTCGCTGCAGCTTACTTACCAGAAAGGAACTGGTGCAAATATCATGCAGGGAACCTATTCAGGAATGGGTGGCGGCACATACATCGGTACACAGTCCTCCACTAAGACCACGATCACCGTCAGCCCCAATGCAATCCCGCTCATAGGTGCTCACTTTGCCTATACAGGTCATACCACCTTCACGATGAACAAACGCATGGAGACCAGCGCAGACCCATCCATGGTGGGTGCCAAAGCTGACATCTTCTACGGTAACGAGTTGGTGGCTGCCACCAGTTATGTGCGCCATGTGCGTGCCATCAACGAAGCCACCTATCTTTACCTGAAAGAACTGGGAATGCTCAGCGAAACAGACGGGCCTTGCACGTTGATTGCCCAGGGTGAAAATTCCATCGGACAGCCCTGCTACCTCATCAGCGACTATGCAGTTCGGGTGGGTCCCAAGGTGAAGACAGAATTCGCCTACACCCAGGATTACATTCTGAACACATTGCTGCCCAAACTTCGTCTTGCCCGCAACTCCTACCTCTATAAGGGTACGCGCGCAGAGGCAAAAGCCAGGGCAAATGCTACGCTGAACAATGTGTTCCTCTCGTTGCGCGGTGAAGACGACCCACGCTACGGACAGGACAACCTCGACGATTCGTTGCAGTACATCTCCATCGATCGCTATGACGAACTGAACGACAGACTGAACTACGAGGTGATCACCCCCGACTATATAGATGTGCTGGGGTTGCGCAAGCAGATGGCAAAGGAAGCCGCACTCACCGATTCCGTGCGCATCATGAACAGCCTCATCTCTCAGTGGGAATACATCATTGCCTACAATGAGTACGACAAGATTCAGGCATTCCAGACCGTCGACAGAACTAATCGGAGTTCGATGGACTACAATCCTGGAACGGCATACAATGTCGATGAAAACGCTTCCTTCTATCTGGAGAACCACACTATCTCCGGTGGCATAGGCATCACCCACAACCAGTCGTTTGATTCGAAAGTGGATCGCGACTATCATATTCCTTTAGTAGGCGTGGATTTATCAGAAGTAACAGAAGGCAAAAGCTGGATGAATGGGTTCAACCAATTGGTAAACACAGGTCTTTCAGCCGCCACCAGTGCTTTCAACTCAAACAAGAACTTCCAAAAAAGTCATGAGGGCAATAATAGTGTAAAGAATGTAGTAATTAAATACAAAGTAAAAAACACTGCAACAGGCCAGCCAATAGCAAGGACGAAGGACATTGTCGAGAGTGATTTGAGTAATGTGTCGAAGATGGAGCAAACCATGAAAGACATCAAAAGTTCAGGCGCCTTCGACATAGAGATTGCAACAGGAGGCACCCACTCTGAACTGAAGATTGTGCCATCTGTCAGCGCGAACTACAGTTCAGACAACAATTCTGATCTCTCGGAGTCAGTCACTCAGGGCTATCATCTGGAGACTAATCCTGAAAGTAACCTGAGCATTGATGTCTATCACGATGTGGAGCAAGTGGTGACCAGCACGGGAGTTTTTGGCAATTCTGGCGACAAGCAGAAATTCTCCAAAGGCAACTTCGTCTTCCGCTCTCTGGGTGGCAGCACCAAATGTCCATACGAACCAGCCGACGTGTCAAAATACTACCGTCCTGGCACCATTCTTTCGGCAGCCACCGCTCAGGTGGAGAAGCCCTGCATCACAGTGGAGAACCACATCATCAGCAATGTGCCCTATGGCGAAAGAGCCAAGTTCAACCTTGTGCTGAGCAACGAAGGCACCCTGCGTGAAGAAGGCTCGTTCGACCTCGTGCTGCTCGACAAGAGCAACCAGACAGGCGCATCCCTCATCATGGATGGTGCTCCGCTGGGCAACGGACGTTCCGTGGTTGTACCTTACGGCACAGGAATGGTGAAAGTGCTCGAGATTGGACAAGGAATGGTGGACGACTATGAAAACATCCGGATTGCCCTCCGTTCACAGTGCGACCCCACAGTGGCTGACACCGTAAGCCTGTCCGTCCACTTCGTGCCGAGCGCCAGTCCTATCGCGGTCATCACCCCGCAAGACAAGTGGGTGCTGAACACCAACTCTGCACAAGACGAGCGTGGCAGATACTACATGCCGATGACCGTGGGAGGCTATGACGTCAACTTCCGCAACTTCGACCACGTGGAACTGCAATACAAGCAGAGCTCCGAGCCGGAATCCCGCTGGACCAACTTGTGCAGTTACTACAATAATGACAGCCTTTACCAGAAAGGAACAGGCACCAAAGCCATGATCATGGGTGGAACGCTTACCCATGCCTTCTATGGCGACAGCGACCCTGTAGAACTGAAATACGACCTGCGCGCCGTGACTTACAGCCGTCTGGGCAACGACTTCGTGACCACCTCGTCACCCGTCTTCTCGGGCATCAAGGACACACGACGTCCGCAGGTGTTCGGCAGTCCACAGCCAGCCAACGGCATCCTCGGTGTGGGCAATGACCTGAAACTCGTTTTCAGCGAGAACATCAACGCCAACAAACTTCTGTCATCCAACAACTTCAAGGTGACAGGCATGCCCAACAACAGTGTGATTGGAACCACCACATACTTGCAGCTGCAAGGCGACTATTCGTCCTATCTCGAAACGGAAGAAGAATACTGCGCCCCCGACGAGAGTTTCACCATCGATATGATGCTGAGGGCTGAATCGTCCCTCAACCATGCCTGCTCACTGTTCGAACACTATTACAACAACGACAGGCTCGGTTTCAAGATTGACATCGATTTCATCAACAATGAGCCATTCCTCGTGGTGCAGTCATTGATGAACGTAATCAAACAACAGGTAATCTCGGCAAAACTCGATGGCATCGGTCCTAAATACCAACGCATCGCCGTTGTGTATGACAAACCGTCCGAGCAAATCCTTATCTATCAGAACAACAACCTGCTGGTCAAGAAAAAAGTGCTGGTACCCATCAAACGTACTGGTAAGATGCGCTTCGGCAGAGGCTTTGCAGGCAGTCTGAAGGAAACACGCATTTGGTCGAAGGCGCTGACAGCCAGCGAAATTGAAGAGACAGCCAACAAGACCATGTACGGCAATGAAGTGGGTCTTGTAGCCTACTATCCAATGGATGAAGGATATGGAGAGAGTCTGGAAGACAAGTCACTGGACAACAACCTGACGATGAACGAAGTCAAATGGATCACTCCTGAAGGATGCTCCTTCCGTTTGACCGGCAAGCACTTCACACACGAACTGAAGCG
Organism: uncultured Prevotellaceae bacterium; assembly: GCA_900316975.1. Taxonomy (GTDB): domain Bacteria; phylum Bacteroidota; class Bacteroidia; order Bacteroidales; family Bacteroidaceae; genus Minthosoma. The sequence goes on along the minus strand of ONFA01000002.1, from coordinate 132,846 downwards.
CGAAATGTTCGAACGCACATCCGCAGAGAAGAGTTACACCCTCTCCATGTGGTTCAAGGCAAAAGACAAATCTAACTTCCCCATCATGGCGTCAGGCTATGGTGTGAAGGAAGAAGAAAATGCCAACGAGAAGCTCTTCATCGGTGTGAGAGACAAGAAGCTGACCATTGCTTCCGACACCACCAGCATCGTCATGAACAAGAGCTATGCCGACAACCAGTGGCACCAACTCACCTTCGTGGTGGACCGCCCTGCCAACATGGCATCTGCTTACATTGATGGTGAACTGACTGGTCAGGCACAAGCATCAGGCTTTGGCAAACTCTACGGTGCTGCACCATTCCGTTTGGGACAGGTCAACGCCACCGAATCCGAGAACCAGCTTGTGGAATACGCCCCCATGGAAGGCTTCATCGACGAAATCACCCTTTGGGACATGGCATTGCCCCGCAATGTGGTGAAGCAGCGCATGAACGTGAGCCATGACGGAGCCGAGACCGGACTCCTGGCATACATCCCATTCAGCGAGAACGTGCCCCAAATCACGGGTAGTGGAACCCTGTTGGAATTCTCCACCAACTATTTCGCCAACAAGTGGGACACTGAACTGCAGAAAACCGTGAGCATGACTGACAACGCATTCGGCAATGGCAGCCAGTTGACCAACAACATGATGTCAACCACCGAATACGCAACCGTCAAGGAAAGGGGAGCCGTGCGCGACCTTCGCTTCGACTTCGTCACCAAGGACAACGAGATGATTATCGAACTGAAGGAACTGCCCAAGGACATCGACCGCACCACGGTAAACATCACAGCCATGGGCATCGAAGACCTCAACGGCAATGAGATGGCACAACCCGTCACGTGGTCAGCTTTCATCGACCGCAACTCCGTGCGATGGGCTGAATCGCAGAAAACCATTGATATCGATGCACAAAAGGAGGAAGACTACACCTTCACGGTTGACATCAATAACCACGGCGGCGCTCAACGTGACTACACCATCGAGGGCGTGCCCGACTGGATGACCATTGAGGAGGGCACCATGGACACACTCGACCCAGAGGAGACCATCACCCTCCACATCACCATTTCCAAGGACATCAACATCGGCACCTACCACAATGTGCTCTACCTGAAGAACGACGAGGAACTGGTGAACCCGCTTGCACTGACCATCAAGAAAAACGCAGTCACACCCGACTGGACCTTCAACAAGAACGGTCAGAGCAACATGCAGGTGATTGCCCAGGTGAAGATGAACGAGGCGATCGTGACTAACAAGGAGAGCATCCTCGCTGCCTTCGACGAATATGACAAGTGCCTCGGCACCACCCACGTGACCATCGACAAGAACGACAAGGCACTCTTCTATCTGACCATCTATGGCGAAAAGAGAAAAACTCCTGTGAAATTCCGTCTTTGGGATGCAACATCTGGCATCACCTACGGAGTCAATGCCGACCGCGACATTACCTACTGGTCCGACAGCATTGTGGCGACCTATGATGCCCCCGTCGTGATGACAGCCAACACCAATATCACGAGACCGCTGGAACTCACACCCACCTGGACATGGGTGTCACTCAACGTGGCAAGTTCTGATGCCAACGACATTGGCCAGTTCCTCAAGCGCGGCAAGTGGCAGGACGGCGACCAGTTCAAAGACCCTGAGAGCCAGACCTTCTACAACTACTACAAAGGTGTTTGGAACAGCAGTGGAGCCACAGGTCCGCTGCGCACCGACCGGATGTACTACATCAAGAGTCAGAAGGCACAAAACATTTATATTGAAGGTGATGCCCTCATTGACGAGGCAGACCGCACCATCACCCTCCATCCGAAATGGAACTATATCGGCTACACTCCGATGGTCAACCTGCCAGTCAACGAAGCACTTGAAGACCTCAAGCTCAAAGCCAGCGATGGTGACATCATCAAGAGCCAAGATGAGTTCGCCACCTTCGCAGCATCAGTGGGTGGATGGAGAGGCAACCTTCAGTACATGAAACCAGGTAAGGGCTACATGCTCTATCACAAGGTGACAGCCGAACATCCTGAGGAAGAGATCAAGTTCGTCTATCCGTTCAAGAGCACAGCTGCCGTGATAGCCATGGCTGGTGCCAAAGCGCGAGAAATCGCATTTGACGATGAGAATGAGCCACTATGGACCAACACCCGACGCACCACAATGAACCTCATTCTGCGCACCGAAGGCATCACTGCTGAAGAAGGCGACCGCCTCTATGCCTATGCGGAGGGTGAACTTTGCGGCATCGCCGAAGCAACAGACGTGGAAGGCGAACAAACCTTCTTCCTTTCTGTAGGAGGTGAAGAAAAGAAGACACTCACCTTCACCCTCGAGCGCGACGGCAGATTGCTCGGAGCAGCCACACGTTCCGGCATCATGTATCAAGCCGACTCACTTGAAGGCACCACCGACGTACCCAAAGTCATCGACTTCAGCAGCACATCAGCCTACGAAGACGGCATCTGGTACACCCTCACAGGCATCCGTGTCGGAGAGCGCCGACCTGCCACGCCTGGAGCCTATATCTTCAACGGACAAAAAGTGATGATCAAATAAAAAACGTGACAACAATGAAAAAGATATATTCAATGCTCATGATTGCTGCATCCCTCACCATGCTGTGGGGGTGCAGCTCATCGGACGATGACGACAACAACAGCACCAACCAAGGCGGCAGCACCCAGATCCATGGCGTGAAAGTGGACAATGCTCCACACTGGTTCTTCGATGCCGTCACCCTCCCTCAGGGTGACATACAGGGTAAGCCCGACTGGGAAGAAGTCAACTTCTTCGAATTCGAGGACAACATGACCGCCATCGTCTTCGTGTCTGAACACTTCGGCATCAAACTGGCAGCAGACGACCGCATGGCAGCCATTGTTGATGGAGAGGTGCGCGAAATCTGCGAACCAAATGTCTACAACCTTCCCGATGAAGAACCACTGTATTGTTTCATGCTCTACATCCCTTTTGAGCCCGACGATGATGCAGTGGAACTGCAATACTACAACGCGAAGGCAAATCAGACCTACATCACCAAGAATGCTTTCAACGTGAAAGACTACACCATAGGTGATGACGAACTCTTCATGTTCACCTTGCGACCCATGACCCCCTATTTCTTTACCGTGCCTTCCGACCTGCCTTTTACCCCGACATCCGACGACGAGGTGGCCATGTTCATAGGCGACGAATGCTGTGGAGTGGCAAACTCTCAGGTTGATGTAAAGGGGAGTCTCGTCTGGTCAGTTGATGCCTACGACATGAACCGAACTGGTGAAAAAGCCCATGTGCGCTACTACAGTGCCCAGACAAAGACCATCTACATGACAGAACCCATCTACGAAGTCCGACATTTTGACATTAATGACGTGGCATCAGTTGACACCCTGAAGTTCAAGTGACAGACACACACGAAAAAGCAAGAAATAACCCTTATATGCAGATGCGGGTTGACACATTCATTCAGTGTCAACCCGCATCTGCATATAATACCTCCCAAAACATACTTCGTTGATTCACAATTATCCCGAATCAGTCATTTGCGTTTTGATGACGGCAACTTCTATTTTTGAGCAGATGTTTTGACGCTTTGAAGACGCAATGGGGTTCCATTGTAACTGAAAAGCGGTGAAACAGATGACAAGAAGAAAATTTGTCAGCATATAAACAGTCTAATGAACGATTCGGGATAATCGTCTTCCAGCGTGAAATATTATGCGCTGTAAGAACGAAATATTTCACGCTGAGTGCGTGAAATGACAGGCGCACCGTGCCGACTTTTGCAAAGGAACTGCGAATGACACAACAACGTGAAAATGATTGAATAAAGACTCTGCTTATACCTCATTCCACATTTTTTAATATTTCATCTCCCCACTCTTTCATTTTTGAAATTAATTATGTAATTTTGCATATACAATACCGAAAAAAGTGAAGCCTGTACCGTGATTTGAAACAGCATAGGCGTATCTTTGCAGTCGAAAACTTTTTGCGGTATAAAGAAATATATCTATATTTGCATACAGAAACGAGGACAATCTTTTCTAACCAGATACAAAAAAAGTCCCACGAAACGCAGGACTAAGAAGATTCTACGGCTTATAGCCTTGTTGTGAAAAGTCTTCACAAATTAGTATCTGATTGCAAAGGTACAAATAATTTTGATACTAACAAACAAAATTTGAAATAAAATGGGAAGAATTTTAGGAATTGATGTCGGAACAAACTCTTTAGGGCTTGTTGTACGTGATGAAGACATTTCTACAAATCCAACAGAACAAATTGTGTTCAGTTCTGTTAATCTCTTTGATTCAGGAGTTGGAAATGGCCAAAGCGGAGAATTTTCTTTCGCTGCAGAGCGCACAAAATCCCGAAGACCACGTAAATTGTATAAAGTTCGGAGATATAGAAAATGGGAAACACTAAAACTTCTTATTGAAAATAGTGATAAGAAATACTGCCCGCTTTCCCAATCCGAACTTGAGCAGTGGACTACATATGATAAAAAACGAGGACTCAAACGCACATACCCCATTGATGTAATTCAATTCCAGCAATGGATTCGTTTAGACTTTGATGGAGATGGGAGACCAGACTATTCTTCTCCGTATGAATTAAGGAATGAACTGGCCACGAAGCAACTCAATTTTGAAGAGGAAATTAATCGCTTCAAGTTGGGAAGAGCCATCTACCATATTGCAGAACGTCGAGGTTTTCAGAGTAGCAAAGGAGAGACGATTAAAGAACAGGAAGAAACTGAAAACGAAGACAAAGAACTTCAGCAATCCGAATTGGACAGGGCTTTGCCTTTTGACAAATCCCTCTATCCGACAGTGGGCTGTGCTTTATATGCAATAAACAAATCAGGGCAACGAGTTAGGAGAGAGTGCTCTGTAGTTAGGAAACAATATAAAGAAGAGATTGAATACATCTTCAACTTTCAAAATGGTCTTGACACCCAATCGGATCTTTATAAACGGCTCATATCCGAGAAGAGAAAGGAAGGAACTATTTTCTACAAAAACCCTCTAAAATCTCAAAAGGGGCTTGTTGGCAAGTGTACGTTAGAACCTAACAAACCAAGATGTCCACAGAGTCGTCCTGAATATGAAAAATTTCGAGCATGGAGTTTCATCAATAGCATCCGCTATGGAATTGATTGCAATAAGGAACTTTCCATCGAAACAAAAAAAGCCCTTTTCGATGAAGTATTTGTCCGTGCTACTGATTTTCGCTTCGAAACTATCAGAAAATGGATTGAGCGAAAGACTGGAGAACATTTTGCATATAAAACAGACCGAAAACAACGTACTATCAATTATAAAGACAACACTCCTGTCATCGCTTGCAGTGTCACTTTCCGATTTCTCCAATTATTAGGAGAAAATTGGCAAAACTGGTCTTTCCATCCCAATGCCCAACACACAAACAGTAAAAACAAAAACCATTGGCATCCCACAACATATCATTGGGAAGATGTTTGGCACGTCTGCTTTGGTGCAGATGAAGAAGAGCCTTTACGACTATTTGCAAATAAAAGCAATCTTGATTACAATCTTTTGTTGAGATTATGGAAAGCCATGCCTATAGCATACGCTAATCTTAGTCTGAAAGCGATAAACAACATCAATAGATTCTTGGAAAAAGGGCTTATCTACAATGAAGCATGTTTGCTTGCCAAATTGCCCGACATTTTCAAAGAAAAATGGACAGACGAGGTTGAAAATATACTTTTTGACTCCATCACTTCCATTATCACGGCTAATAGTGAAGAAAGAAAAATCGTAAACATCGTCAACTCCCTCATTGCTAATTATAAGTCAAAAACAGATGAGGAGAAACAAGGATATAAGGATTATTCATACAATCTCTCAGGAGAAGACTATTGTGATATAGAAAAATGTGCAGCAGGATTTTATGGTATAAAGACATGGAACGAAAAGGATGAAGAAGAACGGAAAATGATTATAAATCAAATCGCTCATTTATACCAACAATTCTTCCATGACGAGAAACGGCAATACATTAAACCGAACAAAATAGAAGATTCCATCAAACAGTTCTTGACAGATAACTTTGAGGACTTAAATCCAAGAAGTCTTTCAAAACTTTACCATCATTCGCAAATAGAATATTACAAACCAGCATCAATCCGCAGAGTGGACAAAGGCGACAAGATGCTGTACATGAAACTTTTGGAAAACCCATCCATTGCTTCTTTAAGGAATCCTATGGCCCTTCGTGTGTTGCACACTCTAAAAAGGAAAGTCAACGATTTGCTAATGGAAGGTATCATCAATGAAGATGATACTCGAGTAGTGGTAGAAGTAACCCGTAAACTCAATGATGCCAATATGCGCTGGGCCATTAAGCATTATCAAGATATTCATAATGCTGAAAACGAAGAATTCCGAACTATGATAAATGAAATTGCAGATATACCCAAAGTTAGGATGCTTGTAGAACAGCATGATTGCAATGGCCAAGTATTATCGGAAAAAGATAGTTCTAAACAAGAATACTATTATGAACGATACATGTCCAATCTCATCAAAAAATACCGTCTATGGGTAGAGCAAGGTGGTTTCTGCATCTACACTCGGAAGCCCATCACCATCAGTAGCCTCATTAACGGTGAAGGTGTGGACATAGAGCATACCATACCACGTAGCATCTCATTCGATGATTCCTTAAGCAACAAAACTTTGTGCGATTCGAATTTTAACCAAAAGGAAAAAGTAAATCGCATTCCTTCACAATTACCTAATTATGAAGAAATCCTATTGAACATCAGGCCGTGGGTTGAAAAAGTTGAAGATATCCGAGGGCGCATTACTTTTTGGAAAAACAAATCAAAGAAAGCACAGACAAAAGAACAAAAAGATAATGCCATTCGCCAAAGACATTTATGGGAGTTAGAATTCGAGTATTGGGAAAAGAAAGTAAATGCATTCCTCATAAAGGAAGTTACAACAGGATTCCGCAACAATCAACTTGTGGACACTTCTATTATTGCCAAATACACCATGCATTTCTTAAAATCAGTCTTTTCAAGAGTAGAAGTCCAAAAGGGAAAAATAACTTCTGACTTCAGAAAGATTTTAGGAATTCAAGATGACGACACATTAAAAGTACGCGACAGCAACTCACATCACGCCATCGATGCAATGGTTTTGACTTTCATCCCTGTTGCAGCACGTCGCGACGAATTGCTTGAGGTTTTCTTCAAACGCCAAGATGCCAAAGATTTGGGGCATGATGTATCCCAATTTGACAATGAGATAAAACTATTATTGCGAAAAAATGGTATCACAGCCAATTTCGCTGAAATTGTTGAAAACATCAAATCCACAGTCCTTGCGTTCTATGAGAGAAAAAGCCAAGCACTAACCATCGCCAAACGCAGAAAAAGAGTGAGGGGAAAAATTGTGGCTCAAAGAGACGAAAAAGGCAATATCATCATGGAAAAAGATGAATATGGCAATTTCAGAACTGACAGATTTGGTCACAGAATTCCACTTGCAAAGCAGTGGATAAAGGGTGACAGCATCAGAGGCGAATTACATGACAAAACGTATTATGGAGCAATCACACAACATGGTAGCGAAAATATAAAATACGTGCTTCGGATTCCACTTAAATATAAAACCAATAGTTTGGACAAAGGCTTTAAGAGTTGGGACGAACTGGGAAAAGCAATAGTCAATAAGTCATTAGTGGAAATGATGAAATCACAATTTCCAGAAGACACTTCATTTAAAGAAGCATGCGAACAAGGCATTTATATGATGGATAATGAGGGAAACAAAAAGAATCGTATCCGCCATGTAAGATGTTATGCATCATCTGTTACAAATCCCATAAAAGTCAGAGAGCAGGTTTACAAGTCGAGAAAGGATTATAAAAACTACTATTATACAAGAAATGGTGAAAACATTGCCTATGCCTTGTATTCGTTGGGGAATAAAAGAATTTTTGATTGCCTCTCACTAATGGATGCTTCCAAGATTAGCAAAGCGGAAGGCATACATAATCTGACTTCCATTTTCCCCGATACCAAAGAAGTTATAGACAAAAAAGGACAACGAACCATTTACAACAAAGTTTTCACACTGTTCCCTGGACAAATGGTCGTTTTGAAGCGGGAGGATGAGATGCTTGCGTCATTAACCCAAGAAGAAATCTCTCACAGATTGTATCGATTAAAAAGAATATATAGTCCTGATGACGGACGTTTACAACTTCAACACCATTTAGAATCAAGAGATGACAAAGCCCTAGAGCATGCATATCCGAATAATGGCAAAAGTGGGAAAAATGGATTCTCGGTCATCAATTATGATGCACCATATCCCCGCCTTTTGTTGTCACTCTCTAATCAAAACTTTTGGGTGGAAGGCACAGACTTCATTATAAAGAATGGCAAAGTAATCGCATTATGATCAAAAAGACTCTCTATTTCGGCAATCCCATCTACCTCAGCCTCCGCAATGCCCAACTGGTGTTGCGGATGCCTGATGCGGACAAATTGGAAGAGTCGTTCAAACAGGATGCAGAAAGGACCATCCCGATTGAGGACATTGGCGTGGTGGTGCTCGACAACAGGCGCATCACCATCACGACGGGAGCAATGGAGGCACTGCTGGCCAACAACTGCGCCATCATCACGTGCGACAGCACGGACTTGCCCGTGGGGCTGATGCTGCCACTCTGCGGAAACACCACACAGAGCGAACGGTTCCGCACTCAGATAGATGCGTCGCTGCCACTGAAGAAGCAACTCTGGCAGCAAACCGTCCGACAGAAAATTCTCAATCAGGCAACTGTACTCAGCAAAAACACCGGGGCGATTGTCAAGAACATGCAGGTGTGGGCAAACGAAGTGAGAAGCGGTGACCCCGACAACCTCGAAGCCCGTGCCGCTGCCTACTACTGGCGCAACCTCTTCCCCACCCTGCCCAATTTTGTGCGCGGACGTGAAGGCGACCCTCCCAACAACCTTCTCAACTATGGCTATGCCATCCTGCGAGCCTGTGTGGCTCGCGGACTGGTGGGTAGCGGACTCCTGCCTACACTGGGCATCCATCACCACAACCGCTACAATGCCTATTGTCTGGCCGATGACATCATGGAACCTTACCGCCCTTTCGTGGATGATTTGGTCATCAACATCATGCAGCAGTATCCCGATTACAGCGAATTGACCCGAAGCATCAAAGCGGCACTTCTCACTATCCCGTCACTCGATGTGACACTGGATGGCAAGCGGAGTCCGCTCATGATTGCCGTCGGCCAGACCACCGCCAGTCTTGCCAAGTGCTTCAACGGCGAACTGCGCAAAATCGCCTATCCCGAACTGTAAGAAGAAAAAGACATGAGCAGCCTGTCACGCCTCACCGAATATCGAGTTATGTGGATATTAGTATTCTTCGACTTGCCCACCGAAACCAAGAAGGACAAGAAACGCTATACGGATTTTCGCAAGAAACTCCAGAGCGACGGGTTCACCATGTTCCAGTTCTCCATCTACATCCGCCACTGTGCCAGCAGCGAAAATGCAGACGTACATTTAAAAAGAGTTAAATCTTTCCTTCCTGAGTTCGGGAAGGTCGGATTGCTAACCATAACTGACAAACAGTTTGGCAACATGCAACTTTTCTATGGACAAAAACCAACCGAGCCAAAAGCCCCCGGTGTTCAGTTAGAATTGTTCTAAAAACAAGAAAACCAGCCTTCGGGCTGGTTTTCTTGTGTCATATCCCATTCTTTTTTCTTTTCTATTTGCATTTATAACCATTTCAGAATCTTTTACTTACAAAGATTGTGGTGTATATGACTCTGCAAAGATACTAATTTGAAAGCAAATCACAACCCTATTTCACTTTTTCTTTCCTCTCCTTTCGGTGTATATGACTCTGCAAAGATACTAATTTGAAAGCAAATCACAACTTGTAAGCTGCAAGTGCATTCTCAGCACTTGGTGTATATGACTCTGCAAAGATACTAATTTGAAAGCAAATCACAACGCCGTTGGAAATCATTTCGAGAATATATTGGTGTATATGACTCTGCAAAGATACTAATTTGAAAGCAAATCACAACATCAATCCATCAGAGTATGCAACTATCGGAGGTGTATATGACTCTGCAAAGATACTAATTTGAAAGCAAATCACAACCGCATCGCGATAGCATTGCAGGATGCCGACGGTGTATATGACTCTGCAAAGATACTAATTTGAAAGCAAATCACAACTCAGGGATGCCGTTCTTTATCTTCACTATGGTGTATATGACTCTGCAAAGATACTAATTTGAAAGCAAATCACAACAAGCGTGCGCCCGTTCTCCGCATACAGCTGGTGTATATGACTCTGCAAAGATACTAATTTGAAAGCAAATCACAACCATAGGTAGGTTTCGTAGGACATCACTTGCGGTGTATATGACTCTGCAAAGATACTAATTTGAAAGCAAATCACAACGCGATGCAGGCAAACCACATCCACATCAAGGTGTATATGACTCTGCAAAGATACTAATTTGAAAGCAAATCACAACTAGCCCTTACTACGGCAAAAGTCATTCATCGGTGTATATGACTCTGCAAAGATACTAATTTGAAAGCAAATCACAACGTTCTACCTTCGGACAGTAGACTAACACTCGGTGTATATGACTCTGCAAAGATACTAATTTGAAAGCAAATCACAACTTCGGGATGGGTACGGCATAGAAAGAATGAGGTGTATATGACTCTGCAAAGATACTAATTTGAAAGCAAATCACAACTTGTCCGTGCTGTGCTGTGAAGGGTTGAGGTGTATATGACTCTGCAAAGATACTAATTTGAAAGCAAATCACAACCAAGACAGACCATTACATTAGTACAATCGTGGTGTATATGACTCTGCAAAGATACTAATTTGAAAGCAAATCACAACTGTGTTTTATTTTCTCTAATGTTCATCTATGGTGTATATGACTCTGCAAAGATACTAATTTGAAAGCAAATCACAACTGCTTCCACGATTACCCGACAAGCGACCTCGGTGTATATGACTCTGCAAAGATACTAATTTGAAAGCAAATCACAACGCATGTCGGCTGTTGCCACCGTTGCACCGCGGTGTATATGACTCTGCAAAGATACTAATTTGAAAGCAAATCACAACTGCTTCGCCATTCTTCGAAAGGTTGCTATGGGTGTATATGACTCTGCAAAGATACTAATTTGAAAGCAAATCACAACGGTGTGTCGTTGTCATGTTGTAAGTCCTTGGTGTATATGACTCTGCAAAGATACTAATTTGAAAGCAAATCACAACTGACTTGGTATGATGATGTTCAACGGGTCAGGTGTATATGACTCTGCAAAGATACTAATTTGAAAGCAAATCACAACTGTCAAATAGTGATACTGATTTTGCTTCTCGGTGTATATGACTCTGCAAAGATACTAATTTGAAAGCAAATCACAACGAGTGTGGAGGACTTGAGTGCATTCCTGGGCAAGGAGTCGAAGGGTGTGGAGTTCTCCGTGGAGAGGAAGAAGGCGAAGAAGGGAGCCGCAACGGAAGTGCATCGCTCGTCAGATGATGTGCGCCTCGGGTTCGATGCTGAGATTGCTTGGGTGATGAGCCATTACAAGATGAGCATTGACACGAGGGTTGTGAGTGCAAGCGTGTACGCCAACCTTGTGAAGAATGCAGTTGAGGAAGTGAAGAGAAGGCAGAAGGTAAAGTAAAAGTTTCATTAAATTTGTGTTGTGATGACACCACTGGGCTGAGAAGTTCGGTGGTGTTTGTTTTTGTCGTGATAATGGGAAAGGAAGGGAAATTTTCGGGGGATTTCCCTTAATAAAAAAATGTCGTGTTTTTGACCACTTTGTTCTAAAAATACGCCAAAAGTGGTCAAAAAAAGATAAAATGAAAAAAAATGTAATATATAACAAAAAGGTTATATAAATATTTGTATATGTCAAGAAAAAGCCGTAACTTTGTAGTGTCTTAAAAATAAAGGAAGTATTAACCACTAAAAAAACAACAAAATGAACTGGAACGAAATGAAAAGAAAAGTCATCGAGATGGGTTACGAGTTTGAGAGAAGCGGCAAGAGACACGAAATCTACCGACACCCAGTCAAGAAAGACATTGTAATCCTTGAGAGACATTGGTCACAAGAAGTAAGACCAGGATTGATGAAGAAGATTTTACGTCAGATAGGTGCATAGTCTATCTGACTACCCAAAATAAAATAATTGTCGAACTTAAATACATGAAACTATGTTGGTATCAATTGAAAAACAAAATGATGGAACCTACATCGCTTACAACAAGGGGTGTGATGAGTTTACGGCACTTGGTTCGGGTGACACCATTGCCGAGGCAAAAGATGATTTCTTCAACAGCATCGAGGAAATGAAGGAGGTATATCAGAAGCATGGTGATGAAGTGCCAGCTTCTTTGATGGAGAAACCTACCTTCAAGTTTGACCTTGCTTCGTTCTTTGAGTATTATTCATTCATCAACGTGACCGCTTTCGCCAAAATGGTAGGTATTAACGGCTCGCTGATGCGCCAATACAAGAAAGGTAATACTTACATTTCCGATACGCAGTTGGAAAAGATACAGACCTTCGTGAATAATATGGGTATGGACTTTCAAGGTTTGCGCCTTGTGTGACAGAAAAAAAAGGTGCAGTCCAGTTCCTGCACCTCTTCCTTTATAAGACAACTGACTGGAAGCCTCGGCATGGTGTCGGGGCTTTTTTTATTTCCCGAGTTCTTTCTTTAGCACCTTTCTCCCTTCGTGGATGCGTCGCTGGACTGTCCCCATGGGTATGCCGAGCATTTCCGCAATCTCCTGATACGAGTAGCCGAGCGCATAGAGGATGACAGGTCGGATGCACACCGAACGCCTGTCAGCCCTTCTGAGCGAACTGACGAGTTGCCTCGACCTGATGGCGGCATCAGCGCTTGCGTTTGTCGCAGGCTCCCTTGCAGGAAACTGCTCGACGAGGTGTATATGACTCTGCAAAGATACTAATTTGAAAGCAAATCACAACCTTGCATTCTGACGGAGAATCTATTGTTTCCAAGGTGGAAATAACTGCCTCGGAGAAAAAGCAGTATAAGAATCGCACTTATGTGGAATTGAAACTCAAATGAAAAAATGAACACAAACTGCATGATTCCCCCCAAAAAACGTATTCAAAAAGAGTCTCAAAATGTTGTGCAGTTTATTCTTTTTTCATACCTTTGCCCATACATTACACTTTATAATAATACTAACTCAAAAACGACATGAACAAGACAAAAAATACTCGATTGCCACATCCACTTGTTGCCCTCATCCCTGTTGTGGTGCTCATCGCTTTCTTGGGCACAGCCATCTATCTTTTTGGCAGCGATTCGCTGAGCGGCGGCAGCCAGATAGCGCTCATCTTTGGCGCGTGTGTGTGTATCGCCTTATCCATGGGCATCTATCGCGTGCCGTGGAAGACTTTCGAGGAGCGTTTCGCCAAGACCATCAGCAATATAGCAATCATGATCATCATCCTTCTGGCTGTAGGCATGCTCTCGGGCTCGTGGATGATCAGCGGAGTGGTACCCACGTTAATTTATTATGGCATACAAATTATATCGCCCCAGTTTTTTCTGGTCTGTGCTTGTGTCATCAGCGCATTGGTTTCTGTGCTATCGGGCAGTTCGTGGACCACCATCGCCACTATTGGCGTGGCATTGCTGGGCATCAGCGAGGCACTGGGCATCAGCACCGCATGGACTGCGGGTGCCATTATCTCTGGCGCCTACTTCGGTGACAAGATGTCTCCCCTCAGCGACACGACCATCCTCGCTTCATCGGTCACGGGCACTGACCTCTTCAAGCATATCCGCTATATGATGTACACAACCGTACCCACCCTCATCATCACCATCACCATCTTTCTCATTGCAGGATTGGGCAATGATGCGGGGAGAAACCTACAGGTGACGGAATATATGGAGGGACTTAACAGCACTTTCAACATTTCGCTGTGGACACTGCTCGTTCCAATCATTACGGGTGTACTCATCGCACGACGAGTGCCTTCTGTCATCACGTTGTTTGCTTCTGCCATCATGGGGGGCATCACGGCACTCATCCTCCAGCCGCATATCCTCCACCAGATTGCGGACACGAATGAACTTTCCTCTTCCATGTCATTGCTCAAGGGGCTTGCCATCACTTTCTACGGTTCCACAGCCATCGACACGGGGAATGCCGCACTGAATGACCTGATTTCCACTGGAGGCATGGCTGGCATGCTCAACACCATTTGGCTTATCATCTGTGCCATGTGTTTCGGCTCCAACATGGTGGCAAGCGGCATGATCGAGAGTCTCACCCAAGTCATCGTCCGCATGGCTCACAACCGCTTCAGTCTCGTCGGCACTACTGCCTGCTCCGGACTCTTCCTGAATATCACCACTGGCGACCAGTTTATTTCCATCGTCCTCACAGCAGACATGTTCCGCGACGCTTACCGCCAGCAGGGCTACGAGTCTCGACTCCTCAGCCGAACCACCGAGGATGTCGCCACTGTCACTTCTGTCCTCATCCCATGGAGCACTTGCGGTATGACACAAGCGGCTGTTCTCGGAGTCCCCACTATCGTCTATCTCCCCTACTGCTTCTTCAACCTCATCAGCCCCCTCATGACTTTGCTCATGGCGGCGATTGGGTGGAAAATTTACAGGAATGGGGATGTGAAAGAATGTGCCAGTGAATCCTTAGCCGTTGGGGAGTCCTAAATACCCAAAGAAACGGTCGGGCCAGAAGTTCATGATGAGTTCGTCGGGGAATTGGGTCTCTGACAACAGGGGCACCAGACGGTCGTAGTCGGCTATCTGGAAGGAGATGTGGGCATCGCTCCCGAGAATGGTGGGTACCTCGTACTTCTTGCAGAGGCGCAGCAGTTGAAGATTGTTGTCGCGGGCTGCCGCTTTGTTGCGCTGAGGGGCAAGGGAGTGGTTGTTGATTTCGAGCAGGGTGTGGGACTCTTTGGCTGCCAACACAAGGGGCTCGAAGTCGAGTTCTGCCGTTCCGTCGCCCGGATGACTGATGATGTGTATCTTGGGGTTGCGGATGACGTTGAGCATGCCTGCTGTGTTCTCTGCTTTGGTTCCTCCTTGATAGCATTTCTCGTGGATGCCGGCAATGGCGATGTCAAGCCGATTGAGATATTCGTCATTGAGGTCGAGACGGCCTTCGGTGTCGAGGATGTTGACCTCGCACCCCATCAGGATACGGACTCCGTAGAGATGGCGGGGCACGACGAACATGTTGCGGAAATAGACGAGGGGGCAGGTGCCTTTGATGCTGGGACCGTGTTCGGTGATACCCAGCACTTGCAGACCTTTGTCCGAGGCGGCTTGCGCCATCTCCTGCAGACTGCTGTAGGCGTGTCCCGACGCTACGGTGTGGGTGTGGGCATCTATCAGTATTTTTCTCATATCTGTCTTCAAAGTAGATGTTATACAACTACAAATGTAGGGAGAAATGGGGAAAAGAAAAAATATTTGCAGAAAAAACGGGGAAGATGCTTGTGGATTTGGAGAAAATGCGTACCTTTGCACTCGGTAACGGTAATGAGAGGGGCGTAGCCCAGTTGGTTTAGAGCGCTGCAGTCACATTGCAGAGGTCATCGGTTCGAACCCGATCGTCCCTACGCACTTTCAAAGTGCAACAGCGAGAGGGGCTGTTTCATTACCTAAAAGGAGGAGAGATGCCAGTGTTTTACGCTGGCATCTTTTTTTGTGTAACAATTCAGCGCAAGAACTTCAACTTGCTTTTTCTGAAACTAATTTGACGTCAGTTCGGTATAAGAGAACTTAATTTCGGAAGTTCTTTTTACCGCTTTGCGGGCTTTAGAAAAACAAGAAAAAAAATAGAAAAATACAAGAAAAAAAGCACTCCACTTTCTCTATTTCTTCTTATTTTCTTTTGTTTTCTCATATTTTTCTAAAGCCGCCGAAGGCGTAATTCTTACACCGAACTCACGTTATAATTATCAAAATTTGTGAATAAAATTATTCTAATTATGGCAATGTGTTTCTTAAAATCCACCACCGAGGGCGATTCGCTGAATAGATTTCTTTTTTGTGTCTTCGAGTTAAAATTAGTAAAAGGAATAAACTTTGCGATAACGAAATGGTCTTAATGATGTGATTACAACAAATAACATATTACATTAACCCTCATTTAACAGACACAATGAAAAAGTTTTTTCTCACCATGATGGTGGCAGCGATTTCGCTCACCTCATTTGCACAACAGTTTGGCGGCGGACAGCGCCGTGAGTTCAAACCTGAAGACATGGCTACACGCAGAGCCGACCAAGTGAAGGAGGCTGCTCAGACTACTGACGAGCAGTACAAGAAGGTGTATGACCTTTTCCTGAAGCAGGCTCAGGAGCAGCAGGCAAGAATGAAGGAGGCTCAAGAGAAGGGCGAGCGTCCACAGTTCAACCGCGAGGACATGCAGAAGCAGCAGGAGGCTACTAATGCCGCACTGAAGGAGATTCTGGGTGCAGAGAAGTTTGAGGCTTACCAGAAGGCTCAGCAGGAGCGCCGCCAGCGCATGGGTCAAGGTGGTGGCTTCGGCGGAGGTCGTCCACGTGGTCAGGGCGGTCAGCGTCCACAGGGTCAGAACCTGTAAGGTGTCGCCTGAAGGGGATTTCCTCCCTGTCAATAATAGCATGAAGAGGAATGCATCAAAAAAATAGGTGCATCCCTCTTTTTTTGCATTTTTCTTTTAAACCTTTTGATTTCCGCTTCGTCATACCCATCGAAAAGAGTATATCTAATCAAATCTTTTAACTAAACTTTATTTATTAAACTTTATCATTATGAAAAAAATCATTCTTACTCTGATGATGGCTGTCGTATCGCTTTCATCATTCGCACAGTTCGGTGGCGGTCAGTTCCAAATGCCAAAACCAGAAGAAATGGCAACTCGTCGTGCAGACCAAATGAAAGAACAAGTTAAAGACGCCGGTCAACTTTCTGACGAGCAGTACAAGAAGGTGTATGACCTCTTCCTGAAGCAGTCTAAGGACATGCAGGCTAAGATGAGTGAAGGTGGTGGCGGTTTCGGCGCTTTCAACATGGAAGATATGCAGAAGCAGCAGGAGGCTACTAACAAGGCGCTCAAGGAAATTCTGAGCGAGGAGCAGTATAAGGCTTACCAAAAGGCTCAGGAGGAAATGATGAAGCGCTTCCAGCAGGGTGGCGGCTTCGGTGGATAAAATGAAGCAGATTATCACGATAAAACAATAATATCACTTCATATCATTCAATGGGGGAAGGTGTTGGAAACGACACTTTCCCCTTCTTTTTGCAGGATAGATTTGGGATTTTCATCAAAATCTTCTACCTTTGCAAACAAATAAATAATATGCATGAAGTACCTGCTGGCCAGTCTCATCGTCATCAATGTCCTCACGTTTTTCATCTATGGCATTGACAAGTGGAAGGCACGCCGAAACAAATGGCGCATCTCGGAAGCGGCGTTGTTGTGGCTGGCAGTGGCTGGCGGCAGCATCGGTGCCTTGTTGGGCATGAAGGTGTGGCACCACAAGACGATGCACAAGAAATTCAAGTATGGTTTACCTGCCATTTTGCTGCTACAGGTGGCGCTGGCAGGTTTCATCCTGTATCTGTTTGTATTCAAATAAAATCTTTCACACATGAACAAATTAATGACATTCATCATGGGCATGCTGGGGATGAGCACCTCGGCTTGCAGCCAAGCATTCCAAAATGTTTCGGTAGAAGAGTTTGCAACCTTGATTGACAGCCCCGACGTGCAACTGGTCGATGTGAGAACTGCCGAGGAATATGCAGAAGGGCACTTGATGGGTGCCATCAACATCGACGTGAACAGCAACGCTTTCATACAGGAGGCGAAGAAGAAACTGAGCACGGACAGGATGGTGGCAGTGTATTGCAAAAGTGGCAGAAGAGCCTCTAATGCGGCAGGACTATTGGCTGCCGAAAACTATCAGGTGACGAACATGCAGGGTGGCATCCTGGCTTGGAAAGAGAAGCAGATGCCTGTGACGAAGGACATGACAGAGGTGGACATTTTCAAGACGAAGAGCGGAAAGACTGTGCGACTGTATGCACTGGTGCATGCCAGCATCCGCATCCAGTATGACGACATGGAACTGGAGATTGACCCTGTGAGGAAATTGGGCAACCGCACCATCGACTACACGAAGGTGCCACAACCTGACTTCATCTTTGTGACGCATGAGCATGGCGACCATTTTGACCAAGAGGCCATCAAGCAACTGACTCGTGTGAACACACGTTTCATCACAAACCGCAGATGTGCAGACATGATGGGCTATGGGTTGGTGATGGACAATGGCAACAAGGAAGACCTCAACTTTGGCATCACGGTAGAGGCTGTTCCGGCTTATAACACGACTGAAGGTCACACGCAGTTCCACCCTAAAGGACGTGACAACGGCTACATCCTCACACTGGACGGATTGCGCATCTACATTGCAGGCGACACGGAGGACATTCCCGAAATGGCGGACATCAAGGATATTGACATCGCTTTCCTCCCCTGCAACCAACCCTACACGATGACGCCTGAACAACTCGCCCGTGCTGCCCGCATCGTGAAGCCTAAGGTGCTCTTCCCTTACCACTACGGACAAACGGATGTGTCTGCCCTACCCTCCCTGCTCAAGGCTGATGGCATCGATGTAAGAATCAGACACTATGAATAACGTGAGTTCGGTGTAAGAATTACGCCTTCGGCGGCTTGAAAAAAACAAGAAAAAACAAAAAAAAATAAGAAAAAATAGAGAAAGTGAAATGCTTTTTTTCTTGTATTTTTTTATTTTTTCTTGTTTTTCTAAAGCCCGCAAAGCGGTAAAAGGACTTCCGAACCGTGAGTGCTCTTATACCGAACTGACGTTATGAATGACTCATTGAAAGTAAAAAAGCTCGTACCCAACAACAGGTACGAGCTTTTTTCCATATAACTGGAGATGATCAGATGTTATTCTTTCACCACGTCCTTCACCAAACGTACACCCATCACGAAGGCATCAATTGAACAGCCTCTGTCAGGCCAAATGAAGTTGTTCGCGAAATCCATTTCGCTATCGGTGTTTGACCAATATTGACCTTCGCCCAATTGTTCGTCGCGAGAGAATCCCTTCACATTGTAGGGCAGGAAAACAGCACCGGCATCTTCCATCTTCTGCCAAGTGGCGGCATCATATGTGTTGAGAGGGGTGAGGTCTGTTTCTTTAGTCCAATTCTTGACGTTCATGCTGCTATAGGTGACATCGACCGTGTCCACCAACGATACGAACTGCACTCCTTCTGGCTGCTCCCAGGCATCAGGCAACAGGATGATACCCTTTGTGTTCTCAATTGCTCCATAGGCAAGCAGGTTGAGGGCATTGGGACGTTTCCGTATCAGATAGTCCCACTCTGTGTTGGTGAGCGTACGCCATTTGTAGTCGCCGCCGTTGGCAATGGGTTGAGTGCCCCAGTCAACGAATGTGGCACCTTCCTCTTCTTCCAGTTCTTCTGGACGTGGATTGTCACCACTGCCCCAAGCAAAGAGGTCGAATGTGTCCTTCTCGTCGAAGTCCTTATCCAAATCGCCTATGACATTCCACTGATGCTCGGCAAATTGGAAGGTTTTGGTTGACTTGGTGTATTGCAGGTTACCACTTGAGAACTTCACTTGCTGTGTCTCGCTCACTGAGAACAGACCGTTGATGGTACCTTCTTCCTTGCTGTCACAACTTGCCAGCAAGACCGTAGCGAACAATGCGCCAAAGAATAGATTTTTCTTCATGATAGTTTTTTAATAATAGGTAGATAGTGATAAGATTGTAATACAAAAGAGACCCACCCCGCCAATGACGGAGGCGAGCCTCTTTTATCTAATAATGTCTGTTTTACTTGTTGAGAGCCAAAGCCACGTTCACGGCACAGGCTACAGTGCAACCTACCATTGGGTTGTTGCCAATGCCGAGGAAGCCCATCATCTCCACGTGAGCAGGAACCGAAGAAGAACCTGCGAACTGAGCGTCAGAGTGCATACGACCGAGGGTATCAGTCATGCCGTAAGATGCAGGACCTGCAGCCATGTTGTCGGGGTGCAGTGTACGACCAGTACCGCCACCTGATGCCACTGAGAAGTAAGGCTTGCCAGCGAGGATGCGCTCCTTCTTGTAGGTGCCAGCCACTGGGTGCTGGAAACGGGTTGGGTTAGTAGAGTTACCTGTGATAGACACATCCACGTTCTCCTTCCAGAGGATGGCAACACCTTCGCGAACATCGTCAGCACCGTAGCAGTTCACCTTGGCACGAGGACCGTCAGAGTAAGCCTTCGTCTTCACCACTTCGAGTTTGCCAGTGAAGTAGTCGAACTTCGTCTGCACGTATGTGAAACCGTTAATACGAGAAATAATCATGGCAGCGTCTTTGCCCAGACCGTTGAGGATGCAACGGAGTGGCTTCTTGCGCACCTTGTTGGCCATCTCGGCAATCTTGATGGCACCTTCGGCAGCAGCGAAAGACTCGTGACCTGCCAGGAAGGCGAAACACTCAGTCTCCTCGCGGAGCAAACGAGCAGCGAGGTTACCGTGACCGATACCCACCTTGCGGTCGTCAGCCACAGAACCAGGGATGCAGAAAGCCTGCAAGCCGATACCGATAGCCTCGGCAGCGTCGGCAGCGTTCTTGCAGCCCTTCTTCAGAGCGATGGCAGAACCTACAACGTATGCCCACTTAGCGTTCTCGAAGCAAATGCGCTGAGTTTCTTCACATGTCATGTATGGGTCGAGACCTGCCTTCTCGCAGATTTCGTTAGCCTCTTCGATAGAGGAAATGCCGTTCTCGTTCAAAGCAGCGAGAATCTGCTTCATGCGACGGTCTTGTGACTCGAATTTAACTTCTCTAATCATAGTCTTGTTTCCTCCTTATTCTTTACGTGGGTCAATAGATTTAACAACTCCCTGTTCAGGCTTCGTGCGGCCATAAGTGCCTGTAACGCTCTTGAGAGCCTCATTAGCGTCCATGCCTTTCTTCACAGCCTCCATGAACTTACCCATGTGAACATACTCGTAGCCACAAACCTCGTTGTCCTCGTCGAGGAACATCTTGGTGATGTAACCTTCGGTGAGTTGGAGATAGCGAGTTCCCTTCAACTTGGTGCCGTAGAGTGTACCACACTGTGAAACGAGTCCCTTGCCGAGGTCTTCCAAACCAGCGCCAATCACGAGACCGCCCTCTGAGAATGCACTCTGAGTGCGACCATAGACAATCTGGAGGAAGAGTTCGCGCATGGCAGTGTTGATGGCATCGCAAACAAGGTCGGTGTTGAGAGCCTCGAGGATGGTCTTGCCGGGCAGAATCTCCGATGCCATAGCGGCAGAGTGAGTCATACCAGAGCAACCAATGGTCTCAACGAGACATTCCTCGATGATACCTTCCTTCACGTTGAGAGACAACTTGCAGCAACCCTGCTGGGGAGCACACCAGCCAATGCCGTGTGTCATGCCAGAAATGTCCTTGATTTCCTTAGCCTGAATCCACTTACCCTCTTCGGGAATTGGAGCGGGTCCGTGGTTGGGGCCTTTGGCTACACAGCACATTTCCTGTACTTCTTTAGAATAAACCATAATTGTAAACCAAATTTATTGATTAATAATATAAATGTGTTTTCATCAAAATGCTTTGAAAATGCTTGCAAAATTAGTAAATAAAAATAAGAAGAGCGTAGAAAAAGGAGAAAATCTTTTCAATTGACCCTATTTTTTTTGTAAAAAAAGAGAAAATCTGTAACTTTGTGGCATGATTTTTTACGATTAGCTAATTATTAAATCACTGAAACAATGAAAACTAACAAGAAAAACAGGCAAGGATTTTCTTTGTCTGTACTTTTGATGCTCGGACTTGCTTGTCCAACATCTGCTCAAACCACCATCGAAGCCCAAACCAAGACAACCATGACCGAGGTCGTCAGAACTCCCATCTACGACGCTCCACAGGGTAAGGAGGTCTATATTCCGCAAGACTTGAGGGATAACGACTTCACTAAGGCTGCCTCGAAATGGAGTTTTGCCCGTTGCGCTTATACCGATGACGTGATCGTCTTCTGGGAAAAGCCTTTTGGTCCCGATTTGAGCAAGGCTCCCGACCTTGAAGGACACAATATGAAGGTGGACTTGATGAACCTCATAGGACGCATCCAAACTTTCTATGACTATTACAAGAATGACCTTAAATTCATCAAACCCGGTTCAAATGCTGACAAGTATCGCATGATGGTGATGCTCAACTACTCGCTCGAAGGCACCGCCTACGGTGGCGACTACGACGGAGTGATTGGCGCCCTGTGGATTGCCCCCAACCGTGTGCAAGACAAGAAGTTGAACTGCATCGCCCACGAACTCGGCCACTCGTTCCAGTCGATGATAGCCTGCGACCGTCAGGGCGAGAGTTGGGGCGGTGGCGGCATATTCGAGATGTGCAGCCAATGGATGCTCTGGAATGTGAACCCCGAATGGCCCACCGACGAGAACTACCACTGGAAAGCCTTCATCGACCACGCCAACCTGCGTTTCCTCGATGGCGAAAACATATACCACTCACCCTATCTGCTCGAATACTGGAGCATGAAGCACGGACTCACCGTCATCGGCGACCTCTTCCGTGCCGGCAAGCGTGGCGACGACCCCGCCTCCACCTACATGAAGATGTTCAACCTCAGCAACGAGGACTTTGCCAAAGAAGCCGTCGATTGCTACTCACGCCTGCTCACCTTCGACTTCCCCGGCAAGCACGAGGCAAACAAGAAGTATGCAGGCGAGTTTGTGAACCAGAAGCCCTTGCAGGTGTTTGGTGCCAACATCGTCAAACTCGACACCCAAGGAAAGCCGACCGTGAAGGTGAAGTTCACGGGTGCCGACAAGAACGACGGCTACGCCTACCGACTCGTGGCCGTGAACGACAAGGCCCATGCCACCTATGGCGACATCGCCACAGGTGCCAAAGGTGTGCTGAAGATGAATCTGCCAGCTGACACCAAAGACGTCTATCTCGTCGTGACGGGCTATCCTCTTGGCGACTACAAACCCTACACCTTCAATCCTTACGACGAGAACACCAAACCCGAAGAACCACACATCTATACATATAATATAAAGTAATTCAACTTTCGGAAGTTCCAAACAGTCTTTTTTCAACAACGAATTTCACGAATGAAACGAATATTCAGGGCCATGCTGACAGAGATTTATTTCACGAAGCCGCAAGCGGCAACGAATTTCACGAATGCCAACCGGATGGCAGACTTCCGCGAGAGGAAGTCTCATTCGTGTCATTCGTTGCACCAAAGGTGCTTCGTGTAATACTTCTTCTCGCCGCATGAAAAAAATTCATTTCATTCGTGAAATTCGTTGTTGAAAAGACCTCCGAAACTTAAACAAAGTAACATGAAATACCTTTTCACCACATGGTGCCTTGCTGCATCGGCACTCACCGTGCAGGCACAAGTTCGACAGACACTCACATCGCCCAACGGTCATGTAAAGATTGAAATAAATGCAGATAAAGAACTGGTCTTTAATATCATCGACAACGGGAAAACGCTCCTCCAAGGAGAAGCAGTCATGCTTCTTGAAGGAACAAAAGCCAGTCAATACATCAGTGCATCCACCCAGTCGGCCAAAGAACATTTCGACGCGCCCAACTACAAAATCACCTCGTTCGACGACGAATACAACCAGATGAAGGTGAAGAACAAAAACGGCGTGAACGTAGAGTTCCGTGCCTACAACAGCGGAGTGGCCTACCGCTTTATCACCACATCGGCCAAAGGCGAATGGACGGTGAAAGACGAGAAAGCAAACTTCACCTTTGCCGACGACTTCACAGCCTATCTTCCCTACTCCACCAACGAGAAGAACCCCAAGGCGATGGCCTTTCAAGCCACCTACGATGTAGCACCCCTCTCACACAGCAAGCCACTCGAAGCCTTCCTGCCAGCCACCGTCGATTGCAAGACCGCCAAAGTCACCCTGATGGAGACCGACGTGGAGAACTATCCCGGCATGTTCGTGAAGGGAGAAAAGACCTCGCTGACAGCCACCTTCGCCCCCTGCCCCAAGACCTTCGACCACTACCCTTGGAGGGTGCAGAAATACGTCACCTCCACCCAAGACTACATCGCCCAAGGCAAAGGCAACCGCACCTTCCCGTGGCGCATCCTCGCCATCACCCACGACGATGCCGAAATGCCCACCAACACCCTCGCCTACCAGTTGGCCTCCCCCTCGCGCATCAAGGGCGACACCTCCTGGATTCGTCCCGGCAAAGTGGCCTGGGACTGGTGGAACGACTGGAGCATCACCGGTGTAGGCTTCAAGGCCGGCATCAACCAAGAGACCTATCGCCACTACATCGACTTCGCCGCCAAGCACGGACTCGAATACATCATTCTGGACGAAGGCTGGTACAACCCCAAGAGCGGCGACATGCTCACCGTCATCCCCGACCTCAACCTGCCCGAACTCGTCCGCTACGGCCAACAGAAAAACGTCGGCATCATCCTCTGGACAGTCTTCAACGTGCTGGACAAGCAACTCGACGAAGCCTGCAACCACTATGCCGCCATGGGCATCAAAGGATTCAAAGTCGATTTCCTCGACCGCTACGACCAAGAAGCCACCCAGATGATATACCGCATCGCCCAGCGTTGCGCCCAGAGCCATCTCATGCTCGACTATCACGGCATCTTCGCCCCCCAAGGCATCACACGCACCTGGCCCAACGTCATCAACTTCGAAGCCGTCTTCGGCATGGAAGAAGTCAAGTGGACCGAACGCGCCAAAGTGCAACGCGATGGCCAGACCATAGACGAACCCTCCAAAGACATGCCCCTCTACGATGTCACCTTTCCCTTCATCCGAGGCATGGTCGGTCCTGTCGATTTCACCCCCGGCGGCATGCGCAACGCCAGCAAAGCCGACTTCCAGCCCATCTACCACCACCCCATGACCATGGGCACACGATGCCACCAACTCGCCCACTACATCGTGCATGAGTCGCCCCTCACCATGCTGGCCGACACCCCCACCGCCTACGAGCGAGAGCCTGAATGCACCGCCTTCATCGCCTCCCTCCCCACCGTCTATGACGAGATGCGCGTGCTCAGCGGCAAGATGGGCGAATACATCATCGTGGCGCGCCGACAAGGCAACGACTGGTATGTGGCAGGCGAAACCAACTGGCAGAGCCGCGACGTACAGGTCAGTGCCTCCTTCCTCCCCCCAGGCACCTACGAGATGACCGCCTTCCTCGATGGTGAAAATGCCGACAAGACTGCCACCGACTACAACGTGTGGCAACAAACCTTCACCCTGCCCGTCAGCACCGACCACTCCATCACCGTCCACATGGCCAGCGGCGGTGGCTTTGCCGCCAAACTCATCCGAAAGTAAATTTACCACTATTTGCAAAAGTGGTTTGACGTACAGAAAGAATACAATGTATCGTGAACGTTCATTCGTTAAACAAAGTTAAAGTGTAAATAAATCGCTTGCGATATAAAAAGAAAGCCGTACCTTTGCATCGCAAACGACATAAAAAATTGAAAGTTGAATTAACTAACAAAAAACTAAGATTCGTTATGGCAAAGATTTATGATTTCAAGGCTTTGACAAGCAAGGGTAAGGAACTGGATTTCGCCCAGTTCGAGGGTAAGGTATTGCTGATTGTGAACACAGCCAGCAAGTGCGGCTTCACACCTCAGTTTGCAGGACTGGAGGAGTTGAACCAAAAATATAAAGACAAGGGATTGGTAGTGATTGGCTTCCCTTGCAATCAGTTTAAGGAGCAAGACCCAGGTACCGACGGACAGATTGAGGAATTCTGCCAACTGAACTATGGCGTGACGTTCCAAATTATGAAGAAGACGGACGTGAACGGTCCTGCCGCTGAACCTATCTTTGAATATCTGAAGTCGCAGGCACCCACTGAGGAGTTTCACGGCCTGAAAGCCAAAGCCACTCACGCCATGCTCAAGACACTCAGTAAGAGCGTAGAGAAAGACAGTGACATTTTGTGGAACTTCACCAAGTTTTTGATTTCGAAAGACGGGAAGACCATCCTACGTTATGCCCCCACCACTGAACCCAAAGATTTCGAAAAAGACATTGAAGCTATGCTCTGAATATAGTTTCTCTTAAAGGTTAAAGAAAAGGCAATAGAATACTCGTTCTGAAAGAGTTATTTATGCATAAAGAATTACAATTAGACAATCAGATTTGTTTCCGCCTCTACACCGCAGCACGACTCATCACACAAGCGTACACGCCGATGTTCAATCAGTTGGGCATTACCTATCCACAGTACCTTGTGCTGATGGTGCTGTGGGAACGGGACAACCAACCCGTGAACGACATTGCCCACCGTCTCACGCTAGAAACGAACACCGTCACTCCCCTGCTTCAACGCATGGAGAAACAGGGACTGGTGGTGCGTCGCCGAGGTGAAAACGACAAGCGTCAGCAAATCGTCAGTCTAACCCTCAAAGGACAAGAACTGGAGGAGCAGGCCTACGCCCTCATCCCCAAAGGAATGGGCGAGCAACTGGCAGCCTGCCCTTTGCAGACGGAGGACTACCTCACGCTGGCTGCAGAGTTGGACGCACTGATTGAAACCCTTAAAAACAAAGCCAAATGAGAAAGATTCTCCCCACCCTCATCCTCGCCATCCTCGCGCTGATAGCACACCCCATTCAAGCACAAAGCATCTACGATTTCACCGTGAAGAACGATGAAGGTAAGGACGTGTCACTTGCCGACTACAAAGGCAAGGTGCTCCTCATCGTCAACACTGCCACCAAGTGTGGTTTTACGCCCCAATACAAAGAACTTGAAGCTCTCTATGAGAAGTATCATGCACAGGGCTTTGAGATTCTCGACTTTCCCTGCAATCAGTTT
This sequence comes from uncultured Prevotellaceae bacterium, assembly GCA_900316975.1. Classification (GTDB taxonomy): domain Bacteria; phylum Bacteroidota; class Bacteroidia; order Bacteroidales; family Bacteroidaceae; genus Minthosoma. Next base: position 105,779 of record ONFA01000002.1, on the reverse strand, counting down.
GGGCAGCAAGCACCTGGCAGCATTGCCGAGATTCACCAGTTCTGCACCGCCAACTTCAACATTCAGTTTCCGCAGTTCGACAAGATTGACGTGAATGGCAAGAACGAGTCACCCTTATACACTTACCTCAAGTCGCAAAAGTCCTTTGGCGGCTTCAATCTCAAAGACAAGTTGGGTTCCTTGCTTGACGGGATGCTCCGCAAGCAGGATGTTGACTACGACAAGAAGCCTAGCATCAAGTGGAACTTCACGAAGTTCCTCATCGACCAGCAGGGGCGTGTGGTAAAGCGTTATGAACCCACCGACAGCATGGAAAAGGTAGGAAAAGATATTGAACAGATGCTGTAAGCGTTTCATAGGAGAAAAATTTTATCAGGCTGAATCTTTTTCTAAAAACTTGTGTTGGATTCAGAGAAAGTTTGTAACTTTGCATTCAAATCACAAACAATCAGCCATGAACAAGAAAAACAATCATAGAAGAGATGTTTCGGTGGAGATTAAAAAGCCCCCATTGGCAAAAAAGACAATAGAAGAAAACCAGAAAGAGAAGAAAAAATTGACCATTACAAAGGGTACATCACTGTGCATCGCCATTGTTACAGTGGTGACCGTGATGGCATTGGGTGTTTATCACCTGATAGTACGCAACAGCGACATGCTCTTCATGGCACAAAGCGAGGGTTTCTTCACGTCTAACTCTTCTTTTCTTTCAGAATGTATGCACCATCCCGGCGGTTTCATTAGTTGGGTGGCATCGTTCTTGACCCAATTTTTTTATCATCCCGCTTTAGGGTCTTCCATCATGATTGCCCTTTGGCTGGTGAGCATATTGATAAGTAAATGGGCATTCAAGGTAAAGGCAGCATGGATGGCCCTACTTGCCATTCCTTCCATTTGTCTGCTTGTCAGCACCATCGACACAGGCTATTGGCTCTATTACATAAAGCAAACAGGTTATTGGTTCTACGGAACGGTAGGGTATTTCCTATCCGTTCTGTTGGTGTTTTTATACTCTTTCTTCAAAAAGAAATCAGATTGCATTTTAGTGACAATCTTGATGTCGCTAACTTATCCATTTCTCGGATGGTACACGCTGTTGGCATTCTTATATGTGTCAATGTTGTCAATCACACGTATGAAAGCCACAGACTCCACCATAAGCAAAATCTTATTGCCTTTGACACCATTGGCATTGATTGGGCTGGTACCATTCATGTGCTACAACCTTTATGCCAACACCCGTTTTGAAGATATGTGGACGGTCGGCATTGCATTCTTTGAGAATAACGACATGACCAGTTTCACACCCACCATTCCATTCATTGTACTGTATGCGGTGCCACTCATATTCCCCTTCTTGCCCAAGAAGGTGGAGAACAATAAGAGGATGGCATGGACTGTCTATATTGTCACAATTGCCGTGTTGGTGCTGTCGTGGTTCTGGACAGAAAAAAGCGATTTCCAGAACTACAACTATCATGCAGAGATGCGAATGTATCGTGCTGCCGAAGAGCAGGACTGGGACAAGGTACTGGACGAGATGGGCAATATTCCTGGTGATGCCTCGCGCGAAATGGTGCTGCTGAAAAATATTGCATTGCTGAACAAGGGAGAGATGGGCACGAGAATGTTCAAGTACAATAATATGGGGGAGCCCCCCACTAACGGGTTTGACACGTTGCGCGTCCACATGGTGCAAACAGCAGCTCCACTCATCTATTATTATCATGGCAAGACAAATTTTGCCGTGCGCTGGGGCATCGAAAACAGTGTGGAATTCGGTTACAGCTATGACCGTCTGAAAATTCTGGCACGATGTGCGCTAGTGCATGGTGAGATGGAGATGGCAAAGCGGTATCTAGACATTTTACGCACAAGCATCTACTACCGAGATTGGGCTGAACGCCTGCTGCCCATTGTGGAGAAACCTGAACTTATCAAGAAGTATCCAGAGTTTGACAGTGTACGTGAACTGCGCGACCATATGGGCACAGTATTGGATGGCGACAACGGATTGTGTGAGATGTATCTGCTCACTTACTTCAGCCAGACGATGAACAAGGACAGCAAACTCTTGCAGGAACTGACACTGAACTATGCTTTGATACAGAAGGACATTCAGTTGTTCTGGCCACGCTTCTTCCTCTACGCCCAATTGCATCAGGGCGAACCGATGCCTACCCACTATCAGGAGGCTGCCATCCTGTATGGCAATCTGGAACCTGAAAGTGCAGACATCCAGGGCATGCCTTTCAGCGATGAGGTGAAAAAAAGTTACCAAGGATTCCAGCAAATGTCGCAATCGCTGCTCCAGTCGGGTCTGAATTCTGACCAAGTGGCAGAGGCGACGAAGAGCACCTACGGCAACACTTTCTATTGGTTCTATTTCTTCTGCCGAGATGTTCACTCTTATTAAAATGCCCACTCCTACCCAAATTGATTATTGACAATTGATCATTGATGATTATGAAACTGAAAAATATCTTGTCGATTGCAGTGATGGCCACCTTGCTAGTGGCATGCAAACATTTGGACGTGCCTTCCGATGCACAAATGGAATCACGTCTTCCTAAAATTTATCCCGACTACACGGAAGTGATGGTTCCCGCCAACATCTGCCCCATGAACTTTGCAGTTCAAGAGGGTGAAAGCGAAACGATAGCAAGACTGACTTCCCCCGGAGGCACATACATCTATGGCGATAATCAGAAAGTGCTGATTGATGAGACAGAATGGACCGATATGCTCAAATCCGCCAAGGGAAAGGAAATCAAGGTAGAGGTGTTTGCCAAGATTGGTGACAAATGGAAGGCTTACCAGCCCTTCAACATCTACGTGGCAGAAGACTCCATCGATGAATACATTTCCTACCGTGCCATCCAGCCTTCCTATGTAGCATACGAGAAGTTGAGCATCAACCAACGCAACCTCACCAATTTCGATGAGCGAGAAATTTACAACAACATGTCTGTCAGTTCCGAGAAAGTGGGCCAGTGCATCAACTGCCACTCCTACAAGAACTTCAAGACGGACAACATGCTCTTCCATATGCGCCAAGGCTATGGTGGTACCATGATTGTGTCGAACGGTGAGTTGAAGAAAGTGGACCTCAAGACCGATGAGACCCTCAGTGCAGGTGTTTATCCCGCTTGGCATCCGACGAAAAACCTCATCGCCTTCTCCACCAACAAGACGGGACAGTCTTTCCACACGAAAAACCTGAACAAGATTGAAGTACAGGACACAGAGAGCGACCTGATTCTCTATGATGTCGATAAGAACGAGGTAAGCATCATCTCCGAACTGGACGACGAATTGGAAGTGTTCCCCACTTGGAGTCCTGATGGCAAGAAACTCTACTTCTGCTCGGCACATTTCGAATACTACAACGACAGCATCGAGAAATCGGCTGAGATGATTCAACGATATGATGAAGTGAAGTACAACCTCTATTCTGCTGACTTTAACCCTGACACCAAGGAATTCAGCAATGTACAGATGATATACAATGCCTCCGACTCGCTCGGTCAGAGTGTCACCCTGCCCCGCATCAGTCCTGATGGGAAATATCTGCTGTTCGCGCAGGCTGAATATGGATGCTTCCACGTATGGCATGCCGATGCCGACATTTACATGATGAATCTCAAGACCCAGCAGGTGCAGAAGATGGATGCACTGAACAGTGAGCGTTCAGAGAGTTACCCCACATGGTCGAGCAACGGCAGATGGATTATGGTCGATTCACGACGTGACGACGGCAACTATACACGTCCATACATCGCCTACTTCGACAAGAAGGGAAAGGCACACAAGCCTTTCATGCTTCCTCAGAAAGACCCCTATTTCTACACGTTCTACCTGCGTTCATTCAATCGTCCAGAATTCATGATTGAGCCTGTCAACATCACACCACAGGAGTTTGCAGAAAAAGCCAAAGAGGACGCTATTCCTGCCAAGTACGCAGATAGATGAAAAAGTATCTGAAATACATCTACTTGTTCGCATTCATCACCGTAGCATACATCCTGCTGCCGGTGATGAATGGTGATTATCTATACACCATTCAGGATAACAACGTCTTCATCAATGGCCACACGTTCATGATGGAAACGGTCACAGGTGAAGGCGGTTGGATAGTGTGGGTGGCACGCTATCTCACTCAGTTCTTTTACCACCCCTGGCTGGGTAGCACTATCCTCATCCTCTTCTGGGTGGCCATCTACTGGATCACCATCCGAATGTTCAACATCAAGGACAAGTGGTGCTTTGCGGCATTGGCGATTCCCGTCTTCTTGCTCTACGACCTGCTCAGTTACGGCTACTGGATTTACTATGCCAAGGCACCAGGGTTTCCATTTGTCCCCACCCTCTTGGTTCTTTTCGTTCTATTGTACACATGGGGCATCATCTATCTGACAAGGAATCTCCACATCAGTTGGCACCTCAAAGGACTCATCGCCATCGGTCCTCTTGCCATCATCCCCTACATCAGCCATTTGCTATGGCCCACATCATGGCATTGGCATCTCGACTATCAGCCCAAGAATGGCATCCTGACCACACTGACTGACAAGAATTTCCGCCACGAACTGCGCATGTACCGTGCCCTCGATGAGTTCCGATTTGAGGATGTTCTGAACGAGATGCCCACAGATGGTCAAGCCCCCACCAACCTCATGGTGCTCTACAAGAACATCGCCCTGATGCACACGGGGCAGATGGATAGGATGTTTGAAACCAACAACTGCGGCATCAAGCCCGACACAGGTGACTCGCCGAAGATACGCACATCACTTTTAGGTGCCCCCATCATCTACTACATGTTCGGGCACATCAATTATTCCTATCGATGGGCAATGGAAAATGCCGTACAATACGGATTGAGTTTCCGAAGCCTTAAGATGATGACTCGATGTGCCATCTTCAATCAGGAGTTTGAAGTGGCAGCCAAATACATCTCATTGCTCAAAAGCAGCACCTTTCACCGGCAATGGGCAATAGAACATGAAGCATGGATGATGAACAGCACCAATTTCATCCAAAGCAAAGAATATCAGACCTTGTCACCACTGCTCAGCGACAACAAGAACATACTCGACGGTGATGACGGGCTGTGCGAGCAATACCTGTTGGAGTATTTTTCAGATTTGAATCACCCTTCCACTCCTCTCTTGGAAAACGTCACAATGTGCATGTCGCTGTGGGCAAAGGACTATTATGCCTTCTGCGTCCACTTCTACGATTATGTGAACAATCACCCCAACAGTCCGATTCCGCTACTCTATCAAGAAGGTGCCATTCTGCTCGGAAATGCAGAAGAATCGCCTATCACGCTTGACCAGTTCCGCTTTGACGACGTCGTGGCGAACAAGTATAATGGTTTCATCCAAGACTACAACCAACTACTTCAGCAAGGAATCAAAGAGCAAGAGATGGCAAAACGTCTGAAACCTCTCTATGGCAACACCTATTGGTGGTACTACTATTTCTACAACGATTTCAACATTTACTAATTAGCTATATTATTCCATCAACAACATGAAGAAACTGATTGCTTTCGCCTTGCTGGCATCTGCCACTCTGAGCATCCATGCCCAAGGCACCATCAACGATTACAAAAGAGCATTCTCTACAGGTACTCGCCACTCATGGAAGATGACCAACGGGAGTATCAATGTGCATCGTTCTTTCAATGGTCCCAAAGACCAGTTCATCTACTCCACCTACAATGGCGACAGCACCGTATGGTATAAAGTCGACGCAAAGACTGGCGCGAAAGAACTGACCACCAATCCTGAACTCAACCGTCGTCGGGGCAACTGGGGTGGTACCAGTGGTGATGGCTACCACCATTGGATGGAGGTGCGTGACGAGAAAGACGGACGTGCCGAAAGTCCTGTAAATAAAGGTTCATTCATTATTCATAAGGAAAACAACCTATACCTCCAGAAAGGTAATGACGCTGCAAACGCCGTACAAGTGACCACCGATGGCGTTGACACCTGCTACTATTCCTCTTGGGGACGTTGGTCAAAAGATGGCAAATACTATGCCACCGTGCTCATCAAGCCTGCCCCCAAGCACTATGTGACTTACACACAGTCCTCCCCTGCCAATCAGGTGCAGCCCATCTACACACAACTTGAATATGCCAAACCTGGCGACTCGCTCAATTACCGTATTCCCGTAGTGGTCGACGTGGAAGCCAAGAAGACTATCTATCCTAAATCTACAGCCCTCTTCGCATCACAGTATGAGGTGACCGCACCCAGTTGGGACGACAACGGAAAGACCCTCACCTTCGAGTTCAACGAGCGCGGTCACAAGACCTACCGTGTGCTGGAGATGGATTTGGAGGGTAATGTTCGCACCCTCATTGAAGAGAAGAATGACAAGTATGTGGCATACTCACGCAACTACCGTCGTGATCTCGACGAAAACCATATTCTCTGGAAGAGTGACCGCGACGGACACGCACACCTCTACCTCTACGACCGCAAGAAGGGAAAACTTACCCAACTGACCAAGGGCGACTACTGGGTGCGCGAGGTGCAAGATGCCCAAATCGACGAGAAGGGAAAGGGTTTTATCATCTTCTCCGCCAACGGACGCAATTGCAAGAACATGGGCAAGGTCACGTCCAGTTTCGACGGTAAGATTCCAGAGGAAGACCCCTATAACATTCATTACTACCGCATCGGTCTCGATGGCAAAAACTTCGTGGAACTCACTCCTGAACGCGGAAACCACGAAGCCACGTTCAGCCGTTCGTGTGAGACATCTTTCATCGACACCTATTCAACCATCGACCAAGCCCCTGTGACGGTGCTGCGCTCCTCCATCGATGGGCACATCATCTCCACCCTCGAAACAGCAGATATCAGCAGGCTGAAGGCTACAGGCTGGCAAGCACCCGAAGTGTTCGTGGCTCCCGGTCGCGACGGAAAGACCGACATGTGGGGACTCATCCAACGCCCCTCCAACTTCGACCCCAACAAAAAATATCCCGTTATCGAATACATCTACTCCGGTCCTGGCGACCAGTATGTGCCCAAGAAGTTCACCCCATGGCTCTACTATCTGCAAGACGTGGCAGAACTCGGCTTCATCGTCGTGCAACTCGACGCCATGAGCACCTCCTTCCGCAGCCTCGACTTCGAGCAGGTGTGCTACAAGAACCTGAAAGACAGCGGCTTCCCCGACCGCATCGAGTGGATCAAGGCCGCTGCCAAGAAATACCCCTACATGGACATCGAGCGCATGGGCATCTACGGCTGTTCGGCTGGCGGACAGGAAGCCCTCGGTGCCCTCCTCTTCCACGGCGACTTCTACAAGGCTGCCTATGCCGCCTGTGGATGCCACGACAACCGCATGGACAAAATCTGGTGGAACGAGCAGTGGATGGGTTACCCTGTCGATAGCAGTTACGTGGAGTGCTCCAACGTGGAGAACGCCAAGAACCTCAAGGGAAAACTCATGCTCCTCGTGGGCGAAATGGACGACAATGTCGATCCCTCCTCTTCCTACCAAGTGGTCAACGCCCTCATCAAAGCCAACAAAGACTTCGAGTTTATCTTGGTGCCCAATGCCCACCACACCATGGGCGAAACCTTTGGAGAGCACAAACGTGCCGACTTCTTTGTGAAGAACCTGTTGGGTGTTGAGCCTCCAGAATGGGACAAACTCAAATAGAAAAAAGATATAGGCAGTAGCACCATACAAAATGATGCGCCTCTTCCAAGTTGCCACTTCGAGAACCTCTCAAGAAGTGGCAACTTTTTTTAATATAAGTCATTCGTTTTCGACAAAATGAAAAAAAAGAAGGGAAAGAAGGCGTAGGATGGCAAAAAGTCCGTAACTTTGTACCGTTTTTTAGAAGAAAAGGACACAAACAAACACTATGCAACAGGATAATAGAACAAAGGAATTGGGAACGAGACCCATTGGCGAACTGCTGATGAAGTATGCCGTGCCGGCTGTGGTGGCAATGACGGCTTCATCGCTCTACAACATGGTGGACCGCATCTTTATAGGACACATTCCCGAGGTGGGCACGCTGTCGTTGGGCGGTCTGGCTGTCACCTTCCCCGTGATGAACCTGAGTGCCGCCTTCGGTGCGATGGTGGGAGTGGGAAGTTCGACCATGATCTCAATCAAATTAGGACAAAAGGACTACAAGACAGCGGAAAGGGTGCTGGGCAATCTGGTGTCGCTCAATGTCATCATCGGCATCATTGTGGGAGTGCTCGGATTGGTGTTCATCGACCCCTTGCTGCTGTTCTTCGGCGCATCGGAAAACACCTTGCAGTATGCCCACGACTACATGACCATCATCCTCTATGGCAATGTGGTCACTCACCTCTATCTGGGCCTGAACAGTGCGCTGCGCAGTACGGGGCATCCACATGTGGCGATGAGTGCCACGATTGCCACCGTGGTCATCAACGCCATTCTCGACCCGCTGTTCATCTTCACCTTCGGCATGGGCATCAAAGGTGCCGCCTTTGCCACCATTCTGGCACAGGTGTTTGCCTTGGCATACGTCATTGTGGTGCTTTCCAACAAGAGAGACTTAATCCACTTGCATTCAGGCATCTACGGACTCAGGAAGCGCATTGTGAAGAACATTCTCAGCATTGGTCTCTCTCCTTTCTGTATGCAGTTGTGTGCCTGTCTGGTGGTCATCCTCATCAACAAGGGACTGACCAAGCACGGGGGCGACCTGGCCATTGCAGCCTATGGCATCGTGAACGGCATCACGTTCCTCTTCGTCATGGTGGTGATGGGCATCTGTCAGGGCATGCAACCCATCGCCGGTTTCAACTTTGGGGCACAGCAGCCGCAACGGGTGGATGAGGTGCTGCGCAAGGCCATCATCCTCGCCACCATCGTCATGTGCTGCTCCTTCATCTTGTGCGAGTTCCTGCCCCACTACCCCGTAGCCCTCTTCACCCACGACCCTGCCCTGGCCGACCTCGCTGTGTCGGGTATGAAAATCATCGTGGTCATGTCGCCCATTGTGGGCTTTCAGATTGTGGTGGGCAACTTCTTCCAGAGCATCGGCATGGCTAAAAAGAGCATATTCCTCTCGGTGAGCCGCCAACTGGTGTTCCTCGTGCCTTTCCTGCTCATCTTCCCCGAACTGTGGGGCACCAACGGTGTGTGGATCAGCATTGCCACAGCCGACGGCATAGCCACCATCACCTCTGCCCTGATGCTGTGGCACTTCTACCGCAACCGTGCCTCGCAGCATGTGCCCAGCATCCGCAAGGAGAGTACGCTCCGACGCACGTTCTTCCACAACAGAGTAACTCCATAACTTAACCTTAACCCAGACTTTAACCCTAACTCAGACTCTTAGTTGCCATGCGCTACTTCATCTATCTCTCTTACGATGGTGCACGCTATCACGGTTGGCAGATTCAGCCCAACGGTATCAGTGTGCAGGAGGTGCTCGGCAAGGCACTCTCCACCCTGCTGCGCGAACCCATCGAAGTGACGGGAGCAGGACGGACAGACGCTGGAGTGAACGCCAGTTTGATGGTGGCACACTTCGACACGAAAGCCCCCCTTGATTCACCCAGCACGTTGGCTGGCCGCCTCAACAAGTTCCTGCCTTCCGACATCGCCATCCACAAGATTGTGCCTGTGAAGTCCGATGCTCATGCACGGTTCTCTGCCACCTCGCGCACGTATCATTATTATATCACCACAGAGAAGTCACCCTTTGAGCACTACGCCTACCGCTTCTCGCAACCCCTCGACTTCGACCTGATGAATGAGGCGGCTCAGACTCTCTTCGACTATACAGACTTCACCTCTTTCTCCAAACTCCACACGGACGTGAAGACGAACAACTGCAACGTCGCATACGCCGAATGGGAACAGGTTTCCCCTCTCAAGTGGCAGTTCACCATCACCGCCGACCGTTTCCTCCGCAACATGGTACGTGCCATTGTCGGCACCCTCCTCGATGTGGGACGTGGCGTGCTCACCATCCAGCAGTTCCGTGAAATCATCGAGAAGAAAGACCGTTGCTCCGCAGGAATGTCCGTGCCCGGCAACGCGCTGTTCTTGGCTGACGTGACGTATCCCGACGATATTTTTATTGAACATAAATGACCATATAATGCCCACGAATTTATCATAAATTTAGATGAAGATGAATCCAAAGGAGTACAAAGATATTGTGTATCAGATTATTGGAGCGGCAATGAAAGTACATAGCGAGTTGAACTGGGGACTATTGGAACCCATTTATAATGAGGCTATGCATTTGGAACTGCTCGACCGAGGCGTTGAGAACAAGACAGAACAACCTCTACCCTGTTACTACAAACATCATTTGATGGAAAAGCACTACCAAATGGATATGGTGGTAGATGATGTCATTGTGGAATTTAAGTCAACCAATAAACTCATATCAGCCCATCGTGCTCAACTTTTCAACTATCTGCGTTTGACGAAGAAGCCCATTGGGTTACTCATCAATTTTGGCTCTCAACGATTACAAGGCGAACGCTATGCCTACATTGAAGAAACCAACGACTGCGTTCTCCTCGACAAAGACATGAACATCGTCTATTCAACTCCTAACGATTGGGATGAAGATGAAGAATAAATACACAAATAGAAATTCATGAACATTCGTGGGCATTACATGGACATTATATGTTAAAAAGAAAAATAGTTCCTGTTTTTTACACGAATGCCCATGTAATGCCCACGAATGTTCATGAATAATAACTTGTAAAAAGCAATTCCATTTATGTGGCTCATATTAGCATTCCTTTCCGCCACCCTCCTCGGCTTCTACGACGTCTTCAAGAAGAAGTCGCTCAGGGAGAATGCGGTCATTCCGGTGCTGACACTCAACACCCTGTTCTCCTCGCTCATCTTCCTGCCGTTCATCATCCTCTCGGCAAAGGGATACATCCCCGAAGACAGCCTCTTCTACACTCATCAGTACGGGTGGGCAGAACACAAATACATCCTACTCAAGTCGCTCATCGTGCTCAGCAGTTGGCTCTTCGCCTACTTCGGGTTGAAACATCTGCCCATTACCATCGTTGGCCCCATCAATGCCACTCGCCCCATCTGGGTGCTCGTCGGCGGCATCACGCTCTTTGGCGAACGGCTGAATGTGTGGCAATGGGTCGGTGTCATCATTGCCATGATAGGACTCTGGATGCTCTCGCGCTCCAGCAAGAAGGAAGGTATCGACTTCAAGCACAACAAATGGATTGTCTTCGTGGTGCTCGCCAATGTGCTGGGCGCCATCAGCGGACTCTACGACAAGTTCCTGATGGCATCGCCCGAGAACGGTGGTGTGGGACTGGACAAACTCGCTGTGCAGTCGTGGTACACCTTCTACCAGTTCTTCATGATGCTTGCCATGCTCTTCCTCCTGTGGTTTCCACTCCGCAAGGAGACTACCCCCTTCCGTTGGGACTGGTGCATCATCCTCATCTCTGTGTTCCTCTCTGCTGCCGACTTCGCCTATTTCTACGCCCTCGGCCTCGACGGAGCCATGATTTCCATTGTCTCCATGGTGCGGCGCGGCTCCGTGCTGGTCAGTTTCCTCTTCGGTGCCATGGTGTTCCACGAGAAAAACCTCAAATCGAAGGTAGTGGACCTCCTCTTGGTGCTGCTGTCCATGCTCTTCCTCTTCATGGGCAGTTATTCATAACCCTAAAAAACTTCTTTCAACACCTCTCAACCGATGTCGACGATGTCGGTCTGCCGATGTCGACGATGTCGGTTAAGCGATGTCGACGATGTCGGTTAAGAGGTGTTGAAACACCCTTTTTCATCTTTCTATTAAAAACGAGAAAAATGCATGAGCGTTGCATTTTTCTCGTTTTTTCAGTTTACCTTTGTGTTAGTTTTACGTCTTTCAGATAGAGATGCAAAAAGATGGCGATGACGACTTTTGAACAAATTGCAATCAACATACGACCAAGGCTACTGGAACTGTGTGAGCGTTTCCTTACCGTGAGGCAATTGCCCGAGGAGGCTGAGGACATGGTGCAGGAAACTCTCTTCCGGCTCTGGCAGATGTGCGAGCGACTGGACGATTATGCCAGTCCCGAAGCCCTTGTCGTCACCATCGCCAAAAACGTGTGCATCGACCTGCTGCGCCGACAACAAGTGCCGACCAATACCCTGCACGATGCCGATGTGGCTGACAGCCGAGCGGCTGACCAAGACCTTCTCAGCCACGACATGCATAAGCAGATTGAAGAGGCACTCAACCGCTTGCCCGCCACTCAACGACGAATGCTGACGATGCGGAGCGAAGGAATGACCATAGACGAGATTTCAACCATTTGCAAAACGACCAAACAAAGCACCAAGACCATGATTTCTGCTGCACGGAGAACCATGACGGAACTGCTCAAGAAAGGAGGACTAAGATGAAAGACCTGAACGACAAGGCAATGCGCCAACAACTCACCGAGCGTTATCTCAATGCCGACACAACGACGGAAGAGGAGGCTGCTCTTGCCAACTTCTACCGACAGAGCCACGAAGTCCTTTCTGCTGAAGAGGAGATTGTCCGCCAACTGGTGCTTGCCTCAACTCAGTTCAACAGCGAGTTCACTCTGTCTGACGAGAAGGTGGAAGAGTTTGACCGCATCATGGCAAGCCACCCTACGAAGAAACGCCGCATCGTCTTATGGCCCTGGTTGGCAGCCGCCTGTGTGGCAGCCATCCTCGCCATCATCTTGGCACCACCAAGAAGTGGAGGGGACAGCCACGCGACAAGTCCGACAGCACAAATCCATCGACAGAAGCAGGAACAGAAAAAAGCCTTTCCGAAAACAGACACTTCGGAGGTGATGCCCAAGACGTTTCTTGCTAATCGTTCCTCTTCCCAGGTTTTCCATTCTTCAACAGAGGAAGAACTTGAACAGAACGACTTGTTTTCGGTGGATAGTGTCTTCGGAGTGGAATCACGCCCCGACCCACTGGCTGAATACACCGCACTGAACGAGAAACTGAAACAAGAGTGCGATGCCGCATTTGAAATAATAGAGAATCAACGTTAAAAACAACAGAAAAACAATGAAACACCACATATTCATGCTGGCGATGATGCTACAAGCCATCGCTATCCACGCACAAAACGAACAAAGCATCCAGCAACTGATGGACTATCTGGAGCAGCACCATCCCGAGGAAATCGGCTATTCACTCGGACGCACAAACGAAAGAATCTATGAGGAACGAAGTTGGAAGAAAGGCTACGATATCAGAAAAGACCGCCCCATCGTCCGCTACCAACTGCAACTGCTGAAGGACACCGTGATGCAGCACTTCCTCGATGCCTCCAGCCATGCCGTTGCCTGCCACCACCAGCAGACACCCAAAGGCACAGAAGACGAAATCCATTATGCTCTGGCGCTGGAGAGATATTCCGGCGAAAAACCTCTCTACACTTACGACAGTTATCATAACCATGCCTTGGAAAGTGCCACCTTTCATTATCGCCCAGACAGAGACCAATGCAACCTTTCCGTAGAATACACTAAAAATATAGAACAGAAAAGCAACGGGCAAGTGCTTGACTACCGCCCTCTCATCCCCTTCATTGCCCAAATGACAGAGGCGGCTGGTGGCGAGAAGCACCGGGTTTCCTACCGCTACAACACCCAAAAGGACGAATTGTCTGACAATGCCACCCATGCCTATGTGCTGGAGCAGGACAAGAACGACATGGTCACCAAGTCGTTCAAAGGAGGCGACCGAGTGAATGTGGTGGAAGGTGGATGCAGCGGCACACTCTACATCATTCCTTCAGGAAAGGCGGATGCTGCCATCGCCGACCTCAACAGGGAGATTCTCCGCTATCTGCACAGCAACATGGACAAGGAGTTCAACTACGATTTCTTCAACCCCGCAGACAAAACTTTCGCTTATCTCAGGCTCAGCAGATGGGGCGACGACAACTCACCCCGAGCGTATGGACTCCTGTACGGCAAGAAGGATTACTTCGGTCGATACACCATCCTGTTTATCGACCAGGTCGATTCCACGTTCACCCTGCCCAAAGACTACGAAACCATGTTGACGTATGACCACGGCAAGATGGAGCGTGTGCCTGAGTATGAAAGACTGAAAGCCGAACATCCAACAACGGCTGAAGACTATTACCACTACTTGTCCTTGCTGGAAAAGACTCGTCTGCAACTGGGCATAGAAGATTTAGGGTATCATGACAGAGCCGAAATCATCGGTGGCGACACGCTCCGCCAAATCTTCACATGGCAGAAAGAAATCAGCAGAGACTCCATCGATGGCATCCGCAGCAGACTCATCAACGGGTCATTCAGCAACTTCCAGCATGTGGAATCGCACACGGCACAAGGTGACACGATTGAACTGACAGCCTCAGACAGTCGTTACGACCGAGAGAGAATCATCTGCAAGATATATGGAAAAGGGGCACAACACACACTCTTCGTGCAGCAAATCATCAGCATCGGCACAGGAAAAATACCCGTCCCCTACAACACCCAATGGGTGAACGACTTCATCCAGCAAATGAGGGATTCCACCTGCATCACCGAATATCCCGTCAGCTACGAATACGGCAAGAAGTCCGACCTCTCCAACATGGGAAAGGTGAGCGGAAAGCTATATTTGCTGACAGTAGATAGCCTGATGAGCCAAACGAACACATTCTTGAGGATGTGGAGCGAACAAGAGATGAAACATCCCAACCAGACGTTCCATCTTGTGGAAGAGTTCAAAAACTCAATCCACCACATCCGCATCACCGACCGCATCCTTGCCCGTTTCAGTTCCCTCCACGGAGAGTTCCAGTTGCTCTGCATCGACCATGTGGAAGGCAAGTACCTCATCCCCGAAGAGTGGCACCGCATCCTCAACTACAAATTTGGAAAGAAGAAATACCTGAAATAAAATTCATGAGCATCGTGGACATTCATGGTCATTCGTGTTTTCTTTTTAACATATAATAATCATGAATGTCCACGAATGTTCATGATTTTTTTGTCGCTTCACGTCAGAAGAGAATTTTCCATGAAGAACAGATGCTGTAGCGATTCTTCATGTAGCGGGAAAAAGTGTGGTAGTAGTCGCAGGTGAAGCCCCACGCATAGTTGTCGGTGTCGAGACATTCGTAGGTGATGCCACAGCCCATTTCGAAACGGGTCTCATCGGGCACCGTATAAGTTTTCTTGCCATCAGTGAAGATGTCGCCATCCATCATGCGAACACCCATAAAAGCCCGTGTAGCAAGACGCTGACTCAACGTGAAAGGAGTAGAAAATTTGGCACTTGCATCGAAATGATAAAGATTGATGTGTCCACCCGTGAAGACATTCTTCGTGTCATACACTTTTGCCTGAGCATCGACCACACGGGTCATCAGTTCTACCGACACCTTCGGCGTGATGAACCATGCCACATCGGCACCTGCAGAGAAGGCTGCCCCCGACTTGATGCGGGCATCCCCAAAATGAATGGTTCGGTCACCTATCTCCGTACCCGAGATAAATGTGAAACCTGAAGGCTTTTCGTTGAACTTCAGCAACCGCTGCACATCCCGCTTCCGCAACTCAGGCTTGTTGATGCCATCGACACCAAAAATCTTGTCAGTCAGGAAGTAGGCAAGATTGGTGCTCATCACACCGATGCCAGCCCCCATGTAGAGGTCATTCATCCAATGCTTGTTGTGATGAACGCGGAGCAGTTGCGTGCCAGCTGCCGTAGTGAAACCTCCAATCGTGATCCAAGGAGAGATATAGCCATATTCACGGCTCAAGATTGTGGCTGAAACAAAGGCGAAACTGGTGTGTCCAGACGGGAAAGAATGCAAGTTGCTCTGATCGGGACGTCCCTCACGAACCGTATGCTTGAGCAGTTCGGTGGCACCGAACGAAATGCCCAGAGCCATCGCATTGGCGGTGAGCATACGTTCCAACTTCGAACGGCTCTTCACACCTGCCGCCTTCAGTGCCCAGTTCGCCAACAGCGGTGCACCCCCCACAGCATAAGCCGTCCAGTTGCAGGCATCACCCTTCGCCTTGAAACGGGCATCGTGAGTGATGAAGCCATGATCTGTCCACGTGAGCAAGAGTCCACGCACCAAATGCAGGGTGCCATCCGTCTTGAATGACATCTCACGCTCCAACTGCTTCTCGTCATACACCTTGATGACCTGCTCCACCTTCCTCGTGCGCTCCATCTCCTCGTATTCGGCAATGATGGAGTCCATTTCTGAAAGGAAAGCCGTGTCAATCCTCTCTTCTTGTGCATATACAGCAGACAGGGAGAACAGGAAACTGACGACAAAGAATGAGAAACGATGCATGGACATTGGAGAAAGAAAAAGGCGCAACCATAGGCAGAAGCCTATCGTTGCGCCGATTGATTATGTGAATTAAATCATCATCTGATTACAACTGAGCGAGTTTTCCGTCAGAACCGAGCACATTCACAATCTTGTGGATGTACATCTTCTTCATGTTCTCGCGAGCGGGCTTCAGGTACTGACGTGGGTCGAAGTCACCAGGATGCTCAGCCAAGTGCTTGCGGATGGCAGCCGTCATGGCCAGACGAGAGTCTGAGTCGATGTTGATTTTGCAAACGGCAGACTTGGCAGCCTTGCGGAGTTGCTCTTCTGGAATGCCGATAGCAGCCTCGAGGTGACCGCCGTACTTGTTGATGGTGTTCACTTCTTCCATTGGAACTGAAGAAGAACCGTGGAGCACGATGGGGAAACCGGGGAGTTTCTTCTCGATTTCGTGCAGGATGTCGAATGCCAATGGTGGAGGTACGAGCACGCCGTTGACGAGAGTACACTGCTCTGGAGTGAACTTGTGGGCACCGTGAGAAGTGCCGATAGAGATGGCGAGAGAGTCGCAACCAGTGCGAGTAGAGAAGTCAATCACCTCTTCGGGCTTAGTGTAGTGAGACTCGGCCGACTGAACCTCGTCTTCCACACCAGCGAGCACACCCAGTTCAGCCTCGACGGTCACGTCGAACTGGTGAGCATAGTCAACCACCTTCTTGGCGAGGGCGATGTTCTCCTCGTAGGGGAGTGAAGAGCCGTCAATCATGACAGAAGAGAAGCCGTTGTCGATGCAGTCCTTGCAGAGTTCGAAAGTGTCTCCGTGGTCGAGGTGGAGAACGATTTCAGGATGCTCGCAGCCGAGTTCCTTTGCATACTCCACAGCACCCTTGGCGAGGTTGCGGAGAATGGTGCCGTTGGCATAGTTGCGGGCACCTTTCGACACCTGCATGATTACAGGAGACTTTGTCTCCACTGCAGCCATCACGATGGCCTGCATCTGCTCCATTGTGTTGAAATTGAAAGCAGGAATGGCATAACCGCCAGCAACTGCTCTCTTGAACATCTCGCGGGTATTCACGAGACCAAGTTCTTTGTAGCTTATCATAACTTTCTGTATTTATTATAAGTTAAAAATAAATTGATGATTGTCTCTAAAAACGGTGCAAAGGTACAAAAAAGTTTAGAGATGAGAGTTTAGAGATGAGAGATTTTTTGCTTTACAGGGTGCATTTTCGTGGATAAAGATAAAAAATCCCCTGTTTTGTTTTGTCCGTTTGATAAAAAATCGTACCTTTGCAGCGCTTTTCCAGACAGAAAGCAATCGAGAACATATAATTTGTTACACCAGCAGTAGTATATTGACTGTATAAAACAAAAGAACTAAAATGAAAAAAGGTATTCATCCAGACAACTATCGCCCTGTCATTTTCAAGGACATGTCAAACGGCGATATGTTCCTGTCACGCTCCACTGCCAAGAGCAACGAAACTGAAATGTTCGAAGGTCAGGAGTATCCACTCATCAAGATTGAAATTTCTTCAACTTCTCACCCATTCTACACAGGTAAGGCTAAACTCGTCGATACTGCAGGTCGCGTCGATAAATTCATGAACCGCTGGGCTGTGATGAAGAACAAGAAGTAAGACACACTTCAACATAGCACAAAGGAGACTTTACATCATCGTGAAGTCTCCTTTTTCGTTGCATTCCATCAAAAGGGGATGGAAACCATACAGTGCCAGCGTCCCATCCATTCCCACAACCGCCAATACAGGTCTTCCCAAAAACAGAACACCCGATAGGAACGGAAAGGGTAATAACCCCGTTTTCCCCTTGAGCGACCACGGGAGAAGACGCACCTCTATGGTGGACTGAAGTGAGCATATTATGTTTCACATCCCCGTGCACACAATAAAACAGCAGATTCCACGTTACATTATATAATAGGTATAGAGTATGAGTGAGAAGAACTTTTGGAAAAGAGCACAACGGCGGGCAGCCATTGAGTTGGACAGACTGCGGAAGGGGAACAGATACTACAACTGGTATGTGTTCACGCAGCAGTTGTCGGACAACCTGAAGAAGACGCTCCAGCCGCACTATACGAAGGGAGGCAACGGCGAGAGAACGCCATTCCCAGCGGTAGTGGCAGTGCACAACGGCTGGACAGAGAGCGGCGGATGGGCCGACAGATTGCGGGGAATGGTGTCCACATACCTCCTCTGCAAGGAGCTCCACCGGACGTTCAAGATTCTGTTCACCCATCCTTTCCCGATAGAGCTGTTTCTGCAGCCCAATACCTACGACTGGCGCATGGACGAGGCGGACGCAACATTCTCCATTCCATCGTCATGTCCCATTTGTCTGGAGGTTGGCAGCGAGAGCCGATGGCAGGCCAAGAAGCAGAGAGAATGGATGAAGCGACACCTGGAAACCAGCCGGGATAAGCAGACGCATGTCTATACGAATGCCACATTTGCCTATTATGAAGACTTCCAGCAAGGCTTTCACGAACTGTTCAAGCCCTCGGCAAGACTACAAAATGCGATAGACCGAGAGTTAGCCATATTAGGGAACACATACGTGAGCGCATCAGCCCGGTTTGTCGGAGCGCTTGGCGATTTTGAAGACACCGTCGATGTGGGAATTCTTCCCGAAGACAAGCGAGAACTGCTCATCAATGCTTGCATGGAGCAACTGGAACGCATCCACCAGACTCACCCACAAGCCACCCTGCTTGTCAACTCCGACAGCACCACATTCCTGCAACGCGCACAGCGGTTGCCCTACACCTATATCCTTCCGGGCACCATCATCCATCTTGACACGAAAAGCCCGAAAAGCACTGTCGATGGACTTTATGGCACCTACGAGAAGACCTTCCTCGACTTCTATATGATTGCCCATGCCACCAGCATCTATCGCCTTCAAGGCCGCTGGATGCGCGCATCAGGCTTTCCGTATGCAGCCTCACGGGTGTACGGTCATCCATTCCACACCTTAGAAAACCACCTCAAACAACACTAACCCTCACCTGCCACACGCCCAGCACACCGATATGCCAGACCCCAACACACAGTCTTCATTCAGGAACATTATGAAAGGTACCGCCCTTTTCGGCGGCACCCAAGTGTTCACGACGGGCATCAACCTCGTCAAGGGAAAGCTGGTGGCTGCCATCCTTGGCGCAATGGGTATGGGCATATCTTCCCACCTCTCCTCCACCCTCTCCCCCATCCAGCAGTTTTTCTCTTTCGGTCTGACCACATCGGCCGTGAAATCCATTTCGGCCACCACCAACGAGCAAGAGCGGTCAGCCCTTATGAAAAGCCTGCGCCGACTCATGCTGCTGCTCGCCCTCATCGCCATGTCCGCCACAGCGGGCTGCTCCGTGTGGCTCAGCATGCTCACCTTCCAGACCCCCAGCCATTGGCCCTGGTTCGTCATGCTCGGCATAGCTGTATTCTTCCTCATGCTGTCCAGCGGCGAGACAGCCATTTTGCAAGGCATGAGAGCGCTCAAAGCCCTGGCCATCTGCAACTTCGTCTCTCCACTCAGCGGTCTCTTCATCTCCGTACCCCTCTATTGGATGTGGGGCATAGAAGGCATCGCACCTGCCATGATGGCATTAGGACTCATCTCATGGGTGACCGCGCGCCATTTCACATGGCGGATCCACCTCGTGCCCGTGCCACAATCATGGCGCACCACCCTCTCCCTTGGCCGTGACATGCTCACCCTCGGCTTCACCATCATGGTGGGCGGTGTCATCGGTTCGCTGGCCATCTATGCCGTCAACACCTTCATTGCCCATTACGGCACCGAATCCGACCTCGGACTCTATCAGGCAGCCAGCATCATCACCGTGCAATGTGCCACCCTGGTGTTCACAGCAATGGGCACAGACTTCTTCCCCCATCTCTCATCCCTCATCCACCAACGCCACCAGGCCACCCTCCTCATTGGACAGCAGGGCGAAATCGTGCTACTGCTCATCGTGCCCGTATCGCTCGTCCTTATCACGCTCGCCCCCATAGCCGTCAGGGTATTGCTCACCAGCGAGTTCACCCCCATCACATTCCTGCTGCGCGCCATGAGCGTGAGCCTTCTCTCGCGCGCCATCTGCTATCCGCTCGACTACATTTGCATCGCCAAGGGTGACCACACCTACTTCTTCCTGATTGAGTGTGTGTGGACGAACATCAAGACCGTCACACTCACCATCGTGGGCTATACGCTCGGCGGCATCGACGGCATCGCCATCGGCTTCCTGATAGGTGTGCCCATCGAGATAGCCGTCAGCATCCTCTTCAACCGTTGGCGCTACGGCATCGGGTACACATCGAGCTACTACCGGCTGGCCGGCTTCTTGACCGCCGCCCTCCTGGGATGCTTCGCCGCCTCCTTCGTACCCTCCCTCCCTGTGGCCTACACACTCATGGCCCTCATCAGCCTCGCCACTTGCGCCTACGCCTACCAGCAGATAGACCAGCGCATCAACATACGAAACCTCATCCAACAGAAAACACATGCCAGAAGTCAGCGTTCTCGTGGCAGTCTATAACGCCGCCGCCACCCTTCCAAGATGTCTCGATTCTCTGCTTAATCAGACACTTACTCCCGTGCAGATTATCTGCATAGACGATGCGTCCACCGACACCTCGCCACAAATCCTGCGGCACTACCAGCAACAACACCCAACCTGTATCGACGTGGTGGAACTGACTGAAAACCACGGACAAGCATACGCCCGCAATCAAGGGATACCGCTTATCAAGGCTCCCTTCACCGCCTTCCTCGACAGCGACGATTATCTTGCCCCCGATGCGCTTCAGGCGGCGGTGGAGACCTTCAGACAGCACGACGAGACCGACTGCGTGCTGCTCGACGTGCGCTACACCTATCCCGACGGACACACCCACGGCTACCGCACCCGCCCCTTCGACCGCATGACAGGTTATGAGGCCTTTCTGAAAGCCCTGCGATGGGACGTGCACGGATGGTACGTGGCACGCACATGGCTCTACCAGCAGTACCCCTATGACGACACCTGTCACAGCTACAGCGATGACAATACCACGATGGTCCACTATCTCCATTCGCGCGAAGTGAGATGCTGTCCGGGCAAATACTACTTCGTGCAGCACGACGACTCATGCACCCACCAGCCCGGTATGGGACGCTTCGACTGGCTGGCCGCCAACGAAAGCCTGCACCAGAGCCTGTTGCAATGGGGCATTGAGACTCGTGTGGTGGACAGTTACGAAGAGCAACGCTGGCTCGTGCTCATCGGGTGTTTCCAGTTCTACTGCCAGCACCGCCAGTTGTTCACTCACCCGCAACGAGCCAGCGCACTGCAGAAACTGCGCCACGCATGGCAAAGCATCCACGTCAAGAGCCTTCCACGAAGGCTCTGGCACAAGCCCGGTTACATGCCGCTACGCCCTTTCTGGACATTATTTGTATGGCAAGAATGGGTTTTCTACATGTTCCGAAGACTCAGATACGACTCAAACGGTCAAAAAAAGTATAAAAAGCACTGATTTCTCAAAAAAAATGACCACCTTTGCATATTGAATGCTGACAACACATAGAAATGAAAATAGTTATACTTGACGCATATACCGTGGACCAAGGCGAACTCACTTGGGACGGATTGACAGAACTGGCTGAAGTGGAGGCATACGAACGCACAGCCCCTGAAGAAGTGATAGAACGTTGTAAAGGAGCCGAAATGGTGCTCACCAACAAGGTGGTGCTTGACGCCTCCGTGCTCAACATGCTGCCCCGCCTGCAATACATCGGTGTGCTCGCTACTGGCTACAACGTGGTGGATCTCGAAGTGGCAAGCCGCCAAAACATCGTCGTGACCAACATCCCTGCCTACTCCACCGAGAGCGTGGCACAGATGGTCTTCTGCCACCTGCTCAACATTGTCAGCCATGTGGATTACTACGCCATCGAAAACCGCTCTGGCAGATGGAGCAACTCACCCGACTTCTGCTACCTCGACCACAACCTCTTCGAGCTCAACGGCAAGAAAATGGGCATCGTCGGACTCGGCAACACAGGCATGGCAACCGCACGCATCGCCGCAGGCTTTGGGCTTCAAGTCTTGGCATACACTTCCAAAGACGAAGACGACCTCCCCTATGGCATCAAGAAAGCCGACCTCGACACTCTCTTCGAGCAGTGCGACATCATTTCGCTCCACTGTCCTCTCACCGACGACACCTTCCATCTTGTCAATGCAGAACGGCTCGCCACCATGAAGCCCTCCGCCATCCTCATCAACACAGGCAGAGGTCCCCTCGTCGATGATGCAGCCGTGGCAGAAGCCCTCAACAGCGACCAACTCGCCGCCTACGGAGCCGACGTCATCACCACCGAGCCACCCGCATCCGACAATCCGCTCCTCTCAGCCAAAAACAGTTACCTCACCCCGCACATAGCCTGGGCAACGCACGAGGCGAGACAGCGACTCATCAATATCTGTACAGAGAATGTCAGAGCCTACTTAGATGGAGAGCCTGTCAATCAGGTGAACTAAACAAAAGCATAAAGAAAAAGATGAAAGATTGAAGTTGGTTTCAACACACCTCAACTTCAATCTTTCATTTTTCATTTAATACCCTCTTCCGTCACCTGCGCTCGCACTCGGCTGAGGGTTTCGGGAGTCATCTGAAGGAAGGAGGCGACATTGTGGAGAGGGGCACGACGAATGATTTCAGGATTCTCGCGGAGGGTACGAATATAGCGTTCCTTGGCAGTCTCAAAACGGAGCACGTCGGCTTTACGCTGCGAGATGATGAGGGCACGTTGGTAGAACTTGAAGATGAGTCGGCAAAGTTCAAACGTATGACTGGCTATGGCTTCCATCTCTTCGTGCGGAATGCCATAGACCACACCTGGCTCTATCATCGACGCTACGATCTTGGAGGGTTCACGCAAAAAGAAACTCTCAATGCAAACCACCATGTCTCCCTCATGACTGATATGTTCGGTCACGGTCGCATTGTTCTTCGTATAGTACTGCAACACCATGCCCCTGTCCACATAGAACATGTGGTTGCACACCTGACCCTCACTGACCAGTTTATGACCACGCAGCACTTTCATGGGCACAAGGATGTTGGCGAAGGCATGCAATGCCTCCACACTCAGTTTCACATCATAGATGCGGCAGATCTCCCTTGCCACATCTCGGCGTCGGTCATTCAGATTCACAATATCATTTACAATTTAGTCATTTACCCTGCGGCAAGTCGCACACCGTGTCAACCCTCTAACCCCTCAACTCTAACCCCTCAACCCTTTCCGTAGTCGCGTTCACCGAAGATGGTGGTGCCGATACGAACCATCGTGCTTCCATGCTCCTGCGCAATAAGATAGTCACCGCTCATGCCCATCGAGCGTTCCTTGAAGGCAGGTTCGTCAGCAAAGAAGCATTCCTTCACAGTGGCAAAGACCTGGTTCACCGTGTCAAACTCACGGGCTATCTGCCCCTCATCGTCAGTATTGGTCGCCATTGCCATCAGCCCCACCACACGCACATGCTGCATGGTCTTCCATTCTCCTGCCGCAAGCATCTCCAGCAACTCGCCGGGAGTGAAACCAAACTTGGTCTCCTCGGCTGCCACATGTAGTTGCAACAGCACATCCACCACCCTATCCACCTTCTCTGCCTGCTTGTTGATTTCCTTCAACAATTTCACAGAATCAACTGAATGTATGAGACTTATATATGGCACAATATACTTTACTTTATTCGTCTGCAAGTGTCCGATAAAGTGCCATTCAATGTCCTTCGGAAGCACTTCTTCCTTCGCCATCAGTTCCTGCACATGGCTTTCACCAAAGATGCGTTGTCCTGCCCCATAAGCCTCCCGAAGAGCCTCCACAGGATGGAACTTTGACACAGCCACCAAGCAAACACCCTGCTTCAAGGTGGCCCTCACCCGCTGCAAATTCTCTGCAATCATTTATGCCTCAAATTCTGGTTTAGCGTCCTCTTTCTTGTCACGTGCCACAAAGCGGAACACATCCATGATTTTAGTTTCCTGCAAGGAAGCAATGCGGTAGTCCATCAGACTGCCCTTCATGCCCTTGTCAAAATTCTCCACAGCCTCGTGGAACGTGCTAGCCTGCACCAGCATGTTGTTGGCAATCTCTTTCTCCGTCTGCGTCTTCTCATCAATCGTGATGAAGAGACAACGCACCTTGTACCACCTGTCAGCCACATCGCTGTCGCTGGTGAAGATTTCAGCATACTTCACACGCTTGATGTCCGTCACATCCAGATTGCCGTGCGCATAAGGCTTCACCTCCTCAATGATTCTCGACTCCGCCTCGGTGAAGTTCAGCGCATCCACCAGATACACAAACGTCTGGGGCTTCGTGGTGCCGTCGTCCTGCATCACATCCATCTTCACCTTGCATTCAAACCAACTATTGATTTCCATTGCTTTTTCTCTTTATTCGTTAATAACTGGAGTGCAAAGATACGGATTTTAAGTGAAATGCAAAAAGAGAAAAGAGAAAAAAACTCACACACCCCCCTCTTCCACATACGAAGCCCCTCCGCATCCTTGCCGATGCAGAGGGGCTTCGCCCTTTCTCTTCTACTGATTTTTATTTATTTCTTTTTCTTGGCAGTGCGCACCCCATTAAGGAAGTCCACCATCTTCTGCAGATTCGCTTCCGAATACATGCCCATGCCGTGA
Organism: uncultured Prevotellaceae bacterium; assembly: GCA_900316975.1. GTDB lineage: Bacteria > Bacteroidota > Bacteroidia > Bacteroidales > Bacteroidaceae > Minthosoma. The sequence continues at coordinate 80,732 of ONFA01000002.1, read as the reverse complement.
CCTCCTTCGGGCTCACGCAAGATGTAGCTTTCCACACCTGCCTTCTGCAGTTGGTCGTAGAGATACTGGCTCACACAAGATGCCACCACATTGTCCTTATCGCCATGGAAGATATATCCTGGCACATCGTCCTTGTCAATGTAGCCCGATGCACTCAGCAGCAAGAACTTGCTCTCGTTGCCTTCCTTCGGAGCACCGATAAGTTGTTCCTCAGGCGTGTTGCCCTTGCCACCAAATATCATCGCATTGCCACATTCCATCTGGAGCAATTCGGTTGGACCAGACCAGTCGCAGAATGCGTTCACATAACTTGACTCCTTCGTGTAAGGACCCACGCTGCCTTCAATGTCATACTCTGCTTCGCCCTGCTTTGCCACCTTAACGCCATTTGAGAGCGCTGTCACGGCAGACAGGTGACCACCTGAAGAGAATCCAGATGTAGCGATGAAAGAAGTGTCGAATTTGTACTTGGTAGCATTGGCACGGATGAAGCGGATGACCGCTTTGATGTCATTCACCTGAGCAGGCCATTTGCCATCACGGATGGAACGGTGGTTAGGTGTCACCACAGCGTAACCAGCCTTGAGCAACGCAGCACAGATGGTGTTGATGTCAGCAGCACCCTTAGAACTGTTGCTGCCCCATGCACTTCCGTAGATATGTACCACCACAGGATATTTTTCCTTCACTTCCTTGGGAAGATAGATGTCAAGCATGTGGTAAACCTGTCCGTCATCGCCAGCATAGTTGATGTCCGTAAATTTCTCGGAATACTCTGCCTGAGCCTGAGAACTCTGGTCTCCGCCAAAGCCACCGAAGCCGCCGAAACCACCGCCAGGGAAGCCACCACCAGGGAAGCCACCACCAGGAAAACCGCCGCCAGACTGAGCCATCAATGCTGTTGCACTCATCAGTGTAGCACCAAGTGCCAATGTCTTCAAATAACTCTTCATAATTTTGTTTTTTTTACTAGGTTAGAGTGATTAAAAAAGTTTATAATAAAAGAATAACATTATTTTGGATGTAAAAAACGCCCAAAAGTTTAATCCACACGTCAAAAAACATACGATACATCATCATTCATCTAATCGTTCCACAGGAACTCGTTGAGATGAAACATTGCCCTAAGAGGCAAATGAAACAAAGAAACAAAGTTGTTCAATTCGTAATCTGTCATCTGGAACGATTCCCTATCTCGCTCGATAACGAAAAAACCTCCCCACCAGCACTATGCTGAGGGGAGGCTCTTCATTTTATCCTAATCAATCCTTCTGCCTTATGAGGGCAAAACATTGCTGTCATTCGTAGGCATAAACCAACCCGTATTTCTCATGAAGCCGGCGTAGCGAACCGTCTGCCTTCATCTGGGAGAGAACGGCATTGACCTGGGCGAGAAGGTCATCCTGTCCCTTGCGCATCAGTGCCCCAGTTTCACCGTGGGTGAAAGGCACACTGATAAGTGGGGCAGCAAGGCGCAGATCGTTCTGCACGTACCACGGAGCCTCGGTGATTTCGGTGATCATCACATCGGCATGGTCGTCAACCACCTGCGAGGGGATTTCCTCGTTCTTGTTTGATTCTTTTTTCGATGTCAGGCATAAAACTTCCTCCGACATTCCCGTGTCAAGGGAGTTTCACGTCTTGTGCTATTCGTCCCATTCGTTGCGAAACAGGGGAGTTGGAGGGGTCTCTAACTCCAACGAAATAAAACTCTCGAAACTTGAATTGAGTTATTTAAACTGCTTCCTAAGGGTCAGGATATTCTTGTCGCCTTTCCGTTCGTATGCGACATCGTCCATAATTTGACGAATCAAGTGGATGCCCAGACCACCAATGGGACGTTCTTCTGCCGACATGGTGGTATCAACCTCTACCTTTGCCGTGGGGTCGAAAGGCTTACCGCTGTCGCTGATGAAGAACGAGAGCATACCACCAGCTATCGTGGAAACGATGGTCACCGTACCCTTTGTACCTTCTGGATAGGCATATTGCATCACGTTGACCACCGCTTCCTCAATGGCCAGATTCAGGCTCATCGACAGCGACGCATCCAACGAGGCATCCTCTGCCACCTCGTCGATAAACTGTGACAACTGCGGGATGGTATTGATGTCGTTAGGCAGGGTGATGGAGTGGCTGCGCTCACTGTCCGCACCTATCTTCTGGTTGTACTGTATAGCCATCATCGTCAGGTCATCGCTCTGCTCGGCATCACCGACGAAGGTGTGGACAGCATCAACCATCTGCTCCACCATTCGGCACGGTGTCAGTCCTCCGCTGTCAACTGTCACCTGGGCTGTAGCCAGCATCCGCTCATCGCCAAACTGTCTGTGCGTGATGTCCTCGGCCTCGTTCAAGCCATCGGTATAGAGGAAGATGACGGTGCCGTCGTCAATGTTCATCTCCTGTCCAACAAATTCCCAGCCGGGCATGATACCTGCGGGCAGATTGCTGTTCACTGGTAGCAGACCGACGCTGCGCTCATCCCTGGAGATGAGCAGCGGCGGGTTATGACCCGCATTGCAATAAGCCATGTGTCCTGTATCGAGGTCAATGGTGCCGACAAACAGCGTGACGAACATGCCCTGCTCGTTGTTCTCGGAGATGGTGTTGCTGAGTTGGGTGACGATACGATCGGGCTTTTCCTCGTGGGCCGAAATGGTTCGGAACAGCGCCCTTGTGACAGTCATCACCAGCGAGGCTGGGATACCCTTGCCGCTCACGTCGCCGATGCAGAAGAAGAGTCTGCCGTCACGGATGTAGAAGTCATAAAGGTCACCGCCCACAGCCTTGGCGGGCGTCAGTTGTCCGTAGATGCTCACCTCGTCGCAGTCGGGAAACGGCGGGAACGTTTTGGGCAACATGGCCATCTGGATGGCACGGGCTATGTGCAACTCACTCTCTATTGATGCCTTCTGGGCGGTGGTGTCCTTCAGTTCTTCAATGTAACGGACGAGCGACTGCTGCATATCGGCAAACGAGTGGCTTAACTGCCCTATCTCATCGATGCGGCGGAAGTCGGGCATCTGCGCATCGAACTGTCCCGACGCGATGGTCTCAGCCTCCTTGGCCAGCCGTCCAAGGGGGCGCAGCTCGCGGGTGATGATGCGGATAAAGAAGAAGAGCATCAGCAACAGTCCCACCGCCATGATGCCCCACACGATGTGGCGCAGCCGGTTGAAGCCACTGAAGATGTCGCTCTCTGGGCAGACGATGGCCATCGAGCAGCCCGTCTGTCCGAGGGGTTTGTAGAACACGTAGCTATCCACGCCGTCTATCTTCATCCGCTTCATGCCCTCCTCACCGCGCTGCATGGCATAACCCAAGGCGGTCAGGACCGTGTCAGGTCGGTCGATGGTCTGCGTAAAGATCGTCTGGCGGGTTATCTTCGCCGTGTCGGGATGCACGAAGTAGGTGCCACCACGACCAATCATGATGCTGTAGGAGTTGGGATAGGGCTTGGTCTCGGAGATGGTCTTCGACAACCAGTTCAGCGACAAGCTGGTGTTCACGACACCAATCATCGCACCCTCCTTGTCCTTGATGGTCTGACAGTAACTGGTCACCATCTCGTAACTGTTGCTTGGCGCGTCATAGTCCATATAGGGTTCCGTCCAGCACGGACGGTCAAGCAGTTTGGTCATCAGATACCAGTCCATGTAGAAGTACTGGTAGTGGTCGCTACCGCCCTGAATGGTGCGGATGGTGTCGCCATCATGCAGGGAGTAGGCCGAGAAGTAGCGGCCCTTTTCTTTGAAGTGGTAGGGTTCGAAGGCGATGGAGCAGTTGTAGAAGTCGGGATTGTTCAGCAGCATGCCACGGCTATAGACAAACATCGAGTCAGCCTTGTCGGGATGCCGCTGCACCAGCCACTCGGTCATCTGGGTGGCCACCTCAACGCGGTTCAGGATGCCCTCTACACGCAGCGAGGTCTTGTCAAGTATCTGCGTGGCTCGGCTGATGGCCTCTTGATGCACGGCCTCGCGTGCCTGCCAGACAAAGAAGCCCAACGACGCATTAAAAATGACGGCGGCAAACAGCACCACCCACAGGCTGAGCCTGACGGACAGCCTTCGACGGAAATATGCAATCAGTTTCTTCATTTTTCAATTTCTTTCATTTTCCACATTATATCGCCATGTCGGCTTCTCGTTATTCCGACAACTCCTCGTACGTCACTTCGCGCTCCAGCATCATGTTGTTCTTCATCAGCCGGGCCGCCTGCCTCACCATGTCCGGACGCAGACGGAACTCGCGTCTCTTCGACTCGCGATCCACCTGTAGGCGCAGCACCTCCTTTAGCATCAACCGCTGCATCGTGCGGTTTGTGGCAATACGCTCTTTCTCCACCCGCTCCATCACAATGTCAAGCGCCTCCTCAGGATGCTGTGCGGTCCACTCCCACCCCTTGCGGCTGGCAGCAGCAAACTTGCGGGCCTCGTCACGGTGGTGCTCGTAGTAGTCACGGGTCATATAAACCCCGTCCTCCTGCACATTATAGCCGTGGTTGCAGAAACGATAAACCGTCTTGTCACTCATTTTCATACCAGCCTGCACCAGTTGGTAGTACTCGTTGTAACTCATGGCCAGCGTGGCGTCGAGTGCTCCAACCACAAACAGGTTGACGCCCTGAGCCAGCGGCACCCACTCATAGTCCAAATGGTCCTTGATGCTCATACAGATGGCCAACTGACCAAACCCTACACTCCAGATGCCGACGCGGGCACCCTTCTGGGTCAACGGGTCTTTGCCTCGCGCTGAGACAATGACCATCGCATTGTTCATCGATGTCTGCAGGATGTTGACCAGGGGTACTCCACCATCCACCACCTCCAACGCCTGACAGAGTTGTAGTGTCGTGGCTTGACACTCACCCGAACGCAGACGGCTCATCGCAGGTTGTGTAACCGACGGATGTTCTATGCGTACCTTCAGCCCCGCCTCACGGTAAAAGCCTTTCGCCTCCGCCACATAGTAGCCTGCAAACTGCGCCTGCGCCGTCCACTGAGGCGTAAACACAATCTCGTCCTGAGCGTATGCGGTAACACTCAGCAGACTTATGATAATAAAAATAACTATTCTGTGCATATTACTATTGTTTTTACTCGAGTTTCGCAAATGTTCAACGTGTTCTTTTTTAACTACAAATTTCACTAATTTTATTTTTTTAGTAGGTTCAGTCTTCATTTACAAGTGCAGTGCATGGACCTGTTCGAGCAGACCTTTCACCATGTAAATCAAGTTGATAGTTCATACGTCTGAGGATTTAGGATAAAACACTTGGTTGATGAGCCGCAGGAACTCCTGATAGGCGAAGGTGTCGCTGAGTTCGCTGAGCGAGGCGGCAAGCCCCCGGTAGTGCCACTCGTGCTCCTTGCGGTCTTTGACGTGGAAGAGTGACCAGAGAGCATCGCCTTGCAGGGCATAGTCGCGAGCGATGGCCCGCATGTTCGAGAGTTTGTCGCCAAGTGCCACGGTCTTGACATCATGGGAAGCACGGGCCAAACGGTCGATGGCGGTCTGCTTGCGGATGTGCCAACTGTCCTCGTCGGATAGACCGTCGAGGACGCTATCGCTCTCCGAAGCCACCAGCGAGGCAATGTAATCGCCAAATTCGGTGCGTATCTGCTCCACGGTCACATCGGTGTCCTCCACTGTGTCGTGGAGTGCGGCAGCGGTCAGCAGTTCCTGGTCGCTGGTCATCGTGGCCACAATCTCCACGGCTTCCATAGGGTGAACGATGTAGGGAAAGCCTTTGCCACGACGCTCCGTCCCGGCATGGGCGCGAACCGCAAACACAATGGCGCGGTCCAGCAATGTGGTGTCTAAGGGTCTTTTTGCCATTGTCTATTCCAGATATTTGGTTCTGAATTGCTGCTGTTTTTCTTTTGAGAAGTCCAATTGATTTTCGATGATGAAAAACAATGTCACTTCTGTAGGTATATGTCCGAAAAGCATGGTCTTAGAATTTAAATGAGTCGAATTTCAAGTGCAAAGATACACATTATTTCTTCACTTCCAAACATTTCTAATCATTTTTTGAAAAAAGCAAGGAAGGTCTATGCATGAGACACCATCAGGTGTATGGGTGAGATACCTCAACCTTCGAGGGGGGGAAACAAACGGGGATGGCTTGCTACAAGAAATCAATGCATTAAGTCGGAACGGTGCGCTTGGCATTTCACGCACTCAGCGCGAAATATTTCGTTCTTCCAGCGCATAATATTTCGCGCACGAAAACGATAATTGGGGGTCAAGGAATTGCAGAAATAGGGGCATGGGCATAACTATAAAGAACGGAGGGGCCATCTTTGTGGATAGTCCCTCCGTTCTTTATTCAAAACAATGTTTACTGTAGTCCGAAAAGAATCTTCAAACCGCCATCCACTCCACTGAAGCCCATGAATGCCATGGCAAGGAGGGAGGCGGTGACGAGGGCGATGGGCACACCACGGAAGGGCTTGGGCACATCGACGAGGTCGAGTTGCTCACGGAGTCCGGCAAAGAGCACCATTGCGAGCAAGAAGCCGATGCCTGTGGAGAGAGCATAGATGATGCCTTCGAGCAGGTCGTAGTCCTTCTGAATGACGAGGATGGCCACACCGAGGATGCAACAGTTAGTGGTGATGAGGGGAAGGAACACGCCGAGTGCCTGATAGAGGGCGGGCATGGTCTTCTTGAGAATCATCTCAATCATCTGCACCAGGGCTGCAATGACAAGGATGAATGCAATCGTCTGAAGATATTCGAGTCCAAAGGTGTTGAGCACATAGACCTGAATGAGGTAGGTCACGATAGTGGCAACGACCAAGACGGCGGTCACTGCCATGCCCATGCCTGAAGCGGTATCCACTTTCTTCGACACTCCAAGGAAAGGACAGATGCCGAGGAACTGTGCCAAAACGACGTTGTTGACGAAGATGGCAACAATGATGATAAGAATGAGATTCAATACATAATCCATAATTCTTAGTATTAATGAGGAATTTGGAATTAGGAATTAGGAATGGAATGTTTGCGATTGAGCAGGTATCAATTCCTAATTCCTCATTCCTAATTATTTACTGGTGATTTTGTTGAACAATACGATGAGGTAGCCCAGCACGAGGAAGGCGCCGGGCGCAAGGACGAACATGAGCATGCCGTAGGTTTCGCCCCACAAGGTGACGCCGAAGATGGAGCCTGTGCCGAGGAGTTCACGCACAGCACCGAGGCTGGTGAGTCCAAGGGTGAAACCGAGACCGATGCCGATGCCGTCGAAGATGGAGGCGATGGGACCGTTCTTGGCTGCAAAGGATTCGGCACGGCCGAGGATGATGCAGTTCACCACGATGAGGGGGATGAAGAGTCCGAGGCTCTTGTCGATGTCGGGAGCGTATGCCTTAATGACCATCTGGAGCACCGTGACGAGGCTGGCGATGACTACAATATAAGCAGGGATGCGCACGGCATCGGGGATGAGTTTCTTGATGAGTGCAATGATGAAGTTGCTGAGGATGAGCACGCACATGGTGGCGAGACCCATCGACATGCCGTTGATGGCGGATGAGGTGGTACCGAGGGTTGGACACATACCCAAAAGAAGGACGAAGGTCGGATTCTCCTTGATGATACCATTCACCAATACTTTGAGGTTATTCATAATTATATTTACAATTTTGCCATTTACAATTTACAATTTTTCAACCAGTCTGGACGCCGCATGGCAAATGGTACATTGCAAATTGCCCAATAGTACATAATGTTATTCAATCACTTCAGGGGTTCCCATCGCTGCGGCTGATGCCTGTTGAGATGCACCAGAGGTGACATCCTGACCTGCGATGATTTTGTCGTAGGCATTCTGAATGGCACGGAGAAAGGCGCGGCTGGTGATGGTGGAGGCGGTGATAGCATCTACTTCGCCACCGTCCTTGCTCACGGTGAAGTTGTTTGTGCCGGGATTCATGCCAATAATTTTATCTTGGAACCACTCCCCTGCCTTGGCACCAAGTCCAGGTGTCTCCTGATGTTCGAGCACTGTGTAACCCAGAATGTCGCCTTCGGTGTTGAAACCGACGAGGACTTTGAGAGGACCGCCGAAGCCGTTCTCGGTGGTGACCACTGCCTTGCCGAGCAAATTGCCCTGCTTGTCTTGGATGTCGTAAGCAGTGAAGGCATCCACCTCCCAAGGCTCCGACACCTGAATGTCTTCGCTGCCCATGACTGCCTTGATGCCTGCAGCGAGGTTTTCCGCATTGATTTTTTCTATCTGGGGAGCAGTGACTGCATTGACAGACGCGAGCACGCCTGCAGCCACGATGGCGATGACTGTGAGCACCACCAACATATTCGTTAATGAAGATTTCAACTTTTTCATACGCTACCCTCCTTTATTTCTTTGCTGGCACTTCGCCAAAACGCTTGGGTTTGAACTTATTGTTGATGAGCGGTACGAAGGCGTTCATGATGAGGATGGCGAACGACATACCTTCAGGATAGGCACCATAGGCACGGATGATGACCGTGAGAGCACCGATAGCGACACCATAAACGAGTTGTCCGCTCTTGCTCATGGGCGAGGTGACGTAGTCGGTTGCCATGAAGATGGCACCGAGCAACAGACCACCGCTCATCAGTTCTGCCAAAGGATTGGCATAGACTGGATTGGCGAGGTTGAGAAGACCTGAGAACACCACCACAGTCAGAAGGATGCTGACGGGGATGTGCCATGTGATGACCTTCTTCACTAACAGGACGATGAAGCCAAGGATGAGTGCGGCGGCACACACCTCACCAAGACAGCCACCCGTGTTGCCGAAAAGCATATCATGGAACGAAGGAAGGTCTTTCAGCATGTCGGGGTTGCCACTCTTGAAGGCAGCCTTCATGATGGAGAGCGGAGTTGCGCCTGTCTCTGCATCCAGATAAGTGCCGAAGCCCTGACCCGGCGTGGGCCATGTGGTCATATCGACAGGGAAGGAGATGAGCAGGAAAGCACGACCTGCCAAGGCTGGATTAAAGAGATTGCAGCCCAAACCGCCGAAGGTCATCTTGACGATGCCGATGGCGAAGAGCGCACCCACCACGATAATCCATGGCTGGATGTTGCTGGGCATGTTGAATGCCAGAAGGATGCCCGTGAGGATGGCAGAGCCGTCGGTCACGGTCGTCTTGGGGTTCTTCAGCATGAACTTGTTGATAGCCCACTCGAAGAACACACACGATGCCACCGAAATGGCTGTGGTTATGATTGCACCTACACCGAAACGGATGAACGAGAAGGTGAGCGCAGGCACGAGGGCTATACAAACCCAGCACATGTTCTCCCGCACGGAGTCACCGCTATGCACGTGAGGTGAAAGTGATACTACTAATTTATTTGCCATAATTCTATTTACAATTTTGCCATTTACAATTTACAATTTATTCTTTTCATTTACAATTCCTTATCAAGCCTACAAACCGCATGGCAAATTGTACATTGTAAATTGTCAAATGGTACATGAGATTATTTTTTAGCCGCCATCTGACGAGCACGGATATTGGTCATTACTGTTGTTTTGCCCACACGGATGAGGTCGAGCAACGGGCGGTTGGACGGACAGGTGAACTGACACGAGCCGCACTCGATGCAACTGGTGATATCTTCTGCCTCCACCTTGTCCCACATCTTCTTGCCAGAGCAAGTGGCGAGGAGATAAGGTTCAAGTCCCATCGGACAGGCACTCACACACTTGGCGCAGCGGATGCAGGGCTGAGCCTCGCCACGACGCGCTTCCTTGCCGCTCATGATGAGCACACCCGAAGAGCCTTTGCAGATAGGCACATCGGTGTTCACGAGTGCCTTTCCCATCATCGGACCACCGCCAATCACCTTTGCCTCGCCATCGGGCAGACCGCCACAAGCCTCGATAAGTTGGCTCATAGGTGTACCCATACGGGTGAGGAAGTTGCTGGGCTGCTTGAGTTGCTTGCCCGTCACTGTGACGATGCGCTCGAAGAGTGGCTTGTTCTTCATCACTGCTTCATAGACAGCGAATGCCGTACCTACGTTCTGGATGATGGCACCCACCGACACGGGCAATGCAGGAGGAGCAGGAACCTGACGACGCACCACGGCATCGATAAGTTGCTTCTCACCACCCTGAGGATATTTGGTCTTGAGCGGAACCACCTCGATGTTGGGGTGTCCTGCTGCACATTTCTCCGAAAGGAGTTTGATGGCGTCGGGCTTGTTCTCCTCGATGCCGATGAAGCCTTTGGTCACCTTGGCTGCCTTCATGAGCAGTTCCACACCCACCAGCACTTCGTCTGCCTTTTCAAGCATCAGACGATGGTCGGCAGTAAGGTATGGTTCGCACTCCACAGCGTTGATGATGACCCATTGGGGCTTGAACTGGGGAGGAGGCATCAACTTCACATGAGTGGGGAAACAAGCACCACCCATGCCGACGACGCCAGCATTCTTCACTTTCTCAATAATCTCTTCGGGAGTGAGTTCTGGCTTGTCTTTCAGGGTGACAAGTTTGTCTGTGCGGTCAATGCTCTCTTCCCACTCGTCGCCTTCGACTGTGATATAGACAGCGGGCTTCTTGTAGCCACTGGCATCTACCACCGTATCGACTTTCAGCACGGTGCCACTGACCGAGGAGAAGATGGATGTGGAGAGTGCCTTTTCCATGGGCTTGCCAATCTGCGTACCCACTTTCACCTTATCGCCTTTCTGCACGATAGGTACAGCGGGAGCACCAATGTGCTGTCCCATCGGGAACACCGCCACTTTGGGCAACTCTGCCACTTTGATTGGTTCAGCAGCCGAGAGTTTGTTCTCTGCCGGATGAACACCACCTATTCTAAATGTTTTCATAATTTCATTTACAATTTACCATGTACCATGTACAATTTTGTCATTTTTCATTTACCATGCGACCAGTAAGCGTCTCTATGTCCCAATGAAAATGGTAAATGGCACATTACTTTATTTAAGGCCAAGCAGAATCAACTGGCTTGGTGGAAGTGGAGCGTCAGTACGCTTTGCTTCGAATTGAACTTCTTTGGCTGCAGGAGCAGGGTTGCTGATGTCCTTGGGACCTGCAAGGAGAATCTGCTGACTCGGCATGAGAGGAGCACCGTCATACTTGATTTCGATGGGCTTCCACTCTTTGGCCGGTTTGGCAGGGACTGCAGCAGGGGCATCGGCAGCCTTGGCTGCAACCGGTTTAGCCGCAGGCTTTGCACCAGCCGTCTTGGGCATCGTGGCAATCACCTTACGCTCAATGCCCTTGACACTGATGGAAGCGATGGCACCACGAGGACAAGCCTCAAAGCAGGCACCGCAGAGCACACATGCCTCGGGGTTGATGTAAGCCACGTTGTTGCCCACATGGACTGCATCGCTGCCACAAGCATTCTGGCACTTCTTACATGCAATACATGAACTGCCACAAATCTTCATGGCATCGGCACCCTTATCCATGTTCATGCAGGTTACAACGAAAGCATCCTTGTTTTCGCCACTCACGTTGCGCACCTCCATGATGCCACGCGGACAAGCCTTGGCACAAGCACCACAGGCAGTACACTTGGTAGCATCCACTTCTGGAATACCCGTCTTGGGGTTCATGTGAATGGCATCGAACTGGCAGGCTGCCACACAGTCGCCACAGCCTAAGCAGCCATAGGAGCACTGTGTTTCGCCCATGCAGGTGGAGTTCGCCACACGGCAACTCTTCACACCGTCGTAGGTGGTGACACGGGGACGCACTTCACACGTTCCGTTGCATCGCACCACGGCTAACTTGGGAGCAGCCACAGCCACTTCCATTCCCAAGATTCCCGCAACCTTCGCCATGCAATCAGCACCGCCCACAGGACAGTTCAGTCCTTCGAGCGAACCAGCATCGGCAGCCTTCACACAAGCCGCAGCCATACCGCCACAGCCTGGGAAACCACAGCCGCCACAGTTGGCTCCAGGCAGCACTTCAAGCACTTGACCGATTCGGGGATCTTCTTTCACTGCAAACCGCTTTGACACCCAAAAAAGCAACAATGCAAGCACGAAGCCTAAGATTGCCAAAGCAGCCACCGCAATTAGAATTACTTGAAAATCCATAAAATATTATTTAGTTTACTTTTATTGTTTTTCTATCCAGAAGGCAAAACGTCTTGCCATTCGGTCCCTATTCATATATAATATGTAGAAATAGAGGGAAAGAAGGACTGCAAGAATGCCCACAGAAAGGAGTTCTCCCAACTGTAACCACACCATCGCCACCAACATCCACACCACAATCACCAGCACCGGCACACCAAACGCCAAACGCACCGCCTGCTTACCCATGCTCAACGCACCACACACTGTTACCTCTTCACCACACTTGTACTTCATTGCCGCCCCCTCTTCATACACATCAATAATCTTCTCCTTGCTCTCGCTGGACGAACACAGGGAACGTGCCTTGCACGCACTGCATGCCGCCACCTGTAGGATGTTTACCCTCACATGATGACCTTCCACCGATTCAATCACTCCTTGATGCGCTATTGTTTGGTTTCGTCTTTCTCTCATTTTAATTGCTGTCCTATAATTTTGACACCTACATGTCAATTTATAGTAACAATTTGCAAAGTACAGATTACAATTTAACACGACAAAAGTACTAAATTAAATCTTTCTGCTCAAAGAAAAAGCAGAAAAAAACACTCCAGAAGTAAAAAGTTTTCCTTTTTTAGCAGAAATTGAAAGAAAAAGCCGTAACTTTGCAGCGTCATTACGAGTTGATGACAGAGTTCACGTCGTCACGAGTTGGCGACATAATCATTAATTATTAAACATTTTTATTGCAAAATGGCAACAAGAATTCGTTTGCAGCGTCACGGTCGCAAGAACTACGCTTTCTACAGCATCGTGATTGCTAATGCACAGGCACCACGTGATGGTCGCTTCATCGAGAAGATTGGTACTTACAACCCTAACACCAATCCTGCAACTATCGATTTGAACTTTGAACGTGCACTCTACTGGGTGCTCGTTGGTGCTCAGCCTACTGACACCGTTCGCAACATCCTCTCTAAAGAAGGTGTTTACATGAAGAAGCACCTTCTCGGTGGTGTGAAGAAGGGCGCATTTGATGAGGCTGCTGCCGAGACTAAGTTTGAGGCATGGAAGAAGGAGAAGGAAGTCAAAGCACAGAAAGTGGCTGACAAAGAGGCTGCCGACAAGGCTGCTGAGAAGAAGGCACGTCTGGACGCTGAAAAGAAGGCGAATGAAGCACTCGCTGCTAAAATTGCCGAGAAGAAGGCTGCCGCTCTCGCCGCTCAGGCTGCAGAAGAGGCTCCTGCTGAAGCACCTGCAGAAGGTACAGAGGCTACAGAAGCACCAGCAGAGGCTTAATCCTTTTGATGTAAAAAATCAAGACAAAAGAGCACGGAGAAATCCGTGCTCTTTTATTGTATTCATGGGTGATTCACAAAAAAGGAACTGCCCTTATTTTGCCTTTCGCCTCAACCGCCAATGCCCAGCATGAAGCCCCACTTTCAACTCCATCGCGTATGCCTTGCCACCATTTGCTTTCAGATTATAGCCGATATAAAAGGGCTTGAAGAATTTGGGATAGTAGCGAATGCCCACCGTTTCATAAATGGGTGGTTCATATTTTTTCTGAATCCATCCATGTTGGCGGAACAGATAGGTCCCCACCGACATGGCGAGCGACAACTGCTTGTAATACACCTCATGATGTGCAGCAATGCCCAATACGTGCTTGCTATGCCTATAATGTCCAGTCAGCCCCATCTCCCGTTCGATTTTTGGGGAACGGGACACATAACCTCCAAACGAATATTCCAGTCCAACACCTGAGGCATGCACCTGATTGTAGCGGAACATCGGGACAAGTGCCGTGCTCCAAACGGTATGGAGCGCAATCTTTCCATCGTGATAACGCTCATCGTCTTCAGACAGATAGTTGCGTCGCAAGAGCCATTCTTCATACATGGTGCGGAATCCTACTGTGGCATTCACATCCAAATACATGAATGAATCAAATGGTGTCCTACGGAAAGCCTGCAAGCGTCCCAAACGCTGTTCAAAAGTCAATCCCTTATCGGACTGCGGGCGATTGAGGTCATAACGTCCACGTACGGTCAGTCCATAAGAGTTTGAGCCTTTGTTAGGACGGTCTGTCGCTCCATTCGACACATGTTTATATTCAAATCCGACACTCAATTCCATGGCAGGCATGGGACGATAACCTGCAAAGACATTACATCCGAAGAACATGGACAGATGCTGTCCAATCATGTCATTGTCCACATTGTCAGCAGCCTCATAGGGACGTGAACTCAAACACAAGCCGTTCTCCAATCCATAGCCAAACGACCATCTCTTATTGCGGTAGATGTCACGCCGGAATCCGATGTAGGCTGCCCAAACATAGCCCAATGATGACTGATAGGGGGTGTCTCCCGTATGGAGCCGCGTGTGACTATAATCCAGTAGTTGTACGCCCGCTTCCAATGTTGGGAAGCCGAAGACACGGTCATACACGCTGACGGTCGTATCTAAAGGATTTGCCTGAGAAGTCATGAAAAGTTCATAGGCACCTCCCCATCCTCGTTTGACCAACTTCTCACCACGCATCTCAATGTTGAACAGATGGTTCATACCCGCACCACCACCTATTGAATAGATGAATCTCGGTACGGTATCGACCTTAACAACATCAGTTTCTTCTGCGCTCACTGGCACAAAAGAAACTGATATAAACACCCCTTGCATGAACCTTCTCAACAATCCCTTCATGTCAGACCTTTCATCCTGCAGAGAACTCTTTGATGCGTTGTTCTTCTTCCAATTTACAAATTAGCAACGTGTTATTCTTCTCTGCCACAATATAGCCGTCCAGACCCTGAACGACCACGCGTTTCTCTTCTGTTGCATGCACCACACAGTTGCGAGTTTCATACAACTTCACATTTTCTCCCACCACATTGTTGCCATCTTTGTCCACAGGCGCCAATGTGTGCAGTGAACCCCATGTGCCCACATCGCTCCAACCGAAGTCTGCAGGGAACACAAAAATTTCATCCGCACGTTCCATTACCGCATAATCAATGGAGATACTTTGGCATTTCGGGAACTGCTCATCAATCATCGCCTGCTCCTTCTCCGTCCCATAATAAGGCAGCAGATCCTCAAAGATTTTCGAAATCTCTGGCTCGTAGATGCGCAACGAGTTGACAATCGTGCTCACGTTCCAGACAAAGATTCCTGAATTCCAGAAAAAGTCACGCTTCTTCAGATACTGCACCGCTGTCTTGTAGTCGGGTTTCTCCTTGAACGAATCCACACGGAAAATTTCTTTATTTCTCAACGAAGGCACTTGTAAGTCTGCTTGAATATAGCCATACCCCGTTTCAGGGCGAGTTGGTTCCATACCCAACGTCACAATGGCATCGGTTTCTGCCGTGAAGTTCAAAGCAGAACTGATAACCCGCTGAAATTCCACCACGTCCGTCACCAGATGGTCTGCAGGCGTGATGACCAGATTAGCTTTCGGATTCTGCGCTTTGATGCGCCAACTCACATAAGCGATGCAAGGAGCCGTATTGCGACGGCATGGCTCCAAAAGAATATTTCTCTGGGGAATATCGGGAAGTTGCTCAGCAACAATATCCGCATACCTCTGCGACGTGACCACCCACACATTTTCGGGGGCGACCATGCCTTTGAAGCGGTCATAAGTCATCTGGATAAATGTGCGCCCTGTCCCAAAAACATCAATAAACTGTTTAGGGTATTCCGTTGTGCTCATAGGCCAGAAACGGCTACCCACACCTCCTGCCATAATGACAAGGTTGTTGTTAAGGTTAATGTTCGTACTCATAATGGTCAAGCAGTTTAATTTTCCACCTTAAAATCTCTAAAAGAAATGCAAAGATATGGAAAAAATGAAAAAATAAAGAATTGAGGAGTTGAAAAAGTAAAAAAAACTTATAAAAACTTCGTGTATCAGCAAGAAAATCCTAATTTTGTGAAAAAAAATGAACATTAATCGTAAATAGAAAATGGCTAACAACCCCATGACCCTCATTGCTGACAGTGGCTCCACCAAAACAGCATGGTGCCTTACCGAAGACCCTCAACACGTAATATACACCCAAGGAATCAACCCTTTCCAACAAAATGAGGAGGAAATCGGTTCTATTCTCCAACACGAACTGCTGCCTCATCTTCACACCTATCTGTCCAAGAATCGTGACATTGATGCCATCCATTTCTATGGTGCCGGATGTACACCCGAGAAATCTCCCATCGTGGCACAAGCCTTACGGCAGGTTATCAGCATGACTGCCCGCATCAGTGTGGAGAGCGACATGCTCGGAGCCGCACGAGGACTTTGTGGACGCTATCCCGGCATTGTTGCCATTCTCGGCACAGGCAGCAATTCTTGCTACTATGACGGTCGCACGCTCCACCCCGGCATTCCTGCTCTTGGTTACATTCTCGGTGATGAAGGCAGCGGTGCCTACATTGGCAAACGGCTTGTGGGCGACATTCTCAAGCAACAACTGCCTGAGGACATTTGCAAAGTCTTCTTCGACGAGACACATGAAACCCAAGCCAACATCATCCAACATGTGTATCGCACTCCCCTGCCCAACCGTTATCTGGCCTCCCTCAGCCCCTTCTGTGCCCGTCATCGAGAGCATCCAGCCATCCATGCGTTTCTCCTCGACTGTTTCGAACAGTTCTTCCGTCGCAACATCATCCCGCTTACTTCCCAACTCACAATTCAGGACGTTCATCCTTCAGTCCTCTCTACGGTTCACTTCATCGGGAGCATTGCCCACTACTACCGCCCCGAACTCACGGAAGCCGCCACTCGCTGCGGATTCTGTGTCGGCACCATCATCCAATCGCCCCTTGATGGCATGGTGGCATTTCATGGACAATAAGCACACAGGACTCATGAACGAACACTCGCAAGACATATGAGGGCTGAATTAGCAGAATTTTCGAAAAAAAGCAAAAAATGACAGATGAAAATCAAAAAAGGCACATCCGTCGCCAGATGTGCCTCTGATATGTTGCAGATGCTCATGTTACATCGCCACAAGACTATCTCTACTTTTTCTTGGGAGCAGCCTTGGGAGCTGTAACTTTCTTAGCTGCTGCCCCTGCCGCAGGTTTGGCCTTTTCGGCTGCTTTCTTGGCAGCGGCAGGCTTCTTGGGGACAGCTTTCTTCACAGGCTTCTTCTCTTCCACTTCCGTGGGATTGAATTTCTCCAGTTTTTTGCGTAGGCGCTCGATTTCCTTATCCTTGGCAGCCAGTTCATCATCCTGATTTTTAATCATGGTAATGAGTCCATCAATTTCTTCATTATCAGCGCCTCCGTAAAGGTTGTTAACACGAGAAATGAAATCACCAAGAATATTCATATAGTTGGTGAAAGCATCGTATGGACTATCGTAAATGCCACGATACTGATAGCCAGGTTTTGTGGTCATGAAACGGAAGTTGTTGGATGCCTGCAAGGAATCCCAGTCCATCTGAATGCGACGGTCGCCACATACACGCACACGGTCTGCCACACTGTAGAGTTTGTTGAAAGCTTCACGCTGCATGACGTTGCCGAGCCAACAAGAAGTGTCGCGTTCCTCGTCAACCCACGAGATGTTATAAGGAACCTCGATAGCTCCCACGCTCTTTTCGGCACAAAGTTCTGACGGCAGGGCGAAACCAATGCCGCGCTCCTTTGCCAAGACTGGGATGGCTTTGAGGAATTCGAGAATGCCACTCTGAAGCGGATGGAAAATGCCGAAGGTGACAAGTTCACCAAATATATTGATGATGTTTTCACCTTCCGGGGTGGAAGCAATCCAATCGAGCCACTGGTCAGCCATGAGCGGATGAGAAGTGAAGCGTTCGGTGATGTCCTCTGACAAGTTGATGTCGCGCATCAACAACTTCAAGCGTGGGTCGCTTGCACAATGATACAAATAATGTGGGGACTTCCAACCAAGCACCTGCTTGGCACCTTCAGTCAGAATTCCCTTGAAGCCCATTGCTGCCACCTGTGCACCAATCTCGTCGTTGTAGATAAGAGAGGAGTTGCGGAACACTTTAGGACGCTTGCCAAAAAGTTCCTTGACGCGGTCGCTCATACGTTTCACCTCAGCTACAAAACTCTCCTCATTGGCAAGTGAGGAAAGACCGTGGCTATAAGGCTCGCACAAGAACTCGACCTGCCCCGTGGAGTTGATTTCACGCAACAAGTCAATCACCTGCGGAGCATGGAATTCCAACTGCTCAAGACCCACGCCAGAAAGAGAAAAGGCAACCTTGAACTCTGGATGGTCTCTACACATCTGAATAAGTGTCTGCAAAGCTGGCACATAACTGCGCTCTGCGATGTCGTTGATGGAACGCTCATTCTCGTAATCATCATAGTAATAATGATCACGACCGATGTCGAAGAAACGGTAACGCTTGAGATGAATAATCTGATGTATCTCAAAATAAAGACAAATCCTTTTCATATTCTATTAATTCGTTTAGTTCATTGTTTTTAGTGAATAAATCCTCCGTTGTAAATGCACTCGTCATAGAGTTTGCGGATGCGGTGACCGACTTTCACCCATGTGATCTCTGCCACTTCCTTTAAGCCTTCTTCTTGCAGATATTTGTGCAGTCCCTCGTTAGTGCAGAGAGAATAGATGGCATCAGCCATGGCATTGATGTCCCAATAATCCACCTTGATGACTTTGTCGAGTATCTCGCCACAACCTGACTGTTTGGAAATGATGGATGGAGTGCCACACTGCATCGCCTCCAATGGCGCAATGCCAAAGGGCTCTGACACGGATGGCATGACAAACACATCGCTTGCCTTGTAACATTCATACACTTGCTTTCCACGCAGGAAACCGGGGAAATGAACACGGTCAGCAATGCCTTTGGCTGCCGCAAGATCCACCATTTCCCAATATTTGTCACCCGAACCTGCAAAGCAGAAACGAATGTTCTTGGAACGCTTGCAGACGAGGTCTGCTGCTTCGATAAAGTATTCGGGACCCTTCTGCATGGTGATACGGCCAAGGAAGGTAACCACCTTCTCTTTACCATGATCAACACGAGGAATGTCCAAATACTCTTGTGGAAGTGGATAGACTGCATTATGCACGGCAAAGCACTTACGTGGGTCTTGATGATACTCACGGATGACAGTCTGACGGGTCAATTCTGACACACACATGATGCAGTCTGCATGATCCATGCCATTCTTCTCTATAGAATAAACCGTAGGATTCACCTTACCACGGGAACGGTCGAAATCGGTCGCATGTACGTGAATGCAGAGTGGCTTACCACTGACCATTTTAGCATGAACACCTGCTGGATAGGTGAGCCAGTCATGAGCATGGATGATATCGAACTGTTCAGAACGAGCAACGACTCCTGCAATAATGGAGAAGTTGTTGATCTCATCGTGAAGATTGCCTGGATATCCGCCCGCAAACTCCATGCACCCCATATCGTTGACATTCATGTAGGAAAAATCAGCATAAATATGGTCACGGAATTTGTAATATTCCTCGGGAGTCATATAGTCGGGAATATGACTCTTCACATAATCATAGTCATGCCCACGATACACAATGGGCACTTGGTTCATGCCAATGATACGAAGGAACTTCTCCTCCTCCCCACAAGGCTTGGGAAGGCAAAAGGTAATTTCCGCATCGGGCTGACCTTCAATCATTCCCTTGGTGATGCCATAGGAAGCAACTGCAAGTCCACCATAAATCTTAGGAGGGAATTCCCAACCAAACATTAAAACTTTCATACCTCTGTCCTCCGTTAATAATTATAGAATTTAGAAAGAACCTTATTCACACGCAACACAGCAGCCACATTCATGGCAAAAGAAAGAGCGCCTCGGCCACTGAAAGGAGGGTTGCCATCGAAGAGTTCTGGCAGCGTGCCAATACAATGGTAGTTCATCTCTTCTTCGAAACCCAAGAAACAACGGTCAACCCATGAGAGTCCGCTTCGCTTGTAAATTTTGAGGCAAGTCTCGAGGTAGAAACCAGACAACCAAGGCCACACGGTACCCTGATGGTAAGCGGCATCACGCTGTGCCTGACCTCCCACATAGACGGGGTTGTATGCGCCAGACTTCGGCGAGAGGGAACGCATGCCTTTCGGGGTGAGCAATTCCTTGGTACAAATGTCAAATATCTTCTTGCGTTCGGGTGTAGTCAACGGGCTGTATTCGAGAGATGAGGCAATAAGCATATTGGGACGGACTTCCCAGGAGATGTAACCTTCATCCACATAGTCAAGCAGATAACCATGCTCGTTCAAGAATGTTTCTTTGAAAGACTTACCGGTCAGTTCTGCCAATCGAGTATAATCACCAGCCTCAGCGTGACGTCCTTTTGCCATCAGCATCTCGGCATAGAACAGCAAGGCATCGTACCAAAGAGCATTGATTTCCACCACATAGCCAGAACGAGGCACCACAGGCACACCATTCACTTCAGAATTCATCCATGTGACTGCATGGTCACGTCCATTGGTGAAGAGGAGTCCATTGTCATGCAGCAAAAGATTGGGATGCTTGCCTTGACGGATGAAATCAATGATTTTACCGACAAGTTTCCCGTATTTCTCCATCGCTGCCTCAGTGCTGACCAATCGAGAGTATTGCTGGATGCACCACACTGCCCACAAAAGGACATCGGGTTTCTCCATCTCACACATCATGATGTTCGTGTCCGTCCCATCCATAAAGTCATTTAAAGCCTTCACGGCTGTCTTCATAGCCTTCTCATAGTATTCAACTTCGTCAATCGCCAATGTAAGACCAGGAAGGGAAACAAACATGTCACGCGCACGGCATTTGAACCAAGGATAACCTGCAATAATATAAGTCTCGCCATCACGCTCGTAATGGAACTGGTGGGCTGCATTGACCAGACACGATTGGAAGTTGGTGCGTGGTACATGAACGTCATATTCATGGTCAAATATTTTCTTCATCTGGTTGGTTTTCAACTCACTCAATCCCGCAGCAAACACAACACTCTCTCCTTTCTTGATGTCAAACTCAAAGTAGCCCGGCACATACAAATCTTCTCTGTACTCATAACCTAACTCTTGTTCCTTCTGATACTCGATACCGCGATACCATGCTGGATCAAAAACAAACTCGTTCTTCTTGTTGAGCTGCATCATCAGTTCGGGATAGCCGGAATACATACGAGTCTTGATTCCATTGTCTATCAAGTCATACTTTCTGCTGGCACCAGCATTCTCATGCGTACAATCCTCCACACTACGGAAGGCGAGGAATGGGCGCAAACGAAGGGTTGTTGCAGAATGGGCATCAAGCAATGTGTAACGAATCAGGATTCGATTTTCAAAATGCTGAAAAACCTTCTCCTTTTTCAAAATCACACCACCTACACGATAGATAGTTGTTGGCAATTTTTCCCATTCACATGAACGGATGTATTTATGCCCATTGGGACTAAACACATTGCCCGAGTATTTGTGAAGTCCAAGATTGAACTGTGCACCATGCTGAATGACTGTCTCGTCAAGCGACGAAAGAAGCACATGGTTTCCACCATCCAACTCTTTGACAGGAACGACCAACAAACCGTGATACTTACGCGTATTACAGTCCACGATTGTAGAGCATGAATACGCACCAGACCTGTTTGTCCGCAAGATCTCTTTGGGCAGAGATTCTTGCAGATTGGTCATTTGAGCTTTATCAAAATGCAAATAACTCATAGTTGTATTTTAAGGTATTGTTGCTTTTAGATTTCGGTATAAATTTCATTTTTCAAATTTAAGGACTTTTTTTGGCGTACACAACCTTTCTCCCATTTTTTTCAAAAAAAAATTGCACAAAGACTGAAAAAACCCATGAAACATGCTAAATAGCAGAAAAATCGCAGAAAAGGTTTGTTTAATTTGCAACTTGTGTGTAACTTTGCATTACAAAAAGTTTTAAGGTAATGAGAAAAAAGGATTTGGCTGCAATGATAAATGTAGAAAGCAGCCTTCAGGATATTATGCAGATGCTTTCACCCCAAGAGCAAGAGGAGTTGAAAGATGGCATGTCCATACAACACTTCAAAAAAAATGAAACACTCTACCAAGAAGGTGAAGTGCCTCAAATGTTTCATTGCCTTATCAGTGGCAAGGTGAAAATATATAAAGATGGTATCGGAGGAAGGACACAGATAGTACGCGTCATCAAACCTGTCGAGTATTTCGGTTACCGGGCCTATTTTGCAAACCAAAACTATGTGACCTCTGCCGCTGCCTTCGAGTCCAGCACCGTATGCCTCATTCCTATCGAGATGATGGAGAGATGGATTATGGAGAATCGGCAACTGGCTCTCTTTTTCATTCGACAGTTAGCGATAGAAGTGGGCAATTCTGATCAGCGCACCGTCAACCTCACCCAGAAACACATCCGAGGCCGTTTGGCAGAATCCCTTTTGTTTCTTCGTGACAGTTATGGACTAGAGGAAGACGGAGCCACGCTTTCCATCTACCTCTCGCGTGAAGACCTTGCCAACATGTCAAACATGACCACATCGAATGCCATCCGCACATTGTCGGCATTTGCACAAGAAAAAATCATCGCCATCGATGGCAAGAAAATCAAACTCATCGATGAAGAATGTCTGGAAAGAATCAATAAGATTGGGTAAAATTACTCCTGCGACACAACAGGAACGATAAAGTTCAACGCTTCTTTTTCAATGCCGACTTTCATCGGAGCCGGATGCTTGGATTGCAACACGACACCATCAAGAGAGACCAAAGCCTTATCCACATCATTGACAATGACTTGGCGGGCACGATAAGGATGCACATTTTTATAATTCAGGAAACGTCCCTTACCCAACAACCAAAATCCTTCAAAAAGTTGCCACCATTGAGGACGAGTGATCAAAGACAGATCTAACAGACCATTGTATGGTACAGAATTGGGGGTCTGTCCGTATCCATGACAGTTACCGATGCACACTGACATATATTTATCCACAACCGTTTCTGTCTCAATCTTGAAAGAGAAATTATACTGCTTTCGTTCAAAGATTCGGCTAATCAGGGCAGGAATGATGGAAAGTTTACGTGACCCAATGATCTGAGCAGCCTCATTGGTCGTCTTAATGAGCCTTGCACCGAGACCTATATTGATGCAATTCAAGAAATATCGCCTTTGTGGAATATGATCATCCTGATAGGTACAGCATCCCACATCAATTTTTCTGACATGATGAGCAATGATGCCATCGACTGCCAGTTTATAATCATCCACCGACACTCCCCAAAAACGAGAAAAATCGTTGGCAATTCCATTGGGAATGTTCGCAAGAGCAAAATCGTCAGGCAAAGACTCACGGCACTGCATGACAGCATTGACAGCCCGATTGAGAGAGCCATCCCCCCCCACGACCACGATGACATGATACCCGTTTTCACACATCATCTTCGCCAACCGCTCCACAGAATCTGGAGTTTCAGACTGCAGGAAATCATACTGCATTCCTTTCTTCTCCATATACTTACGGATCAGTGTCCACCGCTTTCGCGAGTTGTCAAAACCTGAATGCGGATTATATATTACACCTATGCGATTTGTTGCTTCCATAATTCTTTCACTTGTTCCACACGTTCCCCCATCGGCATCTCAACACTAAGCCAATGAATCTGAATGCCACGACGTTCCTCCATGCCACGAAACCACGTCATCTGCCGCTTGGCAAACTGATGGATGGCAATCTCCAGTAAAGAAACCATCTCTTCATATTGTAACTGCCCAAGCAAATAGAGCGTAACATATTTATACTCTAATCCATAACGGATGAGCCGTTCTGTTGACACTCCCCTATCAATCAACCTTTTGACCTCATCAATCATTCCTTCTTCCAGCCGGGCACGCAACCGCTGACTGATTTTCTTCCTGCGGAGGTCTCTGCTGATATCAAGTCCTATGATGAGCGAACGGAAAGGAGGAAACTCTCTACCATCAAACTCATAGCCCTTAATGACACTTTCGATATACATACCCGTTCCGCCACAAAGAATCGGCATCTTTCCCCGCTCCGTGATGTCCGCATAAGCATCCAGAAAACCCTTCTGCCACTCATATACATTATACCTCGTACCAGCCTCAGCTATATCTATTAAATGGTAAGGAATGTCCTTTCCTCTCACATGATAGTCTGCCAAATCTTTGCCAGTGCCAATGTCCATGCCTCGATATACCTGTCGGCTGTCAGCACTGATAATCTCCCCATCCATTTCATACGCCAGCTGTGCAGCAAAAGTTGTTTTACCACACGCCGTCGGTCCCAATATGGTCAGCAGATCATTCAAGGCAAACAATTTAGATAGACAATTCATCAAGCACCCGTATAAGACTCTTATTCATTGCCTTATCAGAGCGGATGGCATCAGAAAATGGCACATAGACCACTTGGTCATTGCGTATGCCTACCATCACGTTGCGCTGTCCGTCAAGAATGGCGTCAATCACACCTGCTCCCAATCGGCTCGCCAAGATTCGGTCGCGAGCTGAAGGAGAACCGCCACGCTGCAAATGCCCTAAGATGGACACACGCACATCGTACTGAGGATATTCCTTCTTCACTCTATCGGCATAGAACATCGCACCACACTTCGGGCTTTCACTCACGATCACTATGCTTGAATTCTTACTTTTGCGAATACCTCTGCCGATGAAATGTTCCAATTGGTCGGCATCTGTACTGTCTTCAGGGATGATGGCAGCCTCCGCACCACTGGCAATCGCACTGTTCTGCGCCAGGAAACCAGCATCACGTCCCATCACCTCCACAAAGAAGATACGTTCGTGTGAATTGGCCGTATCGCGTATCTTATCCACACACTCAACAATTGTGTTCAACGTCGTGTCATAACCAATGGTTAGGTCTGTACCATAAAGGTCATTGTCGATGGTTCCAGGCAATCCGATGCATGGTACATCATACTCTTGCGCAAAGATACGGGCACCAGTCAAAGAACCATTACCACCAATCACAACCAAAGCATCTATATCCTCCCCTTGCATCACCTCATATGCCTGCTTCCGACCCTCGGGAGTCATAAAAGCCTTGCTGCGGGCACTCTTCAAGATTGTGCCTCCTCGCCCAATGATGTTGCTTACACTTTCAGTCGTGAGTTCCTTGATTTCACCATTCACCAACCCATCATATCCTCGATAGATGCCTTTCACCCGAAAACCCTTGCAAATTGCCGAACGAGTCACTGAGCGGATGGCAGCATTCATGCCAGGAGAATCACCCCCAGATGTCAGAATACCTATACAATTGATTTTACCCATATTTGTTTTCTTCTCTTCTTAGATAAATTCCTTTTTACTATTATATCAATGTGTAAGCCAAAACACAAGCAATCCCGCCATCCATGCAACAAATGCACGCCAGAGATAATGACGGATATACCACTTAAAGCGAATACGCTCCACCTCCAGCACAGCTTGCCCAGCCATCGAGCCCACAAAAAGCAAACTGCCACCACATGCACAACAGAAGGAAAGCAGCTGCCAATAGATGCCATTCTGCGCAAACTCCGATGTGGAGGAGTCCACATCTACCTGGAATATGTTCATGCCCGTCATCATCAACGGTACATTATCCATAATCGAGGAAAGCGCTCCGAATGCCGCACCATATACATACACATTATTAATATGTTCCTCAAGCCAGTTTCCCACGAAATCGAGCGCACCACACTCAGCAAAGGCACCGACACCCAAGGAGACGCCAATGAAATAGAGAATCATGCGCATACCTATAAACTCCGTGTTGCGGAAATAATGACGTTGCACCAACAGCACATTACCATCCCGTTCCAAGTTGCAAAGCCCCTCAATCGCCCATATCAGAGCCAAGACCGACAACGAGCCCAAGAACGGAGGCAATTTCGTGATGTAATGAAACGATGGAATAAACCACAAACCGGCAATGCCGAGAATCAGCAGAAGCACCTTCTGCCATGCTGCCAAATAAGAATCATCGCCATCAAAACGGGAAAGCGCCGAGAAGATTTCCACTCGTCCGTGCAACTTCATACCAATCAGCACATTAAAAACGCACAGACTGACGAATGCAGGCAGGAACAATCCTGCCGCATAAGCAGACGGAGTGATGGCGCCTCTCACCCACAGCATGACCGAAGTCATATCGCCAATTGCTGTAAAACAACCACCCAGACAAGCCGCAATCATGATGGTGCAAGCATAGATGACACGCTGATGATGATTCCGCACAATCTGCGAGATAATACTCATCATCAACACCACCGTTGTCAAGTTATCCACATTGGCAGAGATGGCAAATGTCAACAGCGAGATGACCCACAAGAACAAACGGCTATTGCGCATACGGAGCCACTCTATCAGCGAATCAAACACACCGTTGTTGTGCAGCACCTCTACAATCGTGTTAGTGGCAATCAAAAACAAAATGACAGAACAAGCCTCACCTATATACTTGGCAAGGACATTCTCCGCCACAAAATACTTCAAGCTGTCACTTGTCGATTCACCACCAGCCAAATACGCACTATAATCATCGCCATGCATCAGAAAGACAAAGTCCTCACCATTTAGCAAATATATCACCCAAGCAATCACGCCACATACCATCGCAACGGTGGCACGATTGACATGATGCATCTGTTCGGTACTCATCAGCACAAAGCCAACAAACACGACAGCCACGATGATTAAAGTCATTAACAGCATAATACCACTCTTTTCTTTTGTTTTGAACGAAGGGCATTCCCCTAAAGAAATGCCCTTTTTACCTTCGAGCGGCAGACGGGACTCGAACCCGCGACCCTCGGCTTGGGAAGCCAATGCTCTACCAACTGAGCCACTACCGCAAAAAACTTATTTTCAAATCGTGGTGCAAAGATAGAAAATAATTAGGAATTAGGAATGAAGAATGAAGATTTTTTTCCCTTTGAGCGTGTTTTTTATGACCAAGGAGATATTTCCTAACATCTAACTCCCCATTTCCAATTCAAGTTCCGCACCTTTAACTTTGTCGAAGGCTGGATACACCTCAATAATAAAAATAAAATGCCTTTTATTTTGTATTGTGTTCGGCTTTCACTACCTTTGTACCATGATTCTAAAGAAACTGACCATACTCAATTACCGCAACATCGCAACAGCCGAACTGGAGTTTTCCCCCAAGGTAAACTGCTTTGTGGGACAAAACGGTGAGGGCAAGACCAATGTGCTGGATGCCATCTATTTTCTGTCCCTCACCAAAAGTACAGCCAACAGCATAGACTCTGCAAACATACGTCATGGGGAAGAAATGATGATGGTGCAAGGTATCTACGACTTGAATGGCATCGAGGAGGAAATCTCCATCGGCATGAAGCAGCACCAGAAAAAACATGTGAGGCGCAACAAGAAAGAATACAAACGGCTGACCGAACACATCGGACTGCTGCCACTCATCATTGCCTCGCCCAACGATGCCACCATCATCTCTGGCGGAAGCGAAGAACGACGCAGGCTGATGGATATGGTCATCTCACAATATGACACCGAATACATGACCGCCCTCCTGACATACAACAAAGCCTTACAACAGCGCAACGCCATGCTCAAGGCAGAAGAAGAGCCCAATCCCGACATCATGAACATCTACGAAGAAATGATGGCAGAAAATGGAGAGCGCATCTATGCCAAGCGGCAAGCGTTCATCGAAGAATTCACACCCGTATTTCAGCAATTCTACGCTGTCATCTCCGGAGGCAATGAGCAAGTGTCGCTTCGTTACAATAGCCATTGTCAACGTGGCCCCCTGCTCGACATCATCCAGCGTGACCGCCAGAAAGACCGCATCGTGGGATACTCTCTTCACGGCATTCACAAAGACGATCTGGAGATGAATCTCGACGGTTACCCCATTAAGCGCGAGGGTTCACAAGGGCAGAACAAGACCTACATGATATCCCTCAAACTTGCACAGTTCGACTTTCTCAAACGCACAGGCAGCAAAACAACTCCCCTGCTCCTGCTCGATGACATCTTTGACAAACTCGACGCCCAACGTGTGGAACAAATCGTCAACCTCGTCTCCGGCGATGCTTTCGGACAGATCTTCATCACCGACACCAATCGTGAGCACCTTGACAAGATACTTGAACGGTCACAAGGCAATTACAAGATCTTCCACGTCAGAGGAGGAGAAATAACCTCTTAACCGACGTGCCCCACGTCGATGAACCGACATGCCCCACATCGGTTGACCGACATGCCCCACGTCGGTTTTGGGCAACAACAAGAAAAAAGGAACGCACTCCATTGGCACGCTCCCTTATTCATTAAAAGCATAATGACATTCTGTAATAATAGCACTTTCCCCATCACAACACCATTCCCCATAATAGCACCTTTCTCATGAGAAAAAGCAAGATAGAACGAATCGACAACGTAGTTCAGCAGTTCATGCGCATCAACGGTATTGAGACCCCCTACAACCAATACCGCCTCATCGAAGCATGGCCCATCGTCATGGGGCCCAACATTCAGCGCTACACAGGTGACATCTTCATCAAGAACCAAACGCTTCACGTACAAATCACCTCCCCAGCCGTCAAGCAGAACCTTCTCATGGAACACCGCGCCTTAGCCCGCAAACTCAACGAACACGTCGGCGCCCAAGTCATCGAAGACATTCATTTCTACTAAGTAACCAAGTAAAAAAGGTGCTATTTTTTGTCATCCAAGCAACTTGTATAGATATCTTGCATCACCAGACCTGCTATCATAAAACCAAAAATTGCTGTGGTGTGAGCAATAGTGCCATTTATCTGGGCCTTTGAGGTACACCACTCATGATTGAGCAAGTCTGCACGCCCTGGTCCATCGACGGCTTTAGGACATAGACACAGGCTTGTGCCACAACTTTTGTTCTCCCCACGATTCTTCAGAAGTTCTTCACTGTACACACACTTGAACTTCTTGGCAGGGAAAGTCTTATTGTGCTTAAACCGTCGGCGAAGTGCAGCAGCCAATGGGCATCCCTTCACTTTCCAAAATTCGGCTACCGCAATCTTGGCGGGATCCATCTTCAAGGCTGCCCCCATCGAGGCAAAAAACTTGGCATCGGTCTGAGTGGCACGAAGAATCAAGTCTGCCTTATCTTTCAGTGAATCAATTGCATCAATGATGTAGTCGTACGAAGAAAGGTGAAAAGAATCTGCCGTTTCCGCATTATAAATGTCTTGAATAGCCGTGATGTTTGCCGAAGGATTGATGTCGAGAAGACGCTCTCTAAGCACGTCCACTTTCACCTTACCCACCGTTTTCATTGTTGCCATAAGTTGGCGATTGATGTTTGTCAGACAGACACGATCCGAATCGACAATGGTAAGTTGCATGACACCCGAACGCACCAGACTCTCGGCGCACCAGGAACCGACACCACCAACTCCGAAAATGATGACCCGCTTTGAAGCAATCACCTCCATCATGTCGGCACCCAACAAAAGTTCTTCTCTTCTGAAAATACCTTGTGCCATCACTTATGCTGTTCTTTCTGCATTTGTTTCCATTGCGCTTTCGCCAACTCCTGCATATCCACCACCTCGTCTTTCTCATCGACAATCTCAAAGCCCAGCATGGTTTCAATGACATCCTCCAGCGTGACGATGCCACGGAGCGTTCCATACTCGTCGATGATGATAGAGATATGTTCTTTCTTTTCGAGCAGTTTCTCCCAAATGGTGGAGACATCTTCATCTTCGGAGAAGGAAAGGATGGGACGTGCCAATTCGCCCAGTTTGGTGTCGAACTTGTCTTCTGCCAAACGCTCCAACACCTCCTGACGAAGCACATAGCCTGTAATATAGTCACTTTCCTCACCCTTATAGACAGGAATACGAGAGAAGTTCTTGTATTCTTCATCATGGTAGAATTCGCGCAAAGTCATCTCTTCTTCCGCCATTGCCACCACAACGCTTGGGGTCATGATCTCGTGGGCTGCCACGCTGTCAAGTCTGAGCAAGTTCTGAATCATGCGGTTCTCCTTTTTCTCAAGGACTCCTTCTTCGGTACCGACTGTGACCATTGCCGCCACCTCGTCACGAGTGACTGATTCCTGTGTGGAGGCATTGCTCAACCCATGCGTAATTTTCTCCAACAGGATGACCAAAAGGTAGGTGAGCACTATATATATATGTATGATGCGGCTGGCAGGCAGAGCCAATTTGCGCCAATAGGTCGAGCCTATGGTTTTGGGCACAATCTCCGAAAACACCAAAATGAGGAAGGTGAACACACCTGAAACGATGCCGACGAAGAGGCTCGTCTCGCTGGAAACGGCATAGTGGGAGGCGGCATAACTTGCTGCCTGAGAGCCGACGAGTGATGCACCCACGGTGTTGGCAATGGTATTAACAATGAGAATTGCAGATATCGGACGGTCTATGCTTGTCTTGTACTGCTTGAGCCGCTCCCACCCCTTGACACCTTGTGTCTCAAGGGTGGTGACGTATGACATGGGTGTGGAAAGAATGGTTGCTTCGAGCACTGAACATAGTGCTGAAATGATCAACGACAGCAACATGTAGGTGATGAGAAGGGTTATCTGCGAGTCCATACGTTCATCCCTTTCAAAAAGTTGTCGTTCATTGTGTTGTTTGCAACAGAATTTGTAAGGCGGCCACTGTTTTCCGCCGGATAACTGTCTGAGTCCATTTCAAAATGAATTGGTGAATACTAAAGTTTGTCGCCGTAAGCGAGGTCGCCAGCGTCGCCCAATCCCGGCACGATGTAGCAGTGCTCGTTGAGGTCTGGGTCTATGGCGGCACACCAGAGTGTCACGTTGTCGTAATCGGCAAAGGCCTTTTTGATATAATCAACGCCCTTCTGGGCTGCAATCACGCTACAAAGGTGGACGGTAGCAGGGATTCCCTTTGTGGAAAAGGCATTGTATCCCAATTCGAGACTTCCTCCCGTTGCCAGCATGGGGTCTGCAATGATAAGCGTCTTATTTGTCAAATCTGGTGTTGCGATGTATTCAATCTTAATTCCGACGTGCTTACATTCTTTATCTTTATAATATCGATAGGCTGAAACAAAAGCATTTCCTGCATTGTCAAACACGTCGAGAAAACCCTGATGGAACGGGAGCCCAGCCCGGAAAATTGTACCGAGCACAATCTCATTGTCTACAGTTGCAGCCTTTGCCGTTGCCAGCGGAGTCTGGATTGTTTTTTCCGAATATTGCAATGTCTTGCTGATTTCATAAGCCATCATTTGCCCAATGCGTGACAAATTGTATCGGAAACGGGCACGATCCTTCTGAATATTGACATCCCGCAGTTCCGCCACATACTGATTGATGATGGTATTCTGCTTTGCAAAATTGACTACTTTCATCGTATCTTAAAGATTTAAGAGGCGTCAAGCCACTTTTTTCTTGATGCAAAGGTAATCATATTTTTCCACTTACAAAACGATTTCCATAAAATTGTATGATTTGAGAGTATGAATGCTTGTAAGCGACCTCCTTTTTGTCACTTTCGAGGGAGAAAAGCATATTTACAGAAAAGATGTATATAAAATCTTCGCAAAAAGTTTTTGTTATTACTTTTTTTATGTACCTTTGCATAAATTTAGTTAAAAGTACAATGGGGTACAAATAACTATTATTCGATAGATAAAGTGTGGTCTTTTGCAATCGAACAAAGCATCTTGTACATCACAAGTTAAAGGATTATATACATATTACTAATATATGGGTACAGAAAAGAATCTCCAGTTGGGCGTGTATTTACTCGACACGGTATTATTGACTGCATTCATCATTGGGTTCCACAAACTCATGTGCCACATTGCACCTGAATCCGTTGATAATATAGAAAATATCCCATGGGTCGTCCTCGTCTATATTATAGGATTTTCCTTTAGTTATGTTCTGTTCCCCTCTCTCATTCAACTTCGACTAATCAAATATGAAGACATCATCAAGCGTGTTACATCAACATGCTTCATGATGCTTCTTTTTGTTTCGCTTATCATTTTCGTATCAAAACCCTTTGCAGATTTTCCTCGCACGTTCTTATTCTATTCCATGTTGGCATATTTCATCTTTATGCTGACAGAACGGATTATTTTAAGGAAGATTCTCATGCGCTTCAGAGCCAACAAAGGAAACCAGAAGAACGTCATCCTGGTCGGGAACGAACAGACAGTGTACCAATTATTTGAAATTCTGAAAACCCCTATATACGGATATAACATTGTAGGCTTCTTTTATGACGGAGAATGCACGAATCAGGAAATGGCCGCAAAGCGGCTGGGAGGAACTGGCGACATTTACGGCTGGCTCACGGTCCATTCGAACATCAATGAAATATATGGATATTTTCCGAAGGAGCAACATGACACCATCAATATGATGAGTAAATTCTGCGACAATCACTTGATACGTTTCTACTACATACCCGCCATCAATGTGTTCAAGGGGAACATGGCCATCACTTTCATGGAGGGAATTCCCGTGATTGCACGTCGTGAAGAGCCATTGAGGAAAGGTTCCAACAAATTGGCAAAGAGAATCTTTGACATCATCTTCTCATCCTTCGTGCTATTGTTAATTTTCCCTTGGATATTCATCTTTGTTTCCGTTATGATTAAGATTCAATCGCCTGGCCCCATTTTCTTCCTTCAGGAAAGAACTGGTTTGGACGGGAAAATCTTCAAATGCATCAAGTTCCGTTCAATGAAAGTGAACAATGACGCTGACGAAATACAAGCAACAAAGAACGACCCGCGAAAGTTCCCATTTGGCGATTTCATGCGTAAAACTAACATAGACGAACTTCCTCAATTCATCAATGTGTTTCTGGGCGACATGTCAGTTGTAGGTCCCCGTCCACACATGTTGAAGCATACGGCTGAATATTCAAAACTCATCAACCATTTCATGGTGCGCCACTTTGCAAAGCCCGGCATTACCGGATTAGCACAAGTTTCAGGATTCCGTGGGGAAACCCGCTATATTGACCAAATGGAGGGACGTGTGAAGAAGGACATTGAGTATATTGAAAACTGGACATTCTTGCTTGACCTGAAGATTATAGTCAAGACTGTGACCAATATGTTGGGGAAGGAAAAGGGTAACGCCTATTAAACAGAGAAACATTTCATAACATAAAAAACATCCAAAATGGCTTTTTTAGATATTTTTAAGAGAAAGAAGAAGGAGAATGTGGGAGGAATGGAAGATTTTATGACCTTGATTCGAGTATATTTCCAGAGTGTGCTGGCCTCGAACCTCGGAATCTCCAATCTGTCCGCCCTACCCGACCTTCTCACCTTCAAACGCACGCTCCACGTTGCCACAGTCAACAACAAGTTGGGTGTCGGAGAGAAAAAAGCGTGTGCAAAATTGCTCCAAGACCTATATGGCATTAGCGGCAGTTTCTTTAAGGAGATAGACCAGAGCATCAAAAAGGGATGCCGCACACAGAATGATGTGAGCCGCTACCTGTATCTGTTTCAAGGGTTCACCCAAGATACAATGATGTTAGTTGGCAACTTATTGAAATGGAAGTTCCGCATCCCCGGATTCATGAAGAAAATGGTGAAGAAATTAACGGACAGCACCGTACATGACATCCTCACCAAAGACACATGGGACGATGAAGGGGTTAGAAAGTCCGTGTTTTCTGTGCGTCGATACCAGCAGATGCTAGGATTCAGTGAAGCATGGATACAAGAATATGTCTATAATCTCATCACATTGGCGAAGAAAGAACCAACTCCTTCAAACGAAGAAATGGAAAAAGCACAAGCTAAAATGAAAAAATAAAGGCTTTTAAAGCTAAGAAATAGACAAAAGAGAACCTTCTTTTCGTTTTTTTCATTAGCAAACGAAAAAAAACTTTCGAAAAGGGTTGGATAAATCCACCCAATTCTATAAATTTGCATAAAATTTCAAAATCCGCTTCAGCTCGGTAAATTCAACACTCGTTTGTATTACTGGTGCCTATAGGGCGGACATGTTGTATCAATCCGTTATAATGCACACTACAAATGACGCCAGAAGAAAGACAGTCAATGAAGGAGTTTGAAGCGAAGGTTCGCCAAGTCCTTGCTCAATTTCGTGTGCTTAAACAAGAAAATGCCGACTTGTATGCTGAATTGGAAGGCAGAGACGGAGAAATCAAGAGACTCAAAGCAGAATTGGCTCAGAACAAAAATGATTACAACAATCTGAAATTGGCCAAGATGATTGAAATCAGCGATGCCGACATCAAGGAATCGAAGATGAAAATCTCCCGATTGGTTCGTGAAATCAACAAATGTATCAACATCCTATCCACTGACACAGAAGGTGACGGTAGCGATATAGGTGAGTAAGCTTTTTGACCCGCAACAAGAAGAAATGACTTACAAATCACAATAGTACATCTGTCATGGAAAAGAAACTAAACATCAACGTAACAATTGAAGGCATTCAACTACCTCTTCAAGTGTCATCACCCGAAGAAGAGAAGGTGTATCGCGACGCTGCATCCAACATACAGCGCCGTATTCAAAGATTACGCGATGCTTATCCCCAGTTATCCAATGATAAGTACTATTATGTAATGGCAATGCTCAACACAGCAGTGGAAGCGGTCAAGGTTTCGAACAGAGCAGACACCCAGCCATACATAGAGATGATGCATGACATTGAGAAAGAAATAGAATCGTTCGGAATCAAATAAGAGAACAACAGTCCTATACATATATTATTACATATAGGTACTGTTTCCTATTATGAGACTTTAAGGCACAATTTCAGGTGTTCACATAGATATCCAGATGTGAATAACTTGGATTGTGCTTTTTCAATATTGTATAACCCCAACAAAAAAATAAACATGGATATAATATTAACAATAAGCATTGCAATTGGCTGTTTGATTCTAGGAGGAATTTTAGGATTCATCCTATTCCGCTACATCATCAAGCAGAGGTACAACCAAATCATTAAGGAAGCAGAGATTGAGGCTGAAGCGCTCAAAGAGAAGAAACAGTTGGAGCTCAAGGAAAAGTTCCTAAACAGGAAGTCTGAGCTGGACAAAGAAGCCAATCAGCGCAATCAAAAGATGCAAGCGTATGAGAACAAACTGAAGCAGCGTGAACTTACGTTGAATCAGCAAAATGAAGACTTTCAGAAAAAACAGAACGAGGTTGAATCGCAACGAATCAATCTGTCGAAGCAACAAGAAAAACTTGACGCCCTCATCACTGACCAGCGTTCGAAGTTGGAAACAATCTCAGGCTTGACCACAGAAGAGGCAAGAGAGTCCTTGATAGAATCACTGAAAGACGAGGCTAAGACCCAAGCGCAGCAGTACATTAATGAAATCATGGACGAAGCCAAGATGACAGCCAATAAAGAGGCAAAGAAGATCATCATCCAGTCTATCCAGCGTGTGGCCAGTGAAACAGCGGTGGAGAATTCTGTCAGCGTTTTCCATATTGAATCGGACGAAGTTAAAGGTCGCGTGATTGGGCGTGAAGGCCGTAACATCCGTGCATTGGAAGCAGCCACTGGTACAGAAATAGTTGTCGATGACACACCTGAGGCTATCGTCATTAGTGCCTTTGACCCCGTTCGTCGTGAAATTTGCCGTCTGGCCCTCCACCAACTCGTGGCTGACGGACGCATCCACCCTGCACGTATTGAAGAAGTCGTTGCCAAGGTGAAGAAACAAGTGGAAGATGAAATAGTGGAAACAGGTAAGCGCACTTGCATTGACCTTGGAGTACATGGCCTGCACCCAGAACTGGTTCGCATCGTCGGCAAAATGAAATACCGCTCTTCCTATGGTCAAAACCTGTTACAACATGCTCGCGAAACAGCCAATCTTTGTGCAGTCATGGCTGCCGAACTGGGACTCAACCCAAAGAAAGCCCGCCGTGCTGGTCTGTTGCACGATATAGGCAAAGTGCCAGATGAACAATTAGAGATTCCACATGCACTTTATGGCGCCCAGATTGCAGAGAAATACAAAGAGAAGCCTGACATCTGCAATGCCATCGGTGCTCACCATGACGAGATGGAGATGACCACCTTGTTGGCTCCTATCGTGCAGGTATGTGACGCCATCAGCGGTGCACGTCCTGGTGCACGTCGTGAAATTGTCGAAGCATACCTCAAGCGTCTGAACGACCTCGAAAACCTTGCTGCAAGTTATCCTGGTGTGACCAAGACTTATGCCATACAAGCAGGTCGAGAACTGCGTGTCATCGTGGGTGCCGACAAGATTTCCGACAAAGATATTGACGCTCTTAGTGCCGATATCGCCAAGAAAATTCAAGATGAGATGACTTATCCGGGTCAGGTGAAAATCACAGTAATCCGTGAAACTCGTGCTGTCGCTTTTGCTAAATAGCACACCTATTCTGAATCAAAATGAAAAAGCTTATTCTGACATCATTATTGGCCACCACTCTACATGCCTTTGCCCAATCTCCGAATTTGGGCAAAGGCATTTCTTATTCCATAGAGATGTCAGGAACGCTTTCAGACGGTAAGCATGCACCCTTCTGGCTGACAGCCAATCAGTATGGTCTGTCTTCTGTCGAAAGGAACTCTGGCTACATCCGTGGTGGAGTGTTCCGAAGAGCTGACAATGACTCTACCCAGCATTGGGACATTGGATATGGTGCAGACCTTGTCATTCCTGCGAATTATACCAGCAAGTTTGTCGTACAACAGTTCTATGCCGATGTACGATGGATGAAAGGGACATTAACCGTCGGGCAGAAACAACAACCGATGCAGTTGAAGAACAATGAACTGAGCAGCGGTTCACAAACTTTTGGCATCAATGCCCGACCCTACCCCGAACTACGTCTTGCCCTCCCCTATTATTGGGAGATCCCATATACAAAAGGATTCATAGCTTTCAAGGGACATATTGCATGGGGACTTTTCACTGACAACCATTTCCAAAAAGACTTTGCCGAAGGTCATAGCCACTATGACCAAGATGTACTCATGCACACCAAAGCAGGATACCTCAGACTAGGAAAAGAGAACAAACCGTTCACTGTGGAACTGGGACTTGAGAT
The DNA here is from genome assembly GCA_900316975.1 of uncultured Prevotellaceae bacterium. Lineage (GTDB taxonomy): Bacteria > Bacteroidota > Bacteroidia > Bacteroidales > Bacteroidaceae > Minthosoma. The sequence goes on along the minus strand of ONFA01000002.1, from coordinate 43,562 downwards.
GGCAACCCAGTTTGGAGGAACGCATTATGAACGCACTAAAACTGGGTATCAAAAGGAAAAAAGTGCAAGAAACCTCCGTTCGTTTTGGCACGCATTCATTGGGGGCGGTTCAGACTCTATGGACGGAGCAACCCAAAACAACGAGGGCAACATGCTGGGCAGTTGGGTGCTAAGGTTCAACTATGACGCCCAAGCAGCCCGATTTGGACTCTATGCAGATCATTTCTTCGAAGACCACTCCGCCATGTTTCATCTGGATTATGACGGCTATGCTTACGAGAACGGACAGATGAAAAAGAAAAAGCACCGCTATCTGGTGTATCCGTTGAAAGACATTATGCTTGGCGCTGATGTACATCTGAAAAATTTCCGCTGGGTAAGCGATGCTGTTGTGGAATACGTCTATACAAGATACCAAAGTGGTCCTGTCTATACAGATCGGACCCCACAGATAACCGACCATATCGGAGGAGTTGACAACTATTACAACAACAGCATTGAGCCTGGTTGGCAACATTGGGGGCAAACGCTGGGCAATCCGCTGTACCGCTCTCCGATTTACAACGAAGACAAGAATCTCAACTTTGAGTGTAACCGCTTCACAGCATGGCATGTGGGCATAGCCGGACAACCGACCCGCGATATCCATTACCGCATCCGAGCCTCATGGCAAGAGGGATTAGGTACATATGACAAACCATTTTTTGACCCTAAGCGCAATTTCAGCATAGGGCTTGAAGCCAATTACAACGCAAACCGCATCTACAAAGGGATCACTGTTGGTGCCGCTTTTGGACTGGATCGCGGCGAACTGTTGGGAAACAATACGGGAGCCACCCTCACCATAAGATTAGAACAATAAACAGATTTATGCAGAAAATCATTTTCATCATATTATCATGTTTCCTGCTTTCGGCGTGTGAACTAGAGATGTCAGATAACGGGAAATTGGACGGGAATTGGCAGTTACGCCAAACCGACACAGTGTCCACGGGCGGCATCTGTGACATGTCTCGCAGTTATATCTATTGGGCGTTCGAGAATGACCTCCTTCTCGTGAGAGACATCGACAATGGAAATCAAAAGATTCTCTTCCGATTTGAGAAGAAAGGAAATGAATTGTACATCCATTCCCCTCATTTTGTTGTTACCAAAGATGAACTCACAGCCTTGGAGAATGACAGTCTGCTCTCACCTCTTGGCATTGAGGACATTGAAGACCATTTCTTCTTTGAGGAACTAAGTAACGGAAGCCTTGTCATAAAGAACGAAAGTTATAGACTGCATTTCAGAAAGTACTAATCGCAAACCGAAAAAATGCATGCTACCAAAAAAATTGCATCCATTCACAATAAATAACAACTTTTCACGTTTTATAGTTAAAATAGCGCAAACTACATGACTATAAACTATGCATATATCATCATCGCCTTTGCCATAAGCCTTGTGTTCTCGCTGATATGTACACCAATCGTTGTGAAGATGTGTAACACACATGGAATATTTGACCTTCCCAATGAACGTAAAGTACACAAGTACAGTATACCCAGACTTGGCGGCACCTTGTTCATGCCATCCTTAGCATTGGGTGTGATTGTGACACTACTCATCATGTATCAAGGCATCAATCAAGAATTGGAGATAGGCATGTCCAATGTGATGATGGTCATTGGCGCCATTTTGATTTACCTCATCGGCATCTTCGATGATTTGAAAGGTTTGAAAGCCTTTCACAAATTCATCATCCAAACAATTGCTGCACTTGTCTTTCCTCTATGCAATCTGATGATTAGTAACCTTCATGGATTGTTTGGCATCCACGAAATACCACTTTGGATTGGCTATCCACTCACCGTCTTCGTTATTCTGCTCATTGTAAATGCAATGAATCTGATAGATGGCATTGATGGCTTAGCGTCTGGACTCGCATTTCTCATTTTAGGTTCCTTTGCCTATCTTTATTATGATCTGGGAGCCTATCTCTTTTGCCTCATCAGCACCAGTCTGGCTGGTGCCACACTCGCATTCTTCTTTTTCAATTTCTATGGGAAAGTGGGACGGCTCAAGACCTTCATGGGCGATTCTGGCAGTCTCTTTTTGGGATATGTCATTGCCTATCTTGCCATCAAATACCAAATGTCAAACGAGCCTATCGGCTTCCCTTACAGAGAAGAATCGTTGCTCATCTCCTTCACGCTCGTCTTCCTTCCTTGCATCGATGTCATACGTGTTGCCATCCTACGGAAACTTCGTGGCAGAAGCATGTTTGAGGCAGATAAAACCCATATTCATCATCGTATCATGCAAATGGGATTGGACATGCATACAACATTAGGCATCATTATCGCCTTATTTGTCTCTATCAGCCTCATCAATTATGGATTATATGTCGGTGGACTTCAAACGGAATATATCATCGGAGTCGATATAATCATCTATACCCTTTTTATCTGGATTGTCACATTGCTCAAGGCATAAAAAAAGCCCAACGGTGAAATTCCAACGTTGGGCTAATATCAGACAATCGCAAAACTCATTCTATATTCTTTCATATCCCTTCAGTTTTTCACTCCACGAATAATTTTCTTTCACCATGTGATAGCCTTCTAACCCTATGGTATCACGAATATCTTTGTTATTCATTAGAAGGAGACATCTATCCGCGATTGATGGAGCATCATCACGAATATAACAGTTCACACCATCTTCCAGTTCGGGAATGGCACGGGAGATGAGAGATGTCATGACCACAGGCAATCCACATCCCATTGCAACCAACACCTTGTTCTGAATGCCCGCAGCCACTCGAACTGGAGCAACTGCCAAGCATGAGTCTTGGATGGTCGCTTCCAAATCATCCACAAATCCTGTCACAACAATATCATCCGATGCTAATGCCTGAATATTCTGAGGAGGTTCTGCACCGACTACATGGAATTTAACCAAAGGACGCTTTTTCTTAATCAGAGGCAATATCTCTTGAGCAAAGAAAATGACAGCATCTTGATTCTGTAAGGTCCTCATATTGCCGATATAAGTGATTTTATTCTCATCATAGGTTTTAGACGGAGTCTCCACACAATCCACCCCATTGGTATGCATAGCCAAGGAAGTATGTTCACCGTCTGCTCCTCTCTTCAAAAAATCAACGTCATCTTTCGACACGAGAACCACCTTCGGGAAAGTGCGAATGACTCTCTGTTCATATTCCCGAATCAAATTTTTTTCGATAGCATAAACCTTTTTTTTGATCCATCCCCCTTTGGCTCCCGCAGATAACGCATAAGTTTTCGACAGAGCATCCGTCATTTCAACAATAGATTGTTTCTCCACTCCCAACTCTTCTAGATAAGGCACCATACGCAGCAAGTGAGAGATGAATAAATCGGGATGTTCATGCTGCACAACTTCTTTCAGTTGTGCCTGATATGTCTTCGAATCATAGTAACCGCATTGAATGGGTTTCCCACGCATCATATACAGAAGTCCATTCACAAGTGAAAGAGTATGGCTGCGAGGTGTAAAGAAGACCTTGTCATACAGCATGGCTGCCTCTTCTATATTAGGAGTCCGAACATCGCTGAGTGAAACCAGCAAAAGCGTATGTCCTTGTGCTTTCAAATAGCGTGCAATATGATTGATCCGAAGCACGTCTCCTCCATTTTCAGGAAAAGGAAAGCGAGGTGTCAATATACATATTTTCATCTTTTTATCTGTCATTTTTTAAAGATCATGCGAGGATTCTTTGCAAAGAGTTTGAAATCTTCTTCTGAAATATGTCCTTTATATACACTAAAACAATCATCATCCCTGTTTGTTCCGTTACGCCATGTGACAAGGTAACATACAGGATAGCCCTCCATTGCCGGTATCAAAGATTTTGTCCACCACTGTGTATCTGTATTGAACTTTGTCCCCGTCTCTGTCCATGCTAATAGTTTCTTTTTCCGAAGAGCCAAAGGAGCAACGACATCAAAACTTTTTCTGCTTGATTTTATGAACTTTTGTCGGTCTGCATCTGAGCCTGTTGTCTTGATAGCATACCCCTCCACCCCCAATACGGAGATGATTTTATCGCCAGGATAGCGTTCAAGGTATTCCTTGTCCGATTTAATGTAGGCACCTGGGGAAAATGCATAGATGACATTCTTCACGCCATCCTTTTTTAAACGTTCCACCGTCAAATTCCACAAAGCCCTATATTCTTTTGGGGTACATGCATCACTTCCCCACCAGAACCAGGTGCCATTACATTCATGCCAAGGACGGAAGATGAAAGGTATTTGAGTACCATCCGCTGTGGTCAGTGACTTCAGATAATTAGCCACCGTATCCAGTAGTGCCAAAAATTCATTGGCTTTTGAGCCACCCGGCAACACACTTCGAACCGATTCTTTATTGGAATTGTCCCACGCACTTCCACCCGTCACAACATTATCGGCATGCCAACTAATGGTTATAAAGCCTCCGCGCTCATACTGCCGGATGATTTCCTCCCGCATCTTTTCATACATCTTGCTGTTATGCCTCCGCTTCTCTATTTGACGCAAATCAAAGGACATCATGGCTGGATACATGCCCACAACTTCCCGGGTATCACTTCTGTCCTTTTCATCCACTCCCCACGTATATCCATAGATAGTATCGTCATGATGCCCAAACATAACGCCTTTTTCTGCACTTTCTTTTAAGGCTTTCTTCAACTGCTTGGGTGTCGTTTGCGCCCATGTGATAGAACAAAAAGCGAAAAGCAGGAAAGTGAAAACTTTTTTCATATATGAATCTTTTATTGACAACACTTAAACAATTTCACCATAAGAAGAGATGTTCTCGGCTGCTATTTCCCCACCAACACTGCATGGCATGAAGCCAATAGGCGAGTCAAGAAGAAATAGAAGTTATATTTATGGGGATGATGAAAGTATAAACAAATGTATGCCCATGACAGTTTGCTGTATTTGGAAATACACTTGAGACGACCCATCCGATGCAAACTATTGCTGCGTTGACGCCAATAATATACCGCATTAGAAGAGGTGAATTGCACCTTGTCCATTTTATCTGAAATTTCAAACATTAGCAAGGCATCTTGTCCACTGGGAAAGTGCCCATTAAAGCGCCGAGTCCCAATAATATCCTTATGTATCAGTTTCATCCATGGGACAGAAAATATTTTCTTAGGCCGATAGAAAGGCTGCACACCCAATCTGACATGCCGCTCATACTCCCACGAATAGGAATTTTTTTCAATATGGCCATCTTCGTAAAGAGAAAGACAACTGCTCGCAGCAATGATGTCTTTATGCGCACATGCCAGAAGTTCCTCCAAATAGGTGGGTGAGATTTTATCATCATCATCTATGAAGCAAATATACTCTCCCTGTGCATGGTCAAGTCCCATATTGCGGGAAGAGCAAGCCGATGCAACAGGAGAATAGAGAATCCTTGCATTTTTAGGCAAAGCCTGTAGAAGAAACGAATAATAAGGGTCATGCTCTCCGTTCAGGACGACTAACACCTCAAAACATTGACTGTCAAGGGTCTGGTTTTTGAGAGAATTCAGACACTCAACTGTATATTCCTGTGGGTGACAGGTCGGAATGATTACACTAATTTCCATCGTTCATTGCCTCTTTTATAGCATCCAGCCATCCATGCCCAAACTCCTGATCTGGTTCCACATAATTACCTTCCCCCCATTCATTCCACGACTTGAGGATAATAATCTGATGCTCAAAATTCTTCTCCTTAACAATGTCCATGGCTTGCAAGATATGTGCCTTAAACTTTTGAGGAGTAGCGTTCGTGTAGATACCGTCACGCAAAGCAGCACGAGGGCTGCGATCCCAATTGGGCAAGATTGTAGGAAAAACATTCTCCCATTTATCCTCTGGCGCAAAGAAGCCACTCACCGTTTTTGCATAATCATAAGACGCATCACCAACAGGAATTCCGACTTTCCTCAAAACTGTCTTCACAAGATCCTTATACTTACCTCTACTCAACATTTCTCCTCTACGCCTTCCAAACGAATTTACCGCATCAAATCCCAAGTCAAACAACGATTGGAACAACTCTGCGCTGCTCTCCAAATTCGGAATCGCCCGAGTACGAGTTCCGTCTGCTTTCTGCTTGAAAGTCAAAGTAGAGTCACACATTGCAACAAGATACAATCCTTTCAATCCATATTCTTCCGCTAAACGACGCCAATTCTGGATCCATTCTTTGATGCGAACATGTCCCCAAGGGTTATATAGAAAGAATATAGGCTTCCCATCTACAGTGATGTATCTTGGGTCTTTGAATGCTGGCAGCAATGACATAAAATGCGCTATATCATCATCATCGCCAGGATAGGTTTGCTCCATCAAAATGGAATTTGCCTGCAATTTAGACTTCCTGTTCCATGTCTTATTCGTCCATGTGTGATTGGCCCAACATAGACAAAAAGGAAAATCAGGCTTTCCTGATGTCAAGACTTCATGGAAAGGGCGTTCTAACAATTGTTTACCATTAAACCAATAATGATAGTAGCAGAACCCCTCTATGCCAGCATTCTTCGCAAACATCGCCTGCTGCTCCCGTGTCTCGGGCAAGCGAAGGTCGTAAAATCCCAAATCGGCAGGTAAACGAGGCTGCACATGACCCCGAAAAAGCGGTTTTGCTTTTATTACATTCATCCACTCCGTGAAACCTGGTCCCCACCATTGGTCATTCTCAGGAATCGGATGGTATTGAGGGAGATATAAAGCGATGATTCTTGTTTTTCTCATATATCTTCAGTTACAATTTTTCTAAATATTCACGTATCAAATATGTCCGTTTCTTATAATTGGGCATTATTTGTTCCAAATGCAGCCGTATTTCTTCTACATGGTCCTTAAGATACAAGAAGGAACGAAGCAGAGAACCTTCTGAACTATTCTTACAATCAACAACGAGTGTCTCCTCTAATCCAATATCCTTAGCGATTCCCCGAGACTTAACAGAATAACCTAATGCAATGGCAGGCACACACATTGAATAGGCAGAAATAACGGCATGAGTTCTTGCGCCAATAAACATTTTGCACTTTGAGATGACATGACGAATCTGACAGTAGTTCATGTTGTCTATATCCAATATTTGTATTCGTCTGGAATCTTCAAAGTGCTGGCGAATAATTTGAGCCATCTGACGGTCGTCTTGGTTCACATTGCCTATGTTCCACGTTACATGTGGAACCAAAAGGATATGGTATTCTGTCTGATTCAAAATATAGTCAATCAAACTAAGCACCTCCTTACCAAACCTACTGTCCAAAGTCATTCCTCCTACCACAAAATTGCTGATATTAAATCCGATAACATCTCCATACGAGAAACATTCAGGAACTTTACATGGTTCTGCTGGAAGAATGAATGCCGGATCTGGACATAAACAAAGGTTTTTCAGTCCTAAGCCTTTAAAATAATTGTATGTCAAAGAGTCACGGACATAAATCATAGAAAAGTTAAACAATGTTTGCAGTTTCTCTTTTGTCTGATTTTCCTCGCCCATTGAACATCCCCATAATACAGTTTTCACTCCTCGCTTATGCAAGTAGTTGTTGGTATATATCACCTGATTATTGTCATAGCACAACATGTCTCCTCCCGTAGAAATCATGATGTCATTAGAGGTTATCATACGCAAGAAACTCCTATAAAAATAGAGCCATCTCCACTCCAACGTCTTGTTCGTGTGAAAAATTTTATTGATGGCAGCAACGCAACGGTCGATAAGATAGGAATCCAAATGATATGGAATCAGTGTCAGATACTGTCTCAAACCCAATTTCTGATCCAATTCCACATTCCTGCAATATCCAATCAGATGTTCCGCTTTTTCATTTATCAGAATAGCAGAACCTTTTGCTATGGCTTCGCATCCACGATTGCCACCATCAAGATGTATGGGGAAATAGTATTTCATGCCAATGTCGTTTTCTCAGTTTCATCTTTTTTCCAAATCAAGATGATTTTAGAACAGAAATATAGTACACCTGCCGCAACATATATAAATGCTGTAGCAATTGTATAGTAGCGATAATAAAAGATTCCAAAAGTGGGTATTGCTCCCAAAACATAGAGCATCAGCACATCGGCTATATCAAACGATGTTCTATTGTACCGATTGATGACTAAACAACATATCAAGGTAAAAAGAGCACTGATTATGATACTGCCAACAACTCCAGTGTCAAGCATCCAAGAACCGACATGAGAGGCAAAGACTCCTATAAAGAACCCTTCTTTAGCACTCCGTTCTTCTTTGGTCTCAGTGTATTGGCTCTTCAACAAGAAGTAGGACGTGATGGGTAATTCTCGTTCTATATAATACAATTCACTATTATGATGGTCATAAAAATAACAAAAATTTGTATATGACTGTCCTGCGTATTCCAGCAAAGTGCCCTCTGCTCCCTCATCTTGGTCCTCAAAACGTGATGCCGAAACTGCAAAAAAATAGACTGCCCCCGCTGCAAATGCAGGAATGCTACAAATCAAGAAGAAATTTCTAATTTTTCTTGTTATGATTTTTTGAAAGAAAACCAAACAGAAGAAAAACATCAGACCATAATGTATAATCTCCGTTCTGTCTGCCACCAGTATTCCCCGAAGAATTGGGCTGATAGAAACAGCCAGAAGAGGAACAGTCAACCATAGACTACGCCTCTCCACGCAAGAATAGTAGAAGAAAAGAGGAAGAGCCAGCAATGTGATAGAACTGAGGAGGTACATGATTTGTACGGGAAGAGGCATCGTCAACATCTTTACATCAGCAGGTGAGATGTCACCTGCATAATGAGCATCCTTGATAAACCTGAAATCGCCATTCAGCAGGTCTGAGACAAATTCCCCCACAAGAAAATACATCACGGCTCCTTGTAGAAGGACAAAGACTGTAAAGGCATAAATAAGGAAACGATGTACATTTGTAATCTCCTCCAATTTCTCTGGACGAAGAAAGGAGAAAGGAAGGATTGTCAAAGTGATAAGGCCACAATAAAGAATCGTTGGCTTAATATCATAATCTGGTTCCCATCCATCTACCAAGACACCGCCTTCAGATGAAAGATACCCCCCCACAACCATCAACACCCCACAAAATGATGTGATAACGTATAGTATTGACATATATACAGCCACATCAAATGTCTTGTGTTTCTGCCAGAAATAATATGCAAGGCAAATAAAATATATGAGCGGAATAACATACATGGCAGATATATATTTAGTGGTAAGTATTGGTTGTGGAAACTGCTTTACGAGTGGAGATGGCTACTTTCATCTCATCAAACATCACCCCTGTTCCTATGATAACAATCATCACCTCATTGGGGGAAATGCCAAATTTTTTCTGAATTCTTTTCAGTTTCCGACTCATAAATCCACATGAAAGTGGAATAGTCCCTAATCCCACATAATGCAACGCATTGATAAGATTTTGAGCATAAAGCCCTCCATCAATATAACACTGGAAGGGTTCATGACCTAAGAAACCCTTCATATCGGCTGTGACCACAACACAGCAATGGACATCCTCACAAAAACCTTTGCACCCATCTTGCATATGAAGCAACTCATGAGCATCATCACCAAAGTAGATGTGTGTGTGCCATGCCTGACGATTGCAGGCTGAAGGAGTACGAGAAGAGAGTGACAGTGCCTGCTCCAACAACTCTTTTGAAGGTATTTCATCTTTGAAATAACGAATGGAATGCCTGCTATAAAGCAAAGACGAAAAGTTTCCAACTGCTTCTTTCTGCAAATTGGCAGCCAAAACCCTGTCTATTCCTGCAGGTACCCCAATTGTATCTGAAGAAATATTAGCTTCTTTGCAGAGAGTCGCGTATAGTTTTTCGATTTCGGGAATATCAACTTTATCTTGATTTTGATACACAATATATGCCTTGATGGTTGAAAGAGGATAGATAAGAAAAGACTTATCTTGTGAACCATACAATCGATTATAGAGGCGAAGACGTTGAATAAGTGCTGTCACTTTTGCCTGTCCAAAACCACGGCGTGTGTTACGTATAGACATACCCTTTTCTATGGTATGATTCTCACGTAACAATGTATATTGCATTTTTCGAATATCTGCATCCGTATTCATGGATGCATTATATCGGCAAAGCAGCACCCAATAGGTAAACGTCTCCATAAGAAACAGAATTGGAAGCGACAAACGTTTTCTTATATCTTTATATGTTTGCGAGAAGGTCATCGAAGCAATGTTTTAATGTGAATAATATCTTTCCATCCAATAAAGACGGCTCTCATCTGTTTATGAAAAATCTTTTGATATGGAGGAATTAAAAAGTCCGATAATGTTCCAGAGACAAAAATGGTGATAATTGCCACATACGCAGCACCATGAATCCCAAAATCTTTAATCAAGAGCAGATTAAGCACCACACATGTCACGCAACCAATAACATTTCTTACCGATGCGTATTTCTGTATCCCCTCTATAACCATCAGTTGTCCTGAAGTCTGTGAGAGCGCATCCCCTATTACCTTGAACGCCAAAATGGAAAGAACGGAGGCTGCTCCTATATATGCTTGTCCAAAAGTGACATACACGATTGGATAAGACAACAAACAAGTTAAAATTGCAAGTATAACACAAACCGAAACGGTTACATTCATAAAAACACCAGAAAGATACTCATACCGTTCCATGCTCTTCTGACGAGTTTCTATAAGCAAGGGACTAACTGTATGCGAGATAATAGTTGGAACAAAAACTAAAATCTCCACAAAACGGACAGCCACGGAGTACACTCCCAAATGACTTTGGTCAATCATGTTTGCAATCATCACTTGGTCTATACGATTATAAACAATAATTGCTGCCCCAGACAAAAGCAGAGGGAATGATTGCTTCAACATATAATTAGCCAGCGTTTTATCAAAAGCCCATTTCTTCACTGAATCCACCTTTTTAATGTATGATAAGGTATATCCAGATGCCAAAAGGATAGAATCCAGAACCAACGAACAGATAAACCATACCAAAGGAAGATGGAAAGCCACAAGGCATACCTTTACCAACATCCCAACAAGAGTTCTGGAAATCTCCGTCTTCACTACATACTCATTCCAAACAATAGCCGTAAAATGATTGCGTGACACCCATGTTGTGTTCAAAATCACAGAAAACGCATAAAGCATGATGTAACAACGGATTTCCGAATTATTTTCAAGAAGAAAAATAAAGATAAGAATTGCCAAAAATGCTACGACTGCAAACAAAAGTTTCAAAGTGAATACGGTACCTATTATCTTATCCCTTAAATGAGGATTCTTAGACTCTTCACGTATCTGTATAAGGTCTAGACCAAAATCTGCAAACACTTGAAAAATGGCGACAAAGCTCACAACGTAATTCATGATGCCATATTGCTCTTTACCCAAGTATCGCGCGACAATGATTCCTACAACAAGGACACTCATCAGACTAACCACCTTGCCTCCTATAGCCCATACAATATTCGTAAGAGCTCTTTTCTTTTTTTCAGATATGTCATAGCTTTTTATAAAACGCATATAGAGTCTGAGGTATATCCTGTTGTGTATCTATCTAAAAATCATGCATATGCATTCTTTTAACAATGATAAGAATCAATCACAAAGAATAACAAGAGATGAACTATCATGCCATTCAATGGGACGTACGGCTTGACTGAACAAAGAATTCATCCCTCGCCACATACAACGATGTAATGAATGTTGCCAATAACACCATACCCAAAACGAAAAGCATTCTTTTGGGACCAGCAGGTTTAATAGGTACAGAAGCACTCTTCAACGTCGTAAAAGACGGAGTTCTTTCTTGAATCTTTGCTTTTGCTGCCTCCATTTGGAGATTCATTGCATTATAAGTGTTGTACTTTGATGACATTTTATTCTCCAACTCGTCACGTTCAGAAATGTTCACCTGTAAAATGACATTCTTATGAGAGTCGCAATAATCACTGTACTTCTTCACAGCATCTTCATAATCAGCAAGCGCCTGAGCCGACAAAGTTTGATAATATTCCATATCCTGCCTAGCCTTACTAGTTCTATACCGAATAATAAAATCCTGCAGACGCTGTTTCACAGAATCTGCAATAATGGCACATACCAACGGATCCTGATCTTGCACGGAAATTGTCGTCACATCAGTCTTCTTATCTACAGCACACTTAATGGATTCTTTCACATCATTCATCAAAGCATCATCTTCTTCAGACATTCTGAACGGATTGATTTTCCCAGCAGCACCGCCACCCAAATCTTGGCGTTTCTCTGCAAATAACTTTTTCACCCAACGCGCGGCATCGACGAAAGGCTTCGTCAACCAATTCTTTTTTTGATGCTCCTTCAGATATGTATAATAATCGGTTGTCAGTTCTCCATCATCTGTTGTTACTTGTATATCAAACAAACTCACCAGAAATTCAGGAGACTCAAACAACTCTGGATACAAAATCGGGTAAATGGCATCTCCACCACCATCCATACCACCAATAGTAAAACCAAAGGAAGAGGCAATTGATGCGAGACCTCCATTCTCTCCCCCCCCCGATTCTGGCGCCAAAGAAACGGAGGTTTCATAATATCTGGGCTGTGGTAAAATCCATATACAGGACAACACAAAAACAATGGGCAATACTTTATAATAAAGTTTTCTTTCGCGCCACATTGCTTTCCAAACTTTATACAAATCGATAATCTTCGCATTATTAACTTTTTCTTCCATAAAAACTATTTAATCGTTTAGCAATTATAGATATTCGCCACGTTAAATACCACTCACCAGTTCAAAGGCCCTTTCTATCACCTTGTGCATATCATAATACTTATACTCCGCAAGGCGACCACCAAAGATGACTTTGGTTTGGGCATCAGCAAGTGCCTTATACTTGGCATAAAGTTCGGAGTTCTTATCATCATTCACAGGATAGTAGGGTTCATCACCAGGCTGCCACTCCTTGCTATATTCCTTGGAGATGACAGTGTCGGGTTGAGTACCATATTCAAAATGTTTATGCTCAATGATACGCGTATAAGGCGTTTCGGCATCGGTATAATTAACCACGGCATTGCCCTGATAGTTCTCCACACCTTCCAGCAATTCGGTCTCGAAAGACACAGTGCGATACTGCAAATGGCCATACCGATAGTCAAAGTAACGGTCAATCTCACCTGTATAAATTACCTTGCCGACACAAGCATCAAGTTCTTCTTTCTGATCGAAATAGTCAATACCTAAACGCACCTCGCATCCCTCTATCATTTTCTCCACAAGAGCAGTGTAGCCCCCCTCGGGAATACCTTGATACTTGTCATTGAAATAGTTGTTGTCGAACGTGAAACGCACTGGAAGACGCTTGATGATGAAAGCTGGAAGTTCCGTACATTTTCGTCCCCATTGCTTCTGCGTATAACCTTTGATCAGTGCTTCGTAGATGTCTTTCCCTATCAGGCTGATGGCTTGTTCTTCAAGGTTCTTCGGATTCTCAAGATGATATTCCCTCTTCTGCTCTTCAATCTTCGCCTTCGCCTCTTCCGGGGTCTTCACACCCCACATCTGGTAGAAAGTGTTCATATTGAAAGGAAGATTGTAGAGTCTGCCTTTATAGTTTGCCACCGGAGAATTAGTATAGCGGTTGAATTCCACAAAACTATTCACAAATTGCCATACCTCCTTGTTGCTTGTATGGAAAATATGGGCTCCATACTTATGCACATTGATGCCATTCACATTCTCCGTATAGATATTGCCACCAATATGGTCACGTTTGTCTATCAAAAGAATGGAATATCCTTTCTTCTTCAAGAGGTAGGCAGACACAGCACCAAACAATCCTGTGCCAACAATCAGAAAATCATATTTTTTATCCATCATTTACTTTAAGATATTTGCAATTGTCACCATCATAGTTGCAATAGATGCGGCAGATGTACCCATGGCTGCATACTCTGCGGTTGTCATCTTGTTCTTTTGCTTTTTCGATGGCACCACAATCGTACAGCCAGGTTCTACTGCTTTCTTGCTTCGATGGCTGATCAGTTCCACAGCACCATTCATATAGACTGCATAGACACGAGCCTTTCGGGCATTATCTCCATATCCACCTGCACGCTTAATGTAGTAGTTGAGAGATTCCCCCTTCTTATAGTTCATCGAAATTGGGTACATCACATCTCCGCTCACCTTCACAATTGAAGAATACTGAGGGACAATCAGTTTGTCACCCTCTCTCAACACGATGTCCTCTTCACAGCCAGGTTGCGCAATCGCCTTTTCGAGGTCGATGGACACAGGGAAAGTCGTACCAATGTCAAGTTTCATCAGCAACAAAGAATCGGCACGATTCAAATCAAAGTTCTTATTGTCACCTTGCATAGACTCTTCATAGAGTGTGATTTGGGCTGCTCTGAGGGATGCCTCTTGCTGCTGTCGCTCTTCATCCGTCATTTTTCTTTCCAAACGAGCACCTTTCGCATAGCCCAATGAACTGAGTCCACCTGCCGCATTCACCAAATCGCTCAAACGATAATTTTTATTACTCATGGCATAAGTTCCCTCAAAATTGATGGCACCAGCGACAGAGACATTCTGCTGTTCCGAATAAGAAGGACTCTTTCTGACAGCCACCTGATCATAAGGCTTCAGGACAAAACCTGGTTCGCCATCCACCACAAAACCATCCTTCAACGCAAAGGAGAATGTTTCTGTCAGTTTCTCATTATCCACCAATGCATGCGGGTCATCTATGCGTCTGTACACATCCACTTTCACGGTTGATGCGGCATCGGTCAAGCCTCCAGCCTGCAACACCAAATCTTCAACCGTCGTATTGTCGGCATACACATAGACACCTGGATAATTCACCTCACCTGTGATAGACAACGTCTGTTCGCCCCTCATGTCGAGCTTACTTGGAACAAACAGCACATCGTTCTTACGCAGAGGTATATCAGCCACAGTACCATCCATAATACCCTTTATGTCGACAGCCAAGACCTCCAGTGTGAGGTCTTCTTTCTGACGATGCATCACAGCGCGGTTGATGAAAGCATCTTCACGCAAGCCTTCGGCTGCATGAACCAAATCCCTAACGGAACTGATATTACCACCCAATTCATACATACCACTATGGAAAACGGCACCACGCACTTCTACCATGTTGGAATATCGTGGAACCACACTATCAACAGAGATAGAATCGCCATCAGCCAACGTAAAGTTGCTCCAATCGAACTCACCCACAGTATGAATCGAATACTCTGCTCCATCCTTGCGTGTCACGCGGATACTCTTTTTGTAGGCATCCCCTGTGAAACCGCCTGTATAACTAAGCAATGTGGAAAGAGTCTCATTCCGCTTCATCTCATAAAACATCGGACGTTTCACTTTACCACGCACTTCCACCAATGCATCGTATGCACCGACCACCACAATGTCATTGTCGTTCAATCGCACATCACCACGTGCATTGCCATTCAAGATGTAGTCATACACGTCAATAGAGGAAATGGCACGCCCTTGGCGATAGACCTTAATGTCACGAAGCGTACCTATGTCGTTGATACCGCCTGCGGCATACAATGCATTGAAGGCTGATGACAAAGAACTCAATGTATAAGTTCCTGGCACATTGACTTCGCCCAGCACCTGCACCTGTATGCTACGTGTGCTACCTACAGACAATGATATATTTGAATCAGAATAGAATTGTCCCAAGCGTGAACGAAGATAATTAGTGGCTTCTGCCACACTCATGCCACCAATCTTACATGGTCCAACCCCTTGAACGACCACAACTCCATCGGGAGAAATCGTTTCCGTAAAAGTTTCTTGCGAAGCGCCCCAAATGTCTATAATCACATCATCGCCCGCACCCAAACGATAGTTAGCTGGAGTTGCCATATTCATGTTAGGTTGAAAGGTCAGCATCTGATTATTGAAGATGTTACGACCAAACACCTCACTTTCATTCTTGAAATAATTCTGGTAATAGATGAGCGAGTCTATGTCCATGAAACCGATTTCATCATTCAAAGCCTGTTCACGTTCTTCACGGGTTCCGTAGTTACGGTTCTGGACACGCATCTGTGATTGAATCATATACTGATTCTGTCGCTGATTCCTCTCCCCCTGTTCTTGTCTTTCCTGACGCAAACGGCTCTGCGACTTTCCCGCATTCTGCCCAGTCAAGTCTGATGCACCCAAGTTCTGTTGTTCTGCTTCATATTTTTTTCGGATACGGCGCAACTGCTCAGTGGTCACACCCTTTTGCAACAGTTTGGTCACAATCTGCTGTTGGGTGGAACCTTTTTCCTGTTCTTGCTGTACATAACTGATAACCTGCTCATCAGTCATTGACTGAGAAAAAGCAGGCAATGTGCAGACCAAGAGTCCGAAGATAAATACTAATCTTTTTACGAAAGACAACTTCATGGCGCTTATATATAGGATTTAGATATTAAACAATGTTTTGAATATGATTTGGGCATCAACCCACAGACTGCGATGCTTCAAATAATCAAGATCCATGTCAAGCCTCCTCAGCATCTTATCCATCGTGTCAGTATAGCCATTTTGGATCGTAGCCATCGAGGTGACACCTGGAACGGACTGATAGAGCAACTGATAGTCTGGATTCCGTTCCATGATCTTGTCAATGAAGAACTGGCGTTCGGGACGATATCCCACAAAAGACATCTCCCCCTTCAGCACATTCCATATCTGCGGCAACTCATCCAGATGGTGCTTACGCAACACTTTTCCGAACTCAGTCAAACGAGGGTCATCCTCTTGCTCCAACTGCGGCACACCATCCTTCTCGGCATTCACCACCATCGTACGAAATTTATATATCCTAAATGGCTTTCCCCCTTTGCCAATTCGCTCTTGGCTATAGATGACAGGTCCAGAGGCATTCCATTTCTGTCTAATGTAAATGTATAGAAAGGCAGGAGACAGGACTATCATCAAAAAGATGGCACCCACAACATCGCCCACACGCTTCAAAGCCCTTTCCAGTCCATTCATTCCGTCTATGTTAATCGACTCTTTCGCTTGATTCATCAATCGTTTACTTTTTCCTTGTATATATATAATATATAACGAAATGCTTACACATTTATTATATTGCTTTTTTACAAAAATCGAACAAAGTTAACGATAATTTATGGATAAATAGCATATATTCAAAGTTTTTTACTAAATTCGCATCAGGAAAGGCCTGAATCATTTATCTGCGACCTTTTTCTCTCCTTTTATGAACACTTAATTAACATTGGAAAAGATGAATATAGTTGAACGTTTTTTGAGTTATGTCGCCTTCGACACACAATCATCTGAAGCGACCCATATAACACCTTCCACTGAGAAACAGCGCATCTTCGCACGACATCTCAAAGAGGAATTGGTGGCAGAAGGATTACATGATGTTGAACTGGACGAATTGGGCTATCTGTACGCCACCCTACCTGCTAACACTGACAAGCAGGTTCCGACCATTGGATTCATTGCCCACATGGACACCAGTCCCGACGCTTCGGGAAAGGACATAAAACCCCGCATCATTAGGAATTACGATGGAAATGACATCATCCTATCTGAAGGCATTGTCACATCTGTAGAAAAGTTCCCCGAACTGCTCTACCATAAAGGCGAGGACCTCATCGTGACCGACGGCACCACCCTGTTAGGTGCAGATGACAAGGCTGGCATTGCTGAAATTGTACAAGCAATGGTCTATCTGCAACAGCATCCAGACATCAAACATGGCAAAATCCGCATCGGTTTCAATCCCGATGAAGAGATTGGGCTTGGAGCACGTCATTTCAATGTAGAAAAATTCGGTTGTGAGTTCGCCTACACAATGGACGGCAGCGAGGAAGGCGAAATTGAATTTGAGAACTTCAATGCCGCCTCTGCTAAAATCACCGTCAATGGCTGTTCCGTTCATCCTGGCTATGCTAAAGACAAGATGGTCAATGCTGCCCGCATCGCCACAGAATTGGTTCAGATGCTGCCATCCGACGAGACCCCAGAAACCACAGAGGACTATGAAGGTTTTTTCCACCTCACCAACATGAGCGGAAGCGTTGAGAAAGCGCAACTCTCATTCATTATTCGCGATCACGACCGAGAGTTTTTCGAGAGCCGCAAAGCAGAGATTTCCGATATAGTGAAAACCATCAATGAGAAGTATGGTGAAGGTGTGGCATTGCTTGAAACAAAAGACCAATACTACAACATGCGCGAGAAGTTGGAGGACAAGATGCACATCATCGACATAGCCAAGCAAGCCATTACAGAAGCGGGTATGACTCCCAAAATCAAAGCCATCCGTGGTGGCACTGACGGTGCGCAACTCTCTTTCATGGGCCTTCCCTGCCCCAACATCTTTGCCGGCGGTCTCAACTTCCATGGCCCTCACGAGTTCTGCCCTGTACAGAATCTGGAAAAAGCCATGAAAACCGTGGTCAATATCTGCAAAATTGTAGCCGAGAAATTAGGGGAATAGCGGAGACCTGCGGTTAATAAAAAAGTGTACCCCTCGGGTACAGCACATCGTACCCGAAGGGTATGGCTGGCCGTACCCGAGGGGTACACTTTTCAACATTACTGATTATCCCGAGTCGGTCATTAGCGTTTTAATGATGGCAACTTCTATTTTTGAGCAGATGATTTGACGCTTTGAAGGTGCAATGGGGTTCCATTGTAACTGAAAAGCGATGAAACAGATGACAAAAAGAAAGTTTGTCAGCACATAAACAGTCTAATGAACGATTCGGGATTATAGGTCTTCGTCACCGAACTCAAACTCGTCATCCTCATCATCCAGATCAAAGTCGAAATCACCAAAGAAAGCGGGTTGAATGAAATCATCAAGTTCGCGACGTTCCTTCTTGGTGGGACGCCCTGTACCCCTTGCTCTGCCGATGAAGCCGCCGATTCGGTTCATCTCCAAGAGCTCTATTTGCTCTTTGGCTGTGACGTTTTCCAACACTTCAGGCACGAGTTTGGCTCCCACACGGTTCTGGATGGCTTTAAGGACCTTAAAGGAATAAGTAATGGGAGGCTTGCGCACCTCAATGATATCCCCTTCCTTGATCATCTTGGAGGCTTTCTGTTTCACGCCTCCGATGGTGACACGTCCGTTCTTGCAGGCATCAGCAGCAATAGAGCGCGTCTTGAAGATACGTGCTGCCCAAAGCCATTTATCCAATCTTGCTTCCACAATCTTATGTACAATTAGACAGTTTACAATTTACAATTGAACAGTCACTACTTCTTATTGTATTGGTTCATCGTGCGGTCGAGACCTTGCAGACAGAAGCTCTTAATCATCTCACCCACATAATCCAGTTTCTCGTCGATGATTCTATTGTCTTCATCGCTGAACTGACCCAACACAAAATCGACCTGTGTGCCTTTAGGAAATTCATTGCCAATGCCGAATTTGATGCGAGGATAATTCTGGGTCATCATACATGAGGCAATGTTTTTCAATCCGTTATGTCCACCATCGCTACCACTTCCTCGCATACGAATCTTACCGACAGGCAGACTGAGGTCATCAACAATGACAAGCAAATGTTCTACAGGAATTTTCTCCTGCTGTGCCCAATAACGCACCGCCTGCCCCGAAAGGTTCATATAGGTCGACGGCTTGAGTAAGATGAGTTCTGTATTCTTTACACGGGTTCTTGCTATGGCTCCATAGCGTTTGTCAGCCCACTCAGCACCTTGCTTTTGGGCAAAGGCATCCACGGCCCGGAAACCGACGTTATGGCGTGTACCCACATATTCGTCACCAATGTTCCCAAGTCCAACAATCAAGTATTTCATATATTCATCATGTGTTTCAGTCCCTTTCTTCTGAAACAAATCAAACAACCACATACTTTAGATATAGATATATAAAGAAAGTGTACCGCAAGCCCTGCATGGACACCGATACACTCTCATTCCGTTTTTCTGTGTGATAACACACACTCCTGATGACATTACTCAGCAGACTCTGCCTCGGCAGCAGCAGCACGAGCGGCTCGAGTCATACGGACAGCACAAACAACCACTTCTTTTGAAGTAATAATTTCGAGTCCCTCGTAAGAGAGTTCTGCCACCTTCATTGCCTTGCCAAGACCAAGGTTTGTCACATCAATGTCAAGTGTGTCTGGGAACTGAGTGTAGAGAGCCTTAACAGCCAACTTACGCACATTGAGTGTGAGTTTACCACCGGCACGTACGCCTTCAGCAAGACCATTGAGTTTCACTGGAATCTCAAACACCACAGGCTTGTCCTCTGTAATCTGGTAGAAGTCAACGTGAACAGGGCGGTCAGTTACGAAATCGCACTGCAGGTCTTTCAAGATAGCCTTGACTGACTTTCCGTCAACCACGAGATTTACGATGTAAACATTAGGAGTGTAAAGAAGTTTAGCCAATTCCTTCTCCGAAATCTGGATTGACTTTGCTACAGGAAGACCGTTCTCGCCCTTCTCTACTCCATAAAACACTGCTGGAATCTGACCAGCACGACGAAGGTCACGACTTGCCTTCTTGCCATACTCTGTACGAGCCTGTGCATTGATTGTAATTTCTTTCATTTTTTTAGTTTTGTGTTACTATAAATTAAGTCTTTCGGGGGAGAAAACCCCACTATTGCGCTTAATTCGCCATCACACGAAAACCCTCCATTTAGGGAGGAGGGCTAATGTGTTGCCCAAAAAAGCGGCACAAAGGTACGACTTTTGCCGAAATTGACAAAAGTTTTCCTCTGAATTTTCTTATTTTCCTTATGATTTGAGATTTATCTCCTCACACAAAGTGTCATTCTGGCACTTCCATCTATCAGAAAATGTCCTTCACCTTGTCAAGGAAACTCTTCTTCTCTGCTTTATCTTCGGCTTCTTCATCTACAGATGCATCGGTTTCAACTTCGGCCTGAGCAGATGCCACAGGAGCAGCAGACTCTGAATTTTCTGTCGCAGAAGCCACAGCAGGTGCATTGCCTTTTGCCACATCTAATGTCTTCATCAATGCATCAACAAACTTCTCGTAGTCCTCTTTATAGAGGAACAGTTTATGCTTCTCAAACACGAAACGAGGATTATCCATCGTACCCTCATTGATTTTCTTACTCTCCGTAATGGCAATGTAACGATCGCCATTTCTGCTCTGCTTCACATCAAAATAATAGATGCGCTTGCCCGCCTTGATACTCTCGGAATAAACCAAGTCTTTGTCTGTATCACCCATAATATCTTTGTTTTTATAAATTTTGAAACTTAAATTTGCTACAAAATTGTTACTTTTTTTTCGTTTACACAAGATTTTAGACTGTTTTTTTCATTTTCGTGCAATCATTCTTTCAAAAAAGCCTTTTTTTTCAAAGAAAATCCCTAAATTTGCACACAAATTGTTTTTACAAATAAAAAATAAGGGAAAGAAGACACACGGTCTTTCACCTATACAAAAGAACACACACAAAAAAGAGTTTTTGGCTTATGATCAACCGCACACTTATCCGTCTGAAAATAGTACAGCTTATTTATGCATTCTACCAGAATGGTAGCAAAAACATTGACATTGCTGAGAAAGAACTCCTCTTCAGTCTCTCCAAAGCGTATGACCTTTACAATTATATGCTCCTGCTTATTGTGAGCGTGTCCCGCTATGCCTTTGAGGAAGTGGAACGTAAGGAGCAACTCAACCGAGTTGGACATATCGACGAGGTCGTCAGCCACCGATTTGCAGACAATCAGTTTGCTGCTCAACTGGAAAAAAACAAGCAATTGCAAGAATTTGTTGACACGAAGAAGAAATCGTGGAGCAACGACATCGATTACATCAAGAAACTCTATACAGACATCATCCAAAGCGAATACTATACAGAATATATGGCATTGGAAAAGGTGACCTATGCCGATGATCGCGAACTGTGGCGCAAACTCTACAAGAACATCATCATGAAGGATGAACGTATTGACGACATCCTCGAGGAGCAGAGTCTCTATTGGAACGATGACCGCGAAGTGGTTGACACCTTCGTGCTCAAGACCATCAAGCGATTCGACCCCGTCAATGGAGCCAACCAGGAACTCGTGCCCGAATACAAGGACATCGAGGACCAAGAGTTCGCCATTCGTCTGTTCCGTCGCACCATCATGAATGATGAGTACTACCGCACCCTCATCAGCCAGAGCATCAAGAACTGGGAGTTCAACCGCCTTGCCTACATGGATGTCATCATCATGCAGATTGCAATGGCAGAATTGCTCAGTTTCCCACAGATTCCCGTTTCTGTCACCATCAACGAATACGTGGAGATTGCCAAGTGGTACAGCACCCCAAAGAGTGGCAGTTATGTCAACGGCATCATTGATGCAGTGGCAAAGAAACTCAAGAAGGAGAACAGACTCACCAAAGCATAACACATTATAATATATAACGTAAAAACTGTAAACAAACTATGTTCACACTCATTCAAGCAGCACAAGGTGCTACAAAAGGCGGTTTCGACTGGAGCATGATCATCATGATTGTTGCCATGTTCGCCATTGTCTATTTTTTCATGATTAAGCCTCAGCGCAAACGTCAGAAAGAAATCGAGAACTTCCGTAAGAGCCTTGCCATTGGCAGCAAGGTCATCACCGCCAGTGGTGTACATGGCACCGTCAAATCGCTCAACGAGGGCGAACCATACCTCACCATCGAGATTGCCAAAGGGGTCACCGTACAGATTGACCGCAACTATGTCTATGCTGAAGGCAGTCAGCAGCAACAGCAGTAAATGTCATTTAAGATACCACAACGCACATTTGACATTCTACCATCCAACCGATGCTGACCAACTTCACGAAAGTAATATTCAGGAGATTGCGATTGATAAAGTTCAACCGCAATTTCCTTGTGTTCCTTATCTTTCTATGCATCTCCATCATTTTCTGGTTCATGCAGTCCATCAAGGAAACCACTGAAGTCACCCTCACCTATCGGCTCCGCATCGAGGACCTCCCCAAGGATGTGGTCTATACCAGCAACATGCCTTCCGAAATCAACGTCAGTTACACCAGCAAAGGATGGAATGCTTTCTACTATAAGTTCATGCGCAATGACGACCACGAAGTAACCATCAACTTCAAGGATATCAACCAGAAGTCAGGCAAGATTGTTATCGATGCCAACACGATTCGACGTGCAGTCATGCGCAAGAAACCTCAAGGCATGACTTTCAAATCGACCACCCCCAGCAAGATTGAGACCTACTACTCCAATGGCCAGCACAAACGTGTGCCCGTCATCTTCAATGGGCGTGTCAGCACCACATCTGGACGTTATCAATGTGGCACAGCCATTATGCCCGACTCCGTGGACATTTACGCTCCGAAACACATTTTCGGCGGCATCACCCACATCAAGACAGAAAACGTCACCTACACAGACCTTGAGGACACACTTCAGACACGCCTTGCCCTTCTGGTGCCACGCGGCGCCAAAGCCATTCCCGACTCCGTCGATGTCAACATCTGCATTGACATCTTCACCGACAAGACCCTGCAGGCACCTGTCTATAGCGAAAACGTTCCTCGCAACAAACTCATACGCACCTTCCCGCTCAAGGTCAGCGTCACTTTCCTTGTCAGTTCTACCCTCTACGATGAAATCACTCCCGAGGATTTTCTCCTCGCCATCGACTATAAAGAACTCCAGACTGACTCCAAGCGATGCCGCATCCATGTCCGTCAAAAACCAACGAGCATCCGCAATTTGCGCATCAATCCCGAGACTGTCGAATACATCATAGAACAAACCACCGAATGATACGCATCGGCATCACAGGAGGTATCGGCAGCGGCAAGACCTACATCTGCCAGCGGCTCAAGCAGCGCGGCATTCCCGTCTATCACTGCGACGACGAGGCAAAGCGACTCATGCAGGAAAGTCCTACCATCAGAGAGCAACTCTGCCAACTGATCGGCAACGGTGCTTACAATGGGCAACAGCTCAACAAGCCTGCCATTGCGCAGTTCCTCTTTGCCAATAGCAACCATGCTGCCCAAGTGAACCGCATTGTCCATCCAGAGGTAAAACAGGACTTCGCTGAATGGACACAACAGCAAGATGCCCCCATCGTGGTGCAAGAAAGTGCCATCCTCTTCGAGGCAGGCTTTCAAGACACCGTCGATGTCACTGTGCTTGTTGATGCACCCAGAAGCATCCGCCTGCAGCGAGCCATGAAACGAGACCAAGCCACCTCTGAGCAAATCGAAGCGCGCATGGCACAGCAGATGGACGAGGAAGAAAAACGACTCCGTGCAGACTACACTATCCTCAACGACGGCACCACAGACCTCGACCAGCAACTCGACCAATTACTGAAGACAATTGAAAATAAACAGCAAAAAACAAATTGTAAACGATAAATAATTTAATAGTAAATAAACGATGATCAAGAAAATTCTCGCCATCTCTGGCAAACCAGGGCTTTATAAGCTCATCTCACGAGGCAACAAGAGCCTCATCGTCGAAACTGTCGATGCACAAAAAAAGCGCATTCCCGCTTTCGGTGCTGACCGTGTCGTGTCTCTTGGCGACATTTCCATCTACACCAACGACGACAGCGAAGTATCTCTCGCTTCCGTTTTTGAGTCTGTCAAAACGAACTATGGCGACAAGCCCCTCGACCTCTCTCCCAAAAAGGCCTCGCAGGACGACATCATCGCCTTCTTCACCAAGGTGCTCCCTAACTACGACACCGACCGTGTGCGTGTTTCCGACATGCGTAAAGTCCTCTCGTGGTATAATATTCTCACTGCCGACGGCATCACCGAGTTTGAAAGCAAGGACGAGGAGACTGCCACTGAAGAGTAGAAATGAAAATATCCCCTACCTCCTCCCCCAAGAGGGAGAAAGTAGGGGATATATTTAATCTGAGGAGTAATTGCCGACTGCGTGTGCGACGACATTCAGTTTTCGCCACAACGCTTCCATAGCCTTAAAACCGATGTGCCCCACGTCGGTTTTGGGGGTGTGGAAGAAACAAGAAAACAAAAAAGAGTGTATCAAAACGAAGTGACCCCCAGAAGTTTTCTGTCTAACTTCTGGGGGTCACATCAAAATGCCCTTACTTAAACCCCAATAGGTCATTAGCGATATGATGATTGGGGTTAAAAAGCCATGCTACCTCACACACTTATTTGGAACCTCCTCCAAGGGCTATATATAATGCAATAAGAGCCTGAGAACCATCATAGAGGTTCATCGCTTCATTAAGTTGAGCATTGAGCAGACTCTCTTGTGCGGTGAGCACCTCGAGGTAACTGGCCTTGCCGTTGTCCATCAGTTCATGAGTGCCGTCGTAGGCATCTTTAAGCACAGCCACCTGCCGCTTGTAGAGGACGTCTTTCTCCTTTGCTGCTTTGCAATCAGCCATCGCTTCGTTCACTTGGTTTCCTGCGTCGATGACTGTCTGCACATACTTGTTCTGCACATCCTCTTGGGTGAGTTTGTTCACCTTAAGGTTAGCGAGAAGTTTGCCACGGGCAAAGATAGGCTGCGTGAGTGAAGCCACTGCATTCCAGAGCAATTTGCCCGGATCTACAATGTTTCCGACATTGTTCGTCCAACCCAACTCTCCCTGCAAAGTGATGGAAGGATAAAAAGCAGAGCGGGCTGCCTGTGTGTTGTAAAATGCTTCTTCCATCGCATGTTCTGCCATGCGCACATCTGGGCGACGTGTGAGCAGTCCAGCTGGCACACCCACGCTGAACTGATGGGGCAGTTCATAGCTTCCCCATTGTTTGCGCTGGATGTGTTGAGGCGTGATGGCAAGCAAACGGCAAAGTGCATTTTCAATTTGTTGGATATTGCGCTTTGTATCAACCAACTGAGCCTTCACATTCAAATAAGAAGACTCCATTTGATTGACTGCTGTAGAATAAGACTTGCCGTTTTCCCACAGTGCCTTCTGGGTTTCTAACGAAGCATTCCAAAGACTGTCGGTCGATGTGAGAATCTCCATCTGACGGTCAAGCACCAACAAGAGAATGTAGTGTTGGGCCACGGATGAGATCACGTTGGCACGTATTGCCTCCTCTTGAGCCTGAGCTTGCAGCAACACGGCCTTCGACCTGCGCTTCTGGCTGGTGATGGAGCCAAACACATCCAGATCCATGCTCAGTTGCAGAGGCAAATTGTAGGCTTTCGACACTGGCCCGTTGTCAAAACTCGACAAAGAACCCGAAGGTGAGAAATAAAGCGAGGGGAGATAGGCCCATTTGGCAGCACGAAGCGATGCTTCCGACTTCTCCACTGCAATGCGGGCAGAATTCAAATCGGTGTTGCGCACCAAAGCAGTGTCAATGAGTTGCTGAAGCAAAGGGTCGGTGAAGAACTCACGCCAAGACATTTCTGCCAATTCTACACCATCAGTATTCACGACATTAGTCCCGTAGGCGTCGGCTGGCACTTCGGCTGTAGATTGGTATTTGTTGTAGATGCCACACCCAGAAAGTACAAAACAAACGGCTGCAGCAAAAAGATATGCTATTCTTTTCATAAATTACTCGTTTTCGGTTCAACTTCATCAAGATTTAGATTCTGTGTTCCGCACACTACCTTGGAACCTCTCATGCAACTTCTGGAACACGATGAAGAAGGCAGGAACAACGAACAGCAGAGCAATGGTGCCAATCGTCATACCACCCACCACACCAAGAGCGAGGGCACGGTTTCCGTTGGCACCGGCACCGCCCGCAATGATGAGCGGAATCATACCCGCAATCATCGTCACCACTGTCATGAGGATAGGACGCAGACGTTCCTTACATGCCTCAAATGCTGCATCCACGATGCTCAGTCCCTGCGCTCGCCGCTCGGAGGCAAACTCAGTGATGAGGATAGCCGTCTTAGCTAACAAACCTATCAGCATGATGACACCCGTCTGCAAATAGATGTTGTTATCCATGCCAGGCAGACCTTGCGTATAGCCAAGGTAAGCAAACACGAAGGCTCCCATCAGGCCGAAAGGCACACTGAACAGCACGGCAAACGGAGTGAACCAAGAGTTGTACAACGAAGCCAAAATGAGGTAAATAAGGATGGCACAGATGACGTAGATGAGAGCCGTGGCATTGGAGCCAGCAGCCTCTTCCAACTCACGCGACATGCCGCTATACTCAAAGGTGGCAGTGTTTGGCATCTCCTCCTTGAAAACCTCGGCAATGACTTTGTGAACATCACCTTCGGTATATCCGCTACTGGGAGTCACATAACAAGTGATGCTCTGGAGCAGATTGAAGTGCTCGATATTGGCAGGACCAACAATCTCCTTCAGACTGACAAACTCGGCGATGGGAGCCATCTTGCCGTCTTTCACTTGTATAAAGATATTGTGCAGTGACTGCGGGTCAAGACGATACTCGGGCGATGCTGCTGCCATGATGCGATAGACCTTACCAAACTGGTTAAAGTTACCAATATACGCACCGCCGCAGAAAGAGCCAAGCGTATTGAGTACGGTTTCGGGTGACACACCTGCACGGTCGCACTGAGTAGCATCGACATCAACCTGATACTTCGGGAAACGCTCTGAGTAGGTTGACATAGCGGAAGCTATTTCTGGGCGTTCAGACAACTTAGCCAAGAGATGCTCTGTATGCTTAGCAAATTCAGACAGATTACCGTCAGATGGATCCTCGACAATCAGGGTAATGTCATTACTTGCACCATAGCCGGGAATCTGAGGCATCTGGAAGGGCAACACCTGCAAATTCTTGATGTCCATACAATCATAGTAGAAACGGCCGATGACGAGGTCAATCAAGTGGTTCATGCCAGGACGATCGTCCCAGTTCTTCAGGCGCACGACCATTGTGGCGTAGTTAGAACCGGCACCCGACAACATACCGTAGCCACAGGTGATGGAGAAACTCTCCAACTCTGGAATCTTCTTTACTTTTTCCTCCACCTTCTTCATCATCTCACGGGTCTGCTTCAGTGTAGTACCTTCTGGGGCACGTACCTCTGCCAAGAACACACCTTGGTCCTCCTGAGGCACAAGACCCGAAGGCAGGTTCTTCATAAAGAACACCAGCAGCACGGCGGCCAGCACCAACAGGCTCCATGACAAAATGGGTCGCTTGATGAACTTCTGGACACTCTTGCTATACTTATTATATATAGCATTATAGCTGACGGTATAGGCTTTCTTGGTATAGTAGGTCAGGCTCTTGCCTTCCTTTTTGCCTTCCGTCATACGCATCATGATGGCACAGAGGGCAGGACAGAGCGTCAGGGCCGACACGCACGAAAGACCGACGGACGAGGCAATGGTCACACCAAACTGGGTGAAGAATGTTCCAGAAGTGCCAGGCATAAACATCACAGGGATGAACACTGCCATAAACACCAAGGTACACGAAACTACAGCCACCGACACCTCGTTCATGGCTTGTCGAGTCGCTTCACGGGCATCGCTGATGCCACCCTCCATCTTCGCCATGACAGCCTCGACGACCACGATGGCATCATCGACCACCGTACCGATGGCGAGCACCAATGCAAATAACGTCAGAATGTTGAGCGAGAATCCTGCCAGCGAAACGACGGCAAAGGTGCCCAACAGCGATACGATAATCGAGATAGAGGGGATGATGGTGGCCTTGAAGTTCTGCAGGAAGAAGAACACCACGAGCACCACAAGGATGATCGCGATGATGAGCGTTTCCACCACATTGTGGATGGCGGCGAAGAGGAAGTCGTCACTGGTCATCATGGTCACGAACTCCAATCCTGCAGGCATCGTCTTTTTCGCCTCCTCAAACATTTTGTTGATGCCGGCATTCACCTCTGTAGCGTTAGCACCCGGTGCAGCAAACACCATGAAGAGGGCACCTGGACAGTCTTGAATATTCGATGTGAAGTTGTAACTCATGGCACCTATCTTCACTTCGGCCACATCGCTCAGGTGCAGCATGCCGCCTCCACTGGTACGTAGTACAATGTCGTTGAACTCCTCGACGGTCTTCAGCGTACCCTTGTACTGCATCGAATACTGATAGGAGTTGCCCGACTGCTCGCCTAAAGAACCCACTGCCGACACGAAGCTCTGTCCACCGATGGCGGCAAAGACATCGTTTGGAGTCAGACCATACTGAGCCATCACATCGGGCTTCAACCAGATGCGCAGGGCATAGGTGTTACCTAAACTCAGCACATTACCCACACCGGTGATACGCATCAGGCGCGGCTTGATGTTGATATCGACATAGTTCGACACGAAGTCCTCATCGTACTTGCCATCAACACTCTTCACAGCAAATATCTGCAGAATGTTGTTCTGGCGTTTCTCCACGGTCACACCGATTTTGTTCACGTCGGCTGGCAACAGAGCCTGCGCACGGGTCACACGGTTCTGCACGTTCACCGCCGCCATGTCGGGGTCAGTGCCTTGCTTGAAATAGACATTAATCTCCGCCGAACCGTCTGAAGCCGCCTTAGAGGTCATATAAGTCATGTCCGTCACACCGTTGATGGCCTCCTCCAGAGGCTGGATGACCGACTTCATCACCGTGTTCTCGTCTGCACCAGAATAGCTCGTTGTAACCTGCACCGTAGGCGGCGCAATGTCCGGATATTGTTCCACTGGCAGTGTGCCCATCGCGATGTAGCCCACCAGCGCAATCACAATCGAGATGGCACATGCCATCACGTATTTGTTGATAAATATATTATTCTTCATCTCTTAATTCTTTAATTCTCAATGATGAATTAAAACAAGACTCTCTGTCCCTCCGTCACATTGTTTGCACCGACAGCCACAATACGGTCGCCCACATTCAAACCACTCTTCACGATAAAGTCCTTGCCGTTGCCCACATCCTCGGTCGTCACATCGACAGCCGTAGCCGTGCTGTCAGCCTGCACCTTATAGACCAGCGACTTGTCCTGCAGACGTACCACTGCTTGCTGGGGAATCACCACTACATTCTTCTCTGCAAAAGGCATGACGATTGTGCCCTGAATGCCCGAATACAGATGTCCGTCGGGATTAGGGAAAGAAACCTTGCTGGTCAGCGAACCCGTAGTGGCATTCACCACACCCGTCAGACTGACAACTCGTCCCTTATGAGGATACTCCGTACCGTTCTTCATCACAAACGTAGCCTCAGGAAGTTCGGCAATATATTTGTCCACCTCATCGGCTTTCATGCCCTCCTGCACCATTGTCTCAATAACGGACTCCGTTACTGAGAACTCAGCCTCCATCGTCATGTTGCCGCTCAACATGGTCAGTTGAGTCATGGGAGACACCTGGTCACCCGTGCGAACGGGTATTTCACCAATGATACCCGACACAGGAGCCGTGATGGTGCAGAAACCCAGCTCCACCTTCGCACGGTTCACTGCCGCACGAGCCTGAGCCACCGATGCCTGAGCCTGCTTATATTGGTTCTCACTGTTGCTGAGCATGTAGCTGCTCACGATTTTCTTATCAAACAGATTCTTGTTCGATTCATACTCCAGTTTGGCGGAGTTCTCCTGCGCCAAAGCAGCCTGCAAATTAGCCTGTGCAGCCTCCAATTCCAACTGGGCATTGCGCGAGTCGATGACAAAGAGCGTCTGTCCCCTCTGCACCTGCTGACCTTCCGTCACACAAATCCGCATCAGCTGCCCGCTGGCCTGTGGCGTAATCGTCACATCGTTCTGGCCTTTCATTCTGGCACTGAACTTGTAGGGCACTTCAATGTCTGATTTTTTCACTGTCATCGTCTCAAACGATGATTGAACTTCTTTTGGCATGTCCAATCCGCACGAGGTCAGTCCACCGACCACTGCGCCCAATGCCAAAGCACATTTTGCAAAATACAATCTCTTCATGTATGATTAAATTTATGGTTTTTATATGCTTACAGAATCGCTTTCCCATTATCATTATATATATGTACAGAAAAACGTGTTTTCATTTGCAAAGATACATATTTTTCATAAAAAACATAACATTTCCATTCTTTTTTTAAAATTCTCACCTTTTTGTTTCTACATTTTTCTCAAAAGTTGCCTGAGAAAGCCAAGAACTCCCTCTCCTTCTCCACCATTTCCATCATCCCTTTCACCTGCCTCGCCTACCGTTCCTTCTGCCACTCTCAAATTGTCAGCCATAAATTCTTCACCCTATGATCTACCAGAACGAAAGAGCCATCTACGTGAAGATTGCCGACCGAGTGTGCGACGACATTCTGTCGGGCAAATATCAGGAGGACGAACGGGTGCCGAGTGTGCGTGAACTGGCTGCCGAGTACGAGGTGAACACCAACACCGTCCTGCGCACCTTCGACATTCTGCAACGCGATGAAATCATCTACCCAAAACGCGGCATTTGCGTGTTCGTCCCGCCTGGTGTCCGCCATAAAATCCGCATCGCCCGCAAACAGGAATTCCGCAAGCACGAATTGCCTGAGTTCCTCCGTCGCCTCCTCCTCTTAGGCATGGCCATCGATGACGTGGTGAAGGCATGGGAGGAAAGGCAAGACACCAAAGGTTGAAACGACGCAGCCTCCAAGTCAGCTTTCCCACAACCTCTATCGGAGAGCTTCCATAGCCTCTAAATCGATGTCGTCGATGTCGGCAAGTCGATGTCGACGAGGTCGGTCAACCGATGTCGACGACATCGATTTGGAGGTTGTGGGAAAGCCAAAGAACAAAAAGAAGAAGGGAAGCAGTGCAGATACACCGCTTCCCCTCCTGGTGGAAATTGAAATGCTTACTGTTCAAATGTGAGTTCGTCGCCTGCGACCTTGACGGTGACGGGTTTCTCGTGGTCAATCTCTCCGCTGATGATGCGCTTGCTGAGTTCGTTGAGGAGTTTGTCCTGAATGGCTCGTTTGACAGGACGGGCACCGAACTGTGGGTCGAAGCCGGCCTTGGCAATGACGCTGATGGCCTCGTCGGTGACGTGGAGCGTGATGCCGTTCTGTGCCACCATCCCCACCACCTTATCGACTTGCAGACGCACAATCTGCCGGATTTCAGCCTCGTTGAGGGGCGAGAAGGTGATGATGTCGTCGATTCGGTTGAGGAACTCAGGTCGGAAGATGCTGCGGAGTTGCTCACGCTGGGCATTGCTTGTCATGATGATGATGGTGTTCTTGAAGTTCACCACACGACCTTTGTTGTCGGTCAGCCGCCCATCGTCGAGCACCTGCAGGAGGGTGTTGAACACGTCGGGATGCGCTTTCTCAATCTCGTCGAAAAGCACGACGGAATAAGGTTTGCGGCGCACGGCCTCGGTGAGTTGACCACCCTCTTCGTAGCCGATGTAGCCCGGAGGCGCACCGATGAGTCGGGTGACGCTGAACTTCTCCTGATACTCGCTCATGTCGATACGAGTCATCATGGTCTCGTCGTCGAAGAGGTAGTCGGCGAGTGCCTTGGCCAGTTCCGTCTTACCCACACCTGTGGTGCCGAGGAAGATGAAGGAGCCGATGGGTCGCTTCGGGTCTTGCAGTCCTGCACGACTGCGGCGCACGGCATCGCTGACGGCACGGATGGCTTCATCCTGACCAATGACACGCTTGTGCAGTTCCTCTTCCAAGTGGATGAGTTTGGTGCGTTCGGAGGTCTGCATCTTGCTCACGGGGATGCCCGTCCAACGGCTC
Organism: uncultured Prevotellaceae bacterium; assembly: GCA_900316975.1. GTDB lineage: Bacteria > Bacteroidota > Bacteroidia > Bacteroidales > Bacteroidaceae > Minthosoma. Next base: position 10,860 of record ONFA01000002.1, on the reverse strand, counting down.
ACCACATCGGCGATGTCGTCGCTATCGACCTCTTCCTTCACCAGTGCTGCCCCACCCTGTGCTTCGGCCAATTTGGACTGCACGGCCTTGATGTCCTCTTCCAGACTTTGCAGTTTGCCATAGCGGATTTCAGCCACACGTCCGTAGTTGCCTTCACGTTCAGCCTTGTCAGCCTCAAACTTCAGTTGCTCAATCTGCTGCTTGTCGCTCTGAATCTGGTTGAGCAGCGCCTTCTCGCCTTCCCACTTGTCGCGTTGCTTTTGTTCGTCAGCACGGAGGGTGTCGATGATTTTGTTCAGTTCGGCAAGTTTCTCCTTGTCGCCCTCACGCTTGATGGCCTCACGTTCAATCTCCATCTGCTTGAGCCGACGACTGAGTTCGTCAATCTCTTCTGGCACAGAGTCACGCTCCATACGGAGTTTTGCGGCTGCCTCATCCATCAAGTCGATGGCCTTGTCGGGCAGGAAACGGTCGGTGATGTAACGGTTGCTGAGTTCGACGGCGGCAATGATGGCTTCGTCCTTGATACGCACCTTGTGGTGGTTCTCGTAGCGTTCCTTCAATCCTCGCAGGATGGAGATGGACGACTGCACGTCTGGCTCATCCACCATGACGGTCTGGAACCGACGTTCGAGTGCCTTGTCCTTCTCGAAGTACTTCTGATATTCGTCGAGTGTGGTGGCACCGATGGAGCGCAATTCGCCACGTGCCAAGGCTGGCTTGAGGATATTGGCGGCATCCATCGCTCCGCTCGTCTGTCCTGCACCCACGAGGGTGTGAATCTCGTCGATGAAGAGGATAATCTGCCCCTGACTCTCCACCACAGCCTTGACCACAGCCTTGAGTCGTTCCTCAAACTCACCCTGATACTTGGCACCGGCAATGAGGGCACCCATATCCAGCGAGTAGAGTTGCTTGTCCTTCAGATTTTCAGGCACATCGCCACGCACGATACGCCTTGCCAAGCCCTCCACGATGGCGGTTTTACCCGTACCCGGCTCACCAATAAGAATAGGATTATTTTTAGTACGACGGCTCAGAATCTGCAAGATTCGACGAATCTCCTCATCACGACCGATGACGGGGTCGAGCTTGCCATTCTTAGCCCGTTCCACGAGGTTCGTTGCATAGAGTTCAAGAACCTCCTTGGCAGACGGTTGCTGCCCATTCTGATTCTGATAGTTGTTGTTCATAATAGCACTTGGTTGTTTAGTTTCATATTCTAACCAAGTGCATCAGCAACTTCTATTCCACGCCCTCTTCTTCTGACGTTTTGTCCGAATTTTTCCCCGTTCCACTGCCATCTTGTCCGATTAAACCCAACATATGACGGATTGCGGTGTTGAGAAGAATTTCATCAGGCTCGCCATAATCATAGAGCTCCACATAGGCGGACTCATCAAGTTCAATGGTAGGAACAATGCTGCCATACTCGTAATCACCTGCCCCATCAGCCACGTATGCTACCACAGGGTAGAGAGTTACAAAGAAGTCGTGCCACACCCAGCTCGTCATCACGTTCTGCCCCTTTGTTTCAGAGCCAACGAGTATGACGTTTTCCTCCCCCATCGAGTGCTGAAGAGCATGGATGAGCCACTCGGCTGCCCCTTGCGTATATTGTCCCGTAAGGATATAGATGCGGCTCAAACCAAGATTGCCGACAGAGGTATCGTAAGGATAACTCTTGTTTTGGTTGGAATGCACCTCATTCCAGAAAGTCTGGGCGAAAGTGGTGCCCAGTGCATCGGGACTGACCACATAACTGGCGAGGCGCTTTGCCATATCTATCGTTCCGTAGTTGCACAAACGGAGATCAAGCACCATCTCGTTCACTCCCACAGCCTTCATCTGCGCCATGATAGCATCAAGCGACTGCTGATAATGGCTATGGGAATCCACATGTCCCTCGATGGGACCCTCCGTCAGACGCGTACACATGAGGTATCCCACAAGGTTGTCATTCACACTGACAATGCGGCTAACCGGAAATGCCACATCCTCCACATATTCGGAATGTCCCAACGAGACCGTCACCGTGTCTTTCCAATATAAACTGTAGTCTTCCTCATTCTCCGCTATGTGACGCACTTCCAAGGTACGCGCCACACCCTTCTCCAACTTCGACACGTTATTGTTCGAAAATTTGTTACCATTAAACGAACAGATGAAGTCGTTACGCAGAAGTCCCGCCCTGTCAGCAGGACTACCAGGATAGACAGTCATCACGCGGAGCATCTGTCGGGTGGTTTGTCCCGTAGGATCCGTCATCAAGGTGAAGTCTATGCCATAAGATTCGACATGATTGAAATAGCCACGTTTATGAGCATCCTCACCCAATGTGTCAATCTCGACGTATGACCACTTGTCGTCATGCTTGCTCTGTTTCGCCAACTCCGACAGGAAATCCGCAGGTTTGGCGAAGAAACTTTTCCACGACGGTTCATAATCAGCGATGGAGTCAGCCCAAAGATAATGCTCCAGCATCATCTTGTGAATCCAACTGTTGTGTTGGGTCTTCTGCTCGTACTCGTAGGTGCGGTCTTCTCCACATGAGATTGCCAACAGAACCCCACATAGAAGAATGATATGTGTTAAAAAAGTCTTCATCAGAACAATTTTTCATTTCAAGTTGCAAAGTTAATAAAAAACTCGCTATCTTTGCGACGGTTTAGTAAAATAATTGTTTAACCCTTAAAAACTAAAAGCAAAATGAAAAAGATTTTCTTTGCAATCGTGGCTGTTGCAGCCATCACTTTCTCTGCATGTAATGGTACCGCTAAAGGTGGTGACAACACTGACTCTATCGCAGCCGACTCTGCTGTAGCAGAGGCTCCTGAGGCTGATGCAGACGCTACCATCACCGCTCTTTCTTCTGCTCTTGCTGCCAACGACGCTGAGCAGACTCAGTCACTCCTCCAGAAGGCTCAGGAGTACATCGCTAAGTTGCAGGCTGACGGCAAGTTGGAAGAGGCAAAGGTTTACATCGCTAAACTGCAGCAATTCATCAGCGAGAACGAGGACAAGATTGCTCAGTTCACTGCTGGCAACGAGACGCTGAACAGCGTTGTTTCTGCTGTGAAGGCAATCCCTGTAGATGCTGCCGCTTTGGCTGGCGATGCCAAGGACGCTGTAGTTGGTGCTGCCAACGATGCCGCCAATGCTGCTAACGATGCCGCTAATGCTGCTGCCCAGAAGGCTACAGACGCTGCCAACAACGCTGTTGAGAGTGGCAAGAAAGAGGCAGGCAAGGCCATTGACAATGCTGCAGGCGCTGCAAAGAATGCGCTCGGTCTCTAATTGATTACATATTATATACAAGAAGAGCCACGACAATGACTGCCGTGGCTCTTCTTATGTTTTTGACGAATCTCAATCTTGGTGGTCTTCAATCTTCACACAGGCGGTGACGGCGAAAGTGACGAGGCAGAATGCCATGACGATCCAGAAGAAACTCTGGTAGCCGATATTCTCAGAGATGAGACCCGACACCATGCCGGGAATCATCACGCCACCAAGGTACTGACCTGCGGTGCAGATGGAAAAGACTGCCGTGGAGCGTTCGCCACGGGAGAAGGTGACGAGATAGAGAGTGTAGGCGGCAAAGCCAAGGCCGTAGCCTATCTGCTCAATGCACACACAAGAACCCACAAGCCAAAGGTTGTCGGTGGGGAAATAACTGAGATAGACATACACGATGTCGGGCAAGGTGATGCAGAGCACAAGGGGCCATAAGCATTTCTTCAAACCCCACTTCGACACAGCCCATCCACCAATGATGCCACCCAACAGCAGACCAATGACGCCGAGCGTACCATAGATGAGTCCGAAATCCACGTCACTCATGGCAAGACCACCTTCTTCTGCCCCACGTTTGAGGAAGAGCGGCACAATCTTGGTCAGCAAACCCTCTGGCAGACGGAACAGGAGGATGAAGCAGAGGGCTGAGATGAGGTGAGGCTTGGTGACGAAGACTTTCAAGGTGCGACCAAACTCACGCAGTTGTTCCCTGAATTCGAAGCGGTCGTGTACCACCGTCTCCACCTTAGGAAGAATGAAAGTGTGATAAAGCCCCAAGAGGAACATGAGGATGCCGAGAATGATGAAGACGACCATCCATGAGGCAATCACCGATTGGAGTGAAAAGTGAAAAGTGAAAAGTGAAAAATCTAAGGTACCCGTCTCTTTCATCCTTTCTTGCAAGAAACCAGCCAGAAGCACCAATCCACCCTGCCCTATCACCATACCGATACGGTAGAAGGTGTTGCGCACTCCGACGTAGAGTTCCTGTTCCTTATCGGGCAGACCGATGATGTAGAAGCCGTCGGCTGAGATGTCATGGGTGGCACTGGCGAAGGCGATGAGCACGAAGATGACTAAAGAGCCTTGGAGCCAGAAGGAGGTGGGCAAGGTGAATGCGACGAGTGCCAAGGCGACTCCCATGAAGAACTGCATGGACACAATCCACCAGCGTTTAGTCTTGAGGTTATCAATAATCGCACTCCAGATGGGCTTGATGACCCACGGAAGGCCGAGCCAACCTGTATAGAAGGTGATTTGTCCATCGGTCAGTCCCAGTTCCTTGAACATGATGACCGAGATAAGCATGACGGCTGAAAATGGTAATGATTCGCCCAGATAGAGGCTGGGCACCCAAGAATACGCTTTAGTACGCAAATTATTCATATGTCGTTAAAATTTGTTTTGTTTTACATATCATTGACACCACCCATGCCACAGGGGCACAGATGGCACAAAAAGCAAAGAAAGCCCGATAGCCCAACCACTGGCTGAGCCAGCCCGACAGTGCCAGCGGCACGAGCATGAGACTAATCACCAAGGGCATATAGAGGTAATTGGTGGTGTTGCGATAACGTTGCTCCGAAATGTAAGGAACATAGATACTGCACACATTCAGTCCGAAGCCAAAGCACAATTGGGCAAAGAACGTCATGAGGCAAAGCATCAACATGTTGTCAAGTTGCGGATGCCATGCCATAAGCATATATGAAAGTGGAGAAAGCGTCAGCACAATGGCAGTCCACCAGAACATCTGCGACCTGCTATACTTCTTCATCAACGCTTTTCCACCAATGATGCCGAGAGAGAAGGCAAGCACACCAATAGTGCCCTGCGCAAAACCCACATCCTGCACCGAACAGCCAAGCCCTCCCTGTTCGGGCAATGTCAACAGGAAGAACACGCGGGTGTTGAACATCAACGCTTGGGGCAGCAACAAGAAGAACAGGCTGAGCAACACAGGCAGCACATGCGGTTTCTGCTGAATGCGGGAAAGCACATGCAATTCATTCTTCACGGTGTCGCTCAGCGTCTCGTATCGATAAAGATTCCCCCCTTTGGGAGTGCGCAAAAGAAGGATGTTCAAAACAAGAAAGACCATGAAGCCACCAGCCACCAAGGAACTCTCCATCGCCCATGCCTTCTGATAACTGCGGAAAAACACCTCGAAGAAACCTGCCACAATGATGAGCACACCATAAGTGACCACCAGTGCCATCTGCGAAGAAAGCAACTTCGTATTCGTGAACAGTTGCTGTTGCCGAGGATAGAGCATACGACTGTAATACAGACGCGACAACAGTTCGTGCCATGCACACAGCAAGGAGAGCACGAACAGGAACAAGAAAAGCACCCACGGACACACATGTGCCTCCGATATATACACAGCAATGCCCATAAGACAAAGGAACAGCAACGACTCACAAATATGAAGATTACGCTTGAAAGAAGCAGCCTTCCGCACCTTGCTGTAAAGGTAGGATTTCGTCACCCAAGGCAAAAACAGCAAAGCACTATAAAAAGCAGCCATCACCTCGTCTGCCCCAAATTGCAGCAACATCAACAAAGCCACAAACATCACCACAGCCGAAGGTATCTCCTCGGCTGCACAAAGGCTTGGAATCCAAAGCCACGGATTATGTTGTTTGTGGTTTACCATATCTCATCCCTTCACCATTTCTTCGTCAATTCTGCATGAGGGTAATAAAAAGCAAGAATCTCTTCGTAGGGGATACCTTGATCACCCATCACTGCTGCACCAATCTGGCAAAGTCCCACACCATGCCCCCAGCCTTTTCCATGCAAGATGAAGCCATTCTCCGTTTTCTCCACCTCGAAAGCCGACGAATACAGATGCGACTCGCTGAGCCACTTACGGATTTCCAGTTCCTTGCCCACCGTCAGCGTACGTTTCTCGCCCACAATCTTCATTGTGATGATTCTACCCGAAGCACCACGTTCTATAGGAACAAGGTCAAGAATACGTCCAAAGTCAATGCCCGACTTTCTCCTGACGAGTTCACTCAGTTCATCAGTCGTGTAACTCACCGTCCATCGATAAAAATCCACCGTCTCTTGGTCATAGTTGTTCAGCACCTGCGAAAGAATACGCCTGTCCCTCGTATTGCAGTAAGGGTCAGCCTTTGCCGCCAGATAAGGGTGATGAACGGGTTGCCAGCATGATTCAAACACTTCGGTCATGCCGCCGCAACACTTTGAGAAACGGGTATCGCAAACCTTCCCCTCGTATGTCAACACCTGTCCACATGTTGCCTCAATCGCCTTCACCACATTCGGATTCGATTGCCTTGTGATGCCCTGATAGCGTTGGCAATGGTCATCGGCACACACATCAAAGCCCACATGCTCCTCACTGTCATACCAACGGATGATGCTGCCTTCACAATTGAGAGTTGAGAGTTGAGAGTTGAGAGTTGAGGGTTGAGAGTTGAGGGTTGAGGGTTGAGGGTTGAGAGTTGTCCATTGCCCACCATCCATCATCTTCAACAACCAACTGCGCGAAATCACAGCATGCGCCTTCAACAGTTCCAGCGAAGCATTGGCACTCATCTCACTGCTGATAACACTTGTCAGATAGGTCTCCACAGGCACTACATTGATAGCCCTCACCTGTCCATCCTCCTCCTTCAGCAACAATGCCCCACAAAATGTCTGCTCTTCCTTCCTCTCCCAATGAAAGCCAATGCCAATCGTCACCTCCTTCAACGTGAATGTGGCACCCTCCTCACCTGGAGTAAAAAGTCGCTCATGTTCACACGGTTCGAAACAACACTCACCCACAAAAGACCTCCCCTCCGACCAATACGCCGAATGGAAAACCACACGCACCTCCCGTGCCTTCACAATGCCCACCTTAACGTCCCGTTCTCTCCTCATGCCGTTCCCAATTAACACACACACTCAGTCCTTAACTCTAAACCCTCAACTCCCCACCCTTAAATTTCATCACCATCTCCAGTTCCTCGTCAAGCGACATGCCACACTCCTGAATGATTGATCTTGCCAATTCCGCATTCATCCGTTTGAAATCCTCCCCACGCGGAGTGATAAGCATACCACCCATGTCAAGTGCACCAGGACTGACAAGCACCTGTTCCTCCCCCTGCTTATAATAACAATCGGGACGATGTTTCGAACGTGGGATGATGACACTCACGATGCGTTCATAGCCATCCGTGTTGCTTGACTGCGACCATGCAAAAATATTCATCATCGGTTCATATTCACCCTCCTTGACGGGAAGAGCATTATACACCTTGTCAAAAAGAATCTTGCTGGCACGTGGAGTTCGGGTGATGATGACAATGCCCGGACACAGATAATTGCGAAGGCTGAACACCCCCGTGCTGTCAGCCACCAGATACATGTTCATAGCCTCCATGTACTCCTCCTCACTGATAGGCCAGATGCGCGAGAGATATGGTTTATACAAATCCGCCCAATCACGCTCCAAAGGCACCACCCCACGGCTGCCAGCCTGGAAGTGCATGTGGTCTGGCGCGCTCGCCCCACACTGAGGACCATTATAGAACACAAACATCTCATTGAGTTGCGACGTAATCTCCATCATGTCCTCATAGTAGTCAAGAATCTGCTGCCTGCGGTGATGACGGAGCGGAATGGTGAAGTGCTTCGGAAGAATGGGATTCGGGTTAAGCAGCAGATAATACTTCTTCAACATCGGGCTACTGATTTGTTCTTCTGGTCGATTCACCTCACAGAGGAAACAAGGACGATGCTTGATGGTATGGGCATCCACTTTTGCGCCCGTAGAAACGATACGTGCAGGATTATATTGTACCATCAATTTACATCCGTCAATCTCCATCTCCATCGTATCAACGTCCGCCAACTGTCCGTAGCGTTCACGGGCTTCCTTCCACACAGGCAATTGCCTTTCAAACAAACTGTTTGCATAACCATCCGTCACACCGCTCTGCCAATACTCGTTCAGTCGGCGACGGTCAATGATTTCCATCGTACGAAGACTGTCCTTATAGACGTTATTGCGGTTCACCTGTTCGGGAGTCAACGAAGCATCGCTGTTACCCTCCCAACGACGACAGAGATACAACTCATCATAGATTCTTCCAATCTTATATTTACGACAGAATGCCAAGCCCACAGCATAGTCCTCCCCATAGGAAGTGTTAGGCATCCCTATCTTTCGGAGCAAAGGAGTGAAGAATGCACGTGGTGCGCCCAATCCATTGATGCGCAGCGCATTATTATGACCATTCTCCGCAGTCCATTCACGATGGTCAATCAGTCCAGGGGGCAGCGTTTCCAACTGGAAATTGCACATTCGGTACGAACCAATCACCATAGCGCAATGCTCTTCATAGAATTTATCCACAATACGCTGTAAAGTGTCCGTGCCACTATACAGATCATCACTGTCCAATTGTATGGCAAAACGCCCACATCGGTCATCATTAAAAGCAAGACTCCAGCACCCGCCAATGCCCAAATCCTTACGGGTCGGGATGATATGCACTACCCGCGCATCCTCAGCAGCCAGTTTCTCAATGACCTCCGTTGTTCCATCCGTCGAAAGATTATCCACCACCATCACGTTAAAATCAAAAGTCGCTTGTTGCGACAAGGCACTTCTGATGGCATCCTCAATTGTCTTCACACGATTCCTCACAGGAATGATGACCGAAGCCTCCTTATCGAAGTCATATCGTTCCACCGACACATCCACAATGCTCTCAGGCTCGATGTAAGAACCCACCAACCTCAGATGTTTCGTGCACACAAGTTCTCGCTCCTTCTGCACCTCCCGATTGCGGGGATTCACATAGTCAAACTGTTTCTCTCCGCTGGTGCGCAGGTCCAATTCCTCCTCTGTATAAAGGTACTCACGCAGATGGAAAAGAGCCGAGCGGCGTTTTCGACGCAAAGCAAAAAGTTGCAAGTCATACCAGCCTGAATAGAAGTAGTTAACACTCGGAAACTCCTCCATGTAACTCCGCAGCGTTTCGGCACTGAACAGACTAACTGAGCCGAAATCAAAATCATCGCGCACACTGCCATAGTAGAAGTCCATCGTAGGACATTTGGTCGTCTCACCATTCTTCACCACATAGCGGTCAGCATATACCACAGCAGAGTCCACGCTGCTTGCCACCGAACACATACGGGGAATGGCCTGATAGCCAAAAGTCACAGGAGTCTGTGCCGTACACAACAACGCAAAAGGAGCTTTCAATGCCTCCGTCATCTTTCGGATGGTGGCAGAACTGCGGTAATCATCCACACGAATTACCTCACATCCCTTACACGGGCACTCCTCCCCACCTTTCATCATCACATATATATTTCTCACCAGAGGTTCCTCCTTCAACTGACTCAAAGTCATCATCGTCTTTTCATCAGCGTAGAGGACAAACGCATCAATTGCCATATTTGCAATGCTATTCATAGAATCGTCATTTAGAGTTTTTTATTAGACAGTTGCAAAGGTAGGAAATAATTAGGAATTAGGAATTAGGAATTAGGAATTATTTCTCATCCGAGATGCTTTTTTGCAAAAAAGACAAGTTGAGAAGCAAATAATTCCTAATTCCTAATTCCTAATTCCTAATTATTTCCTACCTTTGCACCCGATTTCAACAATCCGAGTGCCTGACCACCTCGTAAAAACAGGCGTGTACCAGATAACCACGTTAAAAACCAGCGAGTGCTTGACAAACCTCGTTAAAAACAAGAACAAATGAAACAAAACAACCAAGTGAGCGTTTCCTTCATGATTGCAGGAATCGTTTTCTGTATCTGCCTTGTGGCATCCAATCTTCTCGAGACCAAAGTTTTTCGTGCATGGGGTTCCATCACCCTCACCTGCGGTTTCTTAGTTTTTCCCATCTCCTACATCCTCAACGATGTCATTGCCGAAGTGTGGGGCTACCGCAAAGCCCGACTCATCATTTGGCTGGGCTTCCTCATGAACTTTTTTGTCGTGGGTATCGGAGGCATCGCCTGCGCACTCCCCGCTGCGGTGGAGGGAAGCGATGATGCCTTCAAGCAAGTCTTCGCTTTTGCGCCCCAAGTGGCAGTGGCAAGCCTGCTCGCCTTCATCGTCGGTTCGTTTCTCAACGCCTTGGTGATGAGCAAAATGAAGATGGCAGACCGCCACAAAGGAAACTTCGACTACCACTTCTCCATGCGCGCCATCCTTTCCACGCTGGCAGGAGAAAGCGCAGATTCCCTCATCTTTTTCCCTCTCGCATTCTACATCTTTCCCCTCTTCTTCATGGGCGAGCCCCAACTGCCCCTTCCCCTCATGTCCGAACTAATGTTCACACAAGTCATTGCCAAGACACTCTACGAAATCCTTGTGCTGCCCGTCACCATCCAAGTGGTCAAGTTAGTGAAGCGCTTTGACCGCACAGATGCATACGACGAGAACATCTCCTACAATGTATTCAAAGTAAAAGAAATATGATTCAACTTTCGCAAGTTTTAGTTTATTGGAGTTAAAGGAGTTAAAAGGAGTTATCGCTCCGCTCAGGAGTTAAAAGCCGATACTCTGCCAGCAGC
>ONFA01000034.1 GCA_900316975.1 uncultured Prevotellaceae bacterium | reverse complement strand
TGTTCACCTACTTATCATCATTTCACCCACTAATTTCTATAATTATGATAATTTGTGGATAAAATTATTTTAATTATGGTAATTTGTTTCTTAATGACCCATTTGGGTTTATGCTGCAAGTGAAGAGTGACAAAGAAAAAGTGAGAAATGTTTTTTCAAGTGTGCTTGAAGAGTGAAAAATCCAAGTTACCTTTTGCAAACAGGACACCAACATCCCGAATGGCAGGTAACTTGGATTTTTCACTCTTCACTCTTCACTTTTCACTCTTCACTTCTTATCATCTTACTTCTCAGCGAAGCGACTGCCTCTCTTAGTGATGCGTCCCACAGAAGGTTTGCCAGCATTGTCAGCAGTGGCTTCAGCCTTACGCATCTTGGCATAGTAGGTGTCGTAATAGTAGGCACCATCCCAATCCCATTCCAGATAAACATAGCCATGACTTCTGTAGAGGTAGTCGTAGTCATACCAATTGTAGTAGTCGGCAATCTTGATGAGGTCGAAGGGGGTGCTGCTGTTGATGAAGTAGCCCGTAAAGTGATTGTTGTTCAGTCGGTAGTCGCGAATGGTCGTGTCGTATTCTGGATAACCTGGGTAGGTCAGGAAGATGCGTCCGTTGACGACATTCCAACTGAAACGGTAACTAAGTCGTTCATAAGGTCCCGTTCTGTACCAATCCACTTGGTAGCCATAGCCGTGGCTGGCATAGTCGTAGTCGGGGTAGAAAACGAGGTCGGTGTCGTAGGAGTCATACTCCACGTAAGTGCCATCGGGGTAAGTGTAGCCGTAGTACATGCCCCAGTCTCCTGTCCATTGTCCCGACATGGTCATGGAGATTTCCGTGTCGGCATCTTCGTTACACGAAGTGAACATCGTGCAGAGACCTATTACTGCAATGATGTTGAAAAGAGAAAATGCTTTTTTCATGTGATGATTGTTTTTATTTGTGTGTAATTAGGTAATTCTTTGTGCTGCGGGTGCAAGTGGCAGTCCCTATTCGGCGAAACGGTTGCCAATTTTGACGATGGTGGCTTTTTCGGCAGGCTTTTTTTCGTGGTCAGCCGAAGGCTCGAAGTCGCGCGCTTTGGCTTCGTATAGGTAACTGTCGCTGCTGAGTTCGCTGGCGATGACCAGTCCTGTCCATGTCCAGCAAAGGATGGTGCCGGCAGTCTCCATGTTGAGGCTTGCATAGTCCGACCACTTATAGACTTTCCATATGGCATCGAGGTCAAAGCGTGTGGGGCTGTTGTTGAAGTAGCCCGTGAAGTGCTTTTTGCTCAGGTCGTAGTCGCGGATGCGTGAGTTCAGTTCGGGGTGTCCGGGATAGTGCAGATAGATGGTCTTCTTCTCCACATACCATGTGAACTCATAAAACATCTTCTCGTAAGGGCTTTTGTTCCCTTGTGCATTAGGCTCTTGGTTGTACCAGTCAATTTGGTAGCCCTTGCCTTTCGTGTCATACTTCTCATCGGGATAGAACACGACTGAACTTTTGTAGGAGTCAAATTGTCCTAATTCTGGGTCTTCGTAGTACATGCCCCAGTAGCCTTCCCATTCGCCAGAGAGTTTCATGGCGATTTTCTCGTCTTTGTGGCATGAAGTACACACCATGCACACACACGTCACAGCAAGGATGCTCAAGAGTTGTTTTTTCTGCTTCATAAGTGAATTTGAAGTGATTGTTATTTGTTGTGAAGGCAAAGGTACGACATTATTTTGGAATAATGGTAGGGAAACGACTAATATTTGTAGGGAAACCTTTGTGCTGTTGGGTGATTTGCCTATCTTTGCAACTTCAGGAATGGAAGAAGGGTGAGGTTCTCACATTCATAGCCTCGGAGTTTTCTCTTTCATTACCCCTAAATCGACATCGTCGACATCGGTTCACCGACGTCGACGACATCGACAAAGAGGTTGTGGAAGCGCCTTTTTTGTGGCTCTGTAAAAAAGGAACTGAAGGATGCGCCGTTTCCTCTTTTTCCCTTATTTCTGTAAAAAATGTGGCACATTGTTGTAACAAACTTCTCAAAAGTCTCGTTTGTACAGATAGAAGGGCTCTTGAAAAGAAGTATTAACAACTATAATAAATATGAATATGAAAAGAATAATCTTATCTGTCGTATTGATACTCTGTGCTTGTTGCATGTTCGGACAAAAAGACGACTTTGCAAAGTTGGCTGAAATCAAGGGAGTGAAGAGACTCCATTTTGACAAGGAACTGTTTGACAAAGGAATGAGTGTGGACGTAGGAAGCTTCCAGATGGATGTAGGAGCAGGAGATGTTGACATGAATTTTGGTGAAATGATGCCTGGCAAGGTGGAGGATTTGCAGATATTCAGTTGTGAGAAAAAGAAGGCATCTGCCCAATTGAAAAAGGAGGTTCGGAAACTTTTGAAGGACAACAAGTATCAGACATTGATGAATGTGAAGGACGATGGGGATGATGGTGCTTTCGTGAACATGTACATGTGTCAAGTGGACGAGAAGACACAAATTGTCTTCTTGGGAGAAGACGAGGAAGGAATCAAGTTGATTGTTCTCATGGGTAAGTTTGACTTGTCAGAACTGGTAGCTAAGGCGATGAATGACGAGGAGGAAGCCCAGAAGATGTCGCTCTCTGTGAAGACGCATAATTGGGAGGATGATGACGAGGACGAGAAGGAACCCCGCAAGTACAAGGATTGCCTGATTGTGATTGATGGAAAGATATATCCCGACCTCCATACGCAGGATGAGGCTGTACAGTATATGTTCGACCACAATATGGATTGGAGTGGAAGTCCCAAAGACATGAATGTGCTGGAGGGAAAAGATGTGAAAAAGAAGTACCCGAACTCAAAGAAGAAAATGGCATTTGAATATACAACATCTAAAGGTCAAAAATAATATGAAGAAGGTTATTTTATCAATGGCAATGGCACTCATGGTGAGTGTCGCCTTCGGACAAACTGTTTCTCAATTGATTGAGAAGTATAAGGCGATGCCTGGTTCCGAATATGAGGAGAAGACAAGGGATTCACTGCTCGCAGAAATGCTGACAGACGAGGAGTTGATGGCTCAGGGGGTTAGCAAGGAGGAAAGTGCATTCATCCGGAAGAATCTCAAACGGAGTGAGCAGGTGACGTTGCAGTTGGATTCTGTTCAGCAGGAGGCACTGAACAGGGACATCCAGTCGCTGCAAGGATATGAACTGCTCATGGCTGTGAATGAGAACAATGCTCCAGATGAGGAAGCAAATATCTTGCAGCAGATGTTTAGCCAAGTGTTGAATCCTCAAAGCAAAGTGGCTGTCTATGGACGGGTGAAGAAGAATATGGTGGACGATGTGTTGATTCGGTGGGATATTTGGAATAAGGTGGTGCTGAGCCATCTTGACTGCAAGATTAAGAAGGAAAGCCTGTCAAAGGTCATTCAGTTGGGAGATGATTGGAGTATTGTAGAGCGAGAAACGGATGATGTGGTGGACATGAAGGACGTGTTGGAAGATGTAAAGAATGGCAATGTGCTGTTTGTCATCAATGGTGAAGAACACCCTGAATTACAATCGACGGACGAAGCGAAAGCATACATGGATGCCAAAGATTTCCATTTTAATAACGAATCATGGATTGTAGGAAGTGCTGTGAAGGAGAAATATCCCAACACGGACAAGAAGGTGGTCATTGAGTGGTGGGATCGAAGTGATTTCTCTAAAATGTCTGCAGAAGAAATGAAAAAAGAAATCATGAATTGTGTCATCCTCTTGAATGGAGAGTATCGTCCTGAATTCCACAATGAAGATGAAGTTATTAAATACTTGAGCGATGAGGATGGTGTGCTGAATGGCGAATATGGCGTCCATTATTATTTCGATCAAGAAAAGGCATCGAAATATGACAAGACAAAGAAGGTGGTGGCTGACATCACTTTCACAGAGGTTGAAGACGAAAAGTGATAAGCAACGGTTTATGCCTTTCCACAGGCGGCTCTATCGGGTGGGATACCATCTGACGGGCAATGCGCAGGATGCCGAAGACCTGCTTCAGGACACGTACTTGAAGCTCTGGCAGAAGCGTGATGACCTGCGGCATGAGGCAATCACGGAAGCCTATCTCGTGACACTGATGCAAAACCTCTACAAAGACCAACGGCGACTGAAACGCATCGACACCTCGGAGGACATCGAAGACCACGCTGACCCGCCTGACGAACGCAGCCTCTCTGAAACCTATGAGGCGAAAGATGAGGCTCAGCAGATGGAAGTCCTGATGGACGGATTGCCTGAACGGGACAGCAGCATCCTCCGAATGCATCTGGTGGAAGAAAAGTCCTACGAAGAAATCGAACGTGACACAGGACTCTCGCAAGGAAACATCCGAATCATCATGATGCGAACGAAACAGAAACTGAAAGAACAATTCCAAAAACTCACAAAGACATGGAAGGACTGAATTGGAAAGAACTCGAACAAATCCCCATCCCCGAAGGGCTGGAGGAAAGGCTTTCGGCGAAGATAGATGAGTGGGAGAAGGATACCCTCTCCCCAACCCTCCCCCGTAATGGGGAGGGAGACCATCCTGAGTCTTTGTCATTGAGAAGCAAGCCGAATGGCTCTCCCCATAACGGGGGAGATGTCCGCAGGACAGAGAGGGTCTTCCCTTGGCTTGCCATTGCCGCATCTGTTGCCCTTGTCTTCGGAGTGGGGTATTACTTCCTCAATAATAATGAGGAAAAAGTCAACCTTGCCGAGCAGGACACCTACCAAGACCCTGTTGTTGCCCAACAGGAAGCTGAGAAGGCGCTGAATCTCTTGGCGTATAACTTGAACAAGGGAATGGGTCAAATGAAGAAGGCGAAAGCGATCAGCGACCATACGGAAATGACTTTGAACAAACAACTAAACATCTTGAAATGACATGAAACAGATGGTTTTCAAAACAATATTTGTGCTGGCAATGGCACTGATGAGCCTGCAAGCCAACGCCCAGGTGAAGGAGTTTGAAAAATATGCCGACACCAAGAACGTGACCTATGTGTTCATCTCAAAATTCATGCTTCGCATGGCGGGAAAGGCAAACACACCCTCCGTGCCTGGTGTGGACACGAAAAGCCTGATGAACAAACTCACGGGAATCCAGATCATCACCTCTGAAAACGAGGCGGCTTCAGCACGACTGAAGTCAGACGTCCAATCCATCGTCAAGCAGGGCAAGTACGAACTGCTCATGCAGGTGGATGAGGATGACCAGAAGGTGCGCATCTATCACCGCGAAGGCAAGAAGCAGTCAGCCGTCGTCATGATGGCCGACGAAGACGGGGAATTTGCCGTCATCGTCTTCTCCGGCACCTTCACACTTGACGATGTGCAGAGGATGACGAAATAGAACTTTTCGCTTTTCACATTTCTCTTTTACTTTTTTTATTCTTACCTTTGCAGCATCAAAAACAACAACGAACAGAATGAAAACAAAAGTGACAGTGTTTTTGATGCTGCTTACTTGTGGAGCGGCATCGGCACAAAACTTGACCATGCAGGTAACGGTGACGAACGATTGGAAGGAGGACAAAGTGAATGAGCCTGTGGCGGTGAAGTTGCCCGAACCGAAGAAGGTGGGCTTTGAGGTGAAGAGTGTGGCTGTCAAGTGCAAAGGCAAGGAAGTGCCGTGTCAGTTGGACGACATGGATGGCAATTTACGTCCCGACGAGGTGTTTTTCCTCACCGACATCAAAGGCAAGGACACGAAGACCTTTGAAGTGAAGTTGTCGGGCAAGGAAGAGAAGAAGAACAAAAGTGTGGAACCGCGCATCTACACGGCACTGCAACTGCGCGACAAGCAAGACCGACATCCCGACTTGCTGCGTGTGGAGGCGCCAGGCACAAGCAACATCTTTAACGACATCTACATGCACGGCATCACCTTGGAATCGGATGTGGTGGGCTACCGCATCTATTTCGATGCCCGGCAGAACATCGATTTGTATGGCAAACAGCATCGGCGCATCGAACTGCCCCTGACCCAGTTCTACACCTCAGAGGAACAACTGAAGGAGGGTTATGGCGTGGATGTGCTGTGGGCAGGCAATGCCATCGGTTGCGGCTCGTTCAAGGATTGGGAAAAGGGAAAACCGAAGGATTGGACTTCGGTGGCGGTGAGAGGTCAGCGCATTGTGACGACAGGAGCATTGCGCACCGTGGTGGAGGTGTATGACCTTGGGGTGAAGGGCGAAGATGACGAATGCTACGATATGCACCAGTATTACACTCTTTATGCGGGACATCGCGACCTGAAGGTGGATGTGCTGTTCACACAAACACCAGAAGGAAAGCCTTTCGACAAGCGTTTCTGTACAGGTGTGCAGAAGGTGGGGGCGATGGCTGATGAGGCGACTCGCAAAGGGCATAAATCGCAGGGATTTGTAAAAAAGGACGGCTTGGCAGCCTCGTGGGGATGTGACTATCCCGACATGGGCAAAAAGCAGCAGTGGGCACCCGAACCTGTTGGGTTGGCTGTATATGTGCCGAAAGACTACATCCGTGATACGAAAGAGGATGACCTGAACTACCTGTATCTCTTGACAGCCGATAAGTCTGATGCCATCCACTACTATGTCAGTTTTTGTGCCGACAAGGAGGACGAGGGGTATCATGCGGCAAAGGAATGGTTTGCGTCGCTCGGTGACTGGAAGGACCAAGTGAGCCATCCTGTGGAGGTGAAAGTGAAATGAGAAAATGACTGAAAAATTGAAATTAAGGGGCACGACAGCATTTTTATCCTTCATTCTTCCTCATTTATCATTTAAAACTCTTATCTTTGTACCCTGAATTTATTGTTCTATCTTTTTTGAATAAAGTGAGCGTCTTATGAGAAACGGTATTAAGTCTTGGTTTTTCAAACTGAAGTATGTGATAGCTTTGGTTGTTTTCATTATAGCCATTGGTTTTGTGGGTGAAAGCAGCATCGTGAACCGTATTGGACAACAACGGGAAATTTCAAAACTGAAAGAGGAAATTGACGAGTATAACCGCAAGTTTGAGCAGGACGGGAAGACGCTTGAAGCCTTGAAACATGACCCTGAAGCGGTGAAGGAAGTGGCTCGGAGCCGCTATTTCATGAAGACGGATAACGAAGACATCTTCATCGTGGAAGACGAGGAGGAATAGGGTTTAGAGTTAGAAGTTAGGAGTTAGGAGTTAAGAGTTTAGAGTTAAGAGTTTAGGGTTAGGAGTTAAGGTGAAACAATGGAGAAAGAGAAAGTTTTAGGGATTGTAGAGGTGGCTGGACTGACCTTGGTGGTTCTGGCTGCAGGTGTGTGGGCTGTGCCGTCAGTTCGCTTTTGGGCGGCTTGGGGCATGACGATGGGTACGGTGGTGCTGGTCTTGGGCAGATTCATGCAGACACCCTTCTATTTGAAATATACACCGACAGATCCAAAAGAACTGACCGCCCGCCGTTTGTATCATCAGCGCGTGTTTGGTGCTGTCGCTTTGATTTTGGCAACCGTGATGATGTGGATGCCTGTGGGGTTTTATGCCGGGATGTATGTGGGAAAAACCTCTTGGCTGATACCTTTTGTGTTCTTCGTGGTGGTGGAGGTCTATACCGTTTTTCGTATTTCAGCAGTCGAAAAGGGTTAAAAATACAAAAAAAGACAGCCAAGCAACAAAAAACTCCTAACTCCTAACTCCTAACTCCTAACTTTTCCGTACCTTTGCAGCATAAACCCAAATGGGTCATTAAGAAACAAATTACCATAATTAAAATAATTTTATCCACAAATTATCGTAATTATAGAAATTAGTGGGTGAAATTATGATAATTATTCAAATTTGTTTTACGACAGAGCCACGAAGTGGCCTAATGACCGATTCGGGATAAAAGCAAAAATAATTGATTGCAGGGATTAACAATCGTAGTATCAGTAAGTAGTATGGCGTCTTGGTGACGCACGTTCAATAAAAGTAGAAAGCGACATTATATGGAACTGAATGCACTTACGGCTGTCTCGCCTATTGACGGCCGTTACAGAAGCAAGACAAAGGACTTGGCTTCGTTTTTCTCAGAATATGCATTGATTAAGTATCGTGTGCGTGTTGAAATTGAGTATTTCATCACACTGTGCGAATTGCCTCTTCCTCAGTTGAAGAGTTTTGACCACAGCCTCTTCGAGCGTCTGCGTGACATCTATCGCAACTTCTCGGAGGCTGATGCACAGCGTGTGAAGGACATCGAGAAGGTGACCAACCACGACGTGAAGGCTGTGGAGTACTTTATTAAAGAGAAGTTTGATGAAATAGAGAAACTGCCAACTGTCAACTGCCAACTGTCAACTGTCAAGGAATTCATTCACTTTGGATTGACCAGTCAGGACATCAACAATACATCGGTGCCGCTCTCCATCAAGGAGGCGTTGGCAGAAGTCTATTACCCTCAGGTGGAGGAACTCATTGCACAGCTCAAGGAGTATGCCGATGAGTGGAAAGACATCCCCATGCTGGCAAAGACACATGGACAGCCCGCTTCGCCCACTCGTCTGGGCAAGGAGGTGATGGTGTATGTCTATCGTCTGACCGAGCAACTGAACCAGTTGAAGGCTTGCAAGATGACAGCCAAGTTTGGCGGTGCCACAGGCAACTACAACGCCCACCACATTGCTTATCCCGAGTATGACTGGAAGGCGTTTGGCAATAAGTTCGTGAGCGAGAAACTCGGCTTGGAGCGTGAACAGTGGACCACCCAAATCAGCAACTACGACAACATGGGTGCCATCTTCGATGCCATGAAGCGCATCAACACCATCATCATCGACCTCGACCGCGACTTCTGGATGTATGTGTCGATGGAATATTTCAAGCAGAAAATCAAGGCTGGCGAAGTGGGTTCGTCGGCAATGCCTCATAAGGTGAATCCTATCGACTTCGAGAACTCGGAGGGCAACCTTGGCATGGCAAACGCCATCCTTGCTTTCTTGAGTCAGAAACTGCCTGTCAGCCGCTTGCAGCGCGACCTGACTGACTCCACCGTGCTCCGCAATGTGGGTGTTCCGATGGGGCATATGGTCATCAGCATCCAATCTACGCTGAAGGGCTTGCGCAAACTCCTGCTCAATCAGGATGCCATCAACCGCGACCTCGACAACTGCTGGGCTGTATGTGCTGAAGGCATCCAGACCATCCTCCGTCGCGAGGCGTACCCTCACCCCTACGAGGCGCTGAAGGCGCTCACTCGCACCAATGCAGCCATCACGGCTGAAAGCATCAGCAACTTCATAGATGGACTGGAGGTGTCGGACAGCGTGAAGGCTGAACTTCGTGCCATCACCCCACACACTTACACAGGAATGTAAAAAGATTGTTGAAAATTGAATAATACAATCGCGAAATAAAGAGTAAATAGTAAAAAGTCAAATTGTAAATTAGATTATGTCTGAATTAGAAGAATGGCAGGGCAATACGCCTGCATCAGAAGAAAAGTCTGAAAATGGCGGTGACCGCGAGGGCTTCCGTCCATCTTACAACCGTGAAGGCAACTATGGTGGCCGTCCACAGTTCAATCGTGGCGACCGTCCGCAGCGTCCCCGTTTCAATCGTAACGAACGTGCGGCTTACAGTTCTAATGGCGTACAGAATGAGCGCGGTTTCCGTCCCGCAGGTTTTGGAGGCTCATCCTCTTCCGAGGGAAATTCTGACAATGAGCAGGGTGGCTATCAGTCACATGGCTATCAGCCTCGTCAGGGCGGTTATCAGCAGCGTCCATATAATAATGGTGGCTACAATCGTGGCGGCTACCAGCAGCGTGGTGGCTACAACAACCGTGGTGGCTATCAGCAGCGTGGTGGTTATAACAATGGTGGCTACAACAATCGTGGCTATCAGCAACAGAATAATGGTGAACAAGAAGGCAACTTCGAGCAGCAGGGTGGTTACCAGCCACGTCAGGGCGGTTACCAGCAGCGTGGTGGCTACAACAACCGTGGCGGCTATCAGCAGCGCGGTGGCTACAACAACCGTGGCGGCTATCAGCAGCGTGGTGGCTACAACAACAACCGTGGCGGCTATCAGCAGCGTGGTGCCTATCGTCCACACACTGCCGACTACAACCCCAATGCGAAGTATAGCATGAAGAAGCAGATTGAGTACAAGGAGTATCTTGAGGATCCCGATGCACCTATCCGTCTCAATAAGTTCTTGGCAAACGCAGGCGTATGCTCTCGCCGTGAAGCAGACCAGTTCATTCAGGCTGGTGTCGTTTCTGTCAACGGACAGGTGGTGACAGAACTCGGAACGAAGGTGCAGCGCACGGACGAGGTACACTTCCATGACCAACTCGTGAGCATTGAGAAGAAGGTGTATGTCATCCTTAACAAACCTAAGGATTATGTGACCACTTCCGATGACCCTCAGCAGCGCAAGACTGTTATGGACCTCGTGAAGAACTGCTGTCGTGAACGCATCTATCCTGTAGGTCGTCTCGACCGCAACACTACGGGTGTGCTTCTTTTCACCAACGATGGTGACCTTGCATCCAAACTCACACATCCGAAGTTCCTGAAGAAGAAGATTTATCACGTACATCTTGACAAGAACCTCACTGCTGCCGACATGAAGCAGATTGCAGAGGGCATCACGCTCGAAGATGGCGACATCAAGGCTGATGCTATCAGTTATGCATCTGAAACCGACCGCAAGCAGGTGGGCATCGAAATCCACTCTGGCAAGAACCGTATCGTGCGTCGTATCTTCGAGAGCCTCGGTTACAGAGTCTGCAAGCTCGACCGTGTCATGTTCGCCGGTCTTACAAAGAAAGGCATCAAGCGTGGCGACTGGCGTTTCCTCACCGAGCAGGAAGTGGCAATGTTGCACACGGGACATTATGAATAATCAGTCAGGAGTGAGAAGTTAGGAGTTAGGAGTTGCCATGCGGATTACGTGCATCGCGTCAGCCTAACTCCTAACTCCTAATTCCTAACTCCTAACTCCTAACTTCAAAATATATGAAACGTACAAAAATCATAGACCTCCTTCAACGCACTGACTTCGGTGCTGAGGTCACTGTTATGGGTTGGGTGCGCACGAAGCGTGGCAGTAAGGCTGTCAACTTCATTGCCCTCAACGATGGTTCCACCATCAAGAACGTACAGGTGGTGGCTGATGTGGAGAAGTTCGACCCCGAGATGATGAAGCAGATCACCACTGGGGCTTGTCTCTCAGTGACAGGCACGATGGTGGAGAGCATCGGTTCTGGTCAGGCTGTGGAGGTGCAGGCTACCGAGATCAAAGTGTTTGGTGAGTGTCCTGCCGACTATCCGATGCAGAAGAAAGGGCAGTCTTTCGAGTATATGCGTCAGTATGCCCACATGCGTCTGCGCACCAACACGTTCGGTGCTGTGATGCGCATCCGTCACAACATGGCGATGGCTATCCACACCTATTTCCATCAGCATGGTTATTTTTACTTCCATACTCCCATCATTACGGCTTCAGACTGTGAGGGCGCAGGTCAGATGTTCCAGGTGACCACCAAGAACCTCTACGACCTGAAGAAGGACGAGAACGGCAGCATCATCTACGATGACGACTTCTTCGGCAAGCAGACTTCCCTCACCGTTTCTGGTCAATTGGAAGGTGAACTGGGTGCTACAGCCCTCGGAGCCATCTACACCTTCGGTCCTACTTTCCGTGCCGAGAACTCCAACACCCCTCGCCACTTGGCAGAGTTCTGGATGATTGAGCCGGAAATCGCTTTCATGGATCTCGATGACCTGATGGATTTGGAGGAAGACTTCATCAAGTACTGTGTGCGTTGGGCACTCGACAACTGCAAGGATGACCTCGAGTTCCTCAACAAGATGATTGATAAGGGACTCATCGAACGTCTCGAAGGTGTGCTCCGTGAAGACTTCGTGCGCCTCGACTACACAGAGGGCATCCGCATCCTTCAGCAAGCCATCAAGGACGGTCGCAAATTCGAGTTCCCCTGCAACTGGGGCGACGACCTGGCATCTGAGCATGAGCGTTACCTCGTGGAGGAATACTTCAAGAAGCCTGTCATCATGACCCACTATCCCAAGGCTATCAAAGCCTTCTACATGAAGATAGACGAAAAGAACCCCGTGCTCGACGGCAAGGAGATGGCACAGACGGTGCAGGGTACCGACGTGCTTTTCCCTCAGATTGGCGAAATCATCGGTGGTTCTGTCCGTGAGGAAGATTACGGCAAACTGATGGGCGAAATAGAGGAGCGTCAAATCCCGATGAAGGACATGTGGTGGTATCTCGACACCCGCAAGTTCGGTTCCTGTCCCCACGCAGGTTTCGGCCTTGGGTTCGAGCGTCTCATCCTCTTCGTCACAGGCATGCAGAACATCCGTGACGTGATTCCCTTCCCACGTACTCCCAAGACTGCCGAGTTCTAACAGACCCACACATATATCTATATATAGGCACAAAGTTTTTCTGACTTTGTGCCTTTTTTGTTGTTTCCGATGCGATTCGTTGACAGGTTGCATGGATGTCCCAAACATTAAAAAAGATTAACGCAGTATTAAGAAATGCTAAAAGGGTTGTGGGGGTGGAAATGATTTTCTACTTTTGTGCCGTATTTGTTCAAAACAAAGACGATGGCAGAGAGATGAAAAGGATTTTCCGTGTGACAGTTGGCTTTGCGGTGATGTTGATGGGACTGGCGGCTTGCTCGACCAGTTATAACATCACGGGCACTTCGTTGCAGTCGTTCTACGACGGCGACATGGTGTATTTGCGCCCTATTGGTGGTGAAGATACAAAGGTGGTGGATTCATGCAAAATTCTGCATGGGACGTTTGCCATGACGGGACCAGTGGATTCTGTGATGTGTGTAAGGATGTTTTTCGGCAAAAGTGGGGATAACATTCCTATCATTCTGGAGGAGGGCAATATCAAGGTGATTGACTTAAACAATGCCATGAAGGTGGAGGGCACTCCATTGAATGATAAGTTCTATGCATTCATGACAGAGCGGGATTCGCTTTTGTTCTTGTTGCAGGAATTGCCTCGGAAAGAGAGCACGATGATTCTGGATGGCTATGACCACGATGAAATTTTGCGTCAGTTAGGCGAAGAGGAAGGAACACTTCGCATTGCGATTGATAAGTTGGAAACGGATTTTGTGACTGCCAACTTTGACAATGTGTTGGGATTGACATATTTCCTCGTGTTGTGTGACAATGCATATAATCAGTTTGGCTTTCCGACTACCACTCCACAGATTGACGAGATCTATGGTCGTGCTCCTGAGACGTTCAAGGAGAATAAGGATGTAAAGGAGTATATGAGCCTTTGCGAAGGGAAATAGAAGGAAGATGAACGGATAAAAAAAAGCGGGGCAACTGAAATTCTCAGTTGCCCCGCTTTTTTTTATCCGTTCATGCTGATGAGGAACTCTTCGTTGTTCTTCGTGCGTTCGATTTGTTTCATCACGAAATCCATGGCTTCCATTGGCGTCATGTCGGCGATATGGTTACGCAGCACCCACATGCGGTTGAGCGTGGTCTGGTCTTGCAGCAGGTCGTCGCGACGAGTAGAAGATGCCGTGAGGTTGACGGCAGGGAAGACGCGCTTGTTGGCAAGGCTGCGGTCGAGTTGCAGTTCCATGTTGCCGGTTCCCTTGAATTCCTCAAAGATGACTTCATCCATCTTGGAACCTGTGTCAATGAGGGCTGTGGCGATGATGGTCAATGAACCGCCGTTCTCAATGTTGCGGGCTGCTCCGAAGAAACGCTTGGGCTTGTGGAGTGCATTGGCATCGACACCACCGGAGAGCACTTTTCCTGAGGCAGGTGACACGGTGTTGTAGGCACGTGCCAGACGAGTGATGGAGTCGAGGAAAATGACCACGTCGTGTCCGCACTCGACCATTCGCTTGGCTTTCTCCAGCACGATGCCGGCTATCTTCACGTGGTTTTCGGCTGGAGCATCGAAGGTGCTGGCAATCACTTCGGCATTGACGGTGCGTGCCATGTCGGTGACTTCCTCTGGACGCTCGTCGATGAGGAGCATCATGAGGTATGCTTCGGGGTGATTGGCAGCGATGGAGTTGGCAATGTCCTTCATCAACATGGTCTTACCAGTCTTGGGTTGTGCCACGATGAGGGCACGTTGACCTTTACCGATAGGCGAGAAGAGGTCAACCACGCGGGAAGACTTGCTGTCGTCATAGCCCTTGCAGAGTTTGAACTTCTCGTCGGGGAAGAGGGGAGTGAGGAACTCGAACCCTACACGGTCACGCACTCTGGCTGGATCGCAACCGTTGATTTTCTCCACGCTGACGAGAGGGAAGAAACGTTCGCCGTCTCTGGGAGGACGAACAAAACCATCCACCACATCACCAGTTTTCAGGCCGTAGTGCTTAATCTGTTGCAGGGTGACATAGACATCGTCGGGCGAGGGCAAGTAGTTGTAGTCACTGCTGCGGAGGAATCCGTAGTTCTCAACGGTTTCGAGCACACCGCTCACACGGATGATGTTGTCGAATTCGTATGGCTTTTCTTTGACAAACTTCTCCCTCCTGACGGGTTGTGGTGGCATTGGGATAAAATCGTCGAAAGGTTGCTCTTCATAGACAGGCTGCTCGTTTTTTACGATAGACTGTCTGTTGTCGAAGCGGTCGAAGATGTTTGTTGCAGGAATATATTCGTTATCCTTCGGAATGTCTTGCAGGATGATGAAATCAGAATCGGCTGATGCCTTGGCTGTTTCGTCGGCAGTCGAGAAGATGGTTTTAGGATGACTTTCAGACGGAGTGTAAGCCTCTTCTGGCACCAGTAGTTCCATTGGTATGTCATCTCCCTCTTTTATCTCTTCCTTTTTTTCTTCACTGGCTACAACGTCTTCTTCTTTAACTTTGGGTTTTCTTCCACGCTTTTTAGGTGTTGGTATTTCTTCTGTAGTGTTTCCTGCTTCTTCAGCCTCTGAAGTGCTGGCAACAGTTTCTTCGGCCACTTCTTCCTCTTTGACTTTGGGCTTTCTTCCACGCTTTTTGGGTTCTGCTGCCACGGTTTCCTCGGCTAGGGCTTTTTCTGCCTCAGGAGTGGTGAGCATTGCCTTTTCTTCGTCGGAAAGGGCTGCAAACATGGATTCGTCCTTGGTCACTTTCATGTTCTTGTCCACTTTTTTAGCCTTGTCTTGAGTGGCGGTATATACGCGGTCAACATTTTTGACGCTGACACGTGAACGTTTGCGACCGTTTTTCTCGTTGGTTGCTGCCGCTGTGGATGCAAAGTTGGTTGCCTGTTCGTCAATGATGGTCAGACGCAATGTGAGGTCGTCCATCTTTGCTGCATTCTTGATGCCTAACTCAGTGGCGATATTGAGCAATTCTTCTTTCTCCTTGCGGTTGAGTTCTTCTAAGTTATACATAAATGATTGATTTGTCGATTTGCGGTTTGTGTTTGTCTGGTTTCCTTGGAACGGATGATTAAGTCATAACATGACTGTATAGCCGTTGTGCAACCGCAAGACCGTATAATAGTATAGAATGTTGTTTTGAAATTTGCTTTTGAGACAATGCTTCTCTTTGTAAATGTGTTTTGGCTGTCCCAAAAAGATGGTGCAAAAGTAGCGATTATTTTTTTATCTGCCAATAATTTTGCAAAAAAAATGCTCAGGAATGTTCTCCTGAGCGTTTTTTTATAGGTTTTTGTTAATGCTGTCGATGTAATCCAACAGTTCCTCTTTCCCCAATTTGTTGGTGGCACTGGTGATGAAATAGGGGGGCAGTTCTTCCCATTCCTCTTTTAGTGTGTCAAGATATTTCTCTGCCGCAGGCTTCACTTTCGAGGGTGAAAGTTTGTCGGCTTTGGTGAAGACGATGGCAAAGGGCACTCCGTTGCTTCCGAGGAAATGGAGAAAGGCAAGATCCACTTTCTGTGGGTCGTGGCGGATGTCGATGAGCACAAAGAGGCACGTGAGTTGCTCACGTTCGAGCACATAACTGCTGATCATCGTTTTCAACTTCTCCATCTCTTTCTTGCCTCGTTGTGCATAGCCGTAGCCAGGCAAATCGACAATGTACCACTGCTCGTTGATGAGGAAGTGGTTGATGCACATCGTCTTTCCCGGAGTGGAAGAGGTGAGTGCAAGTTTTTTCCTGTCGGTGAGGGCATTGATGAGGGAAGACTTGCCCACGTTGCTTCGTCCGATGAATGCGTATTCAGGGCGATGGTCTTTGGGGCACTGCGTGTGGTGAGGTTTGGAACCGATGTAGGTGGCAGAGGTGATGTTCATATTTGGGTGTGTTTTTTGCTAGTTATACTAGCTTTTCTAATTTTTATGCAAATTCAGAAAGTTCGAGCCAGCGCATTTCCTTCTCTTCCAGTTCTTCTGAGAGGAGCGGGAGGCGTTTGCTCATCTGGGTGATTTCTTCTACCGAAGTGGTTCCTCCGCAGAGGGCGGCCTCGATTTGTTGCTTCTCGGCTTCAAGGGTGGCGATGTCTTGTTCCAACTGCTTGAACTCCTGACGCTCCTTGAAAGTGAGTCTTCTGGTACGGTTCTGATTGCGTCCGTCGGGCTTCTTCTCCTCCTTGACAGAAGTGCTCTCGGTGGCTTGTGCTTTGCCGTTTTGCTCCTTCCAGTCGCGGTATTGGCTGTAACTGCCAGGAAAATCCTGAATGTCGCCATTGCCATGAAAGACGAGGGTGTGGTCAACGACTCTGTCCATGAAGTAGCGGTCGTGGCTGACGATGATGAGGCATCCCCGAAAGTTCTTTAGATAGTCTTCGAGGATTTGCAACGTCACGATGTCGAGGTCGTTGGTCGGCTCGTCGAGGATGAGGAAATTGGGAGCCTTCATCAGCACGGTGCAGAGGTAGAGACGTCTTCTTTCTCCTCCGCTCAGTTTGTAGATGTAACTGTATTGCTCTTCGGGCGTAAAGAGGAAGTGTTGCAAGAATTGTCCGGCAGAGAGTTTCTCCCCATTGCCCATATCTACATATTCGGCAATGTCCCTCACGGCATCAATCACTTTCTGGTCGTCGCGAAACTGCATGCCCTGCTGCGAGTAGTAGCCGAAGCGCACGGTTTCGCCGATGTCAATGGTGCCGCTGTCGTGTGGCTCCAATCCTAAAAGCATCTTGACGAAGGTCGATTTGCCAGTGCCGTTGTTGCCCACGATGCCGAGTTTCTCGTATCGTGCAAAGTTGTAATTGAAATCCTTCAAGATGATGCGGTCGCCAAATGTCTTGCACACATCGGTCATCACGAAAATTTTGTTGCCGATGTAGGTGCCACCCATCTCCAGACGTACGTTGCGTTCCTCGATGCGTTGTTTGGCACGTTTCTCCAGTTCGTAGAAAGACTCAATCCTGTAGCGGGCCTTTGAACTGCGGGCACACGGCGTGGACCGCATCCATTCCAGTTCTGTTCTATATAAATTGTTCGCGCGGGCAATCTCTGCGTTCATGTTGTCGATGCGCTCTTGACGTTTCTCCAGATAGTAGGAGTAATTGCCCTTATAAGTATAGATACGCGAGTTGTCCATCTCGATGATGGAGGAGCAGATGCGGTCGAGGAAGTAGCGGTCGTGGGTCACCATGAGGATGGCCATGGTGGAGCGGCTCAACATATTTTCAAGCCATTCAATCATCTGGAGGTCAAGATGGTTGGTAGGCTCGTCGAGGATGAGCAGGTCGGGCTCTCCTGCCAACACTCTCGCCAGGGCGATGCGTTTCACTTGACCGCCGCTCAACTGCGATTCGGGACGTTGTGCCTCCTCTTCCGTGATTTTCATCAGCGTCAGGAACTGCTTGTAGTGTTGCTGCCATTCGTCACTCTTTCCCTCTATTTCGGCAGAATTGAGGGTAGGGGTCTGTTCCAGATAGCCCACCTTGAGGTCGTTGCGGAAGATCATCTTGCCGCCGTCGTCGCCTTCCTTGCCAGCAATGATGCTCAGCAAAGTGGATTTTCCCGTTCCGTTTTTGGCGATGAGTCCGATGTGCTCACGCTCATTCACGGTGAACGAGATGTTCTCAAACAGCACTCGGTGTCCGATGCGTTTGGTCAGTCCTTGTATTTCGAGATAGGGTTTTGCCACGTTGCTTTATCGGGTGATGATTTTTTGTTCTTTGGCATTCAGGCGTCTGAACTTTTCTGCATGACGGACGTGCTGCTCAAAGAGGTCGGTGATTCCCTTTTGTTCGCTCAGGCAACGAGATTCAACCGTCACCTTGTAGCCAGCCTGCTGGAGCCGTTTCACCCATTCATTGCGCATCCCGTCCGTCACTTCTGGACAGAAGGGTACAAGATGCACCTTCTTGACTTTCTGTATTTTCAACGCCTTGATGAGATAGTCGAGGGTGGGAATGCCGTTTGTGGCGGCAAGCAACCACTCTCCATTGCTTTTGTCGCGCAAGGTGTAGTCAAGCATCATGTATGACGGGGCATCCTCACCGTTGCCGCTGCACACCAGTACATTCACCCCCTTCGGCATTACACTGAAGGTGTGGATGGCGATGTCAGCCACTTTCTGATAGTCTGCCGTTTCGCTAAGCAGTGGCTCTCCCATTCGCAGATGCTTGAATTTCCCTTTGGCTGATTCTGCAATGTGCCTTAGGTATTGCACATCCAAGTCGTTGGTGAAGTTGGAGGGCTGTATCAATATGTGCGTATAACCGTCCTTGTGCAGTTGGTTGAGCAGTTCATCGGGGTCGGGTGTCTGTCCCATGGCTCCCTTCGTGGTGCATGCCTCGCGGAAATCATAGTTGGGATAGATTTCCCGCAACCGCAAGTTGAGAAGATCTATGCCTTGTCTCCCTATGCCACTTTCTGTGTCTTTGTGTACAGTGATGATTGCAGCCTTGTCATCTTCTCTCATCGATTCGAACAGGTCTTGTTCCATCGTTTCCTGAGCCTTGACAGACAGGCAGGTTGCCAGTGTCGCAAAAAGTAATGTGAAGAATTTATTCATAAGGGTTCATTTCGGCAGCCTCGCGGATGGCTGAGATTTGATACTTGGTGATGGCTGGGACAATCATGTGCAGTAGGTGCCCCATATTGTCCACCTTGATGCTCTCTTTACCTTGCTCGATGAGCCGATAAGTGCCGTCGCCAGGCACCTTGACTGTCACATCGGGACGGGCATTGTTCTCTCTCGGCGCATCGACTGGCTTCATGCCGTTGCGCATCAGAGCCTTGCAGCAAAGCCGGTACTCAAGCGAGTCTTTCGCTCCCTCCACAACGATGTCCCTCGCCGTTTCGTATGTGATGGAGAAAGTGCATGACTCGCGGTCGAACACCATGTCCTCTCTGCTGAAATAATGCTCGATGCTGCCATCGATGCTGAGGTCCTCGGGCATGCCAGTGGTCAGTCCCTTCTCGTGGTCGAGCAACCATATCTGGTCAGCCACTTGCAGGGCATGCTCCAGGTCGTGTGTGCTCATGAAGATGGTCTTCTTCAGTGCCTTTGCCAGTCGGTGCAGCAGGAGCATCATGGCGATTTTGCTGGGATAGTCGAGATAGGCAGTCGGTTCGTCAAGCAAGATGATAGGTGTCTCCTGTGCAATCGCCTTTGCAATCATCACCTTTTGCCTTTCACCGTCGGAGAGTGTCTGCATCTTCCTCGGTGCCAGTTCTTCGATGCCCACCCATCCGAGGCTCTTCTTCACCACCACCTTGTCCTTCTCGTTCAGTTTGCCCCAAAAGCCAGTGTATGGGCTTCTTCCCATCGCCACCACTTCCTCGGCTGTCATGTTCTTGATGCCAGAATTGTCAGTCAGCACCACACTCATCAACTGTGCCAGGTCCTTGCTCTTATATTTCCTGATGTCCTGTCCCATCACTTCCACCGTGCCGCCCAATGCTGGTTGAAAAGCCGCCAGTGTGCGCAGCAGTGTCGATTTGCCCGCTCCGTTCGGACCGAGCAGACACGTCATCTCACCGCTGTTCAGCGATGCGCTCAAATTTTTGGCGATGATTTTCTCACCGCCCTTCAATTTGTAACCTGTTGTCAGGTTCTTCAATTCAATGGATATGCTCATAACGAGTGCAAAGTTACACGAAAAATCCCATTTATTCATAATTTGCTTCAACTTTTTTCATCAGCAGTGTCTTATTGCGACCTGCCGTCTCTTTTATCGAAAGATTCTTTTCGTTTTGTTCCCCTCCAAGACTTCTCCAAACCTTGGACTGACGAAGAACTCTACAAGAAGTACAACCTCACCGATGAAAAAATCCAGTTTATTGAATCAATGATTAAGCCCATGGAATAATGATATGATACGGTGATTATTGAATAGGCAGTTTTCTTTTTGTAAGAAGCGATGAGGATGTGAGGCGGTTCTTTATGGCATGAGTGTCTGGACGTAAACATAATTTCCTTCAAAACCTACGTTGTCCCTTCTTTCACAACCTCAAAATCGATGTCGTCGACGTCGGTGCATCGATGTCGACGATGTCGGCAAACCGACGTCGACGATGTCGATTTTGGGGTCGTTAGTGCAAGTTTTTGGTGGCTCTTGCGCTGCTGCACAAGATAAACAATCATTGACGTGAATTAACCACGAATTTTTCATGAATTATTTTTATTAGAATTCATCGAACTGACGTTAATAATAAAAAGATATTGTGCCACAGGGACAGGTGGATGCTAACTATCGGATGACGCTTCTGTTTAAGGGCTATTCTGATAAAGAATATAAGAATGCGTTAATGAAAAAAGGGATTTCCTTTGGTGAATTCGTTTTTTTGCTGTACCTTTGCCGAAAAGAAAAAAGAGAAGGAATATGAAGAAGATATTTGTTTTGATGGTGGCGACACTGATGGTGTGCGCCACAACGATGGCAAAGGAACTGAAGATGCTGGTGGTGACGACCACACCAGCGGTGCAAAGTGTGGAGGCGCAAACGAAGGTGAAGGACCAGTTGCGCTTGACGCCCGGTGTGAAGAAGGTGGAGGCAGATTTTGCGGCAAAGCAGGTGATGGTGACCTACGATGCCGACAAGACCAATGCGAAGAAAATTCTTGCGTCACTGAAGAAGAATGGCTATGAGGCAACGGTGGTGAGCGACGGGGCACCCAAGGAGAACGCCAAGGGGCAGGGGGCTGTGGATGGCGTGTCGGGAGCATCGCCACAAAAAAAGTGATGTGGGGTGAAAAGGCTGTGGATATTGCCACCAAGGCATAATCTTTGCTAAAAGCACTTTGCCATTTCCTAATTTATGTTACTTTTTTGGTTATTTCCGCCAAATAATTTGGTGGAAATAGTTTTTATGTCTATATTCGCCCATGATTTTTAACTAACCTATGTAGAGTGGATACTTCTAAAATTTGATGAATATGGACAAAAG
This sequence comes from uncultured Prevotellaceae bacterium, assembly GCA_900316975.1. Lineage (GTDB taxonomy): Bacteria > Bacteroidota > Bacteroidia > Bacteroidales > Bacteroidaceae > Minthosoma. The sequence continues at coordinate 10,151 of ONFA01000034.1, read as the reverse complement.
GAATTATTGTGTAATATTGGCTGGCGGATTGGGTTCGCGTCTATGGCCTATGAGCCGCGAGAAGAAACCCAAGCAGTTTATTGATGTGTTGGGGACTGGTAAGACTTTCTTGCAGATGACCTATGAGCGGTTTGCAAGTTTCATCAACACCGACAATATCATCATTGTGACGAATGAGAATTATCGTCAGTTGGTGATGGAGCAGATTCCAGGCATAAAATATGAGAATATCCTGATGGAACCGATGCGACGAAACACGGTGCCGGCAGTGACATGGGCGGCGTTGGAAGTAAAGCGCCGTTGCCCGTCGGGACGATTCATCGTGAGTCCGTCTGATCAAAACATTACTGACCATGAGGCTTTCCAGACTGATGTGTTGAAGGGCTTGGACTTTGTGGGCGACAATGATGTGTTGCTGACAATGGGTGCTAAGCCAAGCCGTCCGGAAGTGTCCTATGGATACATTCAGATGGCGGATGAGTTGGAGAACTATTCTCACATCTACAAGGTGAGAAGTTTCACAGAGAAGCCCGCCAATGAGTTCGCGAAGATATTCTTTGAAAGTGGTGAGTTCCTATGGAACACAGGCCTTTTCATGTGGAGCGCTGATGCCTTCTTGGGGGCGTTGGAGAGTGCCAGCGAAGAGTTTGCGGGCATTGTGGAGAAAGTGGTGGAGCGTTACAATGCGGGTGATTATATTGCCGACTTGCTAATGGAACTATTCACGAAGTGTCCTAACATGAGTCTTGAACAAAGTGTGCTGGAAAAGTCGGACAATGTGGATGTGATGCTCTGTCACTTCGGATGGGCAGACCTTGGTACATGGGCTGCTGTACATGAAGCCCTTCCGCAATCGGATATGGGCAACGTGGTCATCGACTCGAAGTCGCTCCTCTACGATTGCAAGGACTGCATCATTAAACTGCCCGACGGCCATGTCGCGGTGGTGCAGGGACTGGAAGACTATGTAGTGGTGGAAGAGGGCAATGTGTTGGTCATTTGCAAGAAGGGTGACCAGAAGAACATTAGAAAGTTTGTGAATGATGCACAACTGAACCTTGGCGAGGAATACGTGTGATACAGATAATAAAAACTACGAATTTCCCGAATTGAACGAATTCCATGCGGTGAGTTTCTTCATAGAAAAACCTGTTGCTTGGAGTTCGTTCAATTCGTGAAATTCGTAGTCATTAAAATTCGTAGTCAAGAATTTGTGGTTTACAGCAGCCGCTGGATGTTATCTTCCAGTGTCCCCTCCATAAAGTCGCTTCTCACCACGATCTCGTTGTTGCGATTTACGAGGAAGAATGTGGGCAGATCGACAATATTATATATTTGTGTGGTGGTGCCGTCTGTCTCATGCACACACACCCAAGGCAGGTTTTCGCAGGAGAACTTCCAAAAGTGGATGTCTTCATCCAAAGAAATCTGGTATATCTCAAAACCCTGTGCGTGATACTTCTCGTAGAGCGTACGTAACAGTCGAGTGCGCTCGGCAGATTCTTTTGCTCCGTAGAGGGTGAAATCGAGGAGCGCGACTTTTCCTTTCAGGTCTTTGATGCTGCGCATCTTGCTGTTGATGTCGGGCAGGTTGATGTCGATGATGCCAGCTTCCGACACCTTGCTTTCGTCCACGTCAATCACTTTCTGTTGTGGTGCAGCCGTGTTATCCATCCCCTTGATTGCCATGTTGCATAGTTGTTGTGTGCGGGGAGCGTCATGATAGGCACCATCCCAAGCAGTTGCAACGGTGGCATAGCATTTTACGTCAGTGCGGTCGGTCAACGGATTGAACAGCATGAAGGTGCCTCCCAAGTCCGTGATGCTTTGGTACACAGCATAGTATGCCGCAGCCGATGTGGGGTTGCTGAAGATATACTCCATCTTCACCTTTTCCTTATAGGTGGTGAGGGTACTCTCGATACTGTCTTTTCGGTCACCTGGCAGCATGTCCTCATTCTTTTCAAACTTAATGATTCGTGCCTGTATCTCCTGCCGCATCAAGTCTATTTCTTTGATTTTCTTGCTGCTTTCATTGCCTTCGATGACGTAATCTTTTTCCAAAGTCGGCAACTGGGCGGTGATGGTGATGTTTTCCGTGCCGTCAACGGAAAAGTTAATCACGTGTGTTCCTATCTGCAAGGCATAAAATTCGGGCGCCTCCGTGGGTGCCTTTGCCTCAAAGGAAAAGGTCCCGCCCTCCTTCAATTTCACGGAATCCAACCGCTGCACCCCATCCAATGTGCTTTGGGTGAAATACAACATGGAGTCTTTAGCCCCTTCAATGGTGCCTTCTACACGGAATTTTGGGGTGTTGTCGCAAGCAACCAACATCAAGGCTCCCACAGCTATGATGGTAAAAATCTTCTTCATTGTTTTCAAATCTTTTTGCAAAAGTACGGAAAAAGACGAACATGACAAAGATAAGCATGAAAAAAGTGGAAAAGAGGGGAAAATGTCTTCATCGGTTCTGGTCTTCCCACCGCCAGACAAGTGCGTTACATATTCTTTTCTTAGGTTTGTTATCTGACAGATTCAGAGAGGAAGAATGTTTTTTTCATCTTTTTTGTCCGTTTTTTTTGTGGAAAAGAAGAAAATGCTTACATTTGCAATGTGTTTGTGCATTTACGAAGATTTTTTTACTAACAAGGGTAAAACTTTAATCCGATTATGAAAACGATAAAATTTCTTATCGCTGGATTTATGTTGACTACATTGGTAGCGTGTGACCAATTGTCGAGGCTGACAGATCTTGCTTTTGGACTTGATGAGCAGGAATTGCTGGATTCTCTGGAACAACATGAGGCAGAACAAATGAGTGAAATGTTACGCTCTGTGGCTCTGAGCATTGATTCTATTCAGCAGCAGGAGATGGAGTTGACTCAATTTGATGAGTCAACCCCCAAAGATGTGATTCTTTCACAATTGAAAACATTTAGGGAAATGCTTGACAGGAAGAAGGCCGAGATAGATCAGTTGACAGCAGATAGTGTTGCGAGCGGAAGTGCCATTGCCGATTTGAAAAAGGTGTTGGAATATCTGAGCGTGCAGTTGGAGGAGAAGAGTGCCGGAATCGCTAATTTAGAAGAAACGGTGAAGAATCGGGATGCCAGGATTGCGGAACTTCGAGGCAAAGTGGATGTGCTGACTGTCGAATCTGGCAATTTGAAGGCCCAAAACAACGAGCAGGAGAAACGCTTGCATCAGGCTTTCTACATCGTAAAGACTAAAGGTGAATTGAGGGATCTTGGTTTGTTGTCGGGAGGTGTGTTGGGCAAGAAGCATGCGAACTATTCTAATATTAATAATGATGTGTTCCATCAAGTGGATACGCGTAGTTTCAACACTTTGGTGATTGATTCAAAATCACCAAAGTTGTTGACCGAAAAGCCCGAATCGAGTTATACACTCACAAAGAATGACGACGGAACATCAACGCTTAAAATCATCAATACAAAAGAGTTTTGGGAAACCTCTCCATATCTGATAGTCATGAAGTAAGATCTGCTTTTGAGGTGACGATGAGAGTGCTTTAAAGATCAAAACTCATCATAATTCGCTAAAAAATAGGGAAAAACGAAGATTTTCGGGCAAAGATAGCGGCTATGTGCAGAAAAAAGGCTACCTTTGTCCGATTTTTTAACGACGTTAAGCGAAAAAGTTCGTGCCGCGCGTGGCACGATGATAGATGTTTTATATTTTTTTCAACAAACAAAATGAATGTAATTACAAAGAAAGTTTCGTTGCCTGATGGAAGAGAAATCAGCATCGAAACGGGAAAGCTGGCAAAGCAAGCGGATGGAGCGGTGATGCTCCGCATGAATGACACCATGCTCCTCGCCACTGTTTGTGCAGCGAAAGATGCAGTACCGGGAACAGATTTTATGCCACTCCAGGTAGAGTATCGAGAGAAGTATTCGGCTAATGGCCGTTTTCCTGGAGGTTTCACCAAGCGTGAAGGTAAGGCAAGCGATGAGGAAATCCTCACTTGCCGTCTTGTTGACCGCGCCCTCCGCCCTCTGTTCCCATCGAACTATCACGCAGAGGTTTATGTGAATGTCATTGTCTTTTCTGCCGATGGCAAAGATATGCCGGATGCTCTGGCTGGTTTTGCTGCTTCCGCAGCACTGGCTTGCTCGGATATTCCTTTCGAAGGTCCTATCTCAGAGGTGCGTGTGGCTCGCATCAATGGCGAGTTTGTCATCAACCCCACCTTCGAGCAGTTGAAGGAGGCTGATATGGACCTAATGGTTGGTGCCACTGAGGAGAACATCATGATGGTGGAAGGTGAGATGAAGGAAGTGCAGGAGAAGGACCTTCTTGAGGCTCTGAAGGCTGCTCATGAGGCTATCAAGCCACAGTGCCGCTTGCAGAAGGAACTGATGAAGGAACTTGGCAAGGACGTGAAGCGTGAGTATTGTCATGAGGTGAATGATGATGACTTGAAGGCAGACCTCGCTGCTAAGTGCTACCAGCCTGCTTACGATGTGACGAAGCAGGGTCTTGAGAAGCAGGCTCGTACAGAGGCTTTCGAGAAGATTCGTGAAGATTACAAGGAGGCATACGCTGCTGCTCACACTGATTTGAGCGAAGAGGAATTGGATGAGAAATACACGTTGATTGACCGTTACTACCACGATGTGGAGCGTGATGCCATGCGTCGTTGCATCCTTGATGAGGGTGTGCGTCTTGATGGTCGTAAGACCACTGACATCCGTCCTATCTGGTGCGAGGTTTCTCCACTGCCTGGACCTCACGGAAGTGCTATTTTCACTCGTGGTGAAACACAGGCATTGGCTTCTGTCACTCTTGGCACGAAGCTCGACGAGAAGTTGGTTGACGGTGCATTGGAGCGTTACTACATGAAGTTCTTGCTCCACTACAACTTCCCTCCATTCTCTACAGGCGAGGCTAAGGCACAGCGTGGTGTGGGCCGTCGTGAAATCGGTCACGGTCACCTCGCATGGCGTGGCATCAAGGGACAACTTCCAGATGATTATCCATACACTGTCCGTGTGGTCAGCGATGTGCTGGAGTCAAACGGCTCTTCATCTATGGCTACCACTTGTGCGGGTACACTCGCACTGATGGATGCAGGTGTGCCTATCAAGAACCCTGTGGCTGGTATTGCTATGGGGCTCATCAAGAACCCTGGCGAAGACAAGTACGCTATCCTCTCTGACATCTTAGGCGATGAAGACCACCTCGGCGATATGGACTTCAAGACCACTGGCACGAAGAACGGTCTGACAGCCACTCAGATGGATATCAAGTGTGACGGTCTCTCATACGAAATCCTTGAGAAGGCGCTCATGCAGGCAAAGGCTGGTCGTGAGCACATCATGGGCGAGATGATGAAGACTATTTCTGAACCACGTCCAGAACTCAAGCCACATGTACCACGCATCGAGCAAATCATCATTCCGAAGGAGTTCATCGGTGCTGTCATCGGTCCTGGTGGTAAGGTGATCCAGCAGATGCAGGAAGATACTCAAACCGTCATCACCATCGATGAAGAGGATGGCGTGGGCAAGGTGCAGATTTCTGCTCCTGGTCGCGATGCCATCGAGGCTGCTTTGGCTAAGATCAAGGCTATCGTTGCTATTCCTGAGGTAGGTGAGGTTTACCACGGCACCGTTCGTTCAGTGATGCCTTATGGATGCTTCGTTGAGTTCTTGCCTGGAAAGGATGGTTTGCTCCATATCAGCGAGATTGACTGGAAACGTCTTGACACCGTGGAAGAGGCTGGCATCAAGGAAGGTGATGAAATTGATGTGAAACTCATCGACATCGACCAGAAGACGGGCAAGTTCAAACTCTCTCGTCGTGTCCTCATCGAGAAGCCTGCTGACTATGTGGAACGGCCACAGCGTGAGCGTCGTCCACGCCCGGAACGTGGCGAGCGTCGTCCACGTCCAGAGCACAATGACCGTCAGCCACGTCATAACGAGTCCAACAATGAGGCTCCAGCACAGGATGGTGGCGACTTCAAGTCTGCTCTCGACGATCTGCTTAAATAATCAATCACATGCAATAAATGAAAAGGGAAGATGTTTTCGCATCTTCCCTTTTTTGATATTGACAGGTGTGTATTTGTTGTTGTGAAACTATGCCTGAAGGCTCTTTATGATACGCATGATGCCCTCCTCTAAGAGGTTTCGACGGGTGGCAAGATTGATACGAATGTATCCTTCGCCTGTTGCTTCGCCATACATGGTGCCGGGGTTGACATACACTTTAGCCTTTCGCAGCAGGTGGTCGGTCACTTGGCGCGAGGTCTTGCCTGTGGCACGGATGTCCACCCACATCAGGTAGGTGCCTTCCAGCGTGGTAACGGGGCATTGTGGCAGGGCTTCGGCGAACAATTGACAAGCCATTAGATAATTGTCGCTGATGTAGTGGCAGAGTTGGTTGAGCCATTCCTCGCCCTCGGCAGAGTAGGCGGCTTGCAGGGCTATCACACCGAAAGGATTGACATCGCACACTTCGTTGATGTTGATGGCCTTGTCCACTCGCTTCCTCACCTCTTCGTTCTTCACGATGATGTTGGCGATTTGCAGTCCTGCAATATTAAAGGCTTTGGAAGGGGACAGACATACGGCGCAATTCATGGCAAAGTCTTCGGAAATAGAGGCAAATGGGGTGTAGGTATGTCTGGGCATGACGAACTCGCAATGAATTTCGTCGCTGATGACGAAGACACCATGTTTGAGACAGATGTTGCCCATTTGTACTAATTCTTGGCGTGTCCACACACGTCCGGCAGGGTTGTGCGGATTGCAGAGAAGAAAGACCTTCACGGATGGGTCGGCACATTTTGCCTCGAAATCTTGCCAATCAACCTCATAACGGTTGCCTTCCATCTTGAGAGGATTTTCTGCCAATGTGCACCCGTTGTTGCGGATGCTGGAGAAAAAGCAGTTATAGACGGGTGTCTGCACCAGCACTTTGTCACCAGGGCTTGTCACAGCCTTGATGATGGCGGAGATGGCGGGAACCACACCACTGGTGTAGATGAAAGAAGGTCTTTCGATGCTCCACCCGTGTCTATGTTGGAACCACTGAATGGTGGCATTGTAGTAACTTTCGGGTACGAGGGTGTAGCCGAAACAGCCGTGCTGCATGCGTTTCATAAGGGCTTGCTGCACACTGGGGGCTGTTTCAAAGTCCATGTCTGCCACCCAAAGAGGAATGATGTCAGGGTCGGTGAATTCATCCCACTTTACGCAGTTGGTGCCTCTTCTGCTGATGATTTTGTCAAAATCGTAAGTCATAAGCCTTTTTCTATTACCTTCGCATCTGCAGGTGCTTTCTGATTTTCATCCCAGATCAATTCTCCTATTTCCCCTTCTACCACAATGGTGCCGCTGGTGGGGTTCTTAATGCTGTGTACATTCCCCTTGATGTTGCCGTTTACTGTGGAATATTCGAGGATGAGGTTGGCGTCGGGGCCAAAGGTGCAGTCTTCAAGTATTAGCCCATCGACATAACAGAGAAGTTGTTCACCTGTGAGGTGGCATCGAACAAGGCGAATGTCCTTGCCGTACCAAGCGAGGTATTCTCCGTTCACTTCAGAGTCGTAGATGGTCACGTTCTCCGATTCCCAGAAAGAATCTTTGGAATTGATGATGGCATTGTGAATCTCCACGTTCTTGGCATATTGAAAACCATAGTTGCCCTCCATGTGAAAGCGGTCAAGCCGGATGTTCTCGCAGTGCATGAAGGCATAGTCGCATTTTTCAATCTTCACGTTCTTCAGTTCTATGTTCTGACAGTCCCAAAAATACTGCTCTCCGTTGGGAAAGTCCGTGTCGGCTACATAGATTCCGTCTATACGGCGAAACAATTTGGGAGCATCGACCTTGCAACTGGTCATACGGCAGTTGCGTGAGTACCATAGGCTGCTTCGTGCGCTTTCGGCAAAGTAGCAGTTGTTGATGCGGAATCCGTCTGTCTCCCATAAGACATATTTGCCTTCGAAACGACAGTCTTCAGCCTCAATATTGTTGCTCTCTTTGATGGATGATTCACCAATGTGGATGGTGACATTCTCCAGCCGCAGGTCGTGAGAAGCATATAATGGACGTTCTCCTCCAAATTCTTGATTCTTAATAGTTCTCATAAATAGTGTCAGTTATGATTAAGTCTTCTTTTTCTTTTTGAGTCGTGGGGCGCTTGGCTTCTTCCATGCTGATGTCGCTCCAACTTCGTCCGCGCAGACGGAAAAGGAATGCAGCACCGCGCCAGCAGAGTTCGATGCACATGGCTATCCATACACCTTGCAATCCCATTGATGGAGCCAGCAGCAGTGCTAAAGTGAGACGGACAATCCAAATGCTGCCTAAGTTCATGAGGCTGGGAACCAATGTCTTTCCAGACCCCACGAATGCACCATATGCCACGATGCTGGCAGCGAACATGGGTTCTGCCCATGCTTCAATGCGAAGCACTTCAGCACCGAGTTCGACCACCCCGTTATCAGTAGTGACCATCTGCATCATCTCGGGTGCGAACACAGCCATCAGTATGCCCATCAATGCCATAATCGCCATTCCCAAGCATACGGATATCCATGCAAAACTACGCATTAGGTCTTTCCGCTTGGCTCCGAGGCTTTGTCCCACGAGTGTAGTTGCAGCCTCGGAAATCCCGTAACCAGGCATGTAGCACACACTCTCAATGTTGATGCCAAAGGTGTTGGCGGCAATGGCGACGGATCCTAACGGGGCGATGATGCCTGTAATGGCAATTTGAGCGCCGCACATCACGCCGCGTTCAAGGCTGATGGGGGAACCTATGGTGAATGCTCTCTTCATGGTGTTTTTGTTCGGAATGTAGCGAGTGAAATTCCATTTCCCCATCAACTCTGTGTCAAGGGAAAATCGCAGTTGTTGATCCTTCGCCGTCATGAAGTAAATCATCAGGGACATCGTGATGGCGTAGGCGAGGAAGGTGCCGTAGGCTGCACCTGCTGTGCCCATGTGAAAAACAAAGATGAAAAGGTAATTGAATATTACATCCAGTACACACATCAAGGCATTCAGGAAACTGGGTATCTTGATGTTGCCGCTGCACCGTAAACTGCCTGCTGCCAGCATGTTGATTTCCAAAACAGGGAGTGCTGCTGCCACGATGCTGAAATATTCGGATGCACCAGCGTGAATTTCTTTGTCGGCACCTAACCAAACAGGTAGGTGGGGGGCAATGAATAGCCCAATCAGTGCAAGCAACAAACTGAATACTAATCCGGAAAAGAGACCCTGCCGGATGATGTTTCGAGCACCCCGCAAATCTTCAGCACCCACGTAGTGAGCCACTTGTACGGAAAAGCCTGCTGCAAAAGCGGAACACAGGCCTCCGAACAACCAGATGGTGGTTGAGACCAAACCGACAGCCGCCGACTCTTTTGTTCCAAGATGTCCTAGCATGGCAGCATCAATAATCTGCATCGCCACAGACGAAATCTGTGCCACCATGGCAGGCAGACTCAATAGCACAGTCAATCGCAACTTCTCTTGCCACGACATGTTCCGCGCTCCTTTCCTGACCAGCGCAAGTAATTCATCTTTTGAAAGGTTCATTGGCTTCTGAAATATTCAGGCATGGTTTGTATATGAGTACCTCTACACATTATTATATATATAAGTACCGCATTTGTATATACAGGATATTATATTACCTAATAGATGTTTATTCATTTACCGAAATGGCAAAGTCCTTGGTGACCGTCCTCGAAATTCGTTGCAAAGGTAGGTCTTTTCTCTCAAAAAGACGTGCTTTTTAGTGTTTATAAATCTTAAACTTCTTCAAAAAGGGGGAAATATTATCTTTTTTCAAAAAAAGTTCTTCAAAGATTTGTTCAGTTGCGAAAAAGGTCGTACCTTTGCACTCGCTTTCCGCAAGGGAGGCACGAGATTAGATCTTTGACAGACTGCGAACAGAAGAAAGACAAGCAGCGCGCGTACACAAGTTCATTGAGTATGCGCACAAGCGACAAGTCATTCCTATAGAAGACAAAAACGAACAATAGAGCAGGAAAGCCTGGCCGGTCAGACAGAACTATGATAAAGATTATTACAGTGAAGAGTTTGATCCTGGCTCAGGATGAACGCTAGCTACAGGCCTAACACATGCAAGTCGAGGGGCAGCAT
>ONFA01000033.1 GCA_900316975.1 uncultured Prevotellaceae bacterium | reverse complement strand
GAGTTGGAGCAGCGAGGTTTACATGCCACAATTGCGCAATCAATGGGAGGCTTCCGTTTTGGGAATCTTGCGGAAGTTCGCTACTTCCTCAAACAACTTGGTGGGAAAAACGAAGTAACCATCTCGAAGGAAATGTGGAATGAGGCTAAACAGCGCACACTTGAGACCTATGTGTCAAGCACATGTCTCAGTATTATGCAGCATTTCTTTTCAGACTTTGAGATAACTCATCAATTCTATTATCGCAGCGACTTGCGTGAATACATCTTCGAGTCGAATATTGAGGATTTCATTGCAAATGATGATAAGTCTGTGTTCGTGAGCACTATTCACAAGGCCAAAGGTCGAGAATTCGATAATGTCTACCTCATGTCTGCCATTCCGAATGGAAGAAATGTTGATGATATGCGATCCTATTATGTAGGTCTCACTCGGGCAAAACGGAACCTGTATCTGGTAACCAATCCTCCCACAGAGTATTCTTCTATATCAATTGCATTAAACATGCATGATGTTATCCTTAATTTCTTCAAGGGAAGAAAAACTAAAGGCGTGGACTGATAAGGGCTATGAAGTTACGAGTGCAAAAGTGAGCTATACTTTGGCATGGAAACCTCAAGACTCTGATGTGGAATATGCCGTTTGCCTAGCCAATACGGTGCTTTCAAAGGTGGAAGAAAAGAATGAGTCAATTACTTAGGAAAAATGAATATTGAAGAACTTTGATATAACATGAATAACATAGAGCAAGTATTAAAGACCTATTATGGGTATGATGAGTTCCGGCCTTTGCAGAAGGACATCATCATGAACGCCATTGGCGGTGGCGACTCGTTGGTGCTGATGCCTACGGGTGGCGGCAAGTCGCTATGCTTTCAGATGGCGGCGCTGATGATGAATGGGATGGCGGTTATCGTGTCTCCGTTGATCTCCTTGATGAAAGATCAGGTGGAAGGCTTGCGGATGAACGGCATAGCTGCAGAGGCATTGAACAGCAGTAACGACGAGGGATATAACTACGACATCATTAATCGCTGCATGGACGGAAAGGTGAAGATGTTATATATCTCGCCTGAGCGATTGGTGGGTGGCGTACTGACAATACTCCAGAATGTTCGTGTGTCGCTCTTTGCTATCGATGAGGCGCATTGCATTTCGGGCTGGGGACATGACTTCCGGCCAGAATATTCGCAGCTGGGGCAGTTGAAGCAGTTGTTCCCTCACGTGCCGATTATGGCCCTGACAGCTACTGCCGACAAGATTACGAAGGAGGATATTTTAGTACAACTGAATATTAAAGATGCCAAGACTTATATCAGCAGTTTTGACCGCCCGAACCTGAGCCTTGACGTGAAACGCGGCTATTCTGCGAAGGACAAGCTACGTTCTATCGAGGAGCTTATCCGCAGACATCCTGGTGAGAGCGGCATTATCTATTGTCTGGCTCGCAAAACGACGGAAGCGCTTGCTGCCAAGTTAAAGCAGGGCGGTTTCTCCGTAGATGTGTATCATGCAGGAATGCCTAACTCTGAGCGCAACAAAGTGCAGGACGATTTTCAGAACGATCGTGTGCAAGTAATCTGTGCTACAATCGCTTTTGGTATGGGCATCGACAAGAGCAATGTGCGTTTTGTTGTTCATTATAATCTGCCTAAGAGTATCGAGAGTTTCTATCAGGAAATTGGTCGTGGAGGCCGCGATGGACTGCCTTGCGAGACTATCTTGTTCTATAACCTGCAGGACATTATCACCCTGCGAAAGTTTGCAGATGAGAGTGGACAGAAGGAAATCAATTTCGACAAACTGAAGCGTATGCAGGAGTATGCAGAGGCGCAGGTATGTAGGCGACGCATATTGCTGAACTATTTTGGTGAGACAAGCGATAAAGGCTGCGGCAATTGCGATGTGTGTCATACGCCACCGCAGATGTTTGACGGAACGACCATCGTGCAGAAAGCCCTTTCGGCCATTGTCAGAACGGAGGAGAAAATCGGATTCACGCTGATGGTAGATATTCTGCGTGGTACGCTGTCGCCCGATATAGTGAGCAACAAGTATAACGAGATTAAGACCTTTGGGGCAGGACGCGATATTTCTGCCCGCGACTGGCACGACTATCTGTTGCAGATGCTACAGATGGGATTCTTCGAGATAGCCTACAACGAGGACCGACATCTGCATATCACACCTTTGGGGCAGGAGGTGCTTTATGGGAGGAGAAATGTGCAGCTCGCCATCATCAATCGCGAGGAGTTTACCGTCAAGTCACGCAGAAAGCAACAGCGCGAGGAGCGAGATGCAGAATGGGCCGCTGTTGGGCAAGGACAATCAGACGATTTATTCAATCGTCTGCGTGAGGTGCGACGTCAAATGGCAGCAGAGATAGGCAAGCCCGCCTTTATAGTCATGTCCGACAAGTCGCTGCAAGACCTTGTGCTGAAACGTCCTAAGTCATTAGAGGCGATGGCGGATGTGTATGGCTTTGGCGAATATAAGGTTAAGGCTTATGGAAAGCCATTCATCGAAGCTATTAAGCAGTATACGAGTGATAGTTTGGATTTGCCGTTTCCTGATGCTGCAACATTAGCAGATGTATCTTCTGCTCATATACCACCAAAGCCAACTTCATATATGAAACAGCAAAAGCAACTTCATGCAAACGCTTATTCACATTGGGAGGATGAAGAAGACAAGAAACTCACAGAATACTATAGGCAAGGGCTCAGCACGTCTGAGATTGCATCTCTGATGAATCGAAATAAAGGAGGTATATCATCGCGTATTAAGAAACGTAGATTCTGCTGGAAAGAAAGACAAAAGCGATGATTATAAGCAGAAATTGGACAGGCTTATTGAGATGCAAGCTGACATAAATAGGCAAATTGATGAGTTGCGCAAGAAAATGAAGGAGAATCATGGGACGGTTCTTTGATCCGCTGAAGATGGCTGATGTGATAATAATGTACGGAATAAAAAACGTTATAGAAATAAAGTAAGACGAGATATGAGCGAAAAGAACGATAAGGAGCTATACTTAAACTTTGACGAGTATATTCGTCAGGGAGAGCCTCAGAAAAAAGAAAGGGCTGAGGCTTGGCGCGTGGCTATTGGTTTGCAGGCTGTGGATGGGCTGAAGGTATCCGACTACTTGTTGGAACTTGCCCGAAGAAATATAGAGGGTGAAATCAGTATGGAAGAGGTTGATAAACTCTTAGATGAGTATTATGAAGAGAAACATAGAATAAGGGATACTTGGAGAGAATATGAGACCTATACAAAGATTGATGTTCATCCAGATCCCGAAGGCAGTAAAAGGGGAAGGCCAATATAAAGGACAAGTAACTTGTATAGTCATACGCCAGACAGCCTCTACCCATACTCTAGGCTGCTTCTATGCTTACTCATGAGTATGGCAACAGTATGGCAAGAGCGAGGGAAGAGCGAGGCTAATAAATGTAAGATGTATGATGGCACTTATGGTTCACAGTTAATGGTGAATGGTTCTTGGACGAACCAAGCGGCAGAGCCGAGCGCAAGATTCAAGACGTACAAAAGGTCAAGAATAGGAGAAGACAAAATGAAATAAATACTCAGTTATAACATGAAGAATAACAATAACATCCCAGAACTTCAATCTCCTTTCGAACAGTTAAGAGAGGTTGATGCTGATGGCAAGGAATGGTGGAACTCACGCAAGTTGGCGCGAGTGATGGGCTATGGCAAATACTGGAACTTTGAACGTGTCATAGCCAAGGCTCAGGCATGGACTTCACAGAAAGGCTATCATCTGGGGGATCATTTTGTGGAAATAACGGAGATGGCAGAACTGGGCAATGGTGCAGTCAGAGAGGTGACGAGCATTCGCCTTTCACGTGCGGCCTGTATGGCTGTGGCTATGAATGCCGACCAAAAGAAAGAGATGGTGAAGGCGGCACAACAGTATTTCAGTGCGACCATGACTCCTGATGTGGCGGTGAGAAGTATGGAGTCTTCAGTACTCATGTACAGAGGTGGACATGGGAAAGTACAGGTTCAAGTAGTCTTTGATACTAATACTTTCTGGCTTTCACAACAGAGGATGGCAGAGTTGTTTGGAGTGACAGTACCCACAATAAACTACCACCTCGACCAAATAGAACAAAGTGGTGAAATACATTTGTCCGATACTATTAGAAAAATTCGAATACCTTCGGACAAATGGTCTGGTGAGGTGATGATGTATAACCTTGATGTGGTCATTGCAGTAGGTTATCGCGTGAACAGCTACGAGGCCACTCAGTTCCGAATTTGGGCTACACAAGTCTTAAAAGAATACCTTACCAAAGGCTTTGTTTTGGATGATGAACGTCTGAAGGGGAAAAATGTTTTCGGGGCAGACTACTTCGATGATTTGCTTGACCGCATTCGGGAGATACGTATCAGCGAACGACGTTATTATCAGAAGATTACTGACATATATAGCGAGTGTAGTTCTGACTATGATAAGGATTCCGAAGAAACGCAGTTGTTCTTCAAGACTATACAGAATATGATGCATTATGCCGTTACCAAACAGACTGCTGCTGAGATTATCTATGGCCGTGCAGATGCAGAACGCCCCCACATGGGATTAACGACATGGAAGAATGCCCCAGACGGAAGAGTTGTGAAATCGGATGTTACGGTAGCTAAGAACTATCTGAGCGAAAAGGAGGTGGATTCATTGAACAGATTGAGCAATGCCTTCATAGACATTGCTGAGCAACGAGCAGAAGATCATATCTTGATGACGATGGCAGATTGGTCGGCTCTCCTGCAACGCTATATGGATTTGAACAACCGTCCATTACTTCCTGATGCTGGACGTGTGACGCACGAACAAGCGGTAGAAAAGGCTTTCACAGAATATGATAAGTTCCGTGTCATTCAAGATCGCGAGATTATGAGCGATTTTGACAAACAATTGAAACTGCTGTTTGGAGATAAGAAAGATTGATAATAATAAATCCGAAGTTCCCCCATACAACTACCCATACAAGTTCCCGTACAAGTTCAATCGAAATACAATCATTTTCGGATTATGTCAAAAGCAACAGTAAAGAAACTACTTATGTCCATGCCCAAGGAAGAGATCATTGGTATGGTTCTGGAGATGTATGATGCTCGCAAAGAAGCAAAGGAGTATCTGGAGTTCTATGCAAATCCTGACGAGGACGGTAAGCTGGAAGAGTATAAGAAGATTATTACAGAAGAGTTCTATCCATCGAGGGGACGACAGGAGCCAAAGACCCGGTTCTCGGTTTGTCGGAAAGCTGTTTCTGATTACAAAAAACTGAAACCTTCTCCAGACAAGTTGGCTGACTTGATGCTTTGCTATGTCGAGAACGCTTGTCAGTTTACATATGACTATGGTGACATGTGGGAGCAGTATTATACATCGGTAGAGAATAATTTCGAAAAGACTATGGCATTCATTGCCAAAAATAATATGTTGGAGCACTTCAAGCCTCGTTTGAGGCAGTGTATGGAGTGGGCCTCGCCATGCGGATGGGGATTTGCTGATACCATAGGTGATATTTATTATGAGTATTTCCCTGAAGATGATTGATCGGTAAAATAAATGAGTAACTTTCCCAATATAGCGGAAGCCACTCATTATTATATATAACGCGCGAGGACTATTTGCTCAGCGACTGTTTGAGCCTATTGCCTGGATAATGTTTAGCATGGGCATATCGCATAGCACGGCGGGCCCAATCGAGAAAGTATTCATTTTTTTATCTCGCCGTGACACAGCAAAAAGAGGTGCAGTACTTAAACTGCACCTCTTTAATTCTATATTAAATATCGTTTTTTTACTTCACCTCCTCGAAGTCGGCATCCTGAACGTCGTCAGCACCATTGGACTGAGCGCCATCGTTAGGCTGAGCACCACCTTGGAAGCCTGCACCGGGCTGACCTGCGCCACCTGCGGCATACATCTTCTGAGAGGCTGCCTGCATGGCTTTGTTGAGACCATCGATGGCTGCGTCAATCTGGGCTACATCGCCGCTGTCCTTGGCCTTCTTGAGGGCTTCGATGGCTGCGTCGATGGCTGGTTTGTCATCAGCAGGAATCTTGTCCTTGTTGTCGTTGAGGAAGTTTTCGGTCTGGAAAATCATGCTGTCAGCCTGATTCACCTTGTCGATGCGTTCACGTTCCTTCTTGTCGGCATCTGCGTTAGCTTCAGCCTCAGCCTTCATGCGCTCGATTTCTTCCTTAGAAAGACCAGAGGATGCTTCGATACGGATTTCCTGTTCCTTACCAGTTGCCTTATCCTTGGCAGACACCTTGAGGATACCGTTGGCGTCGATGTCGAAGCTGACTTCAATCTGTGGAACACCACGACGTGCTGGTGCGATGCCGGTGAGGTTAAAGATACCAATCTGCTTGTTCTGGTTCGCCATTGGACGGTTACCCTGCAAGACGCGGATGGTCACTTCTGTTTGGTTGTCGGCAGCGGTTGAGAACACCTCAGTCTTCTTGCATGGGATGGTGGTGTTCGACTCAATCATGGTGGTCATCACCTGACCGAGTGTCTCGATACCCACGTTCAGCGGAGTCACGTCGAGCAGCACGATGTCGCCCACACCTTCTTCCTTGTTGAGGATAGCACCCTGGATAGATGCACCCACAGCCACCACTTCGTCGGGGTTTACGCCCTTGGAAGGAGCCTTGCCGAAGTAGTTCTCCACGAGCTGCTGAACAGCAGGGATACGGCTTGAACCACCCACGAGGATTACTTCGTCGATATCGCTTGTTGAGATGCCTGCATCCTTGATGGCAGCCTGACATGGAGCCAAGCAAGCCTGAATGAGGTTGTGAGCCAGAGATTCGAACTTAGCACGTGTGAGTGTGGTCACGAGGTGCTTTGGCACACCACCTGCAGCTGTGATGTAAGGCAAGTTGATTTCTGTTGAAGAAGATGATGAAAGTTCAATCTTCGCCTTCTCAGCAGCCTCCTTCAGACGTTGCATAGCCATCGGGTCGAGCGAGAGGTCCACACCCTCGTTGCTCTTGAAGTCGCTGACGAGCCAGTCGATAATCACCTGGTCGAAGTCGTCACCACCGAGGTGAGTATCACCGTTGGTCGCAAGCACCTCGAACACGCCGCCACCGAACTCAAGGATAGAAATATCGAATGTACCACCACCGAGGTCGAACACGGCAATCTTCATGTCCTTGTTAGCCTTGTCGATACCGTAAGCCAGTGCGGCTGCAGTAGGCTCGTTCACGATACGCTTCACATCGAGACCGGCAATCTGACCGGCTTCCTTAGTAGCCTGACGCTGAGAGTCGGAGAAGTAAGCAGGCACGGTGATGACAGCTTCTGTCACTTCCTGACCGAGATAGTCCTCAGCCGTCTTCTTCATCTTCTGCAGAATGATGGCAGAGATTTCCTGTGGTGTATATTTGCGACCCTCAATCTCCACACGAGGTGTGTTGTTGTCGCCCTTCACCACTGTGTAAGGCACACGTGCGATTTCCTTCTGCACCTGATCGTAAGTTTCACCCATGAAACGCTTGATGGAGAACACCGTGTTCTTTGGGTTCGTGATAGCCTGACGCTTGGCAGGGTCACCCACCTTACGCTCGCCATCCTTCACAAAACCTACCACTGAAGGAGTTGTACGCTTGCCTTCAGAGTTTGCAATCACTACAGGCTCATTGCCTTCAAAGACCGATACACAAGAGTTAGTTGTACCAAGGTCAATACCAATAATCTTTCCCATAATCGTATTTGTTTTAGTTTTTTGTTCTTGTTAATAATATAATAATGTATCAAGTTGCCCAGCACAAAGGCTGGTCGAAACAACATAAAGACAAAAGCCGTGCCAGTCCCTTCCGACTGACACGGCTTTCTTTTTTAACTGACATGACACTGACAATGTGGCACAACTGGTGTGACATTAAGTGCCATTCTTTAGTGTTTCAGGAAAAAGAAGAAGAAATCCTTTTGAGAGTCAGAAAGTTTTTGTACATTTGCAACGTGCTTTACAAAAAGCACAGACATTTTATTTGCTCAATCGCTACTCGAACTACCACCTCGACAAGATAAAGAGCATAAATAGACAATGTCCAGAGTTCGTGCTATAGGCGCGGATTTCCTCATGGGACATTGTAGGCTGTGGTAGGCCTGAGTAGCGTATGACGGAAGTCTGCGCTTTCTTTTTTTTAAGACGCAGATAATGAAATCGAGAATTGTGGTACGACCAATTTGTAACATATTAGTTTAATTTTTAATTATTTGTGGCATGAAAAAGAGATGTATTTTAGCAACTTCTGCAGTTGTAACTTTGTGCATGATTAGTTCATGTGCAACAATCGTTACAGGCACCAAGCCCAAGGTGATCATTTGTGGCGACACTAATGAGCCTGTAACCATAAGAACCAGTTATAAAACTTATGAAAACGTCATGTTACCTGTTCAAGTCCAAGTGAAGAGGGAGCACATCTCTGGGCAACGCATCTCTGTAAGCTCCGAAAATTACACTTATCAAGACATCATGCTTGATAAAAAGACGAATGGATGGGCTTGGGGGAATCTAGCTATAGGTGGTATTGTTGGTTGGATTATAGACCTTGTCACCAATGCTGTGAGCGAACCACGTCAAAAAGAATATAAGGTTCATGGTGTACAAAAAAACAGTTCAGAAAAACAAAATGGTATAAACAATGGAAACAGTAAGATACAAAGTAGTACAAATGTAGAAAAATCCACAGAAATCACTCTGCCTCCATTACCTTGTGATGCCATCATTGAAAAGAAGAATGGTAAAATCATAGATGCGTCTATACACTCCGTTGAGAATGGCTTTGTCCTTTATCATTTGAAAGGCAAGTCCCAATTCGAGACAAGCACTATTGAAGCTTCAAAAGTAAAAAAAATTAAAATTATTGATAAAGCATTTAAGCCATCATTACCTTGTGATGCAGAGATTAAGTTGAGTAAAAATAGTCATTGGACACCCGTAAAACTTCATGGGATAGAACAGAGCACGATTAAGTATGATATGAATGGAAAAAAAACTTATTCAAAATCATTGGATGCAATCTATGAAATAAGATTCCTGATACCAAATTCTATCGAAAAATACAATGTCAAGATGTATTACTATAAAATAAAGGGATTGACAATGAATTTTTGAATTAATTGAATATACCTTAAATAGATATTGTCTTCTAACTGAGAATAGATAAGCGCATGAAAAGCAGCATCTTTGCCCATTCGGGCAAGTTGTCTGTGTATTGTTTGAAGAGGCTACTTAATCTTTCAGCGAATACGTGATTGTTGAAACGACAAGACCAGTCTCCTGTTACTCAGCTTCGGCGTGAATCACAACATCCTACATGGTGAGCAAGTTCAAGGTGCTGGGCAAGATCATCAAACCACCTCACCTGTTTATCAATGGGATGGGCTAGACGGAGAGGTAGTGCAAGATGCACCTTTCCGACAAGCGAGAGATAAACTATTACAACCTATTCACGGATGGGGAACTGGCGATGACCAACAACGGAATTCGCACAATAGCACTGGAACTGTGTAGTATACACCTGCTAACTAATAAGGGTTAAAGACCATGCAGTATGTTGAAAAACATGGAAATTTATTTGTGCGCATAGAATAAAGTCTGTACCTTTGCAACAGAAATTTATCCCCCTTAGATGAAAAAGGCTAAGGCTCGCTGCCTCGCAAGGGGCGGCTTATTTTATTTATTACAATGGAGAAGAAGAAGGTTATTGCTGTCAAAAAGCCTCAGCACCAAGCCTACAGCAAGCACCAAGCGAATATACGAATATGACCTGACAACAGAGGCTGGACAAGACTATCTGGTATATCAGCAAGGCACTGCCATCGAAGAAATCGTGGCAAGTGACAAAGAACAAGCAGACAGCAATGCTGAAAGCATCCTCTATGACCTGCAAGGCAGAATGACAAAGGGAGACAACAAAGGCATCTACATCGAAAAGATTTTTAAGGACGGAAAAACAAACTATCGTAAAATATGGAAAAATTAAGCTTAAAGACATCGTTCCTTGCTCTGTCAATACTGATGGCAAGCAACACAGCTGTAGCACAGAACCCCATCGTTACCCACTGCTACACGGCCGATCCTGCACCGATGGTGTTTGAAGGCAACGACAGTCTCTACGTCTATTGCGACGAAGACATGAACATCCCTGGTGTACACGACTTCTACTACATGGACCGCTATCGAGTCTATTCCACCGTTGACATGGTGAACTGGACCGACCACGGTATCGCCATGCCTCGCACAGCCTTTGCATGGGCAAGAGAAGGAACTTGCTGGGCAAGCCAGTGTGTAGAGAGAGACGGCACTTACTACTGGTATATATGTCTCTCAAAGCCAAACGACTGGCGTCACTATATCGGTGTGGGCAAAAGCGACAAGCCTTCTGGCCCATTCAAGGATGCACGCAAGCAGCCTATTCTGGACACAGGTGAGGGAGGCGACATTGACCCTTCCGTCTTTATTGACGATGACGGACAAGCCTATCTCTACTGGGGCAACAACAAACTGCGCTATGCCAAACTGAGAAAGAACATGATTCTGGTTGATACCAGCATCGGCAAGAATGGCGTTGTTGAGGTGGAACTGACAGAAAAAGCTTTCGGCGGTGTAAAAGTGGACGATAAAGTGACGGGGAAAGACTGCTACGAAGAAGGGCCATGGCTCGACAAACGTGGCGACAACTACTACCTGATTTACGCAGCTGGAGGAGTGCCCGAACACATTTCCTACAGCATGAGCACAAGTCCAGAAGGACCATGGACATACATGGGGCAAGTGATGACGCAACAAAATACCGGTTCGTTCACCAACCACAGTGGCATCGTGAACTACAAAGGCAAAGACTACTTCTTCTACCATACAGGATGGGCTAAAGGTGGTGGTGGCTTCAACCGAAGCATGGCAGTCGAGGAGATGACCTTCGCTTCAAACGGACGAATCCTGCCCGTCACGGCAACTCGACAAGGCGTTAAAGCACTTTGTACCATGAGCCCATACCTCCGTCAGCAGGCCGAGACACTCAATGCCGCTGAAGGAATCAGCGTTGTAGGCAATGAATCCACAGGCGTTTATGTCACCGACATCCATGCCGGCGACTCCATGCGCGTGGCAAACGTCGATTTCGGGTCTGAAGGTGCTCAATCTATCACTATCCGCGTAGCAGCCAAGAGCAACAACGGCACGCTAGTGGTACGGCAAGACAATACAAAAGGAAAGATTTTGGCCAAGATAAAAATCGAGGCAACTGGAGGAGAAAATGTTTGGGAAGAAAGGACTTTCGAACTGACTAACACGCCAACAGGCATCCACGATATTCACTTCAGTTTCATCGGCACAGGAGATGCCACACTATTCAACTGGGACTGGTGGCAGTTCAACGGAGCAACCTCCTCTGGCATTGAAAATCTACAGGACAAAGCATCCCCTCACAACACCACCTTCTACACTCTGCAAGGCATACCAGCAGAAAATCCCACACAAGGCATCTACATCAAAGATGGCAAAAAAGTAGTAATCAACAACTAAATAACCGACAAGCAACAAGAAGGCTCGCATCATTATGATGCGAGCCTTTATTTCATTCATTACGGTTATAGTATTTCCTCCTTTCCTTCTATCCTTCTGAACATATAATAAATAGTCGAGCCTTAAAAAGCAGTTAACTTAATGCACATCATGCCGGTCGTTGAAATCCACCTGGGCAAAGTATTTGAATTTTTAAATATTCCACACAACTTTCATGTGTTTTTTGCAAGCAAACAATACTTTTCCATGAAAAAGACAGGAAAAGAGATGGAAAAACATCGGATGTGCCTACACACATCCGATTACTTTTTAATCCTTCAACAACTCTTCAATAATAGGGCGAAGTTGGGGAAGGTCTTCCTTGATGGAAGAAAAGACAACAGCCTCTTCACCCCCCCCCTAAACCGATGTGGGGCACGTCGGTTCACCGACATGCCCCACGTCGCCTGACCGACGTGCCCCACGTCGGTTTTGTGGTTCAATCTTTCAATCTTTCAATGAATAGGTGATAGTTGACACCACGCGCACTTTCTTCTTGAAGGGGTCGTCGGCATCATCGATGGAGAACTCGCCTTGGCCAGCTTCCACAATCTTGTTGATGGTGGAGTGGCTGTTCTCTGCAAACTGGGTGGCAGTCTTCTCAGCGTTGGCAATGGCTTCCGCCATCATTTCGGGCTTCAGTTGCTGGAACTGCGTGTACTCGTATTCGGCATAATCAGAATCCAGAATGACATCCCAGCCAATCAGTTCATCTACTTTCTGTCGCAACTGACTGATGAACTTGGTGTTTTTTGACACCACCTTTAGGGAACGTCTTACAGTGTAATGGTATCGTGGTTGATTGCCGCCCCATGCATTCGCCAGATTATCAGTCACATCATACGTGTTGACAGTCACTTCGCCTTTGCCCTTGATACCTTTCTCCTTCAAGAATTGCTGAATGGCATCCATCTTCACGTTGAGTTCACCAAACAGCGGTTGCAGGTCATCACCTGCCACTTGCACACTCATGGTCCATGTCACCTTGTCGGCATCCACTTCACGCTCGGAGAGTCCCTTCACCGTCACGCGGCGGTCTTTATTGGTGAAGTTGTCAATACCGCCCTTGAGACACAGTCCCAACACGATTAGACCGACAGCAATAATGGCTGCGGAAATCACTTTCTGATACTTTTCCATAGTCTTGTCCTTTCTTTAGTCACTTTTTGAAATTAGATGGTGCAAAGATACGAAGAATAGTGAAAAGTGAAAAGTGAAAAGTGGAAAATCTAAGTTACTTTTACGAATGAGTTGCCAGCAGTCCGAATGGCAGGTAACTTAGATTATTCACTCTTCACTTTTCACTTCTTTCACTCCATCTCCGCCCGTTTCTCAGCCCTCATCTTTTTCAGCATATCCATTGAGAGGCTGCTGCGGATGGTGGTGAAGAGCGGATGGAGATAGCGTGTGGGGCGGATGGCAGGATGGAAGAGGGCGGCAAAGAGCCATGCACCGATGGCGATGAGCAGAAGGATGCCGTAAATCTCCTTCATCGATTCGAGCAGGGCTTGTGCTTGGGTCATGCCATAGGCAGCCTCCCAACCTTGCCGGGGAAGGGGCGAAAGATGGTCAATGCCAGCACAGAGTTCGGTGAAGTTCATCTTCTGCACCACCCGAAGCATGCGGCCTACGATGGCAGAGCCTATGCAGCCAGCCAAGGCGGCACTGAAGAGATTCTGCACGCACACCGCCTGACAGAAGTAGAAGGGGAAGGGCAACGAAGTGTTGGCTGTCAAGACAGCGGTTGCCATGACGACATAGCCGACGGTGCGCACGATGATGGGCAGACAGAGGGCTTCCTTCGGCAGGTTGTAGTCGATGACGAAGTAGAAGTATGCCAGATAGAAGATGTAGCACAGGAAGGCGATCATGAGCATGCGCTGATAGGGCCACTTCCAGCGGGCAAAGAGTACATAGACGACCAGACAGCCGAGCAGGGTACCGAGGAATCCCACCCAGTTGAGCGAGATGACGTTGAGCGAGTCGTAGCCGAGGATGCCTTCCATCAGGGCATGCTCGAAGATGTGCTCGGGAGCCAGCAGCGTGTCGCCCAACACGATGATGCCGATGAGCATGAGCACCATGGGGTAGCGGCTGAAGAGGTCGTGGAAGATGTAGGAATGATGAATGAACGAAGCGCGCCAACGGTTCAGGATGAAGGTGATGACCCCGAGGAACGTGGCGAATCGGATGTGGAACGAGTCGAACCAGTCGTAGTGTTCGCCATAGGTGCAGACAAACACGACGCACAGACCCACCACTCCCCACATGAGCATGCCAAGCCAATCGATACCATAGAGCGGCAGGGGCGGCATGACGCGCTTGTCGTTGTAGATGATGAGCGTGGTGAGCATCACCAGCAGGAGTGCCAGCACGATGGCATAGTGCATGTATTCCCAGGTCTGCCAGAAGGCGAGATAGACCGACATGATGCCCGAGAGGTTGATGGTGCTGTTGACGATGAGATAGACGTAGCAGAAGAAGACGGACATGTCGCGTTTGGGCGTGATCCAGAGTTGGATGGTACTGTTACACTCGAAAGTACCCCAGATGCGGAAGAAGCCCGACACGAAGCAGGTGGCAACCAGCAGTGGCACGGAAGTGGTGTTGGCACAGATGATGTTGGCCAGCAGGATGACGGAGCAGCAGAGGAGCAACGTGGGTTTCGACTTGACGGCCATCTTCAGTCGGAACATCATGCCGAAGAAGAGTGCCATGCCTACCAGCGAGGCATAGCCAGCCATCTGGATGTCTTCCTGCAACAGTTGGGTGCTGCCCACCATCTCGGCAACGGATGCCAGATAGACACCGCCTGAAAATTGAAACACCAGCACGAAGACGACCAGAATCCACGGACGAAGGCGCTGCGGCACGAAGTCGCGCATCTGTGGAATAGAAAAGGTATTCATTCTGAATCAGTACTTTACCGTGCATTCCACATTCATGCCAGCCGCCACACGCTCCAAGTCCTCGGCCCGATTCTCTTTGGAGAAGTCGATGCGGAGCGGGATGCGCTGTTCCACCTTCACGAAGTTGCCGCTCGAATTGTCTTGTGGCAACAGAGAGAAGGCAGCACCTGTGGCACGGGAGATGCTGGTCACGGTGCCTTTGAAGGTCACGCCCGGCACGGCATCCACCTCTATCTCCACGTCCTGCCCCGGACGGATGTTGGCAGTTTGTGTCTCCTTGTAGTTCGCCACCACCCACTTGTCTTCGCTGTCCACAATATCAACGATGGTTTGTCCGGGCTGAATGAGTTGCCCCACCTGAATTTCCTTCCTTCCTGTCACACCGTCACAAGGAGCCACGATGACGGTGTAGGAGAGGTTCAGCCGTGCCAGTTCCACCGCTGCCTCGGCCAAAGCGATGCCCGCATCGTTCTGCCCCAACCGTGTGTGCTGCTCCTTCACGGCCAGCGTGGTCGATTGCTTGGAGCGTTGCAGCATTTCATAACGTGCCTTGGCAGCCTCGTAGGCGGTCTTCATGTCGTCAAACTGCTGACGGGTCACACTCTCCTGCTTCAGCAAGTTGGCAAAACGCTCGTAGTTCTTTTGGGCATTCTCCATCACGATGCGCGCTTCCTCGATGGAGGCTTCGTTCACGGCAATGTTGTTGGAGGTGGTGGAGATGACGTTGTGCATGGCAGTCTTGCCTGCGGTCGCGTTCTGGTAGTCAGCCTCGGCCTGTGCCAGACGGTAGCGGAACTCTGCATCTTCGATGATGGCGAGCGTGTCGCCTTTCTTCACTGCCTGATATTCCTCGAAGCGCACCTCCTTGATGAAGCCCTGCACTCGGCTATTGGCTGGCACAATGAGTTGTTTCACCTGAGCATTGTCGGTGAACTCCACCCGACCGAGATGAATGAACTTGCCGCACACCCATGCCAGACCCACCAGCAGGGAGGCTACGACGATGATGTTATAAATGAGTTTCTTAGTCTTATGTTTCATAGTGCTTTTACAAACTTCCTACAGTTTTCTTCAGTTGATAATAGTTGAATAAGATGTTGATTTCGGCATTCACCACTTGCAGTTCGGCGTTCAGTTTCTGGTTGCTGGCATCGAGCATGTCGGTGATGAGTGCCAATCCGTTCAGGTAGCGGTTGTTCACCACCTGATAGTTTTGCTGTGCCAGTTCGAGGCTCTTCTTCTGGGTGTCGTAGAGGGTGAAAGACTCGTCGAAATGCACGTAGGCATCCTTCACCGCCGTGCGCATATTGTCCTGTGCCATGCGGTGCTCTTCCTCTGCCAATAGCGTGGCGGCATGTGCCTGACGCACTTTCTTGTTCCCTTTGAAGAGCGACGAGAGGCTGTACTTCACACCCACCCCTGCATACCAGTAGTTGAGGTTGGAGTTGATGGTAGGCACCTCGGTCAGAATGGGGCCATCCAACTTGTCGGCAGCAAAGGCAAAGACGGTGGGCTTACTGTCTACACCTGCCAGTTTTTCGCCCTGTTTGCTCATGTCGATGCCCAACTGGCTCTGTTTCAGCGAGGGAGCCGACTGCAAGGCTTCGTTCTGCCACGTCAGTTCGTTAGAGACGGCCGGGAGCGTTGCCGTCATCGTTGTGTCAATCTCTATCCGAGTGTCTTCGGGCAGTCCGAGGGCAATGTTCAACCGATGGTTGAGCACCTCACGGTTGTTCTGAATCTGTGTGAGTGCCAACTCATAGCCTTTCAGTTGCAGCTCATAACGTGTCACATCGTTCTTCAGCGCCACCCCCTGTGCATGTTTGGCATTGATTTCGTCGATGAGTTTCCGTGTCTGCATGGTGTTCTGCTCATACACACGCCGTTCGTTCTGCAGTTTGTAGAGTTGCAGATAACTTCCAGCCAGCATCATGCGCACATTCTCGCGCATCTCTTCCTTTGAAAGCAAAGCCATCTCACGCTTCATCTTTGCCAAGTCGATGCCTGCCGTGACGGCACCGCCCGAATAGATGACCTGCGAAGCCTCGAAGGCGAAGTTGTTGCCGAAATGTGGAAGATGAGCCACCTGAAAGTCTTTCCACTCACGAGCAAACACGTTGGCATTTCCCAAATAACTCAGTGCCAAACTGGCATCCATGTCAGGCAGCCGTGCGCTCTTCGCCACCCTAACACCTTCTTCCGCCTCGCGCACTGCCATGTCCATGACAGCCAACGCACGGTTCTGTGTCTCTGCCAGTTCAAACATGCGTTCAAGCGACAGAGGCAGCGGCTGCTGTGCGCAGACGTTTCCTGCAAGACTGACACACAACGATGCCAGGCTTGCAGCCTTACAAATTTTTTTCATTTAGTGATAATTAAATAAGTAACACGCTCCTTCATTACGAATCCTTCAGATCGGCGTCTGGCGTTGCGAACTTGCACTTGAAAATAAGGCAACGCACCTTAAAGCACGACGGAGTCACTTACCTATTACGAATTACGGAGTATCCTAAAACTGGGCGCAAAGGTACGACTTTTTTTCGACTTGAGCAAAAAAAAGAGAACGAATCGTCATTCGTTCTCTATGATGTTGAGCATCTTGATGGTGGCCTTGATGGCAGCTTCGGTCTGGTCGGCATCGAGGGCGCGGGTGCGGTAAGCCTTGTCATTGTAGGTCCACGAGATGCTGGTCTGGACGAGGGCATCTGTGCGTCCACCTGGCGGGATGCTGACCTGATAGTTGGTGAGCCAGGGGAAGGGGCGGTTGAGACGGTCTTTGTAGATGTGGCGCACGGCATGGATGAAGGCATCATACATACCGTCGCCCATGGCCGATCCTTCAAACACATCGCCATTCACTTCGAGTTTCACCGAAGCCATTGGCTTGAGTCCGTAGGCGGTGGAGACCATGTAGGAAATGAGTTTCACCTTGTCGTCGGGCGCACTGTGCTTGAGCACATCCGCCACGATGTAGGGGAGGTCTTCCTGCGTGATGAGCTGCTTCTTGTCGCCCAGTTCGATGATGCGGTCAGTCACACGGCGTGTCTGTTCTGGCGTGAGTTCAAGACCCAGTTCCTCAAGGTTCTTGAGGATGTTCGCCTTGCCCGAATTCTTGCCCAGCGCATACTCACGTTTTCTGCCAAAACGCTCGGGCAGGAGGTCGTTGCAGTAGAGGTTGTTCTTGTTGTCGCCATCGGCATGCACTCCTGCCACCTGCGTGAAGACACTCTCGCCGATGATTGGTTTGTTGGGCGGAATGGCAATGCCCGACAGGCTCTCCACCATCGTGGACACCTTGCCGAGGTTCTCTTCTTTTATATTGGTACGCACATGCGCATGGTCTTTCAGAATGGCTTGCACAGACGAGATGGGCGCATTGCCTGCCCGTTCGCCAAGTCCGTTCACCGCGGTGTGGACACCCCGACACCCGGCCAGCACGGCTGCCAGCACATTGCTCGTGGCCAGGTCGTAGTCGTTATGGGCATGGAAGTCAAACTGCAGGTTGGGATAGCTGCTTGTCATCTGACTCATGAAGGCGGCAGTCAACTGTGGATTGAGAATGCCCAATGTGTCGGGCAACATGAAACGCTTCACGCCACAATCCTTCAGTGCATCGACAAAGCCAAACACATAGTCGGGACTGTCCTTCATGCCATTCGACCAATCCTCCATATAGAGATTCACGCTGATGCCCAACTCATTGGCATAGGCAATGTTCTGCTTGATGTCAGCCACATGCTCTTCAAGCGTCTTCTTCAGTTGAAAGCGGCAATGCCGTTCGCTACCCTTGCAGAGCAGGTTGATATTTTGGCATCCGCAGTCGTTTATCCAATCGAGTGAGGTCTTTCCGTCCACAAAGCCCAGCACTTCCACACGGTCGAGCATACCAGCCTGACGTGCCCAACGGCAGATGCTCTTCACCGCCTCTTTCTCGCCATCCGACACTCGTGCCGATGCCACCTCAATGCGATCGACATTCAGGTCCATCAGCAGCATGCGGGCTATCATCAGTTTCTCGTGCGGTACAAAACTCACGCTGTTGGTTTGTTCACCATCGCGGAGCGTTGTGTCCATGATTTCTATAAACTTATCCATGCATTCATTCAATTTGGATGCAAAGTTAAACATTTTTTCACAAATCATTTGGCGGAATGATTGGGAAAGTGTACCTTTGCCTCAAATTTTGCTACACAAACCAATAAAAAACAAAGATTATGGGATTCAAATCTACTTTAACAACGATGTTGCTGTGCCTTGCGGGCATAGGCACCTTGAATGCTCAAGCACCTAAGGAACAAAAGGTTCTTGACTGGGCAAAAGACTTGGCAGAGCGTGTTCAGATTGATGGTTACGCACAGGCCGGTTTCACTTATCAGCACACAGGCGGCTTGGATGACAATGATCAACTCAACAAGCGTGACTACAACACGTTTGAGATGAAGCGTGTCTTCCTTGTGGTAGGTGCACCCATCACCGACCGTTGGTTCGCCATGTTCATGCACGACTTCAACGGAGGTGTGGTACATGAGTATTGGACTTCTTACCGCCTCACCAACAACAAGGCTCTCAGCGCCAAGATTGGTCAGTTCAAACATGCTTATACCATCGAGAACAATATGTCGCCCACAGAGTTGGAAGCAATCGACGTTTGTTCTGAAGGTGTCACCTACCTTGCCGGTTGCAACGACCCTCTGATGGGCGTACAGTATGGTCGTGACCTCGGTTTGGAATTCTTTGGTGAAACCAACGACAGCAAGTTTGCCTACAAAGCAGCCATCATGAATGGACAGGGTATCAACAAGAAAGATGGCAACAGCGAAAAGGACTTCATCGGTCATTTGGAATTCCGTCCTACTAAAGAGTTAAACATTGTCGCTACAGGTCAGATTGGTCGTGGACATGCCATTAACGGTTCTGTTTACAACAATATCGTTGCAGGTCAAGACTACAAGCGCAATCGTTGGTCTGCAGGTCTTCAGTACAAGTCTCAGGACTCTCATCTCAGTTTGCGTGCTGAATACTTGGAAGGTCGTGATGACGATGTGACCAGCCGAGGCGCATACGTTACTGGCGTTTTGCCCGTTGCACCCAAGTTGGATTTGGTTGGCTCTTATGATTTCTTCAACTACAACGTGAAAGAGCACATGGATCAGCACAAGGCCATCTTCGGACTCCAATATTGGTTCTACAAGCGTTGTCGCATCCAACTGCAATATGTGTATAAGAGCGCATCGCTTCAGAACACCCCTGCTGGCAGGGAGTTCACCCACAATGCCAACCACGCGATCATGGCACAATTACAAGTAAGAATCAAGTAATATGTTAGTCAAAATTCTTCTCACCGTCATCTTCTTGGCTGTGACGGTCTATGTGGGAATCTACTCACGCAAACAAGCCAACAATGTAGATGGTTTTGTACTGGGCGGTCGTTCGGTGGGCCCGTGGCTCTCTGCCTTTGCCTTTGGTACCAGTTACTTCTCAGCAGTCGTATTTGTCGGTTATGCAGGTCAGTTCGGCTGGAAGTATGGTCTTGCCAGTTCTTGGATTGGTATCGGCAATGCCATTATCGGTTCGCTTTTGGCATGGCTCATCTTGGGTCGTCGTACAAAACTGATGACTCAACATATCAAGTCGCGCACCATGCCAGACTTCTTCGGCACACGTTTCAGTAATCAGGGACTGCGCATTGCGGCTTCCATCATTGCTTTCGTATTCCTCATTCCCTATACAGCAGGTGTGTATAGCGGTATCTCGAAACTCTTCGACATGGGTTTCGGCATCCCTTATGAGTACTGTATCATCATCATGGCACTGCTTACGGCTGTCTATGTGATTCTGGGCGGCTACAAGGCTACAGCCATCAACGACTTCATTCAGGGCATCGTCATGCTGGGCGGCATCATCGCCGTCATTGCTGTGGTGCTGAACAGCCAGGGTGGTTTCACAGAGGCGTTCCAGAAAATGAAGGAGGCCGTGCCTACAGCTCACGACCTCGAGAATCCACTCTATAAGGACTTCCAACCCGGCGACTTTGCTTCATGGTGGGGTCCTAATGCCATGAGCCTGCTCGGTGTGGTGGTATTGACATCGCTCGGCACATGGGGACTTCCTCAGATGGTGGGCAAATTTTACTCCATCACAGATGAGAGTGCCATCAAGCGTGGCACCATTATCTCCACCATCTTCGCCTTTGTGGTGGCTGGTGGCTGCTATTTCTTGGGAGGTTTCGGCCGTCTGTTTGGCGAACCAGTCTGGAATGAAGCACGCCACAACTATAAGTTCGATGACATCATTCCCACGATGCTTGACACGGCTGTCAACTCAGACCTCCTCATAGGTCTTGTGATGGTGTTGGTGCTTTCGGCTTCCATGTCCACATTGGCATCGCTGGTGCTGACATCTTCTTCCACCATGACCCTCGACCTTATTTATCGCGACAAGCGTGCTGGTGCCGACGAAGTGAAGGGAGGCGAAATTGATGACGAGGTGGCAGAAAAGATTGAACGCCGCAAAGTGGTCATCATGCGTGTGCTCATCGTGTTCTTCATTGTCATTTCTGTGCTCATCGCACTCAATCCTCCCACGTTCATCGCCCAACTCATGGGCATCAGTTGGGGTGCCTTGGCTGGTGCATTCTTGGCACCTTTCCTCTTGGGTCTCTACTGGCGTGGCGTCACCACTGCATCTGTTTGGGCATGTTTCATTTGGGGCGTCGGCTTCACCGTGGTCAACATGCTTATGGGCAACCCAATCAATCCAATTGACTGCGGTGCCATCGCCATGGTAGGAGGCTTCCCCGTTGTGTTGCTTGTCAGCCTCTTCACCAAGAAGTTGCCACAAGCAAAGTTGGACAGCATCTGGAAGTGTTATAAGTAACAATCTATACATTTAACCCTTTTTTTATTAACAACTAAAACTTAAAACAATGAAAAAGATTTTTTTTGCATGTTTTGTTGCCGCATCAATGGTAATGATTTCATGTGCTGATTCAAAGAAGACAGAAGAAGCTAACGCTGAAGAAAACATTGAAGCTTCTGCTGAATCTGCTGGTGATTATGATCCCGAAGAGGCTGCTGCTGCAATGGCTGCACTTTACGATGGAGTGGCAGAAAGCATCGCTGCTGCAGAGAGCAAGGAAGAACTTGTTGCTATCTGCCAGGAGTTTGGCGAAGGTGTTGATAACCTTGACAAGACTTACCCTGGTTTTACCCCTGACGATGAAACCATTCAGGCTTATGGTGAGGCTGGTATTGAAATCGGAAAAGCCATCGGCACCAAAGGCCTGGAACTGGGCATGACTCCGGAAGAAATCGCTGAGTGCTCCAGCTACATCACTGGCGAATAATCCATAACAGATTCGATCATTCCCCTCAACCTATCGACTTCATGATGGGATTGAGGGGTTTTCTTTTTTTAGCCAAACATTTTTTTATATCAGAAAAAGTGTGTACCTTTGCCCCCAACCATTGAGCAAATCACAAAAATATTAAACATGAACAAGAACGAGAAATTTGTTATCACCATCAACCGCGAGTTAGGTAGCGGTGGCCGCACTGTCGGTGAAAAATTGGCCGCCAAGTTAGGTGTAAGGTTCTATGACAAGGCACTCATCAAGGCTTTGGAAGAGAAGTATAACCTCACTGTTGAAGAAATCGAGAACTTGAAAGGAAGAAATCACAGTTGGTGGGCTGAATTTGCGCGCGGTTTCTTCCTTGCAGAGAAGATGAAAACTATGTACTACAATGAAATATCTGCACTTGACGAACCTGATGCGTTGACAACTGACGAGATGTTTGAAACAGAGAAACAAATCCTGACAGATATTGCAGAAGAGGAGTCATGCGTCATCACGGGACGTTTGGGCTTCTCAGTGTTCCGCAACCATCCTAATCACTTGAGCATACTGATTCAAGCACCCATGGAGCAACGCATTCAACGTGTGATGAAGAAACAGTTGCTTAGTCATGAGAATGCGGAGAAAGTAATCAAGAAGGTGGACAAGATGCGGGAGAACTACGTGAAGACGTATGCAGAGACCTCACGTTATGACACTCGTAATTATGACCTTGTCATTTCTATGGCAGGGCATACAGAAGACGAAATCGTAGATTTGATTATGCAGTACATCAAATAATGCACTCACACCATTTGTGACGAATAAAGCGGCACCAAGTTTCCATCGAACTTGGTGCCGCTTTATTATTAACGCATTATATAAAATATGTGGGAACTGTTATCCCTTTTGGTTGTAATCAGCATTGAGTTGGTTCATGGCACTTAACAGTTTGTGGCTGTACACTAATGGAAGGAAACCCACGCAAGCACCCAGCACACACCAAAGCCAGTAATCAGATGCACCGAAAGAGTATGGAATCTTGCGACGCTGAAGTTCGTTACCAATGCGATTGCTGAGTTTGTGGAACCACACAAAATATGCGATACCTCCCGTAAGCCATCCCCAGAGGAAGAACACCCACAGGTAATTGGTAGTCTTTCGACCATCATATCGGGTGGCAACAGTGTTGATCTCACTTGAAATCTGAGCAAGTACAACGATGCCGTAAATGCCCAATGTAATCATGCTCAATAAAAAGAATTTCGCCAATCCACGATTGATAGGCAGCAATTTCTTAGGCACGAAAGGATCACTTTCCTTGGCAGTTACCTCGATGGGCGCAACCTCTTCGGCTGGCTCTTCTGCAGGAGCCTCGTTGGAGGCTTCAACATAGAGAGGAGCAACCTCTTGGGGAGTATCGGAAGATTCTTGTGCTTTAGTGTTTGTCTCTATAGACTCCTCAGCCGCAGGGACTTCCTCCTCATTACGGGGGAGGGTAGGGGTGAGGGTCTTCTCAAAAGCCTCAATCTTGTCCTTGTTGGAGAGCAAGAAGTCGATATCGTCATAGGCATTCATGAGACAATACTTCTTGTAGGAGTTGATGTCGAAGTGTTCGCTGTGGCCAGTGGCGAGGTTGGTCACCGTCTGGTTGGGCACGTCCACCTTCACCTCAGTCTGTGGATCGGCTGCGATGCTGTCGAAGAGTTCCTGCTGGAACTCCTTGCTGACAATGACGGGCAGCACGAAGCAGTTGAGGAGGTTGTTGCGGTGGATGTCGGCGAAAGAACTGGAGATGACCACTCGCACCCCGTAGCCGGCAATGGCCCATGCGGCATGTTCACGAGAGGAACCAGAACCCCAGTTCTGACCGCCCACGATGATTTCGTGTACACCCTTGCGAGGTGCTTCGGCATACTCAGGCTGGTTCATCACGAAGTCCTTCACTGGATTGCCGTCTGCATCGAAGCGAAGGTCGTGCATGAAGGCATCGCCAAAGAACTGTGGGTCACGTGTTGTGCTCGCCAAGTAGCGGGCAGGAATGATGAGGTCGGTATTGCAGTTGTCAATCTGAATCGGGATGCAGGTTGACTGGATGATGTCGAATTTTTCTTTCATAATGAAGAAGACCCTCTCCCCGACCCTCCCCCATCATGGGGAGGGAGTGCCATCCGGCTTGGTTCCACAAGGGCGTTTTCTTATTGTTATACTTTTATTATCTACACTATCCCTACACCCCGCATGGTCTCCCTCCCCATTATGGGGGAGGGTTGGGGCGAGGGTCTGCTTTACATCTTTCTCGGGTCAGTTACTACTCCTGTGATTGCTGATGCTGCCACCACCAATGGGCTGGCAAGGATGGTGCGGGCACCGGGACCTTGACGACCGACGAAATTGCGGTTGCTGGTGGAGATGGAGAGTTTGCCAGCAGGCACCTTGTCTGGATTCATGGCAAGGCAAGAGGAGCAAGAGGGGAGACGGAGTTCAAAACCAGCCTCTTCCAGTATCTTGTCGATGCCCTCGTCGATGATTTGCTGACGCACCAGCCACGAGCCAGGCACGAGCCAAGCCACCACACTGTCTGCCTTCTTCTTGCCCTTCACCACGGAGGCAAAAGCACGGAAGTCTTCAATGCGGCCATTGGTGCAAGCACCGAGGAAGCAGTAATCCACAGGCACTCCTTCGAGTTTCTGCCCTGGCTCGAACTGCATGTATTCGAGCATGCTCAAGAACTGAGAACGGTCAGCCTCTGGAATCTCGTCGAGCGTAGGAATGCACTCGTCGATGGCAATGCCAGCACCGGGGTTTGTTCCGTAGGTGATGCGAGGAGCGATGTCCTCGGCACGATAAGTAACCTCCTTGTCGAACGCGGCATCGGGGTCGGAGTAGAGTTTCTTCCATTCTTCCACAGCCTTGTCCCAGTCCTCACCCTTCGGTGCATATTCACGTCCTTTCAGATAGGCGAAGGTCGTCTCATCGGGAGCAATCAGACCTGCACGACTGCCCATCTCGATGGAGAGGTTGGAGAGCGTCAGACGGCCCTCCATGCTCATGTTGCGCACAGCCGAACCAGCATACTCAACGGCATAGCCCGTGGCACCGCTGGTGGTCATCTGTGCCATGATGTAGAGTGCCACATCCTTGGCCGTCGTGCCTTCGGGCAGGGTGCCTTCTATGTTGATGCGCATGGTCTTGGGCTTGCTCTGCAAGATGCACTGCGAAGCCAGCACCTGAGCCACTTCGCTGGTGCCGATACCCATGGCGATGGCTCCTACTGCACCATGAGTCGAGGTGTGAGAGTCGCCACACACGATGGTCATGCCCGGCAACGAAAGAGCCTTTTCAGGACCCACCACATGAATGATGCCATTGTCCTTCGTGCCCATGGCGAAGTGTTTGATGCCAAACTCCTCGCAGTTCGCCTTCAGGGTTTCCACCTGCTTGCGTCCCACTGGGTCGTCGATGCGCTCCTGCTGGTCGCTGGGGGTGTTGTGGTCAGGCATGGCCACCACATGGTCGGGGCGGAACACCTTGATGTTCTTGTCTCTCAGCGTGTCAAACGCCTGTGGGCTGGTCACCTCATGTGCATACAGACGGTCGATGTACAGTTGCGTGGGACCATCCTCCACGTTCTGCACCACGTGGGCATCCCATATCTTGTCAAATAATGTCTTTCCCATTGTTTAATTGCGGAATTTATTGATACAATCAATATAAGCCTCCACGGATGCGGTGACGATGTCGGTGTTGGCACCAAAGCCATAATAGACGTGGCCATTGTACTCCACCTGCATGTGTACCTTACCCATGTCGTCGCTACCCTTCGAGATAGCCTGAATGGTGAACTCGCGGAGGGTCATCTGACGCTTGATGATTTGCTTAAGCGCCTTGATGGCGGCATCCACAGGGCCATTGCCCGATGCTGCAGCCTCGAAGTGTTCGTTGGCAATGGCAAGACCGATGGAAGCCACACTCTTCACACCCATGCCCGTGGTCACCTGCAAGTAGTCAAGTTTCACGTTGTGCGTTTCCGAGCGGTCGGCACCAGCCAACACAAGGATGTCGTCGTCCGTCACCTCCTTCTTCTTGTCCGCCAGTTTGAGGAAATCCTCATAAATCTTGTCGAGTTTCTCGCTATCCACTTCCACACCATTCACGTGCAGACGATGCTTCAAGGCAGCACGTCCACTTCGGGCCGTCAGCACGATAGCGTTATCGTCAATTCCCACTTCCTTGGGATCCATGATTTCATAGGTCGAAGCATTCTTCAGCACACCGTCCTGATGGATGCCGCTGGAGTGGGCAAACGCATTCCTGCCCACAATCGCCTTGTTTGGCTGCACGGGCATGTTCATGAGGCTCGACACCATACGGCTTGTCGGGTATATCTTTGTCGTGTTGATATTCGTCTCAATGCCCAAGTCTGGGTGAGTCTTGAATATCATGGCAATCTCTTCCAAAGAGGTGTTACCAGCACGTTCACCAATACCGTTGATGGTCACCTCCACTTGACGCGCACCACCCAGCACACCTGCCACCGTATTGGCTGTAGCCATACCGAGGTCGTTGTGACAGTGGGTTGAAAGGATGGACTTGCCAGCCGCGAAAGCATCCACATGTTCATAGAGATACTTGATTTTCTCATGATATTCGTTCGGCACACGGAAACCCGTCGTGTCGGGAATGTTACAAACCGTCGCACCAGCCTTCGTCACCGCATCAATCACACGAGCCAGATACTCATTGTCCGTGCGACCAGCATCCTCTGCATAGAACTCCACATCCTCCACGTACTTCTTGGCATACTTCACGGCTGCCACAGCACGTTCGATGATTTCTTCAGGAGTAGAGTTGAACTTGTACTTGATGTGTGAAGGCGAAGTGCCAATACCCGTGTGGATACGCTTGCGTTTGGCATACTTCAGCGCCTCGGCAGCACAGTCAATGTCCTTCTCCACTGCACGGGTCAACGCACAGATGGTGGGCCAAGTGACCGCCTTCGAAATCTCTACCACACTATTGAAATCGCCTGGGCTGGAGATGGGGAAACCAGCCTCGATGACATCCACGCCCAATGCCTCCAGTTGCTTAGCCACCTGAATCTTCTCAACCGTGTTGAGTTGACATCCTGGCACCTGCTCACCGTCGCGGAGCGTTGTGTCGAAAATAAATAATCTATCTGCCATATTTTTGTTGAATTATACTTCTCAAAGCCATGAGCACGAATACCTACATATAAAAGTAAAACCTTCCCCATGACCATGAGAAAGGTTAAACATTTTGTTTGTATCGTTATGCTTGATAGCAACTGCACACCTTTCTCGCCTTCGTCCCTGTAAGTCGAAGTCCAAGAAGGTTCAGTAGTGTGATGTTGCTAAAACTTACCATTTTTTTGAATTTGGTTGCAAAGGTAGTGCAAATCAAAGAGAATACAAAATAAAAAGGAGATTTTTTTGTGTTTTGCCTTTGAATATTCCGAAAACTTCACCCACATTTTTTTGTTCTGTTTATTTTCCGTACCTTTGCAACCCGAAAATAAAAGATGTAGAAATTATGCAATTCAATTTCAAGAAGATTCTGCCAGACGTGTATTGTGTCGCTCTGTTTGCGGTGATTGCGTGGGCTTATTTCATGTCACCGGTGAGCAAGGGCTATCGTTTGGAGCAGCACGACAGTGGTGCCAACGATGGTATCAATGTGGAAATCAATGCTTACCGTGATGCACATGATGGGGAAACACCCCGTTGGGTGACGAGTCTTTTCGGTGGCATGCCCACCTATCAGATAGCACCGTCTTACCCCTCCATCAAGCCGATGGCGTTTGTGGAAAAGGCATACCATCTGTGGTTCCCCGATTATGTCTGGTACATCTTTGCCTCGATGTTAGGTTTCTACATCCTGCTCCGTGCCTTCGATTTCCGTTATTGGATGGCAGCATTGGGAGCCGTGGTGTGGGCATTCAGCAGCTACTTTTTCATCATCATTGCTGCAGGTCACATTTGGAAGGTGATGGCATTGGCATACATACCTCCCACCATTGCGGGCATTGTTTTGTGCTATCGGAAGAAATACTTGCTGGGCACAATTGTGACAGCCATCTTCGCCACGTTGCAGATTCAAGCAAACCACGTGCAGATGTCCTACTACTTCCTCACCATCGAAATCCTGATGGTGGTGGCATTCCTCATACAAGCCATCCAGAGGAAGGAGTTGGCTGCTTTCGGAAAAGCGACAGCAGGAGTGGCATTGGCAGCTGTTCTTGCCATCTGTCTCAACGCTTCCAACCTCTATCACACTTACGAATACTCGAAGGACACCATGCGTGGCAAGAGCGAACTCGTGAAGCAGGGCAAGACGGAAGATCAGACAGATAGTGGTTTGGAACGCAGCTACATCACTGCTTGGAGTTACGGCATTGACGAGTCGCTCACCTTCCTCATCCCCGATGTGAAGGGTGGGGCAAGCATGCCGCTCTCCATGAATAAGACAGCCATGAAGAAGGCAGATGGGCAATTGGAGCAGATGGGCATCTATGGTGCCTTCACGCAATATTGGGGCGAACAGCCAGGCACGAGCGGTCCTGTCTATCTCGGTGCTTTGGTGTGCATGCTCTTCGTCTTGGGCTTGCTCGTCATTCCTCACAAGAATCCTCTCAAGTGGGCACTTCTCGCAGCAGGCGTGTTGACCTTGCTGTTGAGTTGGGGACATAACTTCATGCCCTTCACCGACTGGTTCATCGACCATGTGCCCATGTACTCCAAATTCCGCACGGTGGCAAGCATCCTCGTGGTGGTGGAGTTTGTGGTGCCGTTCATTGCTTTGTGGGGCTTGAAGCTGTGGGTGGAGAAGCCCGAACAGAAACCCCTCTACATCGCCACCATCTTCACGGTGGTCATCTGCTTGATATACGTGCTGTCACCAGGTCTTGGACATGATTGTCTGAGCACCAGCGACAAGGATGCCGTCAATCAGTATGTCGGAGCAGGTTATTTCGATGCCGCCTTCGGACAGAACATCCTGCGCAGCATCTCCGACATGCGTGCAGCTATGGTGAGTGCCGATGCTTGGCGCAGCATCCTGTTCATCCTGTTGGGTGTGGCTGCTATGTGGTGGTATGCGAAGAAAAAGAAGGAAGGTGAACTGAACCCCATGCAGGTGAGCTTGCTGAGCGTGGCTCTGCTTGTCATCTGTTTGGTGGACATGTG
The DNA here is from genome assembly GCA_900316975.1 of uncultured Prevotellaceae bacterium. Classification (GTDB taxonomy): domain Bacteria; phylum Bacteroidota; class Bacteroidia; order Bacteroidales; family Bacteroidaceae; genus Minthosoma. The sequence continues at coordinate 4,114 of ONFA01000033.1, read as the reverse complement.
GGGCGTGAACAAGCGTTATCTTCACGACGACATGTTTGTGGAGCCTCAAGGAGTTGCCCGCATTCAGAAGACAGATGCCGACCGATACATCATCGAACAGAGTGGGGAAGGGCGCGACTATCGTGTGCTGAACTTCACCGTCTCCACCTTCAACGACAACACCACCAGTGCTTTCTACAGTTCAGTGGGTGGCTATCATGCAGCTAAACTGCGTCGTTATCAGGAACTCATTGAGGCGCACATCGTGCCTGAGATGTCGAAGGTGTATGAAGCACTTCGTCAGGCTCCGATGGATACATTGGCGATGGCTGAACGACAGACACAATATCCCATCTATGACCTTTCTGTGGTCAACACCGACTCCCTCTTCCCTGTCATCAATATGCTCAACACCCGTTGGTTCATCCTCGGTGCTGGCGAGAAGGGTGAAATCAAGATGCCAGTGGAGAATGTCACGGCGATGGGCAATGCTTGGTTTGTCACCGACATTCAGTGGGTTGCCAATGCCAACGAAGAACTCGATGCCCTCTCGAAAGTCAATCTGCGCAACACTGCCGTGGTGGCGAAGGATGGCTTCGGTTTCCTGAAGGCAGGAGGCGAAGGTACTGTCAAATTGACTTCCTACGAAGCCAACGAAGCAAAATATGAGGTGGAATCCGCACAAGGTGGTCTGGTGGTCTTCTCTGAAGTCTATTACCCTGGCTGGACAGCCACCATCGACGGGCAACCTGCTGAAGTGGGACGTGCCAACTATGTGCTCCGTGCCCTCAACGTGCCATCGGGCAAACATGAAGTGGTGCTCTCCTTCAAGCCTCAGAGCATTCAAATCACAGAAACCATTGCCTACATCGCATTGGCTGTACTTGCTTTGCTCATCGTGGCAGGCATCGTGTTAAAACTAAGAACTAAAAGGTTTTCAGAATGAGAAATTAGGAATTGAATCTTACAACTTTCAATTTGATTAAGGTATGAAAATATCCTTGTTGCAGAATGATATAGTGTGGGGCGACCCTACTGCCAACCAAGAAAAGATAGCGGAAATCCTTTGGGGACTCGACAAGAGCGATGTGTATGTGTTGCCAGAGATGTTCTCCACAGGCTTCTCCGTCAATCCCGAAAGCATTGCTGAGAAGGACGGCAGTTCGCTCGAATGGATGAAGAATATGGCTGCCGAACTGAAAGGAGCCATCTGTGGCAGTGTGGCCATCGAGGAAGACGGGCGTTTCTACAACCGCTTCTACTTCGTCAAACCCAATGGCGAGGTCATTTCCTACGACAAGCGTCACCTCTTCACCTATGCTGACGAGCACCTTCGCTACACCCGTGGCAGCGAGCGTGTGGTGGTGGAGTTTCGTGGTTGCCGATTCCTCCTGCAGGTATGCTACGACCTTCGTTTCCCATGCTTCTCACGCAACAACGAGAAGATTCCTTATGATTGTGCCCTTTACGTTGCATCATGGCCAACCAGTCGTTTGGCAGTATGGGACACGTTGCTCCATGCCCGTGCCATCGAAAACCAATGCTATGTGGCAGGCGTGAACCGCATCGGCGAGGACCAGAGCGGACGCTATAGTGGTGGAACGCTGATTGTTGACCACTACGGCAACACGATGGCAGCCTGTCCGTTAGGCGAAGATTCTGCCATCACTGTCGAACTCGATTTGCAGAAACTCAAGGAGTTCAGAAGGAAATTCCCAGTGCTGAAAACGAAAACTACAAATAATTAAATTCATGAAAAATTCGTGGTTAATTCATGGTAATTCGTGTTTATTTGGGACATAAATTCTCATGAATTAGCCACGAATCTCTCATAAATTATTTTTGTTGGAATTCATCGAACTGACGTTAAGTTACCTGCCATGTGGGGTGTTAGTGTCCCGTTTGCAAAGGTAACTTAGATTTTTCACTTTTCACTTTTCACTTTTCATTTTCTCATTTTTTCATTCTTTCATTTTTCCTAAACTCATCCAACTGCTTGAAGCAGTGCCTGTCGATGATTTCAGCCAGTTGGCGGTCGTGGTTGTGATGAATGGTGGGTCGTGTGCCACCCAATTCCAGTAATTCGCCATTCTCGGCAGTGTAGGGTTGCCATTTGGGACGCCAATCTTCCGGGTATCTCTCCTCTCCGAGGTTGGGATTGCCGTCATGAGCGAATTTCGCCCAAACCGCACTCATGTAGTTTGCCCATTCCTGGTTTTCTGTAATGCATTTGCCTGCCAATTGGTCTTCATAGTGGTGGAGCACGTCGAAGCAGTATTTCAGTTCGGCTCCATGCGCTGAACCCTTGAATTCGTTGTTGTGTGACACATCGTTCACTGTGAACATATACATATATGTGTCAGCCTTGCGCTTGCCACCGATGGCGTCAGCCGTGATGAGCGTCTTGGGACGAAAGAGCCAGTCGATGCTCAGCAGGTCTTGGGGAAGACGTTTCTGATCTTGTGCCTTTTGTGGATAGGCCTTCTTGAACGCCTCGATGTAGGCATCTGTTTCCTCTCCAAAAGTCCTTTGCAGTTCTTCACGCGCCTGCTGCATCGTCATGGGCTGGCTGTATCGCTGGCGTTGCAGTTCGTTGAAGGTGGTGCCAATCAAGATGGGGATGTTGTCGCTGAAGTCGGGGAAACCTGGCTGGAAAGGCTGCTGCACCATATCCTCCCCATCGGGAGTAGGACCGAAACCCCACATCATCGGAGTGCCAGGACGACGGGTGCCGATGCTGGCAGCCATGGCGCGCTGTCCTGCGGCATACAGGTCCTTGTAGGGCACATCTTTGATTTTGTCCACCTCATCCTTGCTGATGCCCAGTTCCTTCAGCACAGCCTCACCCAGTTCCTCGGTCATCGCCTTCGTGTTCACGTTCAGGATGGTGCCGCTCATGATGATGGCCTTGTGGAAGAGTCCTTTTGCAGGAGGCATACAGAGCAGAGAGCCCACTTTACCACCACCGCCCGACTCGCCAAAGATGGTCACGTTGTTGGGGTCACCACCAAATCGGTGAATATTGCTGCGCACCCATTGCAGTGCCTGCACCACGTCGAGCATGCCCACATTGCCAGAGTGCTTATATTTCTCGCCACAAGTCGATAAATCCAGAAAACCGAGAATGTTCAGACGGTGCGTCACGCTCACCACCACCACATCCTTCTTTGCCAGCCACATGCCAGGATCCCATGCTGGTGTGCCGCTGTCGAAACCGCCTCCATGCAGCCACACCATCACAGGCTTAGGTTCTGCAGGTCTGAGATTCAAACCCGGGCGAGGAGTGGGTGGCACGTTGTTGCTCCACACGTTCAGCACACAGCACTGTTCCGACATCTCATCCTCCGACATCGGACGGTTCGTCTGCTGCATCGCCTGAGGACCCCAATGGTCGCACTGTCTCACCTCCTTCCAAGACTTCACGGGCAGTGGAGGCATGCAGCGTTCCACCCTTGCGTAAGGAATACCGAGAAAGGCATTAGTGCCCTCCTGCACGATGCCCTGCACAGGTCCCGAGGTGGTGTTCACCACTTCCGTTTTCTTGTTATTCTCCTGTGCCCATCCAGCCACTGTCATCATCACTGCCATTACGGTCAATAAAAGTTTTGTCTTCATATCCAATGGTTTTTAGTTTCTCTTTTCTGTTTTGGTGTTGCAAAGTTACAACATGGAACAAGCAATGTCAAGTCTTGCGCCACTTTTTTTGCTTTTCCCCTCATTTTTTTTGCCGTGATGAAACGTCAAGGCAAAAGACAGCCATCGTATGCCTATACACACATCTGCCATCAGCGGTTCGACACCTCCATCCTTCGCCATGCCGCTCCGCCATCGAAGGTTAACTGGTTAACTGGTTAATTGGTTAATTTTCTCTTTCGAAGTGCGTTCCTTTATTTATATAATATATAATATAAGGAAAAATATATAATATATATTATATATTTTTCCTTACCACCCCCTAAAATACTATCCCCCACATCTTGCCAACATGCAAATTAACCAATTAACCTGTTAACCATATATGTGCTTCCCTAAAAAAATTGTCTTTTCCTGATTTTGGTTGACAGTTTTTTGTATTTTTCCTGATGTGGTTGACAGGCAATTTACTGAATAGGTTGACAGTCTTCCTAACATGGTT
>ONFA01000018.1 GCA_900316975.1 uncultured Prevotellaceae bacterium | reverse complement strand
TATTGGATAAAATTATCGTCAATTATTGGAAATTATTGTCCGAAAAAACAAGCCGCTTGCGGCGAAAAGAAGAGACATCATTGTATAAGATAATTTTGTTCACCTACTTAAAAATAAAGGAGGAAGTCTTTTTACTTATTGAGTATTTATGGGTCTATACATGTATGAAGAGGCTTTTAATTCTACGCTATATTGGTATAACCCTTGCCCTTCTTGTGGTTGGAGTGTTGCCTGTCTTGGCTCAACAGGATAAAAATGAGTCCATTAGTGGTCGCATCATTGATAATGCAACAGGAGAACCCCTTCCAAGCACCACGTTGCAACTCTACGAAATCACAACCCGACGCAACAGGAAGGACACCACTTTTGTCAAAGGAGTTTATTCTGAACAGAATGGACATTTTGGCTTTTCTTCGGTCAATGCCGGCACTTATTTGCTGAAGTTGACATTCCTCGGCTATCAACAGCGACTGGTTCCGTTTGAGAAGAAAGGTCGTCAGAACATGTCTTTGGGCACCATCTCCATGTTCCCTGAAATCAAGGAGCTTGACGAAGCGATTGTTACAGCAAATATCCCCAAGATGGTGGTCAAGGATGACACGCTGATTTATAATGCCGATGCGTTCACATTGCCTGAAGGTTCGGTCATTGAGGCATTGGTGGAAGCGTTGCCTGGCGCTCAAATTGACGAGAATGGAGGCATCACCATCAATGGTAAGAATGTGAAGCGATTCAAGTTGGATGGTCGTGACTTCATGACGGGCAACAACAGTGCCGTGATGAAGAATCTTCCTTCGTATGTCATCGAAAAGGTGAAAGCGTATGACGAGAAGAGTGACCTCTCGCGACTGACAGGCATTGATGATGGAGAAGATGATTTCGTGCTGGAATTCACCACCAAGCGAAGTGCCCGAAGAGGTCTGCAGGCCAACCCCGATTTCGGTTATGGAACAGACAATCGTTATGGCATCCGACTGACGGCGATGAAGCCCTTTGGAGCGATGCGCTACACGTTCATGGGCAATGCCAACAATGTGAATGACCGCAACTTCTCTGGACGTGGAGGACGAGGCAGAGGCAACGGCAATGGACAGAGGCATACGCAGACGGCTGCTTTGGATGTGAGTTATGAGAACAATAAAGACATCAAATTGAGCGGACGTGTGACTTGGACTCATGGTACGGCTGACAACTGGAACCGTACAGGCTCTGAAAACTTTGTCAATACACGTGGCGGCTCTTTCTCTAACAGTGTCAACCAAAGCTATTCACGCAACAACAGCTGGACTGGAAACATGAACTTGCAATGGACCATCGACTCGGTCACCACACTCTCGTTCCGTCCCAACTTGTCTTTCTCGACCAACGACAGCCGCAGCCATTCTTCTTCTGCTTCCTTCAATGCCGATCCCTTTGAGCATACGGAGCAACCTCTGAGCAATGAGGGTAGGGACTTGATGAATAGGCTTGGATTGATTGTGAATGGCAGGCAAAACAAGTCGATGAGCTATGGTGAGAGCAAAGACCTCAGCACGCAGTTGCAGCTGCATCGCCGTTTCAGCAACAGTGGACGCAACATGGCGGTCAACGGAAGCATCAGTTATCGTGACAACAGCAACCGAAACGCCAACCTCTCGCAAGTGCATCTTTACAAGACACAAACGCGTGCGGGCAACGACTCGACCTATCAGACCAACCGATACACCGCTTCGCCCAACAACAGCTTCAACTATAATGTGAGCATCACCTATACCGAACCACTTTACATCTTCAAGCCTAAGCCTGTGCCTGTGGATACCTTGAGCACAGACAGCATCCCGACTTCTGACAATCGTGGAGGTAATGGACGAGGTAATATGGCAGGCGGTCGTGGAGGTGGCAGAGGAGGTGCTGGCGGGGGCAACCAACGCAATTCGGGTTCGCAAGGCATCTTCCTGCAGGTGAACTACAATTTCCGCTATAGCTATCAGAAGAATGACCCGTCGACTTACGACTTCCCCGATTTGGGTGAAGAAGCCTTCGATGCTGTGTTGCAGGACTACCGCGATTGGAACCGTTTGTTTGGTTTCTTGGAGAATCCTTATGAAGAATATCTCTCCACTCGTCTGAGCCGGTACTCGGAACGTAAGGAGTATGGACACAACATCAATGTGCAGCTGCGATTGGTGCGCAACAAGCTCAACATGAATGTGGGTGTGTCTGCACAACCTCAGCGTTCGCACTACATTCAGCAATATCTGGGACGTCCAGTTGACACTATTCGCTCGGTTGTCAACTATTCGCCTACGCTCAATATGCGCTATCGCTTCACTCAGCAGACCAATCTGCAGGTGACACTGCGTGGACAAACCCAACAACCATCCATCACCCAACTTCTGAACATCTACGACGACACCAACCCACTCAACATCACGATGGGTAATCCGGGCTTGAAGCCTTCCTTCACCACCAGCATGGATGTCACTTTCCAGAAACAACGCACACCGAAATACGTGACTGACAGTTTGGGCAACAATATCCCTAAGGCTTATCGTCACGGGAGTTTCAGCACCAACGCAAGTGTGCGCCGCACCACCAACTCGGTGGGCAACATCGTCACCTACGATGAGGATACGGGTGGGCGCATCTCACGACCAGAAAACTTCGACGGTAACTGGAGCACCAGCGGAGGCATCACATACAACACGGCTCTTGACACCTTGAACCGCTGGGATATCAGTGGCTCCATCCGAGGCAGCTACAACCACCATGTCTCGTATGTGAATCTGAACAGAAGCGCATCGTCAGAACGCAATGTCACGCATACCTACAATCTCACCCCTTCGACTTCGCTCAGCTTTCGCAACAAGTGGCTCAGCGTCTCCCTGAATGCCAATGTCACTTTTGCCCGAACGGAGAACGAACTGCAGGCTTCGCGCAATCTGTCCACGTGGAATTTCCAGTATGGCGGCAACACAAGAATCACCTTCCCTTGGGGTTCCAGCCTTTCTACCGACTTCCACATGTACAGTAAACGGGGTTACAGCGACAAGTCGCTCAATACGAATGAGTTGCTTTGGAATGCACAGTTGTCACATTCCTTCCTGCGTGGCAAGAAACTGACGGTGATGTTCCAGTGGTATGACATCCTTCATGAAGAGTCAAACTTCACCCGAACCGTCAATGCCAACGGTTGGACGGATCGTGAGGTGAATGCCATCACCAGTTATGCGATGCTACATGTCAGCTATCGCCTCAATGTCTTTGGAGGTCGCAATAGCGCAAGAGGTGGGGGTGGAAGATAGATATGAAATATAACAATGAGGGGCGGCTTTCTGTTGGAAGGTCGCCCTTTTTTACGTTCATTATTCCAGAAGCTGCTCCTTGGGCCAGTTGACGAAGAAAACACGCTTTGTGGCACGGGTGATAGCGGTGTAGAGCCAGCGGAAATAGTCAGGGGTGAGGAGTTCTTCGGTCATGTAGCCTTGGTCGATGAAGACATTGGTCCACTGGCCGCCTTGGGCTTTGTGGCAGGTGACGGCATAGGCATACTTGACTTGTAAGGCATTATAGTAGGGGTCTTGTCGCAAGGCCTTGAGTTTATCCTGCTTGGACCGTAGAGTGGAATCGCCGGCATAGTCCTCCATTATTAAATTGAATAATGAATCCTGTTGTTCCTTAGTGAGGGCTGGAGCCTCGGCTTGGAGGGTGTCAGTGAGGAGGGTGAGTTGCATCTGAAAGTCGTTGAAATCTGGGAATTCCAGCGTGGCATCGACAAAGGTGAATCCGTAGAACTGACGTTCGTTGCGTACTCGGCGGACGATGGCAGTGTCACCATTGGCAATGAAGTCAAAAGGGACTTTCTCTGCTTCCTCAGGCGCCTTACCTTCAGTTTTAGCGTTGGCAATCAGTTCAAGAGTCAACTTCTCGCTCCAGTAGTAATTGTTTTTCGCTACCATGAGCATGTCGCCGCTTTCGAGAGGCTCTTCACGCCAGAGAATTTGGGCGCGGATGCCATTGTTGTAGATGTTGGCGCGTTTGTTGCTGCGGGTCACTACAATGGTGTCGTCTTCACCATCGCGATGGTAGCACTCTTCAAGAACCTCAATGAGTTCGTTGCCAGGAATGTTGTGCACGTCAGGAAAACCGTGAAAGCGAATCTTGGGAAAGGCGAAGATGTCCTCGTTTTCGAGGAGGGTGCGCAAGTGGGTCGCATTCCACAGAATGCCCGAAGAATCGGCTTGTCGAACCACCTCGGTGAGGGTGTGGCTAATGACTCGGAAACCATAGCCGCTCATGTACTCATCGCTGAGGGCCGGACTTTCTTCATCACCAACGGGAGGCAACTGGGCGGTGTCCCCCATGAGAATCAGTCGGCATCCCTTGCCGCCATAGACAAAGTGGACGAGGTCGTCAAGCAGTCTGCCCGTGCCGTAGAGGCTGCCCGAGAGGTATTCGTCGTTGGCTATCATGGAGGCCTCGTCGCAGATGAAGAGGAGATTCTGTCGCATGTTGTAGTTGAGGGTGAAGATGGAGTCCTTGTCAATGGACTTCTGGCGGTATATGCGTTTGTGTATAGTGAAGGCAGGATGGTCAGCATAAAGGGAAAAGACCTTGGCGGCACGTCCGGTAGGTGCCATGAGCACACATTCACGATCAAGTTCTTCCATCGTTTTGACCAAGGCACTGACCAATGATGTTTTTCCAGTTCCGGCATAGCCTCTAAGAATGAACACCGAGTCGGCGTCGGGAGTGAGAATGAACTGGCAGAGCGAATCAATGACTTTTGACTGGTCCGTGGTCGGTTTTAGACCGAAATGATGCAAAATGAGGTCTTTTAGGTAGTCAATGAGCATGTTTTTTGAAAAAAATATTGAAAGTTGTGAGCACAATTGAAATTTTTGCACTATTTTTGCAACGAATATAGTGATTATTCATGAATTGGACTATAAGTGAAGTGGAAAACTTGCTTTTAGGACAATAAAAAAGTGTGGAAATAACAAAAAATTAACAAAACATATCATGAAAAAAAGTGTTATAAATGGACTTCTTGTCGTATGTGCATTAGGTCTGGTCGCTGCATGCTTTTACAGTATCTACAGCGATATTGCCTTTGATGAAGAGAAGGCAGCGCGTGAGAAAATCGTTATTGCTCGTCTGATGGACATCCGCAATGCCGAGGAACAGTACAAGATGACTTTCGGTGAATATTGTGGTACTATCGACTCGCTGATCGATTTTGTAAAGAATGGTAAGACTGTTGACAAGATCATCAAGGATGGTGAATTGACCGATGACCAGTTGGAAGCCGGTATGACGGAACGCGAGGCTGTGGCTAAGGGTCTCATCAAGCGTGATACTGTTTGGATGACAGCCGCAGAGAAATTGGGCATTTCTAATCCAGACTCAATGAAGTATGTGCCAATCGGTCGTCCTGCAGATGGAACGTTTACAGTCGTTCGTTCTACATTCGATCCTTCTGTGTATGACACCATTTATCAAGGTATTATTGAACTTCGTAAGAAGGCTCAGTTCAACATGAAGTCAAATGAGTTTGATATGCTCGTAGAGTTCCGTGCACGTTTGGATGACTACATGGATGGCATGAGCGAAAAGAAGATTAAGAATCTGAAGGCTGACCTGAAAAAGCGTCACAGAAACCGTGCAGAGTTGATGCTCGACAACGAAGACCAGACTGACGGTGAATGGTACGGACTCCGCATCGGTGACCTTGAGGATACGAACAACAAGATGGCAGGTAACTGGGAATAATGGCAGAAAATCAGATTAACAATAAAAGTTTGTCCATTCGGGTCTGCTCGAATGGACTTTCTTTTTGTACCTATGCTCCAGGACAGAAAGCCCCCTTTGAGTATAAGGTATGGGAGGTGAACCACACCATCTCTTTGGCGGCCAACCTGAAGGAGGCATTGATGAACGAGCCCATGCTGAAACAAGACTATCAGCGGGTGAACGTGCTTATCACAACGCCTCACTTCACAACGGTGCCTGTTGCCGCATTTCAGAAAGAAGATATTCATGCTGTGTATCAGTTTACGTTCCCGAAAGATAAGCCCCAACATGTCAGTTACAATGTGTTGCGTCGTTCAGGCATAGCCATCGTCTTTGGCTTGGATCGCAGCATTCATCAGTTGCTGCTCGATGACTTTCCAAGGGCGCGATTCTATGCTTCAGCCAGCACCTTGATAGAATTCTTCAGCGAGAAGAGCCTTTTTGGTTCTGGAAAGAAGATGTTTGTTTATCTGCATGAGAAGGAGATTACGCTCTATGCGTTTGAGCAGGGAAGAATGTTGTTTGTTAACAACTATGAGTGTGTCAGTGTGGCTGACATTCAGTATTACACGCTCAATGTGTGGAAGGAATTGGGTTTCGATCAAGTGGATGATGCCCTGTTTGTGGTAGGCGACATGGAGAAACGCACCACGGATCTTTCGGAGAAAATCAAGTATTTCTTGCAGAATGTATCGGTCATTGACCGTGGTGAGGATTTCAAAGACCGTCTGACAATGGGCAATCCCTTCATTCCTTACGACTTGCAGACACTCCTAATCTGTGGCTTTTAAATCTTTTCCATGCGCATTATCCGAGGAAAATACAAAGGACGTCATGTCCCCACACCGACGGGCTTCAAAGCGCGTCCCACGACAGACTTTGCCAAGGAAGGGCTCTTCAACATTTTGGAGAATGTCTATGTCGATTTTGAGGTGTCTCCTACGGCGCTTGATCTCTTTGCTGGCACTGGTTCCATTGGATTGGAGTTGGCATCTCGTGGATGTGGTAAGGTGGTGTCGGTAGAGAAGGACTTTAAGCATTGGCAGTTCCTCTCCCGTGTGCAGAAAGAACTACAGATAAAGGAATGGCTGCCGCTGAAGGGTGATGTGTTCAAATATGTACATACATGTAGAGTGCAGTACGACATCATTTTTGCTGACCCTCCTTATGCCTTGGAGAATTTGGCAGACATCCCAGATGTGGCTTTGCCGTTGTTGGCAGAGGGGGGCGTGTTTATTTTGGAACATGGTAGCAGTTACGATTTCTCGCAACATCCCCGTTTTGTCAATCACCGCAACTACGGTAGCGTGAACTTCTCCTTCTTTCAATAAGGAACCATAAAGGAGCCAATAAATATTCCGGTCAAGACTCAATCAGTGATCAATAAGAAAGGCTCGGCCAATTGGTCGAGCCTTTCTTGTGTTTATGATTGAGAACGAAAAGCGTCAATGAGATGTTATTGTGCATGCTTATGGTTTGTATGATGGAGAGACTATCTTCTACCTCCTCCACCGAAGCCTCCACCGAAGCCTCCCATACCGCCGCCGAAACCGCCCATGCCGCCGCCGAAGCCGCCCATGCCGCCGAAGCCGCCACGACCGCCGCCGCCACCGAAGATGTTCAGTTTATAGATGACGTGGAGCATACCGTAAGAATAGATGGCGTTGTAGCGTGAGTCTCTTTGCTGGTAAGCGTCGATTTGACGGCTGATATTGCTGCGCTTCTTCAAGATATCGTTCCACTGGAGGGTTACGGTCAGTGCGTTGCCCTTGAGGAAGGACTTGCCAATCTGAGCGTTCCAGAGTAATTCGTTGGTGTTCATGTTTGCAGAGGAGAAACCGCGACGGCTGCTCTGGCTGATGTCTGTCGAGAAGGTAAGACCGTTGTTGAAAATGAGGTTCATGTCAGCGCCGTAGCTGAATGTCCAAGTCTCTTGGTTACCAGTTGTCAAGACAGAGTTGCGTGAGTTGTTGTAGTTCATGCTTCCGTTGATACCCATTTCGAACCAGTCCTTGCGGAAATCGAAACCAAGGTTCTCGCTCACACCGATTGTGTTCGTTTTAGTTTTAGTGCCGCTATCATCTTTACTAGCGCCTTGTTGTGACAGGAAACTAACTTGATGATTGTAGTTGAAGCTTGTGAAGGTGTTCATCGTGAAGTAACCTTCTCTATCGAGAGCAGTGTTGAAACCTCCACCAATGTTACCGCTCCAGTTACCATTAATGTTAAATGGTTTTGTTTCTCTTTTACCCGTATCTTCGTGATAGATAGTTCTATTACTAATGCTATTTTGTGTAAAATTAGCTCCTCCCCACACAAATATGCTTTGTTGATGTTCCATCCGGAAGGTGTTGAAATTCAGATTGAAGTTGTGAGTGATGGAGGGCTTCAAGCCTGGGTTACCACTTGTGATGGTCAATTGATTAGAGTCGTCTCTGATGTCCAACAAGTTGGTCATGCTTGGCTGTTGAGTACGAGCGCGATAGTTCAGACGCAAGTTGGTCTGTTGAGTGAAGTTATAGCGGAAATCAAGGCTTGGAGCAATGGAGAACACGCTACGAGTAATTGTTGTATCGGTTTGAAGATAAACATAGTCCAGTTTACTGCGTTGTGGCAAGAGATCAATGCCAGCGCTGAAGTTATAGTAATCGGTAACTTTTCTGAAACTAAGACTAATGGTGTGGTTGTAATTATTGTATTCAGAATACTGACTCAACCTTTTTGCTTCATCTGCATATGCGGAACCATCTCCAGCTATGTAGACTGGGTAATTTTGAAGCATATAGTCAAACGCACCCTCGACATTATAGCGATAACTATTGAGAGCTTCTCTTAATGCATCAAATCCAGGCTTTGTCGGGTCAATAATAGAGGCTCTTCTGTCTGATTTGTTGTAGCTATAATCAAATCTGTAAGAGAATTGAAGATATGTTCTGTTGGCAATTGGTTCAGAATAAGTCAACTGCGCGCCGAAAGACCTGTTTCTTCCAGGAGTATTATAATAGCGGTTATTGGGGTCTTGTTGCATAACACTGGTTGTTGTTGTTTTTTTATTTTTAAAGTAGTCAGTGTTTGCTGCTGATAATTGTTTGCTTTCTGAACTACCGAAGTTACCTGTAGCACGGAGGGTGATGTTACGTCCGTAGTCATTCAAACGACGGTTTATCTGCAATTCACCAGCCAGACGTTTGTTTTCACTGTAAGTCTGCTGACGATTTAAGTTACTATTGATAAGGGTTGAATCAAAGAGGGCAATTAGCTGGTCTACATCAAGTTCTCTATCATATACATCATAGAGCGGGTCTTCACTATTCTTATATGGATCGTCGTTGAAACTTGCTGACGTGCTATTGCTGTAACCTTTGTTTTTTGTAAAATTGCCTGATGGACGGAAGATGATGTTGGTCAATGAGTCTGGAGTCCATTCCATGCGGAACTGTGCGTTCCAGTTGTTGGCACTGCTGCGGCTCAAGCTCTCGCTGTTGCTGAAAGAGCCTTGTGCTGTCACGAAACTTTTAGTAGATGACCAGTTTCTGGTGTCATTACCGTTATATTGATAACGTACGCTACCACCCAATTCTATGTTCTTTGCTTCTGTGGCGAAGTTGAAGCCGAGATTCTTAGAGTTGCGTAGGCCACCGCCCATGCCACCACCAGCGAAACGGCCACCGCCGCCACCGAAGCCCATGTCACCGGTGTTGTTGGCACCACCCATTAAGGTGTACTGGTTGCTGTTGTTGAAGCGGTTGATAGTAAATCTTTCAGACCAGCGGTCTTTTGTGCCATAACCTAAATCGATATTACCGAACCAACCATTGTTCATACCCTTCTTCACAGTTAGGTCGAGCACAGTTTCGTCTTCACCGTCGTCTATACCTGTCACACGGGCGAAATCACTCTTGCGGTCGTATGTCTTGAGTTTGTCAATCATGTTGGTTGGGATGTTCTTCATCGCAGCGCTTGCGTCGTCGAAGAAGAACTCCTTACCATCCACAAGAATCTTGTTCACCTTCTTACCGTTAATGGTTACACCGCCGTTTTCATCCACCTGTGCACCTGGCAACTTCTTCACCAAGTCTTCCAACACGGAACCTTCTGGTACACGATAAGCATCAGCATTGTACACGATAGAGTCGCCGCTTACCTGTACCTTTGCCACGTTAGCAGTCACAGTCACATCCTTTATCATTTTTGAATCTGGTGTGATGTGAAGATAACCCAGACTGACATTCTTGTCCTTCTTGTTGGTCAGATCCAGTGGCAACACTTTGGTCTGGAATCCGATATAGGTAATCTTTAAGGCATACTTGCCTGCCTTTACATTCTTGATGTTGAAACTACCATCAAGTCCTGTTGCTGCACCAGTAACCATGCTGCTGTCTGGCAGGTTGAGAATGCGCACAGTGGCTGAGATTACAACTTCGTTTGTTCCGTCTTCGAGGATGGTGCCCGAAACATTAAATTTGGACTGAGCCATTGCACTGAGTCCCACAAAAGTGAGAAACAAAGCGATGAGTGATTTTTTCATATTGTGATTTTATTGATTGATTTTTCTTTGGTAATGTACCCAAATTGACTACAAACTAAAGAAAAGGTTTAACGCAATTGTGAAAATTTGAGTTATTATGTGTATTTTTGCAGCGATTTTCTAATCAGACAATTTGTAAATCCATGTCATTCATGAGAAAAGTATTACCTCAAATTCTCCTCGTTTTCCTTTTGCAGTGCATCTTCATCCTCCCGATGCGTGCCCAGTTCGCACGTCTTGAGAAGTATCCCAACATACCTGGTCAGTATGATGCCGCCTTTGTCGATTATGTGAAAGATTTCGCCAGTGGAGTCGCCAAATCATCTTTTGGGCAGTATTTTGGACAAATCACCCGTGAACGCAACATCTATGGCTTTGGAGCCTACTATACAGATAACGATGGTGTCATTTATGGGCAGTACCGTCTTGGCAATTTCCTCTTCGGCATCAAGATGGGCACACAAGTGGCAAAAGTGGGCACTAACGACCACTATATCTGTTACGACCTCACTACAGGCGATCCACTCTATATCATGAAGGATGGAGACAAATATGCTCTTCCTGCCGACTACGAAAAGACCTATCGCTTTGAGTCGCTCACCTATCAGAATGGTGACAAGTATGTGGGTGAAACCGTCAACGGCAAGCGCGAGGGTGTAGGTCTATACTATTATAATAATGGTAACTACTATTATGGTCGCTACAAGAACAACGACCGTCAAGGGTTCGGTGCCATGTTCTACACGAATAATACTCTTACCATCCAGTATTGGAAGAGTGAAGACGAGTAGGGGATGGTTTAGAGTTTAGAGTTTAGGGTTTAGGGTTTAGAGTTTAGGGTAAAACTATGGTAAAGACAAATTCAATGAGGGCATGGTTTCTTGCTACCCGTCCCAAAACCTTGACTGGCGCTATTGCTCCCGTCCTTGTTGGCGCAGCCTTTGCCTATGCTTCAAGTGGCGCGGTCTCTATGCTCATGCCCTTTCTGCTGTGTCTTCTTTTTGCCGTCTTGATGCAGATTGATGCCAACCTCATCAATGACTATTTCGATTTCAAGAAGGGAACCGATCGTGAAGACCGACTTGGTCCAGAACGTGCTTGTGCACAAGGATGGATAACACCTCGTGCCATGCAATGGGGTATAGGTGTTATGACAGCACTCTCCTGTCTGGTGGGAATTGCCATCCTGCTCGTTCACATGCAGTGGGAACTGCTCCTTGTGGGCATCTTGTGTGTTGTCTTTTGTTTTCTCTACACCACACGGCTTTCCTATCTCGGATGGGGCGATGTTCTTGTGCTCGTCTTCTTTGGCTTTGTCCCTGTGGTGTTTACCCACTATGTCATGACTAATGGCGGATGGAGCGTTCCTCTGCTCATCGCCAGTTTTGCTATGGGACTTGCTACCGATAATCTTTTGGTGGTCAACAATTATCGTGACCGCAGTCAAGACAGAGTGAGCGGTAAACGCACCATCATCGTACGCATCATCGAGGCTCAAATTCGCAAGTGTGGTTCCGAACAGGGGCAGAAAACAGGTCAAAACATCTGTCTCAACATCTACCTTTGGGTGGGCATCGTCGCAACATTTCTCGCCTTCACCGCTCTTTTCCTCTTTTCTTCTTCCAGCATTCGCCACCCGTTGATGTTCCTCTACCTCGTCCTACACTTTCGAGCCTTCCAGCAGCTCAAGACACTCGATGGGCGTGAGCTTAACCAGGTGCTTGGTACTACAGCCCGTAACATTTTCCTTTTCGGTGTCCTTCTCGCCTTTGGAGTGCTGTTACATGGTGGCTTAATATAGCTCTCTATCGCACCAATCCATTCTATAAAACAACATACACAACATCATCCGTTTTTACTGTTTTGTGTTTGAGTGAAAAAACAATGCATTTTTTCGCGAAAACCAGCAATCTTCCATTCGCGACGCGGTGATGGCGACGTGTATTGCATGGTGAATGCGCCAGGTCCAGAATGACTGGATACGAATTACGAACCATTTTGTTGGAATTCGTGGTTAATTTGTGATAATTTATGCCCCAATAAACACGGATAGGCATGAATTACCCCGAATCGGTCATTAAAAATATTTATGAACATTTGTGGGCAAAATGATAGAAATTCTTACACTGATCTCACGTTCATTTATCGTCACGGTGCGCATGACATTATGCGCTGTCAGTGCGAAATATTTCGTTCTTCCAGCGCGTAATATTTGCCTCACGGTGAGCTCTAAGGTTCGTGCTGGAAGGCGGTGATTGGGGGCAATAAGTTGGTGAATATTTGGAATCCGAAAATTAGAAATGTGGGCTGTCGGCTTTTTCCAAAAGCACAACTGCGTATGCGCTGATACCTTCTTCACGACCTGTGAAGCCAAGTTTTTCGGTGGTTGTGGCTTTGATGGAGATGTCGTCGATGTCAATGCCCATCACATTTGCAAGGGTTTCTTGCATCTGGGGAATGTGTGGATTGAGTTTTGGACGTTCTGCACAAATGGTGCAGTCTATGTTGCCGATGGAGTATCCTTTTGCTGCTACAATATCAAGCGTGCGGCGGAGAAGTATCTTGGAGTCGATGTTTTCGAATTCGTTGCCCTTCTTCGGAGGAAAGTGGTAGCCGATGTCTCGCATGTTGGCGGCTCCGAGAATGGCATCGCAAATGGCATGGACGAGCACATCTGCATCGGAATGACCAAGCAATCCGAGGGTGTGGTCAATCTTGATGCCTCCAAGCCAAAGGTCGCGACCTTCGGTGAGTTGGTGAACATCGAAACCAAATCCGATTCTTATTTTACAATGTGACAAGGCGATTTATTTACAATTTAGAATTATTTGGCAATTTGATGATTGACAGCTTGAACCATTGACAATCTATCATCCGCATGGCAAATTGTACATTGTAAATGGTCAAATGGTAAATGAGGTTATCTTCTTCTCTTTCCAAGCAAATCGGCGATGCCGTCCATGTCGAAAGCCAGAGAAAAACGGAGTGTCTGGTCAAGCGGGTTGCTTTGTGCCGTGGAGATGACATAGCCTGCATCAAGGGAGAATACGTTCATCTTGAAGCCTGCACCAACAGTCCAATAAGTACGGTTTCCTTTGTTGGGGTGTTCATAATGATAGCCACCTCGAAGGAAGAATTGGTTGTTGTAGGCGTATTCGAGACCTACGCTCCATTGGATTTCCTGCATCTCTTCTTTGAAGCCATTGGGAGCGTCGTGGAATGACTTGAAGATACCGCTGATTGGCGATACGTTGAAGTAGCCTTCACCTTCGAGCCAAGTGCGGTAGCCGCCATAGTCCTTTTCATAGTCTTTGGCTTCGCCTCCTTCGGTTTTCACCATGTGATCCACATACTGATCCATCGTGGGGCGTGTGGGCACGAGGAGTTTGTTGGCATCAGCAGAGATACTCAGTGTGTTGTATTCGTCAAACGGAACGAGCAGGGAGGTTCCGAGGCGGAGGTTGGTCGGGATGAATTCAGTGGTATTTCCCTCATCGTAGGAGAGTTTTGAACCGACGTTGGAGATGTTGAGACCCCAACCGAGTTGGCTTTCATGACCGCCAAGGTTCAGATAACCATTGTGATAGAAAGCGATGTCTGCAGCAAAGGCTGAAGCCGGTTTCAGTGCATCGGAACCTTCGCCCTTGTATGCGAGGTCGGAATAGATGAATCGTAGGGCGACACCTGCAGAGAAGGTCTCGGAAAGCATGCGCGAATATGCGACGTCAACAGCCAGTTCGTAAGGCTTGAATGTGTTGGCATCATCGTCCAGGCTTTCAGCCACCTCGCCAAGTGAGAAGTAGCGGAGTGATCCGGATAGGGCATCGTAGTCGCCTAAGCGATAGTATCCTGTAATATTAGCGAGGTCAATGTCATTCACAATCTGGCGCAACCAGGGGGTATAGTTGAGAGCAACGCCTGAACGGCTGATGCAGAAGGGATATTTGGCAGGGTTCCAGTACTGTGAATTGACATCAGGGTCGGTGGCAACACCGACATCGCCCATACCGCCAGCACGTGCATCAGGGGCAATTGCAAGTGAGTTTGCCCCATGGTAGATGGGGTTGAGTTGATTCTTCACGTCTTGTGCCCTTGCCGAGAGGACAAGGAAAAGGAGGACGATTATGGATAGCGCTTTTTTCATCTTGTTTTGTTGTTTTTATTTGAGGGATTGCCTGCCTTGTTGCTTCCGCTCTTTCTGGTAACCCTAGTCTTTTGTTAATCCTAGTTTCCCTGAATTTTTCTGTGCATGAGGCGAATCCCTCTTATAGAAACGAGAGATGGTGCAGTTTATTGTGTGATGATATACTTTTCTGATGAGGAAGAAATGTCACCTTTGGGTGAGGTGAGTCTTGTGCGGCGAATATAGATGCCAGGCGGCAAGGTGGGCTTGTGCTCGCTGCTGCTATATACCTTGCGGCCAGTGAAGTCATAGATGTCATAGACTTGGATGAGACCTGTGACTACTTCGAAGGAATAGGCTTGCTCGCCCAGATTGTTGAGCGTGTCGAAAGCACGGATGACGAGGGTGTGTTTGCCAGCAGAGAGAGCTGGTAGGGTGTAAGTGACAGTGCCAGAGCGGTAGTCGCCCACCGATTGCGTGTAGTAACTGTTGAGCGTGTAGGTCGTTGCCTCGTTGTTGTCGATGATGGCAACGATGTCATGCCCGAGTCCGTTGCCTGTCGTGTTGATGCCGCTCTCGTCACTTAACTCAATGCGTAGAGTTGGTGTCTCGTTTGTGTAACTAATTTCAGAGACATTGTGCCCATTGGAGAAGGCTGCTATCGAAGGACCGATGGTGTCGATCTGCTCTTCGGTGGAGGTGCCACTTACAATGAACTCCGTGAAGGTGCCATTTGCCTCGATGTCCTTTTGGGTGTTGATGGCATAGAGGTTGATGAGTCCCGGCAGGTCGGAATAGTTGATGTCGAGCGGCACGGGAAATGTGAATTTGAAGGCACCTGCTTTGACGGAATCGGTGCCCGCATAGAGTGTTCGTGTGCGGTCATCGTATTCGAATGGGGTAATGTCTTGTCCTGCGTTGAGTTTGCAGACAATGTGCTCCTCGCTGTCGTAGATGCGGGTGGACACCGTGCCATCGAATTGGGTGGCTTTCTCGCCTGTCGGAGTGACAATGTGTCCCTCGATGACAACGGTTTCACCTCCTGAAATGGTGGGCGGGTTGGCTACATCGATGGTTTTGCCATTGAATTTATCAATCTTCACCTTATAGGTGGGGGTGACGAGTTTGATGGCGGGGTCGCCGAGCAGAACGAAGTGCACTTTGTTGATGGAGTCGATTTTGGACATGTAGCCATTCGACTTCGATTCGATGATGTCGGCTTTTGCCTGTGCCAAAGCCTCACCGATAGTGAAGTGCTCGCCGTTGTTTTTAGTGTCGAGCACGTGTGACATGAAATTGCGGTTGATGACGCGGTTAGGTGATGAATAGACGGTTCGTGCCGTACCGATGAATGCCACAGCCGCGCCTTGTTTGTTGAGGATGGCTTCGATGCCGATGTTCTCGATGTTCATGTCGAAGGGAGTGACATCGCATGCTGCTGTAACCCATACAGGTATGCGTGGCGAAGTCCATTGCTGGAAATCGGTGGTCTTTAAAACTTGTTCGTGTGAAAGCGTGTAGGCTGCACCATGCCCTGTGTAGTTCATGATGAGGGCTCCTTCCTGCATGATTTTGTTGATGTCAGCGTAGATGTCGGGATAATTGCTGCCTGTGGCGGTCTGTTGCATGGTGTAACTGTCCCAGTAGATGCGCTGATAGTGGTAGTCGGGGAATTTCTGCTGCGTGTTGGTCAGTACATTCTCTGCATCTTCCATGTGGATGTTGGTCTTGTCGTCATCGCCCATCAGACAGATGGTGTTCTTCCATGCGCCAGCATTGGCGTTGGTCATGTAGTTGATGAGTTTGTCCACCACATTCTTGGCATCTGCTTCTGTCGATACAGGCAGGCGGCCCACACCGCAGTCGGGCAATTCCTTGAGTGGCGAGACACCTTTTCCGTCGGCAAGCAATGTGAAGTACTCTTCCATCACATAAGAGTCTGTGTGTGACCATGAGTTGTCAGACTCGTAAGCAAGCAGATAGTCGTCTTGGGATTTTGAGGCAAGTCCGTTGGTGACGAGGCGATTGTCCCACATGCTGTTGCCGAACAGAAGGATGTTGAGGCTTCCTTTCTGTGTGCCTGTGAGTGGGGATGCCTTGTATTGTTTGTCATAGAACATCTTCATCAGTCGGCGATAGGCGGTGGCATCGGGGGTGCCCGAAGAAAACTCATTATAAATATGGTCGGCTTCGACTACTGCACAGCGGATGCCGTCTATCTTTGTGTGTGCGGCTGCAAGGCGTTGTGCCTGCTCAGTCAGTTTCCCATTGGATGGGACAATGATGAGCAGGTTGATACTGTCGAGGGCATGAAGATCCTGATGCGTCACATTTCCAACGGTTTGTGGGGTGGGGAAGGTGGCTGTGGTATTGACTGCCACATATTGGTTGGTGAATTTAGCACTGGTGGCGGTTGCTTTATAGGTGCTGCCAGTGAGTGTGCCTGCCAGTTCGTGGGTGGTTGCAGGGGTGGTGACGTCCCAAATGCAAGTGGCGGCGTTGGCTCCTTGCAGTTCGAATGTGCAGGTGCCGTTGCTGTTGGGCGTGAATGCCAGATAGTTCCTTCCGTTGAGGGAAAGTGTTGCCTCTGCTGTGGCGCGGATGTAGTCAAGGTGTCCGGCGATGCCCGAGGAACGAGTGTGCTTCAGTTTGATGCTGAATGACGTGGCTGTTTGGTCGTAGAGTGTGAATGATTTGTTGCTGATGTAAGCATCGGCATAGTTGGATTGCTTGGGGAATGCAAGGGTGCCTAATGTGTTGTCGCCGACAGACACGCTGAGACTGGAACTGCTGATTCCTGCCGCGCCAAACTGCACATCGATGGTCACATCACCACATGTGGTGTTGTCGAAAGTCAGTTGGTAGGTCTTCTGGGGATTGTTCGCATAGTCATGCGATTCGAAGAAAGTGCGACCTGCATTGATGAAAGAAAAGGTGTCTTCTTCGTGAAGGGCATGGGCATAGTAGGTCGTTTGTTTTGTGCCTGCCGATGCCGATGCATCCGATTGACTGAACGTGGCAGGTGTCCCTGTCGTTTCGGTCAAGAAATAATAGATATAGTTGGAATAGGGATTGTTCCGATGGGTGAATGCGCTGGACTCACTGGAGCGTGTCCATAGTGTCGTTCCACAGGAATAGAAAAGCAAGGTGCCGTCAGCCTTGCGGAAAAGAGGTATTTCGGTGAGGTCATCACCGAGGTTTTCAATCTTCGCTTCGGGCAGGAAGGGGAGGTTGTAACCATAAAGGCAGACTTTGGCGGGATTGCTGAACCCTAAATCTTTAAGTGTGGCACTGGTGAGTTGATAAACGCCTTCATCCGCTACGCGAATCTTCACCCATTTGCCTGTGGCAAGTTTGGAGTGCGTTGCATATCGCGATTGGGCATTGACGGTGATGAAGGTCAATGCCAAGAGGATTATCAAGGTGTAGATTCTTCGTGCCATTACTTAATTTTTAGGTCGAGTAATTTCCTGTCACCGATGTAGGCTTCAATCTTGTCGCCTTCTTTTACTTCACCGATGCCTGCAGGAGTGCCGGTGAAGAGAAGATCGCCCGTTTTGAGGGTGAAGAACTTGGAGGCATAGGCAATGATGTGGTCAATGGTGTGAATCATGTCTGCCGTGTGTCCTGTCTGCCGACATTCGCCGTTCAGGTCCATGTGGAAGTGGATGTCTTGCACATCGCAACCCAACTCTTCCTTATTGATGAACTTGCCGAGTGCCGCACTGCCATCAAAGCCCTTGCAACATTCCCAAGGCATGCCTTTCTCACGCAATTCTTTCTGGAGATTGCGAGCCGTGAAGTCGATGCCTACGGTCAGCTCGTTGTAGTAACGATGGGCAAAGCGTTCGCTGATGTCTTTCCCCACATGGGCAATCTTCACCACAATCTCGGTCTCGTAGTCGAAACGATCGGCAAAGTCGGGTACAAAGAATGGTTTGCCCGGTTGGATGATGCTCGAATCAAACTTGGAGAACAAGACTGGTTCTGTATGTAATAACGAATTTTGTTCCTCTTTAGTGTGTAGTTCGTTAATATGTTTGGCATAGTTCATGCCGACGGCCAGTATCTTCATGCTTACAACCCGAATATTCTTAGAATGTCGTTTAGTTGTGCTAGCACCATCAATCCCAGCAGAATGTACATGCCAAAGTATTGAACCACCAACAGGAAATTGTCATTGAGACGCTTGCCAGTGAGGAGTTCAAAGGTGGCGAAGAGGGCATGGCCACCGTCCAATGCTGGGATGGGCAAGACATTGACAAAGCCCAGCGCGATGGACAGGAAGGCTGTGAGCAGCCAGAAGCGTTGCCAGTTCCACGCATCGGGGAAAATGTTGCCAATGCTGATGAAGCCACCTACTTGACGTGCTCCCTTCTTCGTGAAGATGTACTTCATTTGGTCGGCATAACTGGTCAGCGTTTTCCATCCATACTTTACACCAGCAGGGAACGATTCGAAAAATCCGTAGGTTTTGGTCGTGATCTTATCTTGATAAGGCATTGCATTGGCGAAACCCAGCGTGAATTCGGGCGTGAGCGTCACCTTCTTTGTGACGGAATCATTCAGCACCAGTGTGATCTGACGCGCTTTCAGACTATCGCCGAAGTTGGCTTTCTCTGGTAATGCCTGTTGCAGAGCGAGAAGGATGTTTTGGAAGTCGTTGAAGTCCTTGACCTCTACACCATTGACGGAACAAATCTTGTCTGTCTTCTTCAACCCCATTTCCTCGGCAGGAGTGCCTGGCAGAATGCTGTCGATGGCAAGTGGGGCGCGCATGGCGGCATAGAGAGGCTGTTCTATCATGTCGAGAAGTGAGAGTTCGTTGGGCATATTGATGATTATTTCCTTTCCTTCGCGGAGTACAGTCACTGTCTTTGCATTCGATATGCTTTGCAGCACAGAGGTGCTCCATGATTCCACTTTTTCGTCATCTGTCTTGATGATGATGTCGCCATCGCGGAAACCATCTGCTTTAGCCTGCTCGGAGAACTTCATTCCATAGTTCATGTCTTCGCTCTTCACGAAACTCTCTCCCCATGTGAATAGCACCATGGCGTAGATGGCAAAAGCGGTGATGAAGTTCATGATAATGCCACCAAGCATGATGATGAGACGTTGCCAAGCAGGGTGAGTGCGGAACTCCCATTTCTCTCCTTTCACGTCTTCGTTCTTGATGATGATGTTCTTCATCAGGTGGGGTAGTTGCTTCCAGAAACTTTTCTGACTGTCGTCCTCGTTGAAGGAGGATTCGTCCACCATGCCCGAAATCTTCACATAACCGCCTAACGGAATCCAGCCGATGCCGTATTCGGTGCCTTCGTATTCATATTCTCCATTCTCCTTTTTCTTGGCCGGTGCCTTGCCTGTCAGTTTGCGCCACCAGTTGCTGTAGGTGCTAAAAAGGCTGAACTTCCAGTCGAAGAAAAGGTAGAACTTTTCCACTCTTACCTTAAAAAGTTTTGCTGTAAAAAAATGTCCCCCCTCGTGCAAAATGATGAGCAATGCGAGGGCAATGATGAGTTGCAGTCCTTTGATGAGAATTGTATCCATTTATAATAATGTGGAAGCGTATTGTCTGGCTTCTTTATCGGTTTGTAAATAAGTTTCTAATGTGGATTCATGAGTGAAGGCAATCTTCCCCATGGTTTGTTCGATGATGTTGGCAATCTGTTCAAAGCCAATCTTGTCATCGATGAAAGCGCGGTTGGCAATCTCGTTAGCAGCATTGACAATGCAGGGCATGTTGCCACCTTGGCGTAGGGCTTCGTATGCCAAGCCCAGACAGCGGAATCGCTCAATGTCTGGACGTTCGAAGGTTAAGTCCTTTAAGGTGAAAAGGTCAAGGCGTCCGCCGTTGAGGCTCAAGCGCATGGGATAACTGAAAGCATATTGGATGGGCAGGCGCATATCTGGCACACCAAGCTGCGCTTTCACGGCACCATCCTCAAACTGCACAGCGCTATGGATGACTGACTGAGGATGCACCACTACCTGAATCTGCTCAGGTTTCACGCCGAAGAGCCATCGTGCCTCAATCACTTCGAACCCCTTGTTCATCAGCGTTGCCGAATCTATGGTTATTTTGGCACCCATGTTCCATGTGGGATGGGCAAGTGCGTCGGCTTTTGTTACGGTTTGCAGTTGTTCCTTGGTGAAGTGACGGAAAGGCCCTCCACTGCATGTGAGCAGTATCTTGTCAATTCTATTGCCCGGCTCCAAGCATTGGAAGATGGCAGAGTGTTCCGAATCCACAGGCAAAATGGGCACTTGATTCTCGTTGGCAAGTCGTGTGATGAGGTCGCCCGCCACAACCAAAGTTTCTTTATTGGCTAAGGCAATCATCTTCTTCGCCTTGATGGCAGCGATGGTTGGTTCGAGACCTGCAAACCCCACCATGGAGGCCAGCACGATGTCCACGTTGTCGTCCTGTACCACTTGACAGAGTGCGTCCGCACCCGTATATACCTTGATAGGAAAGTCTGCCAATCCTTCCTTTACCCTTTCGTAATTCGACTCCTTGGCAATAACTACTGCCTCGGGGGTGTATTTCCGGGCTTGTTCTATGAGTAGTTCAGCATTGTTATAAGCAGTCAGTACATATGCTTCATAAAGGTCGCTATGCTGTCCTATGACATCAAGTGCCTGTGTACCGATGCTTCCTGTTGAACCTAATATGCATATTCTCTTTTTCATAAGTCTAAAAGTCCTAATGGTAAGTCCATGACCATGATTCTTTCTTCTTGCTGGATTTCAGTGATGAACTCTTCGTGGGCAGGAATCATCACTTCGCTGCCATCTGTGCGTTCTACAATGAAAAGCCAGTTGTCTGTTTTGTCGTCGATGTCGGTGATAGTACCGATGTCCTTTCCGTTGTCGCCATCCACCATCTTGAAACCGATGAAATAGTTGAGTGACACCTCGTCATCATTCAGTTCCTCCTGATACTTCTTCTCCAGATAGACGGGACTATTTACCAACATCTGTACAGCCTCAACGTTGTCGATGCCATCCAGTTTCATGATGGCTGTAGAATCGCTACGGAATCGATACTCTTCGATGAAGAACGGTACCAGAATGCCTTCCACCTCGCAGATGAGATAATCACAATCAGTCCTGTCCCATAGATCATCAGTAAACTGAAAGTTGATTTCTCCTTTCAGTCCATGCGCCTTTCCCATGCGCCCTATCTGGTAAACGTCTTCTTGTTTGATCATTGATATGTTATTTTCAAACACCCTGCATGGTCTCCCCATAAGGGGGAGAAGCCCATAGGGCAGAGGGGGTCTGCTATTGTATTCTCTTGATGGCAGCACCTAATGCGGTGAGACGCCCCTCAATGTTTTCGTAGCCTCGGTCGATTTGTTCGATGTTGCTAATCATGCTGATGCCATTGGCGGATAAAGCTGCAATAAGTAAGGCAATGCCGGCACGGATGTCGGGGCTTGACATTTTGGAACCGCGTAACTTCATTTGGTTGTCATGTCCCACCACCACAGCACGGTGAGGATCGCAAAGAATGATTTGTGCACCCATGTCAATGAGCTTATCGACAAAGAAGAGGCGGCTCTCGAACATTTTTTGGTGAATCAACACCGAACCCTTTGCCTGTGTGGCGACCACAAGCATAATGCTGAGCAGGTCGGGGGTGAGCCCAGGCCAAGGTGCATCGGCTATCGCCATTGTGCTGCCGTCCATGAAGGATGACACCTCATAATGCTGATGCTCTGGAATGTGAATGTCGTCGCCAATATGCTCGATGGTGATGCCCAAACGACTGAACGCTTGAGGAATGATGCCGAGGTTTTCGTAACTTACGTTTTTGATGGTGATATCGCTACCGGTCATGGCTGCCATGCCGATGAATGAACCCACCTCAATCATGTCGGGCAAAATTGTGTGGTCGGTGCCATGCAGCTCTTTCACACCTTCGATGGTCAGCAGATTGGAACTGATGCCGGAAATCTTGGCACCCATTTGATTGAGCATGCGGCACAGTTGCTGGATGTAAGGTTCGCAAGCAGCATTGTAAATGGTAGTGGTGCCTTGGGCAAGCACGGCAGTCATGATGATGTTGGCTGTACCAGTAACACTGGCTTCGTCCAAGAGCATATAGGTACCGCGCAGTTCGTTGGCGTCAATCTCATATACGCCACGTTCGACGCTGTAGTTGAATTTTGCCCCCAGTTCTTGGATGCCAATAAAGTGGGTGTCTAAACGGCGACGTCCTATCTGGTCGCCACCGGGCTTTGCCACGCATGCCTTGTGGAAACGTGCTAACAAGGGACCTAATGTGAGAATGCTGCCGCGTAATGCAGCACAACGCTGCACAAACTCCTGGCTCCCTAAATATTCCATGTCAAGATTGTCGGCTTGGAATTGCCAATTGTGGCTCTCCAATTCCGTCACGCGGACTCCCATCTTGCTCAAAAGACCGATGAGGTTGTTGACGTCAAGAATGTTTGGCACATTCCGTATAATGACAGGCTCAGCTGTGAGCAGGATGGCAGAGATGACCTCCAAGGCTTCGTTCTTGGCGCCTTGAGGAATAATCTCACCATGCAATTTATGTCCGCCTTCAATGATGAAAGATGCCATTGGTTAACTTCGTTTTGTTCCTCCTTGCAAGGCATGGCTGAAGCAAACTTCGCTTTGCCATTGCTTTGTCCGTCATTTCTTATTCTTTTTCTTCTTGATAGTGGTTGAGACACGCGTGCTTAACAATTCACCATCGCTGATGAGCGGCTGGTTGTCAAGGTCTAATTGTATGATGCCGTCTGTGTAGAGCGCTATGTCATCTGCCACTCTTTCATCGCTCATGGAGTCTGTGCTCCAATTGGAAAGGTCGCGTTTCATGTGGTTCGCCACCATCAGGGTCAGGTCATCTCGTTCTTTTCCTGCTTCCATTGTTGCGAGGTGTTCGGTAAATTGCTCCACGATGGTGCCATAGTTGCGTTTTTTGATGCGATGCTGAGGGTAGGCAAGCCGTTCGGGGCGTGCTTCCTCATCGTCCATACGCTCAATCTCGACAGGATAATCGATGTCGAGGTCATACTGTGCCATTGCTGCGAGGTGGTTCCATAGTTTCTTTTGGAAGTCCTCTCGGTCTGCGGTCTGTTCAGCCATGTTCGCCATCGTGTTGATGATGGTTCTGGCACACAGCATCCGTTCATCTTTGTCAGCGATGGTCTTGCAATGTTCCACCATTTGCTGAATGCCACGGCCATATTCGGGCATGATGAGTTTGTCTCTTTTCGTATTGTAATCCATTCTGTTCAATCTTTCAATTCTTTTATAAAAGGCTCTTTGCAACAGTTGCTTGAAATTCTTTCAGGTAATTCGGCTCAAAGTATGCCACATCCTCAAACTCTTCCTGCAGAAACTTTTTCTCTGCTAATGGGGACATGTACTTGGCAAGTAAGGGGACCCCGTCAAGGAAATGAGCGTTAGGATGCAGAATGATGGACTTGCATTTCTCTACACCATTACCGAAAAAGTAGATGGGGTGCTCCTTCAGTTGTTCCTCGAACGAATGTTCGTCCACCACAACAGGTGCAATGGGTTGCACAGTTTTTAGCGCACGGGTGTAAAGAGCAGTATAGACTTCCATGCGTCGTGCGTCGAGCATGGGGCACAGCAGGGCATCGTCGGGCAAGTTGTCATGCACCAGTAAGACAGGCACACACTGCACTTCCAGAGTGGGTAAGCCTATTAATTTCAGGTTTCTGCCATAGGCCACCCCCTTTGCCATCGATACACCGATGCGCAAGCCTGTGTAACTGCCCGGACCTGCACTCACGGCAACAGCGTCGAATGGAATGGCGTGGTTGTCTGTGAACGAAAGTGCCTCGTCCACCATTACGCCTAATATTGACGCATGATTGGTCCCTTTCGCCGCTGTCCCTTCTTTCTCTTTCAGATTGTCTGTCTGAAAGATAATGGCGCTGTCCTGACTTACGGCCACGCTACATAAGTCGGTTGAAGTTTCAATATGTAGAATTACAGACATCGTGAATGTACTTTGAGTCAAAGTAAGTGCAAAGGTAGTGAAAAAATGGGAATTGGGAATTAGGATTTAGGATTTATTAGTCTTTTGGAATTAAAAAAGCCATATAGAAGGTAATTTCCTAAATCCTAATCCCTAAATCAGGATTCTTTTTTGTACCTTTGCACAAAATTTAACGTATAACATCATGATACAATCAATGACAGGCTACGGCAAGTGCGTCGTAGAGTATAACGGAAAAAAGATTCACGCAGAAGTGAAATCGTTGAATAGCAAGGCTCTTGACATTACGGCACGTATTGCTCCTATCTATCGTGAGAAAGAAATGGAAATGCGCCAAATGATGCAACAGAAGTTGGAACGTGGAAAAGTGGAATTTGTCTTATGGATAGAGAAGGATGATGCATCCGTCGTTGCTCCTCTTAATATGACATTGCTGCATTCCTACAAATTGCAGATTGAGCAGATGCAGCAGGAACTCGGTCTTCCGCAGCCTGAAGATTGGTATGGTACGTTACTTCGTCTTCCTGATGTGTTCACTCACAATGATGTGGAAGAACTTTCCGATGAAGAATGGACGTATGCACGTAAGGCGGTGGAGGGCGCAGTGGACGAATTGGTGGCCTTTCGTCAGCAAGAGGGGGTGGCATTGGCAAAGAAGTTCCAGGAGAAGATAGACAACATTGCCACTCTGCTTGCATCTATTGAACCTTATGAGAAAGAACGTACAGGGAAAATTCGTCAACGCATCCTTGATGCTTTGGAACAGAACATCGGGGTGGATTATGACAAGAACCGTTTGGAACAGGAGATGATTTATTATATTGAGAAATTGGACATTTCTGAAGAGAAGCAGCGTCTGACAAACCATCTTCATTACTTCATTGAGACGATGACGGACGGACATGGCCAGGGCAAGAAATTGGGCTTCATCGCTCAAGAGATGGGACGTGAAATCAACACTACAGGCTCCAAGTCAAACCAAGCCGAAATGCAGAATATCGTGGTGAAGATGAAGGACGAACTCGAACAAATCAAGGAACAAGTACTAAACGTCATGTGATGATTATGGAAGGAAAACTCATTATTTTTGCTGCCCCATCTGGTTCGGGCAAATCGACGATTATCAACAGCATTATGGCTGATGGCGGTGATGAAGAATTGAATCTTCACTTTTCCGTTTCTGCTACTTCCCGTGCGCCACGTGGTGAGGAACAGAATGGGGTGGAGTACTTTTTCCTTAGCCCGGAAGAATTTAAGGCAAAGATTGCTAACGACGAGTTTGTCGAGTACGAAGAAGTCTATAAAGATAAGTTCTATGGCACGCTAAAGTCACAGGTGGACAAGCAATTGGCTGCTGGCGAGAACATTGTCTTCGATGTTGATGTCAATGGTGCCTTGCGTATTAAAAGACTTTATGGAAAAAGGGCACTTAGCATTTTCATCCAGCCGCCCAGCATTGAAGAGTTGCGTAGCCGTTTGGAAAAGCGCGCCACCGATGCGCCAGAGGTGATTGAACAGCGCATTGAACGTGCTAAGTACGAACTCTCTCAAGCGGAAAATTTTGATGAAGTGATCATCAACGATAATCTGGAAATTGCTCAAGTTGAGGCTCACGCTCTTGTTGAGGATTTCTTATCGGAATAAAGGAAAGAATACAAAGAAAGGGGTTGTGTTTTCATTGGACACAACCCCTTCTTTTAGTGAAATATGTTGCTTACAGATTGCCGCGCTCCTTGTCAAGGTAGTACTTGTAAGTTCCTACGGTCAACTCGTCGCAAGATGCTTCGTCGCAGACCACGATAGCATGCGGGTGCATCTGGAGCATGGAAGAAGTCCACTTGTGGCTGATGTCGCCGTCAATGCAGTGCTTGAGGGCACGTGCCTTGTTGTGACCGCTACATACGAGAAGCACCTCCTTGGCGTCCATCACTGTGCCAATGCCGACGGTCAAAGCCTGCTTAGGCACGAGGCTGAGGTCATTGTCGAAGAAGCGGCTGTTGGCGTGGATGGTGTCGGTGGTGAGAGTCTTGATACGGGTGCGTGATGAGAGGGAAGAACCTGGCTCATTGAAGGCAAGGTGTCCATCAGGACCGATGCCGCCCATGAAGAGGTCCACGCCACCTGCTTCGGCAATCATATCTTCGTAGTGGTTGCATTCAGCGATGAGGTCGGGTGCATTACCATTGAGGATGTGTACATTCTCTGGCTTGATGTCAATGTGGTTGAAAAAATTATTCCACATAAAACTGTGGTAACTCTCAGGATGGTCTTCTGGCAGTTTCACATATTCATCCATGTTGAACGTGATGACGTTTTGGAACGAAATCTTGCCTGCACTGCACATGTCAATTAGGTTACGATACAGTCCAAGAGGTGAAGAACCTGTGGGGCATCCGAGTACAAAAGGCTTTTCAGGCGTTGGATTTGCTTCGATGATACGGTTCGCCACATAATTGGCAGCCCATTTTGAGAGGGCCTCGTAATCGGGTTCAATAATTACTCTCATGTGTTTGTTTTTTGAATGGTTAATACTATTTTGATTTGTTGATAATGTCTTCTTATTTTTTCAACGGGTTCCATCCTTGCGCTTTCAGCTCAAACTCTGCTCCGTCTCGTGTGATGAGGGCACAGCCAAGACTTTCCTTCGTGATGTGTCCGATGAGTTTCACACCTTCCATCTGCTCCACCTTTTCATGGTCAGCAATGGGAACCGTGAACAGGAGTTCGTAGTCTTCGCCTCCGTTGAGGGCTGCAGTGGTGAGGTTCATGTTAAGTTCCTCTGCCATGACAGCGGTCTGGTAGTCTATGGGAATGCGCTCTTCGTAAATGCGGCATCCGCAGTGACTTTGGGTACAGATGTGGAGCAGTTCGGAGGAGAGTCCATCGCTAATATCCATCATGGATGTGGGACGTATGCCAGCCTTGCGGAGCTGCAGGATGATGTCGCGTCGTGCTTCGGGCTTCATCTGCCGTTCGAGCAGATACTCACGTCCGCTAAAGTCTGGCTGTGAAATCGCCATGCGCTCAGCGTCGGTCTTGGCAGTTTCTATCTGCTTGTAATAGACTTCCTTCTCACGTTCCAATAGTTGGAATCCCATATAAGCGGCTCCGAGGTCACCGCTCACACAGATGAGGTCGGTCTCTTTCGCTCCGTTGCGGTAGATGGCTTTCCCTTTCTCCACTTCGCCGATGGCGGTGATGGAGATGGCGAGTCCTGTGCGTGAACTGGTGGTGTCACCTCCAACAATGTCAACTTCATGTGCATCGCAGGCGAGTCGAAGACCTTCATAGAAATCTTCCATATCTTCAACACTGAAACGCTTGCTCAAAGCGAGGCTGACTGTGATTTGTTTAGGCATGCCTCCCATGGCATAAATGTCTGATAGATTGACCATTGCTGCCTTGTAGCCTAAATGCTTCATGGGCAAGTAGGTCAAGTCAAAATGCACTCCTTCCATCAGCAGGTCGGTGGTGACAAGCACATCCTTGTCCTCGCCATATTTCAGCACCGCACAATCATCACCCACTCCGTATTTTGTTTCAGAGTTTTTGATTTCAAGGTTTTGTGTCAGTTGTTTGATCAGACCGAACTCACCGAGTGTTGCTATTTCTGTTGCCATTTATTCTTTGTTTTCTTGGTTTTGTACGCTGTTGCGTGAATGTTTATGTACGTAATCTAAAATAATCTGATTGAATTCACTGCTTTTTCCGTCCAGAAACTCCACCTCAATGGGGATGACCTTCACGTTGTCAAGTCCATGCAGACGGGTGGCATCCTTCTCGGTCGTGAGGATGGTGCGTCCTGCTGCCCGTTTCCGAATTGCTTCGATGTCTTTCTTCGTGAAATTGTGGTGGTCGGGAAAACTCATCACGTCAAATTGGGGAATGATTTTGTTCAGGTCGTACACCATCTGTTCTGGCGAGGCAATACCCGTGACCAGCAATGGTTTCTTGCCCACGTTCATCTTCTCAGGGTATCGGTAGGTAGTGAAGAAAACTTTCTGCCAGTTTTCCAGGTCAAGAGTGCGCTCGATGCCTTTTTTGTCCATCGGGGTGATGTAGCGAGGGCATTTTGTGATGATGATGATGTTCGCACGCAATCGTCCAGACGGAGACTCACGCAACCTCCCTGCTGGCAACAATTTGTCAAAGTAGATGAGGCGGTGGTAGTCCATCAGTAGGATGTTGAGACCTGCTTTTACGTAGCGGTGTTGGTATGCATCATCGAGAATGACAACATCAGTAGGAGGCTGCACCCCCTCTCTCATCAGTTGGCTGATACCATGACAGCGATCTTTGTCAACCGCCATGTGTATCTGTGGAAATTTGTGCTTCATCTGATAAGGTTCATCGCCTATCGTTGCCACTTGGGTGTCTTTGGCTGCAAGCACATAACCTTTCGACTTGCGCTTGTACCCGCGACTAAGCACAGCTACTTGGTGGTGCTGGGAGAGAAGCCTGATGAGATATTCCGTGTGAGGGGTCTTTCCCGTTCCGCCTACGGTGATATTGCCTACACAGATGACGGGCAATTTGAAGGTTCGGGATTTGAGCACACCTAAATCAAACATCAGATTTCTGATGCCTACTACAAACCCGTAAAGCCACGAGAATGGCATGAGCCAGTAGTTGATTTTGATATGGTCGCCTTCCATTGCCGCGGGTGTTTGTTAATTTGCGATCCTTCCTGCTAAACTGAGGTCAACAATATAATTGTAGAACTCGCAGGCTGCTAAAAGCCATGCACCGGTACCAAAGGGCGCTTGCGATTGGGCATCGACGGTCTTCGTCGGGTCGGGTTTCTCACCGATAGGCTGTACATACCCGATGCTGCCATCGGGCTGGAGTGCCACCTCGAAAAGATACTTCCGTGCTTTCGCGATGGTTTGTGCGTATTTGTCGCGTGGCAGAATGCCGTTGTTCACGCCCCACACAAGTCCGTAAGTGAAGAAGGCTGTGCCTGAAGTCTCGTAGCCTGGGGCATCGTCGGGACAGAGCATGGAACGTGTCCAATGTCCCTCTGGTTGTTGACAGCGGGCAACACCTTCTGCCAGTTTCTTGAAACGGTCTATGTAGAAAGGACGATATTTACTGTCTCGGGGAAGATCCTGCAAGACGAGTGCCAAGCCTGCCAGCACCCAACCGTCTCCACGCGCCCAGAAGGATTTGCCATCGTTGCATGCAGTCTTCACCTTGGGATACACATACTTGGCGTCGCGATAATAGAGTTGTGCCTCGGTGTCGAAAAGCAGGCTGTCTGTCCACTTGAAACACTCATACTGCTTGTCAAGCAGTTTCTGGTCGTGCGTGATGGTGTAGAGCTTCGAGAAGATGGGGAGTCCCATATAGAGTGCATCCGACCACCACCAGTAATCCTTTTCAGACGTGGAAGCCTGGTGACACATCACCTCCAGCGCACGTTCGATACGCTCGGCACGATGCTCCAGTTTGTAAAGGTCAATATACACTTGGAAACAAATTTGCCAGTCTGCGAAAAGCACGTGGTTCATGCCTTCTCCGTATGTCTTGTATTGCCATTGGCTCTTGTCGGTCTGTGTGGCTCCCTTCCAATGATTGTATTCAGCCCATGCGAGGGCATAGTCGAGATATTCCTTCTTGTGCGTGCGCTCATACACCTTCTGATTGGCGGTGAAATAGGCTGCATTATCCCAAAAGGCGCGACATTTCGGTGAGTGATGACTCAGCCAGTAATCGTTGACTTTTGTGATGGCAGCAGTGAGGTCTGCTGTTAGTTGTTTTCCCGTTGCTCGGTTATCATTGCTGACAGATTGTGCCGTGGCTGTTTGTGTCAACAGAACAATGCTGAAAATTAGAGCCGTTAATGTTCTCATAAAAGGTTTCTTTTAGTTAGTTATTACGTTGAGTCCAATCTTTTTCGCTTCTTCAATGAGCAGTGCTTCAGCGGGCTCATACTCATTGGGAATCTTCCCGTCCAGAATAGCATCCTTGATGGTTGTTTTCAGCACACCCACTTCCTTGCAGGGCTTTAAGCCAAACATCTCCATGATGTCCTCACCGCTGATAGGAGGCTGGAAGTTACGGATGCGGTCTTTTTCTTCTATTTCAACAAGTTTAGTACGAACCGTGATGTAGTTGTCGGCAAACTTCTTCTTCTTCAAATCGTTCTTGGAAGTGATGTCGGCTGTGCAGAGGAGCATGAGATCGTCAATGTCGTCACCTGCATCGAAGAGCAGTCGGCGCACTGCACTATCGGTCACTTCTGAGTCGGCAATGGCGATGGGACGCATATGGAGTTGCACAAGTTTCTGCACAAACTTCATCTTCTCATTCATGGGCAGTTTCATACGTCGGAAGATGCCTGGTATCATCTTTTCGCCGATGTCGTTATGGTTGTGGAAGGTCCAGCCGAGCAGCGGGTCAAAGCGTTTCGACTTGGGCTTGCCGATGTCATGGAGCAGTGCTGCCCAGCGGAGCCAAAGGATATGGTCTTTAGGGGAATCCCATGTGCCATTGCCTTCTGGCAGGTCCTTAGGGTTGGCTGTTGCCTTTGCCACATTGTCGAGCACTTCCAGTGTATGATAGAAATTATTCTTGTGTGCCTTCCCGTTCTTAGTTTCCACACCTTGGAGTTGTGCCAATTCTGGGAAGATGAGCGGCAATAGTCCACATCGCTCTAACTCAACGAATCCCGTTGAGGGTATAGGAGAAAGGATAATTTTGTTCAGTTCCTCCGCTATTCGTTCTGCCGAGATGATTTTGATGCGTTCCTTGTTACGGCCTAAGGCGTCAAACGTCTCTTCCTCAATCTGGAAACCGAGTTGGGTTGCAAAGCGGATGCAACGCATCATGCGTAAGGGGTCATCGCTGAAAGTGATGTCGGGGTCGAGTGGGGTGGCGATGGTTTTGTATTCCAAGTCTGCCAATCCGTCAAAGGGGTCAACTAACTCGCCAAAACGCTCTTTGTTCAGGCAGAGTGCCATTGCATTGATAGTGAAGTCGCGACGATTCTGGTCTTCTTCCAGAGTTCCGTCTTCCGTCACAGGCTTTCGTGAATTGCGATCGTAACTCTCCTTCCGTGCCCCAACAAACTCAATCTCCAGACTTTTGTGTTTCAATTGTGCCGTGCCGAAGTTCTTGTAGATGGCGATGTGCGCCTTCTTGCCCAACTTGTGGCGCAGGGCTTCGGCGATGGCGATGCCCGGGCGTTTGGTTTGTTGGGTTGGGTCAACCACCACGATGTCGATGTCGCTCGATGGCCGCTCCAGATAAAGGTCTCTCACCCATCCGCCAATGACATAACACTCCAGCGCCAACTCTTCAGCCGTGTCGGAGATGAGACGGAAGAAGGGGTGGTCGAGTTGTTGGAGTATGTCTTCGTGTGAGAGAATCTTCATGGCTGTGTTTATTTTTTACTCTTCTTCAGCATCGTCACTGCTTTCGCTTGAACTGTCAATCATCGTCAGTTTCCCATCTTTCCATGCATATTCTTCGCGATAAGTGCTTCCTTCCAGATTCGTGTATTCGCTGACAATCATTTTCTTCTCTGTATCAATGACAGGATTGGCGATACCGCTGTATTCTTCTACCTGTTCAAAACAGTTGTCGTTGTTGTTCCACACCAACGCATCATAGAAAAAGTATGAGTCACCTACTCCGAAATCGCCCAAGCAGACCACCACGTCTGGAATTCCGTCGAAGTTGATGTCTTCTTCTTCAATGGTACCCGACTCTCCCAGTAAGTCTTTATCCTTCGGCCAGTTGAATTCGCAAACAAACTCTTGTGTCTTCTCGCCTTTCTTGCAGGTCAAGATCAGCGCATCGCATTGGCCATTCTCGTCCTTCCGAAACGAAGTCTCAAAGGTGTATCCGTCACGTGCAGAAGGTTCACTGGCTGCCACTTCTGTAGAGTCCGTGGCTACATCTGCAACCGATTCGTTGTTGTTTGCGGGCTTGTTGCCACAAGAAAACATGATTGCTGTTAAGGCGAAAAGGAATAACTTTTTCATCTGATTCTGTTTTTATGAGACATTTACATTATATAGTGCAAAGATAGGGAAAAAAAAGAAAAAAGAAACCATTGTGGTCACTTTTTTTGCATGAAAGTGGTAAAGATTTACTACCTTTGCCTCATCAAAAGAAAGATGGCATGAAAAGAATCGTATATGTAGTAGGACTATTAGCCCTGTTATGTGGTTGTGAGAATCGTCCCTCGATGGTGGAACAGCGAAAGGCTGAAATCCGTCGGAATGACTCGTTAGAGTTGGCTCAGGCTCGTCTTGATTGGGCATGTGCAGACAGCGTGGCGACCTTCAAGGAGTTTGAACTGGCTGACTTGAAGAAGCAGTTCGTCTTTGAGAAGCAGGAGAAATACCAAACTACAGGCTATTATGTCTTGCCTGCCTACGAGGGAAGCAAGGAGCGTTTCTCTTTCTTTTCAGAAGTGGAGGAAGGAGGCAAATTGTTACTGGTCTCTATCGACAAAAAACGTCAATACACTTTCACAGAGGTGGACATGGAGGCTGAGGACTATCAGGCATTGTTGCCTTCTGGACTTTCTGAAGACCAAAAGAAAGACGTGGCGAAGTGCTATACGCTTGCACAGACCATGCACGATTTGGTGGCTGCAAAAAAGCAACAGGAGAAATTGTCACTGAAGGTGAAGTTCTACGAGAAGAAATTGTCACGCCAGTAGTCTGTCAGGAAAATACGAAAGCGGGATGCATTCATTCGAGTGCATCCCGCTTTCATATTGATGTCCCCATCCTGCATGGCTTTCTCCCCATAGAGGGAGAGAGACCAGCCGGGCAAGAGGGAATCTTTTTCTTACTCTGCGCGGAGTGTGAAACGCTTGAAGTCTGTAACAGTGAGGTCTTTGTCGATGCTCTTCAAGTACTGAGCAACAGAAACCTTGTTATCATCGATGTAAGCCTGCTCGAGGAGGCAGTTCTCCTTGTAGAACTTAGCGACCATACCTTTGGCGATGTTCTCAATCATCTGCTCCTTCAGGTTAGCCTCAGCTTCCTTGGCAACAGTAGCCTTGATTTCACGAGCCTTGGCAGCCTCTTCTGGAGTGATCCAACCCTTGGCGGTGTTAGATTCGATGTGATCCTCAGAGTCAACGTGTGCAGGGTTGATGCCAGCCTTCTTCAGTGCGTTCTCAACAGCCTTGCCAATCTGGTTCTGCTTAGCCTTCTCAACAGCGTTGCGAGTCTCAGTGTCCTTCACATCCTGTGGAACGGAATCTGCATCGAGGGCGATAGGAGACATGGCAGCAACTTGCATGGCCACACCCTTACCAGCCTCTTCGAAGCCCTTCTTGTTCAGCACTACGAGAGCGCAGAGGAAGTTCTGGTTCATGTGGTTGTAGGCAACGATGTCCTCACCTTCCACATAGTTGAAACCGTCGAGTTCCATCTTCTCGCCAGTCACACCTGAACGGTTGGTGATTGCGTCTTTGATGTTCTCGCCATCGATGGTGAGGTTATTCACCTCATCCATGCTCTTGCACTTGTTTGCCACAACAGCGTCGATAATCTTGGTGGCGAGTGCCACGAAGTCCGCATTCTTAGCCACGAAGTCAGTTTCGCACTTAAGTGCAATCATTGCACCATAGTTGCCATCCACCTTTGCAAGTACGCAACCCTCTGCTGCATCACGGTCAGAACGCTTAGCAGCTACGAGCTGACCCTTCTTGCGAAGGATTTCCATAGCAGCCTCCATGTCGCCGTTAGCCTCTGTGAGAGCCTTCTTGCAGTCCATGAGACCTGCCTGAGTCTTCTTGCGAAGTTCGTTGATTTCCTGTATGGTAATTGCCATAGTTTTTTTATTTTTTTTTAGAAGTTCATGGAGTTAAAGGAGTTATCGTTTCGCTCGAAGTGATAGACTCATGTTTTGCAAAAACAAGTCTCGTCTTTTACTTCTTTAACTTCGATAACTTCTTTAACTTCTAATAATGTTATTTTACTCTGCTGCTGGAGCCTCAGCCTCTTCAGCAGGTGCTTCTGCTACAGCCTCTTCTGCTGCTTCCTCTGCCTCTACTGCAGGAACCTTGCCTTCTTTCTTCTCAGCGTTGGCTTCCTGATCAGCCTTCTCCACCTTGCGCTCCTCGAGACCCTCGCTGATGGCGTTGCAAACAACACCAAGGATGAGGTCGATAGACTTAGCAGCGTCATCGTTTGCTGGAATCACGAAGTCGATGTCGCGTGGGTCAGAGTTGGTATCAACGATAGCGAACACTGGAATGCCCAGACGGTTTGCCTCGCTGACAGCAATGTGCTCCTTCATCACGTCAACCACGAAAAGGGCTGAAGGAAGGCGGGTCAGGTCAGCGATAGAACCGAGGTTCTTCTCCAACTTGGCACGCTTGCGGCGAATCTGAAGGTTCTCACGCTTTGAGAGTTTATCGTAAGTACCGTCGCTCAAGAGTTTGTCGATGTTAGCCATCTTCTTCACAGCCTTGCGGATGGTTGGGAAGTTAGTCAACATACCACCAGGCCAACGTTCAGTTACGTAAGGCATACCAACGGATGCAGCCTTCTCAGCGATGATTTCCTGAGCCTGCTTTTTGGTACCTACAAAGAGAATGCGCTTGCCGCTCTTGGCGATTTGCTTCAGTGCGTCAGCAGCCTGGTCAATCTTTGCGACTGTCTTGTGAAGGTCGATGATGTGAATGCCATTGCGCTCCATGAAGATGTAAGGAGCCATAGCGGGGTTCCACTTACGCTTGAGGTGGCCGAAGTGGGCACCTGCTGCGAGAAGAGAATCAAAATCTGTTCTTGCCATAATTGTTTTGTTTGTTTACTTTCTTTTTGAGTTAATGTTTGTTTAACCAACCCGCAGGTCGCCCTTTTCATGAGAGAGCCTGCAAGTTTAGATACTAAACGATTATCTTTATTGTCTCTAGTTTCTCCAGTCATTCTAGTTTTACTAGTTTTTCTAGAGAATCTAGCCCATCTAATAATATTAACGCTTAGAGAACTGGAAGCGACGGCGTGCCTTTGGCTGACCTGGCTTCTTACGTTCAACAGCACGTGCATCACGTGTGATGAAGCCCTCAGCACGAAGTGCCTTCTTGTCTTCTTCGTTGATTTTCACCAATGCGCGAGCAATAGCGAGGCGAAGTGCCTGGCTCTGACCCGTATAGCCACCACCTGTGAGGTTTGCCTTGATGTCATACTTCTCTGCAACACCGAGGAGGTTGAGAGGCTGCTTCACCACGAACTGAATCAGTTCTGATGGGAAATAATCAGCAAGTTCACGCTTGTTGATAGTGATTTTGCCAGTACCTTCTGCCAGGTACACGCGAGCAACGGCACTCTTACGGCGACCAATTGCGTGGATATATTCTACTGCCATATACCTAATGCTTATTTGAGGGTGTTAATATCAAGTGTTACTGGCTTCTGAGCCTGCTTGTCATGCTCTGCGCCTTCGAAAATGTAGAGATTCTTCAGAATCTTGTTGCCCAGGATGCCCTTGGGAAGCATGCCCTTCACTGCGTGACGAAGCACCTTCTCGTATCCATTTGGACGCTTCACCATCTCAGCATAAGTTGCCTTGTGCTGACCGCTTGGGTAACCAGAGAAAGTGATGTACACCTTCTGAGTTTCCTTGGCACCAGTAACCTTAATCTGGTTGGCATTGATAACGATTACATTGTCTCCACAGTCCATGTTGGGAGTGAAAACAGGCTTGTACTTACCACGAAGTACCTGTGCTACTTTGGATGCAAAACGACCAAGAGTCTGTCCTGCAGCATCCACTACCACCCACTTCTTTTCTGCTGCTTCAGGGGTGATGTAGCTTGTCTTGAAACTGTTTGATTGCATTTAACCTTTTGGTTTTAATAATTAATAAAGTGTGTTCGCTGTCAGCTCGACGTTGCCGTGCGACTGACGTACTGTGCCCATCGGTTTCCCTTTGGGTTTTCTGCGTTTCACGGACCGCACTCCCACCTATGTGAGCGATGCTATCCACACAGAGCACGAGGCGACTTTCGCCACCTCTCGATATAAATCGGCTTGCAAAGGTACGGCTTTTTGTCAAAATGACAAGGTTTTTTCTTGATTTTTTTACTTGTTTTGCAAGAAATCTTTAACTTTGTGTCCGATTGATGCTTATTTGTAAAATGGAAAGATACAACGAATATGGTTTTTGGCTGAAAGAACAGTTGGGTGTGAAGGTGCAGAAAATCTCTCTCAACGCTGGCTTCACCTGCCCCAATCGTGATGGAAGGGTGGGCACGGGTGGCTGCACCTATTGCAACAACCAGACCTTCAATCCCGACTATTGCATCACCGAGAAGACCATCACCCAACAACTTGAAGAAGGCAAGCAATTCTTTTCCAAGAAGTACCCGGAGATGAAATATCTGGCCTATTTCCAAGCCTACACCAACACCTACGACTCTTTGGCCAACTTAAAGGCCAAATACGAAGAAGCCCTCTCTGTGCCCGACGTTCTTGGCCTTGTCATCGGCACTCGTCCCGACTGCATGCCCGATGCTCTCTTGGATTATCTTGAAGAACTAAATCGCCATACTTTCCTTCTCGTCGAATACGGCATCGAGTCCGCCTATGACGCGACGCTGTCGCGTATCAACCGTGGCCACAACCACGCCCAATCCGTCGATGCCATTACCCGCACAGCCGCTCGGGGCATCCCCGTTGGTGCTCACCTCATCCTCGGCCTTCCTGGAGAGGGTAGGGAAGCCATCCTTCACGAAGCCGAAGTCCTTTCCGCTCTCCCTCTCACCACCCTCAAACTCCACCAACTCCAACTCATCAAGGGCACCCGAATGGCGCAGGAATATGCAGAACATCCCTCCGACTTCCATCTCTTTACCCCCGACGAATACATTGACCTCGTTATTGACTTCATCGAACGCCTCCGTCCCGACCTCATCCTCGAACGCTTCGTTTCCCAGTCCCCCTCCAGCCTCCTTGCCATTCCAGGCTGGGGCTTGAAAAACCATGAGTTCGTGGCAAAACTTCGTCGCCGTATGAACGAAAGAAACGCCCACCAAGGGCGTCTCTATCCTTCATCTACAAAAGTAACTTAGATTTTTCACTTTTCACTTTTCACTTTTTCTCTTCCCTCTCTCTCCTAACTTCTCGTTTTATTGGTTTCGTTTGCAAGCATGCCATGCTTGCGCTCCTCTCCTTCCTTTTCACTCCCCCTGCGTGCTGCGGTTCTCCCGCCGCCCTTTTTCACTCCCCCTACCTGCCTGCTGCGGTTCTCCCGCCGCCCTTTTTCACTCCCCCTACCTGCCTGCTGCGGTTTTTCCCGCCGCCCTTTTCACTCTCCATACCTGCCTGCTGCGGTTTTCCCGCAGCTCTTTTTCACTCTTTCCTCCTCTCCAGCTTTCTCACAAACTCCACCTCATATCCCAATTTCCTCATCACCTCACTAATCGCATCCTCCGCATATCTCTCCGCCTTCCTCCTGTTGCTTGGCGTGTCAAATCTCCTTCTTATCTGCCCCTCCACCTTCCTCTTCATCGCATTCGTGTTTGGCAAATGCTCAGCCCAATAGTTCCCGTCATCCGACAGGAACGATGTGCTTTGTGTCGTCGCCACATACTCCACGTCTGGCAACTTCACATATATCGTCTTTGTCGAGTCCTCTGCCTCATATTCCACCTTGTCAAGGTCAATCATGTAACTGCACTTCTGCGTCATCGTCTGCACACACGAATGCTCCTCGTCAGGCAAGATGAAATTCCTTTCCGTTGCACGTTGCAATGTGAAATCCTCCATCATCGCGCTGCACACATAAATCTCCCCTCGT
This sequence comes from uncultured Prevotellaceae bacterium, assembly GCA_900316975.1. Taxonomy (GTDB): domain Bacteria; phylum Bacteroidota; class Bacteroidia; order Bacteroidales; family Bacteroidaceae; genus Minthosoma. Next base: position 1,576 of record ONFA01000018.1, on the reverse strand, counting down.
GGACGAATTTCCTCAATGCTCGCCATCGTCTCCTCCATCGGAATCTCCTCCACACCCCTCTGCACACACCGCTTGATGAGCACTGCACACACAATGCCCACCACCACAACGGCTGCACACACAGCCACGATCCAACTTCTCCTTTTCATATCTGTCATACTGCTTGCATTCAGCGGTTTCCCCATTCCTCCTTCCTCCGCACAATCACCTCCACATTCTTCATCCCAATTCCACGCACAATCGCTTCAAACACCACCTTGGCATTGTTCTCAATATCTCGGTTCACCATTGCTGAAAAGTCCTCCCTCATCACAGCCCTGTAAGCCTGCTGCATCAGTTGGTCCACCTCCTCATGGCTGATTCTGTCCCTCATGCCCGATGACATCCGAACGATGGCTTTTTCATCCACCTTTGCCTCATAACCCGAATCAACCACCTTCGGTTCTGGCAACAGAATCACCACAGCCGTACTGTCATCCGTCAACTTCACATCATCTATCGTCAAGTCGCGCAAGTCATACCCATACTTAATCGTCACATCCACAGGCACGATGCACTTCCTCTCCCCATACTTCCATGTCCTCGGATCTTTCAACTCGAACTTCTCATGTTTGCTCGAATCATAAATTGCCAACTTTCTCACCTTCACCTCTGTCGTCACCAAGTCAGCCTTCTGCTTGATGCGCGACAGAATCACCGACTCCACCTTCGGCTTGTCCTCCTCATTCGCTGTGCCACATTTTGTGCACGAGGTGACGCCCAACAATGTTGCCAGCATCCCTATATATAATATAATGTGTAGATGTCTCATTCCAACGATCTTCAATAATAAAGGAAATAATGTCCCCAACTGCAAAGATACCTCTTTTTCTTCAATGCAAACAAAAAAGTCTAAGAAAATCTGAAAAACGTAGAATATTCTACACTTTTGGCATAAAATGTAGACTATTCCACGTTTTGCAACTCGTTTGTGAGGGACACTTACGTTCGTTTACGGGCAAGACTTACACTCGTTTGTGGGCAAGACTTACATGCGCTTGTGGAATACACTTATTTGTACAAGTGGAAGACACACTCGACCTTCTTTCTCACCCTCCATGTCATGTCTCCTATCATTATTACCGTATGTATGCTACATTCGCATCCTCATCCTCATCCTCATGACTGACGTATTCCTTCCCTCATGACTTCCACATTTCTTTTATGTCAGTCATACGTATGAATTATTCGCTAAAATCTATATGATTCTTCCTGCCATCATCATTTCTTTCTTTTATTTCTTGATGTGTGCTGTTGCGTTATGAACATAATCTCTATAATGTCGGGAGGAATGTATATAAAAAAGAGCCGAAATGTCGGCTCTTTACATCACTCAACTATTGCCTTTTCACGCAATTTTGCCTTCAATTCAGTGTTACTGGATGTTTTAAGGGATTTGGAATCTACATACATCACAAAGACGCCATCTGTTCTTACATTAACGTAAGTTCGACGAATTCCAACAAAAATAATTTAACGTGAGTTCGACGAAATAATTATAAAAATAATTGTCTAAATATTAGGTAATTAGCGGCAT
>ONFA01000050.1 GCA_900316975.1 uncultured Prevotellaceae bacterium | reverse complement strand
ATGCTGCTGGCAGAGTATCGGCTTTTAACTCCTGAGCGGAGCGATAACTCCTTTTAACTCCTTTAACTCCAATAAACTAAAACTTGCGAAAGTTGAATATGTGAATATATAATGATCAAGACTTAAAAATCTATGGAAAGAAAAGTTGCATTAATTACAGGTATCACCGGACAGGACGGTTCATACCTTTCGGAGTTTCTTCTTGCAAAGGGTTACGAAGTGCACGGCACCATTCGCCGTTCATCTGTCGATTACCGTGAGCGTATTGCACACCTTGAAGGCACTCCGAACTTTCACCTGCACTACGCTGATTTGGGCGACTCCATGTCGATGCTCCAAGTGGTCAGCAAGGTGCAACCCACTGAGATATATAACCTTGCAGCCCAGTCGCACGTGCAGGTAAGTTTCGACTCGCCTGAGTTCACGGCAGACGTTGACGCTGTCGGCGTGCTTCGTGTGCTGGAGGCCGTACGCCTTTGCGGATTGGCTGACAAGTGCCGCATCTATCAGGCATCCACTTCCGAGTTGTATGGCAAGGTGGAGGAAGTCCCCCAGAATGAAAAGACACCCTTCCATCCATATTCTCCCTACGCAGTGGCAAAACTTTATGGCTTCTGGATTGTGAAGGAATACCGTGAGGCTTACAATATGTATTGCTGCTCTGGCATTCTGTTCAACCACGAGTCAGAACGTCGTGGCGAAACTTTCGTGACCCGCAAGATTACGCTTGCCGCTGCACGTATCGCACAGGGCAAGCAGGACAAACTCTACTTGGGCAACCTCTCCTCACTTCGTGACTGGGGGTATGCAAAAGACTATGTGGAGTGTATGTGGCTCATCCTTCAGCAGGAGAAACCTGAAGATTTCGTCATCGCTACAGGTGTTCAGCATTCTGTGCGTGAGTTCGCTTACTATGCATTCAAGGCTGCTGGTATCGAACTGAAGTTTGAGGGTGAGGGCATGGATGAGAAGGGCATCTGCATTGCGGGTCCCGACAACCTTGTAGGCAAGACTCTCGTTGAGGTCAGCCCCGACTTCTACCGTCCTACTGATGTGGTCAATCTCTGGGGAGACCCTACCAAGGCAAAAGAAAAACTTGGTTGGAATCCGCAGTCAACCTCTTTCGAACAACTCGTTTCCATCATGGTGAAGCACGATATGGAGAAGGTGGCAGCCGACCATGTAGCATCGGTGATGAGAACCAACTTGGCTGAATATTTGGAGAAAGGACTTGTGAAATAAAGAGTTATGGCTTTAGATAAGAAATCTAAGATATTCGTGGCAGGTCATCATGGTTTGGTCGGTTCTGCCATTTGGAACAACCTCAAAAAACGCGGTTACGACAATCTTGTTGGCAAGTCACATGCAGAGTTGGATCTGCTTGACCCTGTGGCTGTGAAGAAATTCTTCGACGAAGAACAGCCCGATGCCGTCGTTTTGGCTGCTGCTCATGTAGGAGGTATCATGGCGAACCTGCAATATCGTGCAGACTTCATCTATCAGAATTTGCAGATTCAGCAGAACATAATTGGCGAGGCATGGAAGCATGGCGTGAAGAAACTGCTTTTCCTCGGTTCCACCTGCATTTATCCAGGTGAAGCACCCCAACCGATGCCTGAGGATTGTCTGCTCACATCACCTCTCGAATACACCAACGAGCCTTATGCTATCGCCAAAATTGCTGGCTTGAAAATGTGCGAGTCGTTCAACCTCCAGTATGGCACCAACTACATCGCCGTCATGCCGACCAACCTCTATGGTCCCAACGACAACTTTCACTTGGAGAACTCTCATGTTCTCCCTGCCATGATTCGCAAGATTCATTTGGCAAAGTGCCTCAACGAGGGCGATTGGGAGGCAGTCCGTAAAGATCTCGGTCTTCGCCCCGTATCGATGAAAGTGCCTAAGATGGTGGATGGACAAGGCGCACAGGAAGAGGCTCATTCTCAGGCATGCCAAACCATCATGGCAACCTCCATGAGCGATGAATACACGATTCTTCAAGTACTTCGTCATTATGGCATTACTCCTGAAGCAGTTACCCTTTGGGGAACAGGTTCACCGATGCGTGAGTTCCTTTGGAGTGAAGAGATGGCAGACGCCTCCGTTTATTGTCTCCTCAACGTCGATTTCAAGGATGTGGTTGAGAAGAGTGATTTCATTGTTAACCGCGACGGCATCAAGGAAATCCGCAACTGCCACATCAATGTGGGTACAGGAAAGGAAATTTCCATCAAGGAAGTGGCTGAGCGTATCATGCAGGAGATTGGTTTCAAGGGCGAACTCCGATGGGATGCTACAAAACCAGACGGCACCTTAAAGAAACTTACTGACGTGTCTAAACTCCATCGTCTTGGTTGGCACCACACCATCGAGATTGACGAGGGCATTCACCGCCTCTACGAATGGTATCTACAAGGTATTTGTATCAACCATCAGCAGGGATAAAAGGATCGCAATCATATACACAACAGGGAGGGGATGAACCAATTGGCTCATCCCCTCCCTGTTGTTATTGTCATCAGCGTGTGATTTTACAACCCACGCCCATGACAATTCTTATATTTCTTACCACTGCCACAAGGACATGGGTCATTGCGTCCGATTTTAGGACCATTATTGACAATTGGTGCTATAGGTTGGCGAGCACGAGTGTCTGTTCCTGCGGCTTGTGCCTGCTGACGCTGGGTCTCTGATGGCTCATCAAGATTCTGATGACTCTCTGTAAGGTGCTGTTTGGGCTCATCCATACCGGCTGCGGGTGCTTGCTGCACGTCACGTTCTTGAGCAATAGGAATGGAGCAGCGCATGAGTACAGAAATCGTGCCATCATTGATTTCGTTGACCATCGTATCGAACAAATTGACAGACTCTAACTTAAAGATGAGAAGTGGGTCTTTCTGTTCATAGGACGCATTCTGCACGGACTGTTTCAATTCGTCAAGCGCACGAAGGTTCTCCTTCCATGCATCGTCGATGGTGTGAAGCAGGATGGCTTTCTCGAAGGCAACAAGAATGGAGTTTCCCTGTGTCTCGTAAGCCTCCTTGAGAGGAATGCTAATCTGATAGACATGACGTCCGTCGGTGATGGGCACGAGAATATTCTCATACATGCTTCCCTTGGTTTCATAGACGTCTTTGATGACGGGAAAGGCAACCGATGCAAGTCGTGCACTACGCTTCTTGAAAGAGTCGATGACAATGTCGAAAGCCTCGTCTTCAAGTTTTTCACGGGTCTCTGCCTCAAACTTTTCCATGTCGAACGGAATGTCCATACCAAAGATGCGCAGGAAGTCCTCACGGCAACTTTCGTAGTCACCATTGCTGAGAATATGAACCACACGATCCCAAATCATGTTGGCAATGTCCATGCCAATACGTTCACCCATCAAGGCATGGCGGCGACGCTCATAGATGACCTTACGCTGCTTGTTCATCACATCGTCATATTCGAGCAGACGCTTTCGGATGCCGAAGTTGTTCTCTTCCACCTTCTTCTGGGCACGTTCGATGCTCTGGTTAATCATCTTGTGCTCAATCATTTCACCTTCCTCAAATCCGAGACGATCCATCACTTTGGAGATGCGGTCGCTGGCAAAGAGGCGCATGAGTTTGTCTTCCAATGACACATAGAAGACAGAGGAACCCGGGTCGCCCTGACGGCCAGAACGTCCACGCAACTGCCTATCCACTCGGCGGCTCTCATGCCGTTCAGTACCGATGATGGCAAGACCTCCGGCAGCTTTCACCTCATCGGAGAGTTTGATGTCTGTACCACGACCTGCCATGTTTGTGGCAATAGTCACGGCTCCTAACATCTTTTCCTCTTTTGTTCCGTCGGGGTTGACGACTTCGCCGAGGGTACTCTGACCAGCCTGTGCCACAATGTCGGCCTCCTTCTGGTGGAGTTTGGCATTGAGCACCTGATGGGGTATCTTGCGCATGGAGAGCATGCGGGAGAGCAACTCGGAAATCTCGACCGATGTAGTGCCCACGAGGGTGGGGCGACCACTGTTGCGCATCTTCACAATTTCCTCAATCACAGCGTTGTACTTTTCGCGGTTGGTCTTATACACACGGTCGTTCATGTCGATGCGGGCGATGGGACGGTTGGTAGGAATCTCCACCACATCGAGTTTGTAGATGTCCCAGAACTCGCCAGCCTCCGTGATGGCAGTACCCGTCATGCCTGCCAGTTTGTGATACATGCGGAAGTAGTTCTGCAGGGTGATGGTGGCGAAGGTCTGAGTGGCAGCCTCCACCTTCACACGCTCCTTGGCTTCTACAGCCTGATGGAGTCCGTCGCTCCAGCGGCGGCCCTCCATGATACGACCTGTTTGTTCATCGACAATCTTCACTTCGCCATCCATGATGACGTAGTCGTCATCCTTCACAAACATGGTGTATGCCTTCAGCAACTGCTGGATGGTGTGTACACGTTCAGCCTTGAGAGCGTAATCCTGCATGAGGGCATCCTTCTTGGCGAGTCTGTCGTCTTCGTTTTCAAACTTCTCGTTCTCCAACTCTGACAACTGGGTGGTGATGTCTGGTAACACAAAGAAGGTATCGTCCTTCACGATGTTGGCGATGAGTTGGTTACCCTTGTCAGTCATTTCCACAGACTTCAACTTCTCATCCACCACGAAGAACAAGGGTTCAATCGCCTCTGGCATACGGCGGTTGTTGTTTTCCATATAGATTTCCTCTGTCTGCAAAAGTCCAGTCTTGATACCTGGCTGAGAGAGGAATTTAATGAGTGCGTTGCTCTTTGGAAGACCTTTGTAGGCACGGAAGAGCGACAGGAAGCCAGCGGTCACGTCGTCCTTGTTGTCCGACTCGATGAGTTTCTTGGCCTCGCTGAGATAGTTCTGGGCCAAACGACGCTGTGCCTCAACAAGTTGCTCCACAATGGGGCAGTACTCCTCAAACATCTGCACATCGCCCTTCGGAATGGGGCCAGAGATGATGAGTGGGGTACGGGCATCGTCAATCAGTACGGAATCGACCTCATCGACAATGGCATAGTTGTGGATGCGCTGCACGAGGTCTTTCGGTGCCATCGCCATATTATCGCGCAGATAGTCGAAGCCGAACTCGTTGTTGGTTCCGAAAGTGATGTCCGCCTGATAAGCCTTGCGACGAGCCTCAGAGTTGGGTTGGTGCTTGTCGATGCAATCGACGCTGAGTCCGTGGAACATATAGAGCGGACCCATCCACTCGGAGTCACGCTTGGCCAAATAGTCGTTGACGGTGACCACGTGGACACCATTGCGCGACAGGGCGTTGAGGAACACAGGCAAAGTAGCCACAAGGGTTTTACCTTCACCCGTTGCCATCTCGGCAATCTTGCCTTGATGCAACACAATGCCACCAAACAACTGCACGTTGTAGTGAATCATGTTCCATGTCATCTCGTTGCCGCCGGCCACCCAGTGGTTGTGCCAGATGGCCTTGTCGCCCTCAATATCGACAAAGTCGTGTTCGATGGAGAGGTCGCGGTCGAAGTCTGTGGCAGTCACGATGATGTCGCCATTCTCCGCTTCAGCAAAACGGCGGGCCGTGTCCTTCACGATGGCATATACCGTAGGAAGCACCTCGGTCAGTCCTTCCTCAAAGAGGTCAAGCACTTCCGTTTCCTTCTTGTCGATAGCCTCAAAGATAGGTTGACGCTTGTCTATCTCTGTCTCCTGAATCTTATTCTTCAGTTCTGCAATCTCGTTGCGCTTTTCCTTTACTTTATCTTGTAGTTGAGCCTTAATCTCATCCACTTTGGCACGCAGTTCGTCGTTGCTGAGTTTCTGAATCTCAGGTTCCACAGCAAGAATTTGCTCCACGATGGGGCGAATCTCCTTGATGTCGCGAGCAGCCTTATTGCCAAACAATGTGCTGAGCAGTTTATTCAATGAAAATCCCATATTTTATATTATTTTTGTTTCGTTTGGTTGGTTCTTTATTTAGTTTCTCTAGCTTTTCTAGCCCTTCTAGAATATCTAGTCTATCTAATCTTTTCAAAAGAGTGGGGCAGAGGAGCATGCATTCGGTGCTCTGATGCGAATGTGGTGTGCTACCGTCGGTGCGATGCAATCGACTGTGACGGGAGTCGCCACTTTCTCAGGTTTTATCGTATATCCAAAGAAGATGAGCGGGAACTCAAAGAATGAGTCGCGCTGCATCCGTTTGGTGTTTCGGTCTTCATCTACAATGTTCCATCCAGGGGAAACCTGCACGATGATGTCGCCTGAGCACTTGGGATTGAAGCCGTTGCGAATGGCACTGATGCCTGGTGTCCATGCACCTTGGGTGATGCGATGAGAAGTGAACACATCACGGACACCACTGAATTGGAAGAGAAAATCTTCACAGTGTTCGAGCACCTCAGCCAGTTTCAGTTGCTTCTGCTCCAAGAGTTTGTGGTTCAGATAGAACTGATTGCGGTAATAACTTTCCACATACTGTCCATTGCCGTACATGGCACAAAGGTACATGTTCAGCAAAGTGGCACAACGATTGATATTGAAATCGCCCGTTGGAATGCGGTATTGGGAGAGTTCCTCCGAGTTGTCCACTTCGTCATATCCCGTGGAAGTGACATAGATGAGCGTCTTGTCAAGCCCTACCAATTGGTCTATTTTCTTCAGCAGTGTGGAGAGTTCAGCGTCTAACCGTATATAAGTGTCTTGCAGTTCGGTTGTGGTGCTCACCGCATTATCAGGGTGGAAGTTACCAGCATAATAGCATACAGACAGGAAGTCTGTCACATCATCCATTCCGGCATTGCCGTTCTCCAAACAGGAACGTGCAGCACGAGTCACCTCCTCGTTCACCAACCCTGAAGTCTTGAACACACGGAAGCGGCTATCAGCCGTGAAGTGGTGGGAAAATGGCTTTTGAGCAGTCAGTAAATAATAATTATAGGAGCCGACCACATCATTTGTCGGTTTCCAAGTCAACGTCGAAATCTTGTCCGCAACTGCGTTCCCGTCAAGATAACGGAACCAAGAAGGAGTCTGCCCATAATAGGTAGTGCCAGCCCACTTTCCGTTTTGGCTATCAATCCACATAGCCCAATCGGCCGTATGTCCCGCAGCCAGAACAGCTGCCTCACGATAAGGTGCCACACTATACACCAATGCCTTTCCCTTGGTAGCGACTTTCAGTTCATCGCCAATCGTACTGACCAACAGATTCTTAGGCGAGGAACCATCGTTGGTCTCCACACCCTTGAAGTTGCGGTCATCTACACAATAGTTTGTATGCAGTTCCGTGCGGCTCATCCATTCCTCTGCAATAATGCCATGATTGTAAGGAACAGTGCCTGTCACAATTGAAGCAATTGCCGAAGCACGGTCAAGCGGCACATGTTGGTACTGCACATTCGAATAAACTTGTCCGTTCTCCAACAAGAGTTTGAAACCGCCTTCGCCATAAAGCGGCATGAATGCGTTGAGATAGTCTGAACGGAATTGATCGATGGATATACCTACAACCAATCGTGGCACAGAACCTGTCTGTGCCATCGTGCCTGCCATTGCAATAGAGGCAAAAAATGTTGTAAGAATCTGCTTCTTCATCGTCCTTTATGATAGGTGAAATGAGCCTGCGATAAGGCTCTGACTAAAAAACTGGACATCAACACCCACATGGCAGGATTGAAGGATTGCAAACAAAGCACCATCGTTATCATAAATCCTGCTGTTACAGCCAGATTGACGTAAGAGAGAAGGTTCTTTCGCCCCTTTTTGTAACAATAGAGCAACCATGCGGCATAGAAGAGTGGGATGGGGTTGAACATGACAACCAACCAGTTGCTATCTACAGCCGGATGCTCCGACAAGAAGAAAAGGAATGCCACCAATAAACCAGCAACCCCCTGAAACGTATGCATCACCACATCCAACCATGCCGTGTACTTTTTCCTTCTGAGCTCTTGAATGAAAAGCAACACCGCACATAACAGCAACAAGGAGAACAGAAACAAAGGAGAAAGAAAAAAATAGGTTTTGTCTGGAGCATTCACATCTTCCAACACTGTATCTCTGTTGGCAATGTATTCAGACCGCCCACCGTCATTCCTCACAATATAGGCACCATCTGCCTCCATCCTGAACACATCGGGGAGGAACATCATGACACGTCGATCTACTTTTCGGTCGATTTCTTCGCCTAATATCACATCAATGCCAAAAGACACCCAAGGCGATTCTTTCAGACATTTATGCAACATGTCGCGCACCGTCACATCTTCATCCAGCAATCCCGCATACTCAATTCTTCCTTCTACAGCCTTCTCAATCATGTCGCGAGCACGTTCCGTGCAATTGTCATAGAGCCAGTTGTATCGATATTCTTGATTCTCCGGTCGTAAATTCTCCAGTAGCATGACCAGCAGGCGGTTAGCCTCCTCCTGATTCAGATTCAGCACCTGCTCCGACACACCATCCCCCAACATTCCATAACGATATTTTAGATAGCCAAACTCTTCAGCATTAAGCAAATAGTCCGTTTTCCCCAAGAGAAACTTTAACACAAAGTTGGTGGCGTTATAGTCAAAACATCCATAGTTGAACACAACATCTCGATTCATGGTGTAATCCCTTATGCGCAAGGCTGTGTGTCCAAACTTCGCATACATATCTTTGCCTGGAGTACATGTAAGAATCGAGACTTCGATGGAATCCAACTGAGGCGCAGCAGCAACCGAGTCCTCAACGGAGAGAACCTTCTCCGCCGAAATTGGCAGCCACGCCATCATGAGAAGCATGAATAGTTGAATATGTCGTATGCGTGTATTCATTTTTGCGGATGCAAAGATAGAGAAAAAAATCCGAATAACACGATAAATCCACATTTATCTTACATTTTATCTTCATATTTGAATGAAAAAGAGGAATGCACATAAAAAGAAACGAGATTTCTTTACTTATTCATTACGATAAGTGCCATTTGCCAAATTTTAAGTGTGAATGGGACATTTTTTCTTTTTATAACCTCTTTTGGTGTTACATTTTACATAAAATGGGGGATTCTCATGAAAGAATGTTGTTTTTTCACGAAATAGTGTGACAAAATTTCTTGCAGATAGAATTTTATTCCTATATTTGCACAAAGTTTTCACAATTGTTATTAACAAATTTATTATCAAAATCATCAATTACTTTATTACTAGCCAATGAAGAACCTAATTGCATTAGTTCTGATGGGTGTGCCGCTTGCGCTTTCGGCACAGAACCCCGTCATCCGTAATCAATTCACGGCTGACCCTACAGCGCGCGTATTTAACAACAAGGTGTACCTCTATCCGTCGCACGATATCAAACCTCCTGTCGGACAGCGCCAGGACTGGTTCTGCATGGAAGACTACCACGTGTTCTCATCGGAAAACTTAACCGACTGGACAGACCATGGTATGATTGTTACACAGAACAAGGTGCCTTGGGTGAGACCCAACTCCTATTCGATGTGGGCACCTGACTGCGTTTACAGAAATGGAAAGTACTATTTCTATTTTCCATCCGCTCCTGCTGCAGGTGGTGGTTTTGCTGTAGGTGTAGCCATTGCCGACAATCCTGAGGGTCCGTTCATTCCCGAACCAGAACCCATCAAGGGCATCAACGGCATTGACCCCTGTGTGCTTCAAGCATCTGACGGCAATGCCTACATCTTCTGGGGCAATGGACGTTGCGCCAAACTCAAGGAGAACATGAAAGAACTTGCCGACGACAATCCAAAGACGACGGTCAAGTTTGGTAATCGTGAGATGGAAATGGTGGGTGCCAACTGTCTCGAAGGGCTTCCAAACCGCCAGGCTGAAGGTCCTTTCGCATTCGAGTACAATGGCAACTATTATCTCACATATCCTTATGTAAGAGAAAACACCGAAGTGCTTGGATACGCCATGAGTAAGAACCCGATGGGTCCATACGAATATAAGGGACTCATCATGGCTGAACATGCTAATGGTTGCTGGACCAACCACCACAGCATCATCAACTACAAGGGTCAGTGGTATCTCTTCTATCATCACAACGACTTCTCGCCAAGCGATGACAAGCGTCGTTCTGTATGTATCGACAAACTCACCTTCAACGCCGACGGTACCATTCAGGAGGTGAAGCCCACCATGCGTGGTGTTGGTATCAACAAGGCAACTGAGAAGATTGAGATTGACCGTTACAGCGAGGCAAGCAGCGATGTGACTACACAACTCATCGACACAGTCAACACCTTCCGTAGTTATCAGGCTGCACTGCCCAAGAAGGGTAGTTGGCTCCGTTACAACGACGTTGATTTCAGCGACATTACAGGTGACAGTTACCTCATCATGAGCGTTAAGGCAAGCGGCAACACAACATTCAGCATCCGCGAAAAGAGTGCCACAGGCAAGGTGATTGCCAAAATCACGCTCGACAACATCGTTCCTCCAGAGACGCCCAATGCTCCTGCTGGCGGTGGTGGCATGATGGGCAGATTCCGTCGTGACATGAGAGGTCAGTGGCTCACCCAGACTACCACTTTGAACTATGTGCCAAAGGGTGTGACTGACCTTGTGATCACCAACGATGGCGATGCAGAAGTAGCAGTGGATTATGTTCTGTTCAAGAATCGTCCTAAGTACTTCTCACCATCCATATCAGCAGCAATTGCACCAGACAGCGAAGGTTTTATCCACCGCTGGATGCTCTTGGAGCCAATCAACAAGCCTAACAGCGGCAACACTGTCTTCACTGACAGCTATTTGCGCGAGCACTTCAACAGAGAATACTTCAAGGGCCAGCAGACTATTCTTCCAAAGGATGGTCAGAAAGTACAAGCTGTGTTCAAGCAGGAACAGGCTCCTGCCGGCTTCGGCCGTGGATTTGGCCAGCAGGCTCAGCCCGCACAACCAGAGGTGAAAACTGTGAAGCAGACACTCACATGGCATGCACTCGACAGCGAGAACATGAACGTGAAACTCTTCCGCTTTGCTGAAAAGTATGGTGAACAAGTGTATGGCGTGCTCTTCTGGGCAGTTACCGTCATCGACTGTCCTGAGGAAATCAAGGACGTTCGTCTGGCTGTCGGTTCCAACTCCGCTTCCATGTGGTGGCTCAACGGTGAAGAGACATTGTTACTCTCAGGCGACCGCCGTATGGTGAAGGACGATGCGATGTCAAAACGCATCACCCTGAAGAAGGGACGCAACGTGCTGCGTGGTGCCATCATCAATGGCCCAGGTATGAGCGATTTCTGCGTTCGTTTCCTCGATGAGAAAGGTAACCCTGTTAAAAACTATACAATAATCAACAACAAATAAGAGCATGAAAATACTTCGCACTATATTGGCTGCCAGCACATTGATTGTGGCAGCAACAGCATCAGCACAATCAGGACAACCCTTCATCCACGACCCCTCCACACTGGCTGAGTGTGATGGCAAGTGGTACACATTCGGCACAGGTGGTGGCGGTATCATCACCGACGACGGATGGAACTGGCACAGCGGCGCAGAGCGTCCTGGTGGCGGTGCTGCCCCCGATATGATTAAGATTGGTGATCGTTACCTCTGCATCTACGGTGCCACAGGTGGTGGTCTTGGTGGTGGTCACGCTGGCCGCATCCTCACCATGTGGAACAAGACCCTCGACCCTAAGTCACCCGACTTCAAGTGGTCTGAAGGTGTGGAGGTTTGCTACTCTGACGGTATGGAAGACCAAGACGCCATCGACCCAGGTGCACTCCTCGACCCAACCACAGGTCGTCTGTGGGTAAGTTACGGTACTTACTTCGGCACCATCCGTCTCATCGAGTTGGATCCAGCCACAGGTTTCCGTAAGAGCGGCAACAAGGAGAAAGATATCGCCATCGACTGTGAGGCTTCTGACCTCATCTACAGAGATGGTTGGTACTACCTGCTCGGCACTCACGGCACTTGCTGCGACGGTGTGAACTCTACTTATAATATTGTGGTGGGTCGTTCCAAGAGCCCAGAAGGTCCATACATCGACAATGTAGGTCGTGACATGTATCATGGTGGTGGCAAGATGGTCATTGCTGCAGGCGACCGCAAGACGGGTGCCGGACACTTCGGACGCACCATCATCGACGAAGGTGTTGAGGTGATGTCATTCCACTGGGAGGCTGACTTCGACATGGGTGGCCGCTCCACATTGGCAGTTCGTCCTCTCCTTTGGAAGAATGGATGGCCTATCGGTGGTGACCAACTCAAAGAAGGCACCTATGAGATTGAATCTGAGCGTCGTGGTTATGCCCTCGAACTTGCCGTTGATTTCGTTCGTATGAACGTGGCACGTGCAGGTGGTTTCGGTGGCTTCGGCGGTGGTCAGCAGGCTAATGCCGCTCCTCCTCAGCCCGTGGCTGAACAGAAACTGGAAGATGTCATCAGCACATGGCCTTCAGGCAATATTCCTGCCCGCATCGGTGACTACATGTTCCGTCCTCACCAGAAGTGGACCATCACAGCCGTTCCAGAGGCAGGTGGTTACTTGAGCAATCCATACTTCAAGATCACCATTGCTGGTACAGACCGTGCTCTCGCTGCCACAGAGGATGTGGAAGTAACTACCGTCCCTTCCTTCACTGGTGCTCCTGAGCAACTCTGGCGCATTGAGCAACTCACCGACGGTACTTTCCGCATCATGCCTAAGGAGATTCCTGGCAAGGAAGGCACAAACACCAAGTATGTGCTCTACTCAGCAGGTGATAGCACACCAACACTTGCAGAGTACGACTTCAGCAGCGACAACTCCAAGTGGAACCTCCGCCAGCACTAATCAGATGTAGCGGAAACATTCTGCATAAATAGAAAAGAGAGGTATCGGATCATGATCTGATACCTCTCTTTTTATGATGAACGAGCCAATCACATTAGAGAGGCAGAAGAAACCAAAGGAGAGTGAGGTTTTTCAAAAAAAATTGTGTAAATGTTTGGAGGATAAGAAAAAAAGTCTTTAATTTGCAATTGTCTTGCAGACTTCGGGTGTGTCCGATGGGCAGTTCGAGGTGTTGCAGAGACTAAATCCAGTTAGCCCGATGGACGATCGCGACAGAGGTTGCAGGGAGTCCGTCACCTTAGGGAGAGCGGGATTAACTTTACATCGATGGTTTGACGTTATCGCAGTGTGTGCCTCGTGAGGCAATTGACTGCCATGCGTCAAAAGGACGTTTACGAACGTTGGTCTTCAGATCTCTAAATCTGGTAAATTTAAAGTTCTCTTTGAAGATAACGCAATCGGAACGTCCACGTGGGTGATTTATCCAAAGGTCACTTTGATGCTATTATTGTATGGGTACTTGTATCTGTACACAAGTGGTGTCGTTGTACCTTCTGTGCATATTATCCCCCGGCGTGGGCTAACTGGTTGCTAATCCCAAGAGAACGGTTTACCAGAGCCAGAGGTCGGGATTAGCAGAAGTACAGCAACTCACGCCCTTTTTATTTCTGTTAACTTTAATGCCGAAAGTTGGAGTTGGATGAGTAAGCACATATTTGCGTTATGCCAGCCTATACTGTAAAATTTCATTATGGAGAAGATTCATTCGAATACACAAATCCTGACAGTCCTGAAAATCGGACTAAAGAAAGCGAACCAGATATCTTGAAAGAATTTGCAGGTATGCTAATCAAGGCGTTCCATACGGAACATCCTGAAATAGGAAAGCAATTTCCATCACATATTCAGCTCTTTCGTGAAGATGTGTGCATTTTGGAATGTGATGATTTGACGGAGAATAGTATTAATCGCGCGAAATAATCAGTTATGGAAAACTTCATTTCTTATGTGGCTAGTGGAGAAACTCACAAGTTTCCCACATCATTATCCTTCCATGATTATGTTAATGATGATTCTGTTGCTCGAAAGCTTTATATTGAAGTTGCATCTGATAGAGACAATAAATTGGTAAATGGGATTATACGAAGAAAATTAACCGAACAAGAAGAAAAAGAAATGGGGGAAGAAGATACCTTCGAATGGTATAGAATATCCCATATAGAGTTTTTTGACTATGTCTGTATGAAAAAAATGAGCATGAAACATATGTCAGACTTTCAAGGAAAGTATACCATTGAAGATATTAATAAAAACAATCAATAACTAACAAATCCAAAAACTACTTATGAAAACAACAATTCTTAAATCTATGATGACGGTGCTGGTGGCACTGTCCTCACTCAACGCATATGCGTATGACGTTGAATTTGATGATATCTATTATAATCTGGACAAGGAAGCGAAGACTGCACAAGTGACAAGCGGAGATAGCAAATACACTGGCGAGGTAACTATACCAGAATCAATTATCCATGAAGGTGTGACGTATCCAGTGACGAGCATCGGCGGTTCTGCTTTTTATGGCTGCAGCGGCCTGATATCAGTGACCATTCCAGAAAGCGTCACATCAATCGGCGGTTCTGCGTTCTCTAATTGCAGCGGCTTGACATCGGTGACCATACCTGAAGGCGTCACATCTATAGGCAGAGCTGCATTCTCTGGTTCAGCTTGGCTGAAAAACCAAGAGGAAGGATTAGTATACATCAACAATATTGCACTAACATACAAGGGAACGATGCCCGAAAACACAAGTATTGTAATTAAGGAAGGAACAATTTTAATTGCAGATTATGCTTTCTCTGGCTGCAGCGGCTTGACATCGGTAACAATCCCAGAGAGCGTCACATCAATTGGCATCAGAGCTTTCTATGGCTGTATTTAGAGACCTCTAAACAACCACAAACAATGAAAAACGCATAGAGATAAATCGTTGTATATCAACTACTTTTAGATTTTAACACTTCAGACTTGCTTTTTGGTGGTTCTCAAAAATCCGCTTATCTTTGCAACGCATTTCTACCGCGGAGAATTTTGAGGGCTTTTATTTTGCCATCTCGTGGACAAGGTTGACAAAAGTTGACAAG
>ONFA01000022.1 GCA_900316975.1 uncultured Prevotellaceae bacterium | reverse complement strand
AATACTTGTGGTTTGGTCACTACAAAGTTACTAAAAATATCGCTAATGTGCTAATAATTAAACAATTATTTTTAATAAATTTTCATCGAACTCACGTTATTTAGATGACAAAGATTCTTTGTCATCTTTTTTTATTGTAAACACTATTATAAAAAAATGTAAAAACATTTCATGTTCCACGCTTCTTTTTGTGTTTGTTCCACATAAAATGCGTATCTTTGCACTGAGAATTGAATGAATGGTGGTTTAGACTCGCGAATGAATGTGATTCGATGTGTTTGACTTACTTTCTCATATAAAACGATTAGAGATAAAGGATATTGATATGGATAAAATCATAGCAATGGCCAATCAGAAGGGTGGTGTGGGTAAGACAACAACAGCCATCAATCTTGCGGCAAGTTTAGCGGCTCTTGGTAAGAAGGTGTTGGTTGTTGATGCGGATCCTCAGGCAAATGCTTCTTCAGGATTGGGAGTTGACATTCAAAAGGTTGATACATCTATTTATGATTGTATCGTTAGTTCTACAGATCCTCATGAGGCTATATACACAACGGATATAGATGGACTTGATGTGATACCCAGTCACATTGACTTGGTGGGTGCTGAAATAGAAATGTTGAATGTGGACAAGCGCGAGATGGTGCTGAAACGAATACTTGACCCTTTGCGCTCAGAGTACAATTATATTTTGATAGATTGTTCACCCTCTTTGGGGATTATTACAGTGAACTCTTTGACTGCTGCTGATTCTGTAATTATACCAGTGCAATGTGAGTATTTCGCATTGGAAGGAATTAGCAAATTACTGAACACCATAAAGATTATTAAATCCAAATTGAATACGCGGCTAGAGATTGAGGGTTTTCTGCTGACGATGTTCGATTCTCGTTTGCGTTTGGCAAATCAGATATATGAAGAGGTGAAAAGGCATTTCCAAGAATTGGTGTTTAAGACTGTGATACAGCGTAATGTGAAGCTGTCCGAGGCTCCAAGTCATGGCATTCCTTGTATATTGTATGATGCTACCTCTAATGGGGCAAAGAATTATGTTTCTTTGGCAAAAGAGATTGTTGCACGTGATGAGAAATAGAAAGATAGAGATTGTATATGGCAGTAAGAAAGAAATTTGGTTCGGCTTTAGGTCGTGGGCTTGATGCCTTGATTTCGACGGAAGACGTGAGAACGGAAGGTTCATCGACTATAAACGAAATTGACATCAGTTTGATAGAACGTAACCCCAATCAACCGCGTCGTGAGTTTGATGAAGACGCTTTGCAAGAGTTAGCTGATTCAATCGCAGAGATTGGAATTATTCAGCCTATCACTTTACGTGAGTTGGAGAATGGACGTTATCAAATAATTGCAGGTGAACGGCGTTGGAGAGCCTCTCAAAAAGCGGGTCTCTCGTCGATTCCTGCTTATATTCGTACAGCCAGCGATGAAAATGTGATGGAGATGGCGTTGATAGAAAATATTCAGCGACAGGATCTAAATTCTATTGAAATTGCTTTGGCTTACCAGCATTTGATTGACGAATATGGACTTACACAAGAAAAACTGAGTGAGCGTGTCGGGAAGAAACGTGCAACTGTTGCAAATTATTTGCGTTTGTTGAAGTTGCCGGCACCTGTGCAGGTAGCGATTCAAAATCATCATATTGATACAGGTCATGCACGTGCATTGTTGGCGCTTGATGACCCTAAAGCTCAACTCAAATTGTTTAGGGATATACAGAATAAAGGGTATTCAGTTCGTCAGGTTGAAGATATGATAAAGGGCATTAACGGGGCGGGTCAGGGGAAACCCTCTCAAGCACGAACTGTTGTGATGCCCAAACAAATGGAAGATGAATTCGAGAATGTACGCGGAATGTTTTTTCGTGCCATAGGGACTGATGTGAAAATCTCATGTTCTTCTAAAGGGGGCGGTAAAATTTCTATCCCATTTAAAGATGCAGATGCTTTACGTCGTATTATTTCTCTTTTTTCAAAAATAGGGTAATCGAGTAGTTTTGAAACACCTGACATGTACATATAATATATGTATTGCTTTTTTGCTGATGCTTCTTCCTTTGAATGTTTTTTCACAAGAAAACACAAAGGAGGGGAGTGTGCCTTTGGCACTTTCTCGGCGAGAGGGTAGGATGCGTGTTATTCCAGACTCTCTTCGTGATGACACTCTTCGCCAGGGAGATGTAGTCTTGGCGGAACAGATTGATTCCATCCGAAGGGAAGATGAATATGTAAGCATGGCAGGTAATTCTGCGGATAGTTCTGTGACGCATTATGTATTTAATGCAGATTCTATAGGGGAACTTGTTCGTCCGAAGCTGAAAGGGCGTTTTGTCCCAAATTCAAAAAAAGCCTTGTGGCTTGCTATTGTGATACCTGGTGGCGGTCAAATTTACAACAGGAAGTATTGGAAACTTCCTTTGATTTATGGCGGTTTTATGGGATGCATTTATGCAATGACATGGAACAATACGATGTATAGGGACTATTCGCAGGCTTATATAGACATTATGGATAGTGACGAAAATACAAAGAGTTATGAAAATTTCATACCTGAGCGATATGATGTCAATGCCAATAAGACCCGCCTACAGGATCTTTTCAGACGAAAGAAAAATTACTATCGTCGTTTCCGTGATTTGAGTATGTTTTGTATGATAGGTGTGTATGCGTTATCCATCATAGATGCATATGTAGATGCCGAATTGTCAAGTTTTGATATTAGCAAGGATTTGACTTTGCGAGTTCATCCAACAGTGATTCAGGAAAAATATTCGACCATGCGAGTTTCGGGAATGAACACAAGTTCTTATGGTCTGCAATGCAGTTTTAATTTTTGAAAACCAATGATAATATATATGAATAAGAAAATTGTTATTACATGCTTGTCTATTTTGTTGGCTTCTTGGGGATATGCTCAGGATGAAATGGCCATTGTTGATGACAGCGTCAAGTCCGATGCTTTCGATATGCCCGAAGGTATGCTAATCAGTGAAGAAGAATTGATGCGGGAATCGTCAAATATCAATAATTTGTCGGAGGGAGCAGGAGCAAGTCGTGTGCTTTCGTATGATGATTCAGTGCTTGTGAGTCGGTTATCCCGTATCCCTACCACAATTGAGATGCCTCTTAATGATGTCACGCGTAAATTTATCGACACCTATAGTACCCGTATGAAGGGTTCTGTTGCTATTATGCTTGGCTCTTCCAATTTCTATAATCCCATTTTTGAGGAAGCATTGGAACGCTATGGTTTGCCTTTGGAACTCAAGTATCTGCCAGTGATAGAGTCAGCCCTTCGTCCATCAGCCACATCAAGAGCTGGTGCGGCTGGGTTGTGGCAGTTTATGATTGGAACGGGTAAGCGCTATGGACTGGAAGTGAATACTTTAGTTGATGAACGTCGTGATCCAATCAAATCAAGTGAGGCTGCGGCGCATTATTTGAGTGATTTGTATGAGATGTTTGGCGATTGGGGATTGGCCATTGCCGCTTATAATTGTGGAGAAGGAAATGTTCAGAAAGCAATTACTCGTTCTGGAAGCCAAGAAGGGACGGATTTTTGGTCTATCTATAACAGGCTTCCGCGGGAAACTCGTGGGTATGTTCCTGCTTTCATTGCCGCAACATACATCATGAATTATTATTGCGAACACGGCATTGTTCCTCATGATGCAACACTTCCTTTAGAATCTGACACGGTGGTTGTTAGCCATGAGGTAAGTTTTGCTCAGATTGCCTCCCAATGTCACGTCACAGTAGATGAACTTCGGGCCATGAACCCTCAGTATCGCAAAGATATTGTTCCTGTGGACTATACCTTGCGTTTGCCTGCCGGTTCTATAGAAGATTTCATTCTGTATGAAGATAGTATCTATGGCACATCCCCCAAGAGTGCTTTGGCTTCAGGTACTCGTCGTTTGATAACTGAAGACATAGAGGCTACTCCCATTGAAATGACCCCAGCCAGCACAACGAGCAATGTGCGTTCTAATAATGCCCGTAAGTCGTCACGTTCCACCCGTTCTACACGTAATCGTAAACAACAAACACGAAATGTGGCTGTAAAGAGTGGCGACACCCTTTCTTCAATCGCCAAAAAGAATGGAACGACGGTGTCGAAACTCCGGCAACTCAATGGAATTAAGGGTGATATCATACGTCCAGGTCAAAAGGTTCGTGTGAAATAGGCTTTGTTATGTGAGTGTTTTTGTTTGGAGATAAATTGATAATTCGAAGAAGCTTATGGATGACGTTATCATGTCAAATACAGAGCAAGAAGAGCAAAAAATCAATGCAGAATTTCAGAAATTGATAGATGCTTATTTGGCAAGCAAACACCGCAAGAAGGTTGACATTATTACCAAAGCGTTCAATTTTGCCAAACATGCTCACAAGGGAGTTCGTCGTCTTTCCGGTGAACCATACATTATACATCCCATATCTGTTGCTCAGATTGTTTGTATTGAGATTGGATTGGGATCCACATCCATTTGCTCTGCACTTCTTCATGATGTGGTGGAAGATACGGATTATACCGTTGAGGACATTGAGAACATGTTCGGTCCTAAAATTGCACAGATTGTTGATGGACTGACCAAGATTTCCGGTGGTATTTTTGGCGACCATGCATCTGCGCAGGCAGAGAATTTTAAGAAACTTCTTTTGACGATGAGTGATGATATCCGTGTCATCCTCATTAAGATTGCAGACCGATTGCACAATATGCGGACATTGGGTAGTCAAGCTGTTAACAAGCAGTACAAGATAGCAGGCGAGACCCTTTATATATACGCACCTCTTGCGAATAGGTTGGGATTGAACTCTATTAAGACTGAACTGGAGGATTTGAGTTTTAGGTTTGAACATCCTGATGAATATGCTGAAATTGAAAAGAAGTTGCAAGCAACGAAGGCGGAACGTGACACGGTGTTTGACCAGTTTGCGGCCCCAATTCGTGCTCAATTGGATAGCATGGGGCTCAACTATGAGATGAAGCAGCGTGTGAAGACGCCATATTCCATTTGGCGGAAAATGCAGGCTAAGCACATCCCATTTGAAGAAATTTATGACATTTTGGCGGCGCGTATCATCTTTGATCCGCAAGATATCGATACCGAACTCAACGACTGCTTTAATATCTATGTCCAACTGTGTAAAATATACACATCTCATCCTGATCGCACCCGCGATTGGGTGAGCCATCCTAAGGCGAATGGCTATCAGGCACTTCATGTCACATTGATGTCAAAACAAGGAGAATGGATTGAGGTGCAGATTCGTTCTCGCCGTATGGATGAGATTGCAGAAAAGGGCTTTGCTGCACATTGGAAGTATAAGGATGGTGACAAGACCGAAACGGCCTCTGAATTGGAATTGGATAAGTGGTTGGCTACTATCAAAGAGATTCTTGATGACCCACAACCCGACGCCATGGATTTCCTTGATACAATTAAGTTGAATTTGTTTGCATCAGAGATATTTGTCTTTACTCCGAAGGGTGATATTCGTACCATGCCAGCGGGGAGTACCACGCTTGATTTTGCCTTTAGTATTCATACATTTGTGGGAAGCCATTGTATCGGTGCGAAGGTGAATCACAAGTTGGTTCCCATCAGTTACAAATTGAATAGTGGCGACCAGGTGGAGATTCTTACCTCAAAGTCTGTGCATCCAACTCGTGAATGGCTCAATATTGCAACCACGGCTAAGGCGACAACAAAGATTCTTTCCATCCTTCGTAAAGAAGAACGAGAGTTACGCAAGAATGGAGAACTGGAACTTGATCGGTTTTTAGCAAAGAACGATATTGTTAGAGATTCTTTGATTATCGAGAAACTGTGTAAGTTACACGAACTCTCTAAACCCGATGCTCTCTATGTTGCTATTGCAGAAGGCAAGGTAAGTCTGGGGCGTGCCGACCTTGATGCGATTAAGGGAAAGGACGGAACCGGCGGATGGAAAAAGCTCTTTTCATTTGGGCGAAAATCTGTGAAAAAGAGCATAAAAGGTAAGGGAACTGTAGGTCCTGATTTTGATAGGAAAAAGACATTGTCGTTGACTGAAGAATCCCTCCAGAACGATTACACACTTTGTGAGTGTTGCAAGCCGATTCCTGGTGATGTGGTAATGGGGTATATTGATGATGATAAACATATTGTCATTCATAAACTGCAATGCCCAACAGCAGAGAAGTTGAAAGCCAATCATGGCAATCGCGTTTTGGCGGCAAAATGGGAAATGAACAGAATGGCATTATTCCCAGTTTCCATTTATGTGAAAGGTTTTGATAAATTAGGTCTATTGCATGAGATGACTCAAGTGATATCACAACTTCATGGCATCAACATTCATAAGTTGGAGGTGGAGTGTGATGATGGTATCTTTGAATGTACGATACAGATGTATGTGCATGATACAAAGGAGGTCGATGAAATTATTAGCGGTCTTCGCGATATTCCAGATGTGAAAGAGGCTTCTCGAATATAATTAGAATACAAATATAGAGCAAGGAAAGACAATAATATGAATAGGAAATACGTTATAATGTGTATGATGGGTTTGGTGTTTACCCTGAACGGTTTTGCACAGAGAATATCATTTGACAAGACCGTTGTGAATGCCGGTTCAACTATTTGGAAGAAGCCTGTGACAGCCGTGTTCAAATTCACAAATAAGGATAAAAACCCGCTGTTGATTCGGGATGTTGATGCTGGTTGTGGATGTTTGACTCCTAAATGGACAAGAGACCCTCTGCTGAAAGGCGATGATGGTGAAATCAGCATCACGTATGATGCTATGTTGTTGGGACATTTTGACCGATATATAGACGTTTACACTAATGCCGATGAAAAGCCTGTGCGCATTCGGATGAAAGCGTTGGTGAACAATGGGGAGAAACAGACATTGGAAGAGTTGTATCCCTATAGTATTGATGAAATCCTGTTGAGTACCAACAATGTGGAATTTATGGACGTGAGTGCGGGTGATTCAGCCAAGGCAGAAATAGAGATATTAAATAATGGTTCAACCGTGTATACGCCAATGCTGATGCATTTGCCGTCTTACATCACTGCAGAGTATAATCCCGAGATGATTGCACGTGGGCGTCGTGGAAAGATAGAGTTGACGTTGCATAGTGACAAACTGCAAGATTTGGGATTGAATCAAACCAGTATCTATCTGGCGCGATTCTCAGGCGATAAGGTTGGCTCGAACAACGAAATTGCCGTGTCAGCAGTTCTTTTGCCTGATTTGCATTTTGCGGAAGAGTTTGCTAAAAAGCCTAATTTTCAAATCTCCACAACAGAACTGAACATCGGCAAATTGGGAAAGAAAACAAAGCTGACAGGACATGTGAAATTGAGTAATAAGGGTAAGGGCGTCTTGAAATTGAATAAGATACAGGCTTTCAATCAGGCAATTACAGTCTCATTGCCAAAGACGGAGTTGCAGCCGGGGGAAGAGGTGAAGATGAATGTAACAGTTGATGCAAGATTTTTGGGTATGTCAAAGGCGCAGCCGCGTATACTGATTATCACCAATGACACTAACAAACCGAAGGAAGTGGTGAATGTGCATTTTGAGCAGTAAATCTTCTGTCTGTTGAAGCTTTTAGAGTACAAGATAAGAAAGAATAAAGATATGGAACATCCAGAGAACAGTGCTGAATACGCAGGCTTGCAGGTGAATGCAGGTGTGGCGCAGCCATCCATTGTGAATCCCTATCTGAAGCAGATGAGGAAGAAGAGGCAGAAGTTATATACTCCTGCCGGGTATGTTGATGGCATTCTGAAAGGGAACGTGAGTATGTTGAGTCAGGCTGTCACTCTGATAGAGAGCGTCCTGCCTGAACATCAGGCGATTGCTCAGGAGGTCATAGAGAAATGTCTGCCCTATTCAGGTAATTCGGTGAGAATCGGTATCAGCGGTGTGCCAGGAGCCGGAAAATCCACCAGTATTGATGCTTTTGGTGTACATCTCTTGGAAAATTATGGAGGAAAGTTGGCAGTGCTTGCCATTGATCCTTCGTCCGAGAAGACCAAGGGAAGCATACTGGGTGATAAGACTCGTATGGAGAAATTGGCAGTTCATCCCAAATCCTTCATCCGTCCCAGTCCGACAGCGGGAAGTTTAGGTGGTGTTGCCCGTAAGACCCGTGAGACGATCATCTTGTGCGAGGCTGCAGGCTATGACAATATCTTTGTGGAGACCGTTGGTGTGGGACAGAGCGAAACCGCATGTCATTCAATGGTGGACTATTTCCTTTTGATCCAGTTGGCTGGTACGGGTGATGAACTGCAAGGCATCAAACGTGGTATTATGGAAATAGCAGATGGCATCGTGATTAATAAGGCAGATGGCAATAATGTGGATAAGGCTGAGTTGGCGGCATCCCACTTTCGGAATGCCTTGCATCTGTTCCCTGTTCCCGATAGCGGCATAGTGCCAGAAGTGATGTGCTATTCTGGTTTCTATGAATTGAACATTGACAAAGTGTTGAAGATGATCTTTGACTACATCGGCAAGGTGAAGGAGAGCGGCTACTTCCAGTATCGTCGTAATGAACAGTCCAAGTATTGGATGTATGAAAGCATCAATGAACACCTGAAGAATAGTTTCTATTATAATCCTTCCGTCAAGAACATGATTGCAGAGATGGAAAAGGAGGTGTTGGGTGGACAAATCACCTCGTTTGTGGCAGCCAAGAAACTTTTAGATACTTATTATGAAACACTTAAGTAGATATATTCTCTGTATGGCACTCCTTGCATGTGCTGCCATTATGTGGGCACAGGATGGGAAAACGGGATATCAGTTTCTGAATGTCCCGATGAGTGCGCATTCGGGGGCATTGGGCGGTGCCAACATCAGCATTGTGGAAGATGATGCAAGTATGATGTGGACAAATGCTGCCATGTTGACGAATGTTTCAGATAATAGTATTCTGCTTGGATATAACTCATACATCCGTTCCAGTTACTTGTTGTCGGCAGGTTACACGAAGGCGATAGGGGAGAGGGGCACATGGGCAATCGGTGCACAGATGCTGAATTATGGAAAAATGGACGAAACAGACGAACAAGGCACCGTGGTAGGTTCCTTCTCTGCCAAGGACATGAATTTCCAGACCTCCTATTCCTATCTTTTAAGTGACTATTGGAGTGGTGCCATCACTGCCAAGGTTTTGTTGAGTAATTATGCCGAATATTCCAGCACAGCCATTGGCGCCGATTTGGCATTGAACTATTTTGATGAGGCACATGGTTTTTCTTTCTCGGTGGTGGGACGTAATCTGGGTGGACAAATCAATTCGCTCTACGATGATGGTAGCAAAGAATCCCTTCCTTTCGATTTGGCTTTTGGCTTGAGCAAAGATTTTGCAAATGCTCCGCTTCGTGTGTCGTTGACAGCCGACGATGTGACCCATTGGGATGATGTGAAGTTCATCCAGCATTTTGTGTTGGGTGCCGATATATTGCCTTCTAAGAATACATGGATAGCACTGGGGTACAATTTCCGTCGTGCACATGAGATGAAAGTGGCAGACAAGAGTCATTGGGCAGGTTTCAGCATTGGTGCAGGACTTAACGTGAAGAAATTCAAGGTGGGAGTGGCTTACGGAAAATACCATATAGCGGCATCCTCCTTATTGATAAATGCAGGTTTTTCATTATGAAGAAGATTATTATAGCAATAGACGGCCACTCCAGTTGTGGCAAGAGTACGATGGCTAAGCAGTTGGCAAAAGAGATAGGCTATGTGTATGTTGACACAGGTGCCATGTACCGTGCCGTGACACTCTATGCGATGCGCAATGGCATGTATCCTGATGAAGGCATTAAAGAAGATGCGTTGAAGGCGGCTGTTGATGCAGGAAAGATCCAGATAGGTTTCAAGTTCAATGCCGAGACAGGGCGTCCTGACACCTACCTCAATGGTGAGAAAGTGGAAGATGAAATTCGCCAGATGGATGTGAGCAATCGTGTGAGTCCTGTTGCAGCGTTGCCGTTCGTGCGTGCTTTACTGACCGAACAGCAGCAGGCAATGGGCAAGGAGAAAGGCATCGTGATGGATGGCAGAGATATCGGAACTGCCGTTTTTCCGCAGGCAGAACTGAAAGTGTTTGTCACAGCATCGTCGAGAGTTCGTGCACAGCGTCGTTTCGACGAATTGATGGGGAAAGCCAAGACGCAGGCGGAGCGAGATGCCTTGAATTACGATGAAATACTGAAAAATGTGGAAGAACGTGACTACATCGATTCCCATCGAGAGGTCGCACCACTTCGTCAGGCTGAAGACGCCATTGTGCTCGACAACTCCCAACTGACTCGTGAGGAACAGAGTGCTTGGTTGTTAGAAAGATATAAAGAAACCGTAGCGAAATGCTGATTGAGATTGATGAAGGGTCAGGATTCTGCTTTGGTGTCACGACAGCCATCAAGAAAGCAGAGGAGGAATTGGCAAAGAGCGATTCGCTTTATTGCTTAGGCGACATTGTGCATAACGGACGAGAGGTGGAGCGATTGAAGAAGATGGGGCTGACCACAGTGGAGCATTCCGACCTCGACTCTCTTCATGACACCCAGATGTTGCTCCGTGCCCATGGCGAACCACCCCTGACCTACATGAAGGCGGAACGGCAGAACATCAGACTGATAGATGCCACATGCCCTGTAGTGCTGAATCTTCAGAAGCGCATCAAGAAAGCATACGAAGAAGGGGGACAAATAGTCATTTACGGCAAGAACGGACATGCCGAAGTGGTGGGTCTTGTGGGACAGACCGAAGGAACTGCTATCGTCATAGAGAATCTGGATGATGCTAAAAAATTGGATTTGAGCCATGATATCCAACTCTTTTCGCAGACGACAAAATCACTGGAAGGTTTCCGTGAGATAGTCAGTTACATAGAGTCTAACATGCAGGAGGGAGCCCATTTTCACTATTTCGACACCATTTGTCGTCAGGTGGCAAACCGCATTCCCAACATCGTGGAGTTTGCATCCAAGCATGATGTCATTCTCTTTGTATGCGGCAAGAAGAGTTCCAACGGAAAAGTTCTCTATAACCAGTGCTTGTCGGTTAATCCTCGCACCTACATGATAGACGACCCCTCAGAAATTGACTTCAGTTGGTTCGAAGGAATAGAATCCGTAGGCATTTGCGGAGCCACCAGTACTCCGAAATGGTTGATGGAAGAATGTAAAAGGAGAATAGAGAATGAGCAAACTTGACTACGAAATCATAGAGTTGCCAAAGATTGTTGACCCGCGTGGCAATCTGACGGTAGCAGAGCAGATGATAAATGTGCCTTTCAACATCAAGCGGGTTTATTGGACCTATGATGTACCTGGTGGTGAAAGCCGAGGGGGGCATGCACACAAGAATCTCTACCAACTCGTTGTTGCCATGAGTGGCAGTTTCACTGTCACCCTCGACAATGGTGCCGACAGGCAGACTGTTTTGCTCAACCACCCTTGGCAAGGACTGCTCATTAAGCCTGGCATGTGGCGGACATTGGATGACTTCTCCAGTGGTGCCGTGTGCATGGTCTTGGCATCCGAACTCTATGACGAAGACGACTATATCTACGATTACTCAGAGTTTCTAAACTACAAGAGATGTTCGAGATAAGGAGATACACCCCTGCTGATAAACCGTTGTGGGACAAGTATGTGGCGAAAGCACGCAATGCAACATTCCTGTTCTTCCGCGACTATATGGACTACCACAGCGACCGTTTCGAAGACCATTCGCTTATGTTCTTCGTGGGGAATCATCTGCACTCCATCCTGCCTGCCAATATTGTGGACACCACTCTCTACTCCCACCAGGGCTTGACCTACGGCGGTTTGCTCATGGATGTCGATGTCACGGCGGCAGACGTCATCCAGCTGTTTAAGGAACTCAATGCATATCTGCCTCAATGCGGCATTCGTAGGGTCGTTTATAAACCCGTCCCGTGGGTCTATCACCAGTTGCCCTCCGAAGAAGATTTGTACCCCTTGTTCTGGATCTGCAAGGCGCGCCTTGTCACCCGTGACGTCGGCACAACCATCTTCATGCAGCGCCATCTCCGTTGGCGCAAAGATCGTCGAAGACGTTTACGTCGGGCACAGGATGTAGGGGTCGAGGTGGTGCGCACCGACGACTTTGCTCCTTTCTGGCAAGTGCTTGAAGAGAATCTAATGAGCCGTCATCAAGTGCATCCCGTCCATGCGCTCGATGAAATTCGGATGCTCCATGCTCGTTTTCCCCAGAACATCATCCAGTACAATGCATTGCTCGATGGTCAGGTCGTTGCGGGCATGACATTCTATTTGACTTCTCAGGTACTGCACGGGCAGTATTGCTCTTCCAACGATGTAGGTAAGGAATGCGGTGCTGTCGATGCCATCCACGACTATGTGATGCATCATGATTTTCCCAATATACCCTATATGGATTTCGGACGCTCCACCGAAGGCGATGGCTCCATCCTCAACGAAGGTTTGGTGGCACAGAAAGAAGGTTTCGGTGGGCGCACCATCTGTTATGACACTTATGAGTGGGACGTATGAATATACCCTATCTTGAATTAAAGAAAGTGACGGCGCTGCATGCCGATGAGATACAACAGGCAGTGGCTGACGTGGTAGGTAGCGGATGGTACCTGCAAGGGCACGCTGTGCAGCAGTTCGAACAGCACTACGCCGACTATATCGGAACACGTTGCTGCGTGGGGGTGGCAAACGGATTGGATGCCCTCACCCTCACCCTGCGTGCCTACATGGAAATGGGGAAACTCTGCGAGGGTGATGAAATCCTTGTTCCTGCCAACACATTCATTGCCACCGTCCTTGCCATCACTGAAAACCGTTTGAAGCCAACCTTCATCGATATTGATGCCTCGACGCTTGACCTCAATCTCGAGGCCCTTAAACAGGCCATCACCCCTCATACTAAAGCACTTCTGCTCGTACACCTCTATGGACGATGCACCTATGACGAACACATACAGTCCATCTGTGACAGCAACAACCTTCTGCTCATCGAAGACAACGCACAAGCGCACGGATGCTGCTACAAAACAAAGCGCACAGGCTCCCTTGGTCATGCCGCATGCCACAGCTTCTATCCAGGCAAGAATCTCGGTGCATTAGGTGATGCCGGTGCTGTGACCACTGACGATGAAGCCTTGGCACAAACCATCCGTTCCATCGCCAACTACGGCTTCTCCGAAAAATACATCGCCCGGCACAAAGGACGTAATAGCAGATTGGACGAAGTGCAGGCAGCCGTGCTTGATGTGAAACTCAAATACCTTGACGAGGAAAACCGCCGACGGATGGACATTGCACATACATATTACGGCAATATCAAGAATGATGCGGTACGCTTACCTGTTCTCATGGGGGAGGGAAGCAACGTCTATCATATCTTTCCTGTTTTCACACCCCATCGTGATGCCTTGCAAGCCTTCCTGCTCAGTAAGGGCATCCACACCCTCATCCACTATCCTATACCTCCTCACCAGCAAACTTGCTACAAAGAATACAACCGCTTCTCCTTGCCCGTTGCCGAACAGCTGGCTCGTGAGGAACTGAGTCTTCCGCTCAATCCTGCCATGACTCATGAAGAAGTGGCATACGTTATAGAAATTATCAATTGTAAATCATTAAAATTGTAAATGACAATATGGCTGAAATCAAAACGATTGGAATCATCACATCAGGCAACGACGCTCCTGGCATGAACTGCGCCATCCGTGCTGTCACACGTTCCGCCATCTATAACGGACTTAAGGTAAAAGCCGTCTATCACGGTTACAGAGGGCTTATCGAAGGTGATATAGTCGAGTTCGAGACACAGAGCGTCAGCAACATCATCCAGTATGGAGGCACCATTCTCAAGTCCTCCCCCTCCAAGGAGTTCAAGAACCCCGAAGGACGTAAGAAGGCATACGAGAATTTGGTGAAGGAAAACATCGATGCGCTCATCGTCATCGGCGGCGACGGTACCATTCACGGCGCTCGCATCTTTGCACAGGAATTTGATTTCCCGTGCATTGCCATCCCTGCCACTATTGACAACAACCTTTGTGGCACCGACACCACCATTGGCTATGACACAGCCCTCAACACCATTATGCAGACCGTCGATAAGATTCGCGACACTGCCACGAGCCACGAACGTCTTTTCTTCGTTGAAGTGATGGGCGATGGTGCAGGTTTCCTTGCCCTCAACAGTGGCATTGCAGCAGGAGCGGAAGAAGCCATCGTGCCCACCATCGAGGTGGAAGACGAGCAACTGAATCATTTCATTCAGAAAGGCTTCCGAAAGACCAAGGGCAGTTCCATCGTGCTTGTGGCTGCCAACGAACAGACAGGTGGTGCCATGCACTATGCTGAGTTTGTCAAGAATCAATATCCCGAACTTGATGTGCGCATCTCCATCATCGGTCATGCCCAACGAGGAGGACATCCTACGGCTCACGACCGCATCATCGCAAGTCGTATGGGGGCTGCCTCTATCCAAGCCATCCAGAAAGGGCTTCGCAACGTCATGGTCGGCATCGACAACGACGAGATTGTCTATGTCCCCTTCTCCCGTGCCATTAAGGAAGACCGTGCCATCGACCGCAACCTGCTCGACATCCTCCACAACATCTCCATTTGACGGATATCCGATGTTTTACTCGAAAAAGAGGGGGCATAATCAGTCACGCAACTGGTTATGCCCCTTTTTTTGTTTGGGTGAATCTCAATCCCGTGGCAAACGTCACCACTGAATCTTGATGCCGCTGAATTTTTCTGGATAGCGAATGTAAATCATGTTGATGAGTGTGATTGTGAGGTGAAGTTTCGTCTGGCGACCAGGCGTATAACCCTCACGCCATATTTGCTTCAGGCACACATCTGCTCCCTTCTCATACACATAGAATTTGATACGTTTGTTATCATCGTTCGCGTCCTTGTCTGTATAGTGATAGATACATGAACACTCCGCATTGCCCTTCACCGTTCTCAGGCAATGGTGCCATGTGTCCACTTTCTTCCCGCTGACATCGTCGAGAATTTCATTCGCCAACTCCATTGCGGTCTGTTCGTTATCTGTTTCTAATGAAATTTTCATGGTCGTAATCGTTTTGTTGGTTGCAAAGATAGCATATTCCCTTAAATAAAAAAGAAAAATGTGAAAGAAAACGTTTGGGTGTGGACTATTTTCTTAAAAAATAGACCATTTTTGCCTGTTATGTTATACAGATTGATGACATACCTAATGTATATCTCCTTTTCTTTTATAAGATGACGAGGCAGTTTCTGATTCATGTGAGGTATGGCTTTTATATCAAGAAAAGTAGTGTCTTTGATCTGTAGTCATACATAATCATGAAAAAGAGGGTTGCTTGATTAAAAAAAGCACATTTTTTTTGTCATATAATGGGTTCTTATTACCTTTGCAACAGATAATTTCCATTTGGAAGTTTTTATCTAATGAGAATTCAATGAATACATCAACCCACAAAAAACTGTTTATGAAAAAACTATCTTTAGTTTTAGTTGCAGGACTTACCTTGTTTTTGACAGTCAACTGCAACAATGGTGCAAATGCGAATGCGAACACCTCACCCGACTACCTCATCGCTGACAACCCCGCCAGCAATGGCACCACTGCTAACACAGCACAAGTTCAAGACACCATGGTGCTTGGAAAACTCTATTTCGTCAATCTCAAAGAGGGAGAACAACCCGTCATGACTGGTTTGAGTCTAAATGGAGACCGATGTGGCACCGAGGATTTTAACCATAAACCATTTGCAGCAGAAGGTGTCCGCTCTGTCTTTGAACTGAACGAATGGATTGAGTTTCACCCGCAATCAGGCGCACACACTGGCATCAAAGTGATGGTGTTCAAGCATAATGCCGACCAAAGTGCTTACCTGAAAGGTTCCTTAAACGACGAAACTCCCAACTATGTTCAGGCATGTGACCTGAACAAAGATCCCGGTGCGGAAGAAAACGATCATTGGGGATCCTTCTATCTTCATCCAGAGGAAGTCGAACCAGGCTATTACGATTTTGTTTTCCTCTATAACAACAAGGTTTTTGCTACGATGCTCACCCGGTTCTATAAAGAAGAGGAATTAAATGGAAAATCAGATTCGGAGTTGGAAAAACTGATGAAACAAGGCATCAATCAATAAAAGGAAGATCCTGCTTGTTTGGACATCTCTTATGTAAACCACTTAAAAACAAAAAAAACATTCAATCTGTTCAATCATCCCGAAGGGATATGTTTTTTTATAAACAAGTTCCTGCGGAACGATTGAGCGGATTGAGCGGATTTTGGGAGCCTCGACGGCTCCTGCCATGCGGGATGTGGGAGGAATCTTTTAATCTTGATAATCTTCTCAATCCCCCAAATCATCCGCAATGCGGATTAGTTGAATAAAAACTAGACCGCAAGCGGTCGATTGGAAGATTGGGAAGATTAAAAAGATTTAAGTTTAGAACATCACTTATGATAAACCACTTAAAACGCCAACATCCAGATGGCTCTTTTTTCGGTAAAACAAGAAGTTCTCATTATTGCTAAATTTCCCCGAATTTGTAGTTTGGGGTACAGATTCTGTGATTAAGGGTCGTCGAAATGTTAAATCTTACTTGTTTACTACAAAATAATGTAGTAACTTTGTACTGTTCAATGGAAGTAACAATGAAACAAAATGTCATTTCTTATATAAAGCAACAACTGAACGACATTCCTTTGGAACCGTCGCCCAGAACGGAAAGGAAAGGATGTCGTGTACCTCGCTGGCAGGCACGGAACCCATAGTAATGGACATCCTTGCGTTTCCTGCCTGCACCTTCCCTGGCGCCGCCACGACCCACTTTCTGCTCGGGCATCTCGATTTCTGCATGAAATTCCATCATTTTTTTGTGAGTTAGAGAATTTTGTGTAATTTTGCCACGAAACCCCAAGGGTGGAATTTAATTACATTATAAGTATGATGAGAAAGAATTATCTATGGTTGTCGGCCATCGCCCTGACACTTTACGGCGCTATTGTATTCACAGCATGCACGTCGAACGAAGCCGATCCCCTCGAGCCTGCGGCGAAAGCCGATATCAACGAAGTGAACTTCCCTGATGCCAACTTCCGCAAATTCCTCCTTGAGCAGAACTATGGCAAGGACGGCATCCTGACCGCCGAAGAGATCAGGGAGATACATGTCATGGATGTCAGCGAAAAGGAAATCTGTAGCCTGAAAGGCATTGAACTTTTCACCGCTCTCGACACCCTCAACTGCAGCCTCAACGATATCACTGCACTTGACCTTTCGCGGAATACGGCATTAAGAGATCTGGACTGCAGTTTCTGTGGCATGGCTTCACTTGACGTTTCCGGCAATAAGGAATTAAGAAGGCTGAGATGCAGTTTCAATCAGTTGACAGCACTCGATGTCACCAGAAATGAGTTGCTGGCGGACCTGGATTGCGGCTTCAACGACCTGACCGAACTCGATGTCTCAAAGAACACTGTATTGAAAGAACTGGGATGCCATTCGAATAACCTGATATCGATTGACGTTTCCAGGAACCTGGAATTATACGACCTGCAATGCTCAAACAATGAGATGCCCACCATTGACGTCTCCATGCTTACGGCACTGACAAAATTGTTTTGCGGCGGCAATCAACTGACCGCGCTCGATGTTTCCAAGAATACGGCACTGACAGAGTTGTGTTGCGATCGCAATGCGCTGACATCAATCGACGTATCCATGCTTACTGCACTGGAAGAACTGTCATGTTATGACAATCTGTTGACCGCCCTCGACGTTTCCAAGAATACGGCACTGACATGGTTGACTTGTGAGAACAATCAACTGACCGCGCTCGATGTTTCCAAGAATACGGCATTGACACGGTTGTATTGTGAGAAAAATCAACTGACCGTGCTCGACATTCCCAAGAATACGGCTCTGACAGCCCTTTTCCTCTTCAGAAACAATATCAGCGGCAAGAGCATGGACGACCTCATCAGCAGCCTGCCACAGAACACATCTTCCGAATCATTCATGTTTGGTGCTATCGACAACCGCGAAGGCGACGAGAAGAACATCGTCACCCCCAGTCAAGCTGCGGCAGCCAAGCAGAAAGGCTGGTCGCCTGTGTATTGGGACGACGATGAAGAGGAGTGGATAGAGATTGAGTAGACATCTCTTATGATTAGTCACTTAAAATTAACGTGAGTTCGGTGTAAGAATTACGCCTCCGGCGGCTTTAGAAAAATAAGAAAAAACAAAAGAAAATAAGAAAAAAAGCACTCCACTTTCTCTATATTTTCTTATTTTCTTTTGTTTTTTCTTATTTTTCTAAAGCCGCGTCATCGCGAAGCGCTTGCACAGCAAGAACCGGTAAAAAGATTTCCGAACCGTGAATGCTCTTATACCGAACTGACGTTATAATTGCAAGAAGTATGGATTGACAGATGGAGAGGTGGCTTTTCAACGAAAACAGTGGAGGCTTCAGAATTCAATCTGAAGCCTCCACTGTTGGTTGGGATACCCGGGCTCGAACCAGGAATAACAGGACCAGAATCTGTTGTGTTGCCAATTACACCATATCCCAATTTTCTTGCAGCAATGTCTGAAAGAGTGCCCCTCTTTCGGAAATGCGATGCAAAGGTAGTGCTTTTTCGGAAACTGACAAAGGGATTGGGATTTTTTTTTCGATGAAAGGTGTTTTTTCTTCTTTTTAAGCAAGAAAGATGGGGAAAATGCTGTATCTTTGTAGGCGAAAACTGATTGTAACAATGGATAAACTGATATTTATAAGTAATGATGATGGCTATGATGCAGAGGGTGTCAAGCAGTTGGCAGAGATAGCGAGGGAGTATGGTGATGTGTTTGTCGTGGCTCCCGATGGAGCACGAAGTGGGGCGAGCATGAGCATCAGCAGCTATACGCCTGTGAGGAACCAGTTCATCAGGCAAGAGGAGGGCAGCGAGAAGCGGGGAAGCCTGACGGTATGGGCATGCACGGGTACGCCGAATGACTGCACGAAGATGGCCTTTGAGAAGTTGTTGCCTCGCCGACCTGACTTGGTTCTGGGAGGAATCAATCATGGTGACAACTGTGCGGTGAATGCTCACTACTCTGGCACTATGTCGATTGCGCTGGAGGGCTGCATCAAGCATGTGCCGTCAATTGCCTTTTCAAGCGGAAGGACTGCCGTGGATGCGGATTTCAGTTATATGAAGGAGTATGTGCGGAAGATATTAGATTGGGTGTTGACAGAAGGTCTTCCGCTGGAGGTGTGCTTGAATGTGAACATACCAGATGCTACACCTTTGAAGGGACTGAAAATATGCAAGATGGGATTGGGCGACTGGCATGAGGAATGGCAGGAGCGAGACCATCCGAGAGGAGGCAAGTATTACTGGATAGCGGGTTACTATGCGCCACACGATGAGCATGACAAGGAGAGCGACACGTGGGCATACGAACATGGCTATGTGGCGGTGACTCCGTTGCAGTTGGACATGACGGCATATGGTGTGATGGAGAAGA
Source organism: uncultured Prevotellaceae bacterium (assembly GCA_900316975.1). Taxonomy (GTDB): domain Bacteria; phylum Bacteroidota; class Bacteroidia; order Bacteroidales; family Bacteroidaceae; genus Minthosoma. The sequence continues at coordinate 18,187 of ONFA01000022.1, read as the reverse complement.
TGAAGGGATTGATAGTTGAGCGTTGAGACTGTGCGCAGCACACAAAAGACCAACTCACAGTCAAGGTCAAGGTTAGGGTTAAACAATCTATGCGATATTACTTAATAGCAGGGGAGGCTTCGGGCGACTTGCACGCTTCGAATCTGATGGCGGAACTGAAACGGCAGGATACTGCAGCGGAGTTTCGTTTCTACGGCGGCGACAAGATGGCTGCCGTGGGGGGTACGTTGGTGAAGCACTATCGGGAGTTGGCATATATGGGCTTTATTCCTGTGCTGCTGCATCTGCCTCAAATCCTGAAGAATATGAAGCGGTGCAAAGCAGACATCGCGGCATGGAAACCTGACGTAGTGATATTAGTGGACTACCCCGGGTTTAACCTTGACATTGCCAAGTATGTGCATCAAAAAGGCATCAGCAAAGTGTTCTACTATATCAGCCCGAAGATATGGGCATGGAAGGAATATCGCATCAAGAACATCAAACGGGATGTGGATGAGTTGTTCTCGATTCTTCCATTTGAGGTGAAGTGGTTTGAGGAACGTGATTATCAGGTGCATTATGTGGGAAATCCGTGTGTGGATGCAGTGGAGAAATGGAAAGAAGAGGAAGGCACTGATGGGAAGAAGGGACGTGAAGAGAATCGGCAGATTGCCATTTTGGCGGGTAGCAGAAGACAAGAAATCAAAGATAATTTGAGGATGATGCTGGAGTGTGCGGCAACCTATCGTGATTATCGGTTGGTGATAGCAGGTGCTCCCAATATTGATGAGGCTTATTATCGGAAGTACATCCCTTTGGGGATGGAGGTGGAGATACGGTTCGGTGAGACCTATCGGGTGCTGAGCGAATCGGTGGCAGCCTTGGTCACTTCGGGCACAGCCACCTTGGAAACGGCGATACTGCGTGTGCCACAGGTCGTATGTTATGCTACTCCCGTGGGAAAGTTCATCTCGTGGCTGAGAAGCAAAGTGTTGAAAGTAAAGTATATATCACTGGTGAACCTGGTGGTTGACAGAGAAATCGTGCAGGAACTGGTGGCTGACAGGATGACGAGAGAAAACATCATCCAGTGTCTCGGTGACATCTTGCCGGGTGGCAGTGCTCGGCAGCAGATGTTGGATGACTATGAGGAGATGAACCGCATCTTGGGTGGTGCAGGTGCCAGCCGAAGGGCTGCAGAAGAGATGGTGAGATTGTTGAGTTTTTTGTAAAGTTTAGAGTTTAGGGTTTAGAGAGACTGACGCGGTGTGCGTACTCGCCGCATGGCTCAACTCCTAACTCCTAACTTCTAACTCTTGATTTTTAATTCTTAATGATATGGAATATAAACCGACTTACACGAAAGAGGAAGTGGCTGAACTGGAAAATTGGTTTGCCACTCACACTTTTGAGAAAGAACTGGATATGGGTGATGGCATCTATATCGAGGATGTGCAGACAACGATTGTTCCGATGCTGAATGTGGCTCGGACAAAGTATGAAAACAGGAATTTCTCGGGGCAAATTTGTTTTTTGTTCAAGATGAGAGAGGAATTGCTGAAGCAAAACAAAGTGACAGGCGAGAAGTGAAGTGCTTCCCGCCTGTTTTTTTATGCTTGTTTGAGTTCAGCCTCGATTCGGTTGGTCAAGTCGATATAGTCTTGTACCGATAGTTGTTCGGGACGTTGGGCGAAAAGGTGGTCTGTCAGCATCGGAGAGTCTTTCCCGAGGATTTGCTTCATGCCGTTGCGCATCATCTTGCGCCGCATGGTGAAGACTGTCTTGACAATGCGTCGGAAGAGTTGTTCGTCACACCCCAAGGTCTGTTTGTTGTTGCGGGTGAGGCGAATGACGGCGCTCTTCACTTTGGGTGGGGGATTGAACACGTTCTCGTGTACGGTGAAGAGATATTCCACATCGTACCACGCTTGAATGAGCACACTCAACACACCGTAGGTCTTGCTGCCAGGTGAGGCTGCCATGCGTTCCGCCACTTCCTTTTGGATCATGCCCGTGCAGCAAGGGATGAGATGGCGGTTTTCCACCATCTTGAAAAAGATCTGTGACGAGATGTTGTAGGGATAATTGCCAGTCAGCACAAAGGGCTTGCCGTCAAATACCGTCTGCAAATCCATTTGGAGGAAGTCACCTTCGATGATGTTGTCGCCCAACAGAGGGAAATGTTCATGGAGATAGGGCACGGAATCGAAGTCAATCTCGACCACTTTGAAGGGACGTCCCTTCGGAATGATATATTGTGTCAGCACCCCCATGCCGGGACCCACCTCGAGGATAGGAATGTCGGGATAGGCATCGACCGTATTGGCAATGCGTTGTGCCACACTGAGGTCGGTGAGGAAATGTTGACCTAAGAATTTCTTCGGTTTTATGCTGTCCATGAAAAAAAATGTGCTTGATGGGTGATGAATTATGAATTATTTCGTAACTTTGTGGCTGCGAAAGTGATTATTGTTTAGTTGCTTTGCGCTGCAAAGTTACAACTTTTCTTGATGAACAGCAACAAAACGCTTAAAAAGGCTATCAATATTGCCATACCTTTTCTGTTAGGTGGCGGCATTCTGTGGTGGATGTATCGTGACACAGACTTTCGGGCGATGGAAGACACTCTCCTTCACGGGATGAATTGGGGATGGATGCTTTTCTCGCTGGTGTTTGGTGTGACAGCGCAGATGTTCCGGGGCATTCGCTGGAAACAAACCTTGGATCCCATTGGTGAGCATCCGCGCGTGATGGACTGCATTCATGCGGTTTTCATCTCTTACGCTTCAAGTCTGGTCATACCGCGCAGTGGAGAACTGAGCCGCTGTGGCATTTTGGCGAAGTATGACGGCACGTCGTTCCTGAAGGCATTGGGCACGGTGGTGACGGAGCGTGTGATTGACTCACTGCTTATTTTGTTCATCACGCTGGCGGTCATCCTCTCGCAGGTGACCATATTCACGTCGTTCTTTGACCGCACAGGCACCAATCTCTGTGACATTCTGCAGGGCTTTACAACCACGGGGTACATTGTGACAGCCATCTGTCTGGTCATTACGATGCTGTTCCTTTGGTTCTTGATGCAGCGTTTCACCTTGATGGCAAAACTGAAGGATATGGTCAATAAAGTGAAGGAAGGCATCCTTTCGCTGAAGGGTGTGGAGCATAAAGGACTGTTTGTCTTTTACACTCTCGCAATTTGGGTGAGTTATTTCCTCCACTACTGGATTACCTTCAAATGTTTTGACTTCACGGAAAACCTCAGTTTTACGGTGGCGATAGTGAGTTTCATTGTGGGAAGCATCTCGGTCATAGTGCCGACACCGAACGGGGCGGGCCCGTGGCATTTTGCGGTGAAGACAATACTGATTCTCTACGGGTTGGCAGACACAGACGCTGTCATGTTTGTGCTGATTGTGCACACCATTCAGACAGCATTGGTTCCGCTGCTTGGTGTTTTTTCTTTTATCACATTGAGCATTAGAGATATAAATAAGAATAGATAATCAATTAATTACGTAAAACTATGAATCCAATTGAAGAACTCTCTCCCAAATATGTATGGAAGAATTTCTATGCACTGACTCAAATACCTCATCCGTCAGGGCATACCGAAAAGGTGGCACAATTCTTGGTTGACTTTGCCAAGCAGCATGGTGCTGAGGCATACATAGATGAGGCTGGCAATGTGGTGATGTCGAAGGGTGCCACTCTTGGGTATGAAGATCGTGAAGTGACGGTGTTGCAGGCGCACATGGATATGGTTCCGCAGAAGACCAAGGACTGTCAGCACAACTTTGAGACAGATCCGTTGGATGTCTATATCGACGGTGAGTGGGTGACAGCACGTGACACCACTCTCGGTGCCGACGATGGCATGGGCGTGGCTGCTGCAATGGCTATCATCGAGGATGAAACAGTCGAGCATGGACCTATCGAGGTGCTGATTACCCGCGATGAAGAGACGGGCATGAATGGTGCGTTCGGCTTGAAGGCTGGCGAACTGAAGGGTAAGTTTCTGCTGAACCTTGATTCGGAAGAAGAGGGTGAAATCACCATAGGCTGTGCTGGTGGTGTAGATATCCTTTGCCAGATGGAATATCAGGAAATGAATGTGGAGCCGGAAGATATGCTTTGCTACGACATCATCATCAAGGGACTCTTGGGTGGTCATTCAGGTATCGAAATCAACAAGGGGCGTGCCAATGCCAACAAGTTGATGGCACGTCTGTTGTTTGCCACCGTCAACACCAAAATGGCATGGCTCTGCAGTTGGCATGGCGGCAATATGCGGAATGCCATCCCACGCGAATGTGAAGCAAAAGTGCTGGTGCCTCAAGCGATGAAAGAGGAGTTCTTGGCGATGGTGGAGAAGTGCAAGGCGACTTTCATGGAAGAATATAAAGACATCGAGACCAAGGGTTTTCAACTGATTGTCACGCAGATGGAAAGTGTACCAGAAAAGGCCATTCCCGAAGACATTCAGGAAAATCTCATCAATGCCGTGATGGCTGCTCATGATGGTGTGTTGCGCTACACTCCGTCGATGCCCGAACTGGTTGAGACTTCTTGCAATCTCGCCATCATAGACATTGCTGATGGTAAGGCTGAAATCATCACGCTGGCTCGTTCATCGCAAGACAGCATGAAGCAGTATCTTTGCAACCAGTATATTGCTTGTTTCTCCATGGCTGGCATGCAAGTGAAGTTAGAAGGCGGATACAGCGGTTGGCAGCCCAACCCCAAGAGCCCGTTGGTTGGGATGATGGCCGACATTTACGAGAAGATGTATGGCAAACGTCCTGTGGTGGGTGCTTGTCATGCCGGTCTGGAGTGCGGCATCATTGGTGTGAACTACCCTGGCATGGATATGGCAAGTTATGGACCTACATTGGTGAGTCCTCACACTCCCAACGAAGCCTGCCACATCCCGTCAGTAGAGCGTTTCTACAATTTCACCCTCGAAATATTAAAGAACATTCCAAAGAAATAGCACTATGGCACTGAACAAGAACAAGGACTTAAAACTGTATTACAGCATTGGCGAGGTGGCACAGATGTTTAACGTGACAGAGACTTTGCTCCGTTTCTGGGAAAAAGAATTTCCGACCATCAAGCCACAGAAGGCAGGTCGCGGCATCCGTCAGTACACGAAAGCGGACCTCGAACAGGTGAGGCTCGTCTATCACCTCGTGAAAGAGCGTGGCATGACCTTGCAGGGTGCGCGCGACGCCATCCGTCGCGACAAGAGCAAGGGCATCAACCGTAATATCGAGGTGATTGAGAAACTGAAGGATATCCGCACCGAATTGCAGGCAATAGGCAAAGACCTGGGTGGACTGGTGTAGGGCAGGAGGAAAAATTAACAACTCAAGATCAAAATAAGAGAACAGAGGAATGAATATGAAGAAAGTAGCATTGGTATTTGCTTGCTTGCTGACCGGTGGCATGGCATTGGCTCAGAGTCATTGGGTCGGTACATGGGGTACAGCCCCACAATTGGTTGAGAACAACAACAATCCTCCTTCGCCTGGACTGGGCAACAATTCGTTGCGCCAGATTGTACAGGTGTCTATCGGAGGTGAGCGTGTGCGTCTGAAACTGACCAATGAGTTCAGTACGGGTTCCACCCAAATCAAGGCTGTGGAATTGGCCATTGCCAAGACGGCTGGAAGCAGCAGCGAGATTGACGAAAGTTCAACCGTGAGCCTGACCTTCAACGGACAGGCTGGTGTGACCATGCCTGCAAAGGGCAAGGCTGTATCTGACCCTGTGGACTTCAAGATGGGACCGCGAGAGAATGTGGCAATCACCATCCACTACGGTTCGGCGTCATCGACCAGTGTGAGCGGACATCCAGGCTCACGTACGACGTCGTATCTGAAGTCGGGCAACACCACGAACTTCAGCAATGCCACGAAAACCGACCATTGGTACAACATCTTAGCACTCGAAGTCGAAGCACCCGAAGAGGCTGGTGCTGTAGCCATCCTGGGTAACTCTATCACCGACGGACGTGGCTCGACCACCAATCAGCAGAACCGCTGGGCAGACGTGCTTTCGCGCCGACTGCTGGCTAACGAACCGACCAGCCAGATAGGTGTCCTCAATATGGGAATCGGCGGCAACTGTGTGTTGGGCGGAGGCTTAGGTCCCAGTGCATCGAGCCGTTACCAGCGTGACTTGCTGGGGCAGGAGGGTGTGAAATGGATTATCCTTTTCGAGGCGGTCAACGACTTGGGTGGCGCACAGAACGGTGTGCAGACTGCCAAGCGCATCATCGATGTCTATAAGCAGATTATCCGTGAGGCGCACGAGAAAGGCATCTATGTCTTCGGTGGCACAATCACCCCGTTCAAGGGAAATGGCTACTATTCGGCTGACCATGAGAAGGGACGTTCGACTATTAACCAGTGGATTCGTACCACGAAGATGCTCGACGGTGTGATAGACTTCGATGAGGCTGTGCGCAATCCACAGGACCCCGAAGCCATGCAGTCGAAGTTCCTCTTTGAGAACGACTGGCTGCACCTCAATGCACAGGGCTATGAGACCATGGGCGGATGCATCGACTTGAGTCTGTTCACCAAGACCGACCCTGTGTCTGACGTGGAAGACGAGGAGGAACCCTACGATAAAAATGCCCTGTGGATAGAGGCTGAAGACCTGCCTACCGAGGTGTCGGGAACTTCATTCTTGTTGAAAGAGGACGCAACAGCATCGAAGGGAAAGTATCTGGAGACTGCGCCACAGAAATCCACCGCCTCGCCAATTCCCACACCTACCGACAGTGCCGATATCCTTGCCGCTCCCTTCTCTGTATCGGCAGCAGGCACCTATTATATTTATGGGCGTGTGCTGTGTCCCACATGGGATGATGACAGTTACTTTGTGAGTGTTGACGGTGTCCTGACCAGCAACTTTGTCAATGGTCTGCAAACCACATCATGGGAGTGGAAGGAATTCTATCATGGCAACCTGAAGGCAGGTGAGCACACGCTCTATATCGGAGGTCGTGAAGACGGGGCTTGTCTCGACAAACTCTGCATCACTATCAATCCAGAGGCACCATCGGGTATGGGCGGCACCAACACACCGACTTCCATCACCCAACAGTCTGTCCACCAGCCATCAACCGTATCAGTGGAGACCTACTCCCTCAGTGGCATGCGACTGACCACCCTGCCGACCACAGGTACATACATCGAAGTGCGTCACATGGATGATGGAACCATCCTTACCCGTAAGGTAGTCGTCCACTAAATCTGCTCAATCGTTCCGCAGGAACTTGTTTAAGGTGAGTTCGATATAACAAAAACATGTCTTTGGGTTTGCCTCTCCGAGGCAGAACCTTTAGTTCGATGTAGTCAAATCATACAAAATCTATTCAAAATCTATCAAAATCCTATTTTTATTTGGAAGATTTGGGAAGATTTGTAGAATTTCTCGCGAAGCGACTCCTTATACCGAACTGACGTTTGTTTATTTCTCACAGAAAGTACAGAAATCATAGAAAGAACGCCGTGAATGGCGTGAAGAAAGAGGAGGGTATGCCGATGGTGGCATACCCTCCTCTTGTTGTTATGATGTTGCAAGCCTTACTGTTCATCAAGTGCTTTCAGTTTGGCTTTGACCTCTTCTTTGTCAGCCTTGAGTTTCTCCATCTTGCGGTTCAACTCCTCGATGAGGGCATTACCCTGTTTGGATTTGCTGCTGAGGGTGAGGAAACCGAGGTTGTTCTCGTAAGTCTTGATTTCGTTGTTGAGGATGTCCAACTGACGAGTGAGGCGTGAACGCACATCACCTCCATTGCCACCCTTGATGCTCTCCTTGAAGCGGTCGATACGACGCTTGGCAGCATGTTCGTTGGCAAAGCCGTAAAGACGATCCATCTGTTCGCGGAGGAGTTTGTAGAGTTTATCCTTCTCCTTGAAAGGCACGTGACCAATCTGGTTCCACTCTTCCTGTGCTTCACGGAGTTTGGTGCGCAGGTCGCCTTCGAACTCTTCGGGCACGATGGCAGCAAGGGCATCGATGATGGCTTTTTTCTTCTCCATATTGGCTGTCTGCTCAGTGTGAACATCCTTGTTCGCCTCTTTCTTGGCAGCGAAGAATGCGTCGCAGGCAGCGTTGAAACGCTCCCAAATCTGGTCGCTGTACTTCTTGGGAACAGTGCCGATTTCCTTCCATTTCTTCTGCAACTCAACGAGCGCATCGGTTGTAGCCTTCCAGTCGGTGCTGTCCTTCAGCGCCTCAGCCTTCTCTACGAGTTCAAGTTTGAGGGCATAGTTTTGGTTCAGGTTCTCGCGAACTGTCTGGAAGTATTCGTTCTTGCGGGTGAAGAAGTTGTCGCATGCGGCACGGAAACGCTCAAAGATTTTGGTGTTCATCTTCTGTGGCGCATAGCCGATGGTCTTCCACTCAGCCTGCAGTGTGGTGATTTTCTCCGAAATGGCGTTCCACTCAGCAAAGGTCTTGAGTCCTTCGAGGTCGAAACCTTCGATGGTCTCGCAGATGGCGGTCTTCTTGGTGAGGTTCTCTTCTTCCTTCTGTTTACGAGCCTCAAAGAACTCCTGATGACGCTTGTTGATGACGGTGGAAGCATCCTTGAAACGTGTCCAGATCTGTTCACGCAGGTCGCTGGCTACAGGACCTGTCTCGCGGAAGTCCTGATGCAACTGCTGCAACTTGCGGAAGGCAACGATGATGTCGGTCTCTTCGGCGAGTGCCTCGGCAGCCTCACAGAGGGCGGTCTTACGTTCCAAGTTCTTCTTGAAGTCGTAGGCACGGAGTTCGTTGCTCAGTTTCAAGGTGTCGTAGAATGCCTCGACAGCCTGCTGATAAGTCTTCCAGAGGTTGGTCGCCTTGTCGGCTGGCACTTCCTTGATGTCGTTCCACTGCTGCTGCAGTTCTTTGAAGTCGTTGTAGCCTCGGTTAATCTCGTCGGGATTCTCCGTGAGTGCCTTTATCTTGTCGATGATTTCGAGTTTCTTCTGGTAGTTCTCCTCCCGTTCCTGTTCGAGTGCGGCAGCAACAGCGGCACGTTTTTCACGGATGACCGCCATGAGTTCCTTGAAGGTGGTCTCTTCGGGGTCGGGTTCGGGAGCGTACTCCTCGGCAGCACCTCCTTCTTCGATGAACTTCTTGTAAGCGGCATCAGCCTGTTGGCGATGGATGCGGTAGAAGTTACTCTTGAGGCTGTCGAGTTCTTGGCGAGTGACCTCTTCGTCGCTTTCTGAAATCTCCTTGAGTCGGTTCACGACCTCCGCTTCGGTTTCAAAAGTGGCGATAGAAGTGGTAGAGGTTTCTGCCTGAGGCTCTTCGACAGCATCTTCGACTACTGGCTCAGCGGCTTCTTCGGCTGCTGGCTCGGCAACGGACTCGGTTGCAGGTTCTGCAACTTCTTCGGCTGCTGGTTCTGCAACGGCTGCTGTTTCTTCTGCTGCAACGGGTTCAGTTGCAGGTTCGGCTGTAGGTTCAACTACAGGTTCCTCAGTGGGGTTCTGAATTTCAGTCATAGTTTTTTTAATGTATTATATTAAGCATAATTGTATAGACATAGACGACTGCTGCAGGGATGGCGAGCAGTGAACTATCAAATCGATCGAGCATGCCTCCATGCCCAGGAAGAATGTTGCCAGAGTCTTTGATACCCAAGCGGCGTTTGAGTAACGATTCAACGAGGTCTCCCCATGTGCCGACAATGACGGTGAGCAGGGCAAGTCCTGCCCATAGGAGGTGACTTGTCAGGGGTGTCAGAGTCTCAGCGAATGGAATGAAATAAGCAATGACCTGTGATGCAGCAATGGCAGTGATGCCGCCACCGATGCTGCCTTCCCACGACTTCTTGGGTGAGATGCGCGGGAAGAGGTGGTGCTTGCCCAACCATGAGCCAAACAGATAGGCACCTGTGTCACTTGCCCAAAGAAAGATGAACAGCGACAAGGCATACCAAAAGTAGTAAGTCACTCCAGCAGGAGTGCTGATGAAGCATAGCGTGTTGAGGGATGCGAATGGCAATGCGATGTAGAGTTGTGCCATGAAGGTCATGCCCCAATTCTGGATGTTGTCGGGGCGGTCGAAATAGATTTCAGACACTAACAGGTAGAGGATGGAGATGAGGTAGGGGATGAACACCTCTGCCCCCATGATATTGGTGTTGAATGCCCACACGGCGACAAACAGATAGGCTGCCGCAACGGTGGTGATGAAACGATTGACATGCAGGTGCATGTGTCGATTGACAATGGTAGTAAACTCCCACACCGTCATCGCTGTGATGATGGTGAAGAGTATCAGGAGAGAGTAGGGGTTAAACACGATTCCGCCCACCAGAATGATGACGAAGAGTGCCCCTGTGATAGCACGTATGATCAAATTCTTCACGCTTCTTTAGGTTTGTCTGTTTCAGATTGTTGGTCTGCCGGCGCATCAGGTGCGTTTTGTTCCGCTTCCTTTGCTTTCTCGGCTTTCTCTATCACCGCCTGCACGATTTTCTGACGGATGATTTCTTCATTTTCTTTCTTGTGGTCGGTCGCATTGTTGGACTGCTCCTCCTCTGCTTGATCCTCTTCGGCATTGGCTGCCAAGATTTCATCCGTGCGTGAGGTCCAAGGACGTTTCCCGAAGATTTCTTCAAGGTCTTCAGCAAAGATGACTTCCTTCTCAATCAGTCTCTGAGCCAGTTGCGCATGTCCGTCCTTGTGTTCAAGCAACACTTTCTTCGCACGTTCGTACTCACCTGAGATAAGGTTACGCACCTCTTCGTCGATGGTTTCTGCCGTCTTGTCGCTGTAGGGCTTGTTGAACTGATACTCTTGATTGTCGTAGTAGCAGAGGTTAGGCAGTTTTTCGCCCATACCAGCATAGGCAATCATGCCGTAAGCGCGCTTTGTCACTTTTTCCAAGTCGTTCATGGCACCTGTCGAGATGCGGCCAGTGAAGAGTTCTTCGGCTGCACGACCGCCCAAAGTGGCGCAGATTTCGTCGAGTATCTCTTCCTTGGTGGAAATCTGACGTTCCTCTGGCATGTACCATGCAGCACCAAGGGCTTGACCGCGTGGCACGATGGTGACTTTGACCAGTGGGTTGGCATATTCGAGGAACCATGAGATGGTGGCATGACCTGCTTCGTGGAGGGCGATGGTACGTTTCTCTTGTGCGGTGAGCAGTTTGGTTTTCTTTTCCAGACCGCCGATGATACGGTCAACGGCATCGAGGAAACACTGCTTATCGACCCAATCCTTGTTGTTGCGGGCAGCGATGAGGGCTGCCTCGTTGCACACATTGGCGATGTCGGCACCAGAGAATCCTGGTGTTTGGCGTGCCAACTGTGCCACATCGACAGTCTCGTCTATCTTGAGTGGTTTCAGATGCACCATGAAGATTTCCTTACGTTCGTTCAGGTCGGGCAAATCAACATGAATCTGGCGGTCGAAACGTCCAGCACGAAGCAAGGCGCCGTCGAGGATGTCGGCACGGTTGGTGGCTGCCATAATGATGATACCGCTATTGGTGCCAAAGCCGTCCATCTCGGTGAGCAACTGGTTCAGCGTGCTTTCACGTTCATCGTTGCCGCCCATGGCTGCAGTCTTGCTGCGCGCACGACCGATGGCATCAATCTCGTCGATGAAGATGATGCAAGGTGCTTTTGCCTTTGCCTGCTGGAAAAGGTCACGCACACGACTGGCACCCACACCTACGAACATCTCCACAAACTCGGAACCAGACATGGAGAAGAACGGAACGCCAGCCTCTCCTGCCACCGCTTTGGCAAGCAACGTCTTACCAGTTCCCGGAGGACCCACAAGCAAGGCACCCTTAGGTATCTTACCACCGAGGTTGGTGTATTTCTCAGGCTTCTTGAGGAAATCGACAATCTCCTGCACTTCCTGCTTGGCACCTGCTTGTCCTGCCACATCCTTGAAAGTGATTTGAGGAGAGTTCTTGTCATCTTTCTCAAAGAGTTGCGCCTTGGACTTGCCTACAGAGAAGATGCTGCCGGCACCTCCCATGAATCCGCCGCTACCCATTCCTCGCATGATGAATATCCAAATGAGGATGATGATGATGAGCGGGGCAAAGTTCCAGAGCAGGTTGCTGATGAAGTCGTTGTCACGCTCATAACTCACTTTTCCCTTGAACACCCCTTCCTTGTTCTGCTCGTCGAGGAAATTTTCCAGATTGTCGATAGAGCCGAATTCCACCTTGATGCGTGCAGGCTTCTTGTTCTTGCTGGCTACGCCATACACCTGCTTTTCATGCTTGGAGTCGATGGCAAGGGTGAGGGTGTTGTTGTCTTTGTTGATAACCACGTCTGCCACATATCCCTTCTCCACAAACTCCTTGAAGGTGGTGTAATCGACACTGCGTGAGGCAGATGTGTCATGTCGGGTGAATATCATGAATGCCAATCCTGCAATGAGCAAGATGTAGAGCCATGTGAAGTTGAAGCGTGGCTTTTGCATTCTGTTGTTATTGTTATTGGTGTTGTTCTTGTTTGTATCCATGTCTTGTGTTAATCAATGTCTGGAATGTCGGTGATTTCAGCGTCTTCCCACAGGTTGTCCACATCGTAGAACTCACGTGCATCGGGCACAAAGATATGAACGACCACGTCGATGTAGTCAATGGCAACCCAGAGGTTGTTGCGTGTGCCATCGATAGCCGATGGGCGCGCTTTCAGTTCTTTGCGGGCGACATCACACACAGATTCTGTGATGGCTGCCACTTGGCTGGGTGAATTGCCTTCTCCGATGACCAGATATTTGGTGATGGTGTCGTCAATGCCTTCGAGATTCACGACACGTATTTTCTTTCCCTTCTTTTCTTGGATGCCTGCAATGCAGGACTTTACTAACTTTTCGGTTTCTGTCATGTATTATATATTATAATGTATGATTTTTTAGTTTGCCTCTTCCTGTTCGCGCTTCTTCTTCTCTTCAATCATCTGGAAGTCTTTGGGACGGAGCACAAAGTTGCTGCCGAGGTACTTTTCTTTCACAATGACGTTGTTTGCCAGTTCCGTCGGGGTACCTTTGAAGAGGATGCGTCCCTCGAAGAGCAGGTAGGCGCGGTCTGTGATGCAGAGTGTTTCTTGCACGTTGTGGTCGGTGATGAGGATGCCGATGTTGCGGTCTTTCAGTTTCCACACCACATATTGAATGTCTTCCACAGCGATGGGGTCCACACCAGCGAAAGGTTCATCGAGCATGATGAACTTCGGGTCGATGGCAAGGCATCGGGCAATCTCGCAGCGCCTTCTTTCACCACCCGAGAGTTGATTACCCTTGTTCTTCCTCACTTTCTGAAGGTTGAACTCGTCAAGCAGCCTTTCCAGATGCTCCCGTTGTTCCTCGGTGGATTTATATTTCATTTCAAGCACAGTCATGATGTTGTCTTCCACACTCATAGTGCGGAAGACACTTGCCTCCTGTGCGAGATAACCCACCCCCTTCTTGGCGCGGGTTGACACGGGGTCTTTGGTGATTTCTTGGTCGTTGATGAATACCTGTCCGCTATTGGGCACCACCAACCCTGTCGTCATATAGAACGACGTGGTCTTTCCTGCTCCGTTCGGTCCCAGCAGTCCTACAATCTCACCCTGCCGCACGCTGATGGACACGTTGTTTGCCACCGTGCGCTTGCCGTATGTCTTCACAAGGTTACGCGTGTAGAGCGTGTTCCGCTCATCGGAATACGCTGGGATATCTTCATCGCCTGCATTGGTGCTTATGGATTGTCTTTTTATCTCCATATCAATTCAAAATGAGTTACAAAAGTACGAATTGTTTGTTGATTAGTCACTTTCTAAAGCAAAAAACTATGTTAAAAGCCGTTCTTTTGAACAAAAATGGTTAATTTTGCAAAGATTTTGCCAAATATAAATGATTAAAAAGCAAATAAAGTGTTGTCAATTAAAAGTGGATTAACGCATCTGGGACGATATGTGCTGTTGATGGGGAGGGTGCTTTCGCAGCCTGACCGCTGGCGAATGTTTCTGAAACAGTATGTCACGGAAATGTATCAATTGGGATACAATTCCATTGGCATTGTGCTCATCATCTCCTTCTTCATTGGCGCTGTGATATGCCTCCAGATCAAATTGAACATTCAGAGTCCGTGGATGCCTCGCATGGTGGTGGGTTACACCACACGCGAAATCATGCTCCTTGAGTTCTCGTCGAGTATCATGTGCCTCATCTTGGCAGGTAAGGTGGGTTCTAACATCGCTTCTGAAATCGGTACAATGAGAATTACACAGCAGATTGATGCTTTGGATATCATGGGTGTCAATTCTGCCAATTATCTGATCCTGCCGAAGATTGTGGGACTCATGACCATTATGCCAATTTTGGTCACCTTGAGTGTGGCAGCAGGCATCATAGGTGCTTACGCCACCTCCCTGCTCGGAACGACCACGGTGCCCGAACTGACAGAGGGTTTTCGCTACCAGTTCAACCAATGGTTCTTCTGGTGCGGTATGATTAAAGCAATTGTCTATGCTTTCATCATCACCAGTGTTTCTGCCTACAAGGGCTACACCGTGGAAGGGGGGAGTGTGGAAGTGGGCAAGTCGAGCACCGATGCCGTCGTCACCAGCAGTATTCTCGTGCTGTTTTCCGATATTTTCCTGACCAATATGCTCACTTAGCGAAGAGTGGATTTGCTGCTTCGGCTACACTGCCGTTGTAGCAAACGCTACACTGACGCTGTAGCAACTGCTACACTGGTACTGTAGTAAACGCTACACATGGCACTGTGGCAAAGTGGGAAACCAACTATAACCATAACAGAAAAGGAATGATAACAGTTGAACATTTGTATAAGAGTTTTGAGGACCGTGAAGTGCTCAAGGACATTAACGCTACGTTTCGTGATGGTGAGGTGAATCTCATCATCGGACAGAGTGGTAGCGGTAAGACCGTGTTGATGAAGAACATTGTGGGATTGCTCACACCGACCAAGGGAAGCATTCACTATGATGACCGCGATTTCGTGACGTTGACGAAAAAGGAGAAGATACTTCTGCGCCGTGAGATGGGCATGATTTTCCAAAGTGCAGCACTGTTTGACTCCATGACGGTGCTCGACAACGTGATGTTCCCGCTCAACATGTTTTCGTATGATGCGTACGAAGACCGCAAGAAACGTGCGCTCGACTGTCTGGCACGTGTCAACCTGCAAGGGGCTGAAAACAAGTTCCCTGGCGAGATTTCGGGTGGTATGCAGAAGCGTGTGGCGATAGCACGGGCCATCGTGTTGCAACCCAAATACCTTTTCTGCGACGAACCCAACTCGGGTCTTGACCCTAAAACGAGCATCGTGATTGATGAACTCATTGCCGGCATCACCCATGAGGACAAAATCACCACCATCGTCAACACCCACGACATGAACTCCGTCATGGGCATCGGCGAGAACATCACCTTCATCTGCGAAGGACGTGCCGAGTGGCAGGGCAGCAACAAGGAGATTATGGATGCTACCAACAAGAAACTGGAAGACTTCATCTTTGCCAGCGATATATTGAGGCAGGCGAAGGAACTGCACGACCAACAACAACGAATGAACCGAATATGACGAATGTTTTTCCGACAACGAATGACACGGAAGGGACGAATTTCCTCAGATTCGTTTCTATTCGCCGCCGCTTGCGGCATTCATGACTATCATTTGTTCCATTCGTCCTATTCGTTGTTAAAAAATAAGAGTAAATGATTGTTTGTATTGCGGAGAAACCGAGTGTGGCGCGCGACATAGCCAACGTGTTGGGAGCCAGAGATATGAAGCAAGGTTACATAGAGGGTAACGGCTATCAGGTCACTTGGACGTTCGGTCATTTGTGCGAACTGAAAGAGCCTGATGAGTATTACCCCCGTTGGAAGCGTTGGGATCTTTGGGATCTCCCTTTGATTCCGGCACGTTTCGGCATCCGTCTGAAGGACGACGAGGGCGTGAAACGGCAGTTTGCCACCATCGAGAAACTCATGCAGGCAGCCGATGGCATCATCAACTGCGGCGATGCCGGGCAGGAGGGTGAATTGATTCAGCGGTGGGTGATGCAGAAGGCTGGAGCCAAATGTCCTGTCAAGCGTCTGTGGATTTCTTCGTTGACAGAAGAAGCCATCCGTGAGGGTTTCAACAACCTGAAAGACCAAATCGAATACCAGTCACTCTACGAAGCAGGACTTTGTCGCGCCATCGGTGACTGGACACTCGGCATAAATGCCACACGCCTCTATACGCTCAAATATGGACAGCAGAAACAGATGCTCTCCATCGGACGTGTGCAGACCCCTACACTGGCACTCATCGTGCGTCGCCAGCAGGAAATTGAGAGTTTCGTGCCCAAGCAGAGTTGGGTGCTCTCCACCCTCTATCGCGACACCAAATTCACCGCCATCGCCCACGATGAAGAGGCGGAAGCAGAAGATGCTGCCGAAGTGAAAGCGGCTGCCGAACAGGGCAAGACCCTCAAGAGCAAGGGACCCATCTACAAGCAAGTGGAATTTCTGACCGAAGAAGAGGGTAGGGCTGTGCTCCAATCCATTGAGGGGCAACCTTTTACAGTTACAGACATTCAGAAGAAGAAAGGAACCGAAGCCCCTCCTCGACTCTATGATTTGACTTCCTTGCAGGTGGATTGCAACCGCAAATTTGGCTATTCTGCCGAACAAACCCTGCAACTCATTCAGAGCCTCTACGAAAAGAAGTTCACCACCTATCCACGTGTTGACACCACCTTCCTCAGTGATGATATCTATGCCAAATGCCCTCAAACCCTCCGGGGGTTGAAAGGCTATGAGCAGTTCACCCAACCCCTTGAAGGAAAACCCCTTCCTAAGTCGAAGAAGGTGTTCGACTCTTCCAAAGTGACCGACCACCACGCCATCATTCCCACAGGGGTGCCCGCTATCAGTCTCACCGACATGGAGCGCCGCGTCTATGACCTTGTCACTCGTGCCTTCATCGCCGTCTTCTATCCCGACTGCAAGTTTGAGACCACGACGATATATGGGCAGGTAATTCAAGCCCCCTCCGACTCCCCCAAGGGGGAGGGAAAGCCATCCGGGGTGTTGTTCCGTGCCAGTGGACGGGTGATTCTTGACGAGGGTTGGAAGGTCATCTACAAAAACATAACAGACTCTTCCGACGAAAACACGCCGGATGGCAACTCCTCCCCCTTGGGGGAGGCTGGGTGGGGGCTTGAGTCTGGTCCTCACTTCCCCTCTCTTTCCGAGAAATGGACACAACCGCCCAAACCCTATACGGAAGCCACCCTGCTCCGTGCGATGGAAACGGCTGGCAAGTTTGTCGATAACGAAGAACTGCGCGATGCCATGAAGGAAAACGGCATCGGGCGTCCTTCCACCCGTGCCGCCATCATCGAAACCCTTTTCAAACGTCACTACATCCGCAAGGAACGCAAAAGCCTCGTTGCCACTCCTACAGGTGTGGAACTCATCGGCATCATCCACGAAGAACTCCTCAAGAGTGCTGAACTCACAGGTATCTGGGAGAAGAAACTTCGTGAAATTGAAAAGAAGCAATATGATGCACAGACCTTCATCGCCGAACTCAAACAGATGGTCACCGACATTATCAACACCGTCCGCAACGACCATTCCAACCGTCAAGTGGCTGTCACCACCGAGGAAGACCTGAAGAAAAAGAAGTCACCTAAAGCGACTTCTGAGAATGCTCCTGCTGGCTTCCAGCCCAAGAAGAAACCCGTAGCGAAGAAATCTGCCAAGAAAACTACCGAGCAGGTGAAGGCTGAGCACAACCCCGATGAAATCATCGGCATGCCATGCCCCGTCTGCCACGAAGGTCACATCATCAAAGGCAAAACTGCCTACGGCTGCTCCCGCTGGAAAGAAGGCTGCACCTACCGCTTGCCGTTTGAACAAGCATAAGTGCCTCTAAACCGACGTGGGGCACGTCGGTCAACCGATGTGGGGCACGTCGGCAAGGCGACGTGGGGCACGTCGATTTTGAGGGTCTAAGTGAACGTCTGTTTAATGGATTCAAACACAAACTCTATTTGAAACAAATTTGAATAATTACCATAATTTCCCCCCACTAATTTCAATAATTCAAGTTTCGGATGTGTTTTTCGCCCCACAGATTGCAGATGGACACAGATTTTTTTCTCACACAGATTTTTCGGATTGCACGGATTGTTGGAGCCTCGATGGCTCCT
>ONFA01000005.1:659-92498 GCA_900316975.1 uncultured Prevotellaceae bacterium | reverse complement strand
TATGTCCCCAATAAACACGAACCTTTAGCTCGGCGTAGCCAATTAACCACGAATTTTTCATGAATTTAATTATTTGTAGTTTTCGTCGAATTCACGTTATTGTAAGTATCTCTTTCTTTTTTGTTATGATTCCATCAGTGGCACACCGAAGATGGAGGTGTCGGGCGTGTCGTTTTGTGGTGCAGGGATGGCGGTGCGGGAAGCAACGGCAAGGGTGAGAATGGAGATTCTCACATGGGGAGCCCGAGCCAGTTCTTGTGCACAGGATATGAGGGTGGCACCCGTGGTGGTCACATCGTCAACGAGTAGGATGTGCTTGTTTGCAATGCTTTCAAGATGTGTCAGTCGGAAAATTCCCTCCACGTTCTGTTTCCGTTCGTGGCTCTTCACGCTTGTTTGAGAAGGATTGTTCTTCACTCTCTTTACAATCTTCTTCCAGACGGGGATGCCTGTCTCCTGACTGATGCCTTGGGCAATGTAGTGGCTTTGGTTATAGTGGCGTGAGAGTTGTCGTCGCCAATGTAAGGGGAGGGGAATGATGGCGTCGATGCCATCGAAAAAGTCGCCCTTCTTCAGTTCCTTGGCAAACATTCCTGCCAGATAGGTGGCAATGTCTGGACGTCCCCAATACTTGATGCTATAGATGATGTGACGAGTCCGCTCTCCATCGTGGTGGAACATGGAAACCGCTTTCTCCACAGGAAACTGTCCCCAGAACTGCTTCTCCAAAGGGCTGTGCTCCAACAGATGATACTTGGTGAATGGCAAGTGCATGTAGCAGGATGTACAAAGGTGGTTCTCCTTGGAAGAAAGCCTGTTCCCGCACATCACACATCTGCGTGGCATCATGAAATCTGCTATGTCATTTATCATTCCCATCTTTTCGTGACTTTTCCATCTACAAAGGTACGTCAAAATCCCTTCTTCTCCAAAAGAAACAATATAAAAGAACGGGGAAGTCCCATCATTTGGAACTTCCCCGTTCTTTTATATAAATAATGTATGAGATATTACAGACTCATGCCTTGCAGGAAGGAGATGAGCACACCTGCTGCCACGGCTGAACCAATCACACCAGACACGTTGGACGACATGCAGTAGTTGAGCACGTGGTTCTTGGGGTCGTACTTGGTGCTGATTTCGTTGCAGACACGAGATGCCATTGGCACGGCTGAAAGACCCGTGGCACCGATGAGCGGGTTGATTTTCTTCTTGGAGAAGAGGTTGGTAATCTTCACCATGCAGATGCCAGAGGCAATAGAGAGACCGAAGGCGAAGAAACCGCCCACTACGATGCCGATGGTTGTCCAGTTGAGGAAAGCCTGCACCGTCATGGTTGCGCCCACACAGAGACCAAGGAACACGGTAGCGGTGTTCATGATGGAGTTCGACACGGTGTCGAACAGGCGGCCTGTGTCAGAACCAATCTCCTTCAACAAGTTACCGAACATCAACATGCCGATGAGGCTGACTGCTGATGGAACGAGCAGTGCCACGATGGTGGTCACAGCGATAGGGAAGATAATCTTGATGACCTTCTCGTTCTTGATTTTGTTGCTGGAGGGGAAGAGTTTGTCCTGCTCCTTCATGTTAATCTTCAGTTCCTTCTCTGTGCAGAGCATCTTCACCACGAGTGGGATGATGACAGGCACGAGTGCCATGTAGGAGTAGGCCGCGATGGCGATAGGAGCCAAGAGGTGAGGAGCCAACTTGATGGTGGTGAAGATGGCGGTAGGGCCGTCAGCACCACCGATGATGCCAAGTGAAGCAGCCTCCTTGATGTTGAACTGGCCAGATGCCACAGCGATGATGAGCACAGCGAAGATACCCATCTGTGCGGCAGCACCGAAGATGGACAGGCGAAGGTTGCGGAGCATAGGACCGAAGTCGGTCAGTGCGCCCACACCCATGAAAATCACTGGGGGCAGGAAACCCGTCTTGATGAGCATGTAGTAGAGGAAGTTCATCAAGCCGAGGTCGTGAGCAATCTGAGGAAGCGACATCTCCCAGATGTTCTCTGCCAGCACCTTGCCTTCTGCATTGACGATGCGTCCAGCCTCGTCGGCCTGATACACGCCCATGTCACCACCAGGGAAGTTGGCGATGAGCACACCGAAGGCGATGGGGATGAGCAGCAGGGGCTCGAAGTGCTTCACGATGCCGAGGTGCAGCAGCACGAAGGCCAGCAAGTACATGATAAGATAGGTACCGTTGGCCGCGATGATGTCGCTGAACGCGGTCATCTGGTACACGTTATTAAGTATTTCTTCCATAATTGTTAAGTGAAAAGTGAAAAGTGAAAAGTGAAAAATCTATGTTACCAGACATCTCTTGTCACCGATTCACTTGTTTTTATGTTTAATATCTTGGTGTGAAAAGGAAAAGCAAAAGATACTTAGATTTTTCACTTTTCACTTTTCACTTCATGAAGTCGGCTTAAGCCAACTTCATGATTGGGTCATCTTCTTCTACTGAGTCGCCAGAGTTGACGAGGATGGCTGTGATGGTGCCAGCCTTGTCAGCGCGGATGGCGTTGAAGGTCTTCATGGCCTCGATGTAGCCGAGGGTGTCGCCAGCCTGAACGGCATCGCCCACCTTCTTGGGAGTCTCAGAGTTGTCCTTCACGAGGTAGAACTTACCTTCCAGCGGAGCGAGGATGTCCTCACCTTCACCAGCAGGAGCGGCAGCAGGTGCAGCACCAGCGGCAGGAGCAGCAGGAGCGGCATCGCCGTATGCGATTTCCACCTTGTAGTTCACGCCGTTCACCTGAACGGTCACGCTCTTAGGACCTTCGGCACCAGCGGCTGGTGCGTTCTTGGCAGCCTTACGCTTAGCGAGGTCAGCCTCGAAGTCAGCCTTTGCCTTACCGCTCTTGTAGGCGCGGTACTGCTCGGGGTGCATGGCGAGTTCGAAGAGTTCTTCGTCGTCCTCACCGAGTTCCCAACCGTTCTGCTTCATCTCCTCGCGGAACTCGTCGAGTTTGTCGGGGAAGTATGACTGCGGGTCTTGTGTCTCAAACTCACGACCCTGCTCCTTGGCCATCTCAACGAGTTCAGGCGCAATAGGACCAGGCAACTGGCCTGCCTTGCCGAGAATCATGTCCCAAATGGTGTCGGCAATCATGCTCCAACGCTGCTTGCCTTTCTCCATCTGCATCACGTTCATCAGGGCGAGGTTCTTCACATACTGAGAGAACGGAGTCACCAAGCAAGGATAACCCACCTTTGGCCAAACGTATGCCACCTCATCGAAGAGTTTGATGAGCAGGTCATCGGTAGTCAGTTCAGGCTGACCGTTCTTCACCTTCCACTTGTTCAGCGACTTGAGGTTGTCCTCCAAGTCTGTCATCAGCGAACCCATCATGCCGCCGGGCAGACCGGGCTTGACGAGCAGCGAGTTGTTGATGTGGTTGAGGTCAGGGATGTAGTAGCCGAGGAAGTCGTCACACATCTCCTGAATCATGGTGCGCACCTCCATGTAGGCAGCCATATTGATTTCCTTCACCTTGAAACCTGCGTCCTTCAGCATCTCCTGCACAGCGATGATGTCGGCGTGGCCTGTACCCCAAGAGAGGGGAGACATACCTGTATCCACATAGTCGCAACCAGCGTTGCAGACTTCAAGGATGGAAGCCATGTTGAAGCCAGGACCAGCGTGAGAGTGGTACTGGATGACGATGTCCTTCTTCAGGTTCTTGATGCCCTCCACAATCTTGCCGAGCGATACAGGACGACCGATACCAGCCATGTCCTTCAAGCAGATTTCGTCGGCACCTGCCTCGATGAACTGCTTGGCGAGGTTCACGTAGTATTCTACGGTGTGGATAGGGGAGTATGTGATGCAGAGAGAAGCCTGAGCAATCATGCCAGCCTCCTTGGCATACTGAATAGAAGGTATCACGTTGCGTGGGTCGTTCAGACCGCAGAAAATACGAGTGATGTCAGTGCCCTGAGCCTTCTTCACCTTGTAGAAGAGTTTGCGCACATCCTTGGGCACTGGGCTCATACGCAGACCGTTCAGCGCACGGTCGAGCATGTGGGTCTGGATGCCAGCCTCATGGAAAGGCTTTGTCCAAGCGCGGACAGACTTGTTGGGGTTTTCTCCGTAGAGGAGGTTCACCTGCTCAAAACCACCACCGTTTGTTTCAACGCGGTCGAAACATCCCATCTTGATGATAGCAGGAGCCACTTTAACGAGCTGATCTACACGAGGCTGGTACTTACCAGCACTCTGCCACATGTCGCGGAAGACCAGTGAGAACTTTACTTCTTTTGCCATATCTTTTTATCCTTAAAATTTTGTTACAATTTAGTGATTTTAGATGCACGACCCTTTCCACCTGTGATTTGGCTGATGGTGGCATCGATGATAGCCTTCGTGTTTGCATCAATTGCCTCAATAGCTTTGGCTGCAGGAGCCACTTTCTTTGCTACGGTTTCTTCGGGTGCCCACTTGTTGACAGCCCAGATGAGCAACTTGCCGAGATAAATCACAATGAGCAGCACAAGGAACACTGTGACCATACCGACAACAAGGAGCTGCAAGGCTCCATAAATGTCATTTGTAATCATATAATGTCAGTTTTATTTTAATCTTTCTACGTTAAAAACGGTGCAAATATACGAAAAAATCCTCACATAATTATTATTATGCAAGGACTTTTTTATGGAACAGGGGGAAAAGCCTTTCTTTTATGATAATGTATGGTCGCTATTATAGCATTCCATGTGCAGATTCAAAAGGTATTCTTCATCCCGTTTCGTTACAATTCACATTTACATTTTGTTGTATTGGTCCATTTACTCTAAAGGTATTTCAGGGTGTTGCACCGCCAAGGGCAAGTCCTTCTGTGAGAGGTAGAACATGTAGAGGATGGCAGGCTTCGAGCCTCGGTTTTCACCGTGGTGAATGGTGTTCACCATCTCCACGACAGCCTCGCCTTCGTGTACCACCCTCATCTTTCCGTCCTGACCGATGATGGTCAGTTCGCCTTGCACCAGTATGCCGTAGTTCATGACGGGGTGGTGGTGCCAGCCCAGTTTCTTGTTTGCAGGGAACACATACTTCACAGCCACCAACTCAGGCTTGCCCTCAAGATATTCAGGCAACTCCACGCCGTCCCAACTTTGGTTAGTACGAATCAGCTCGATGGATTGCACCTGATCAGCAGGGTTTTCATTGTTGGCATTAGCCTTTTCACATGCTGTTACGACAGCCACTGTGCCGCAGATGGTAAGGATGGCGGCAAGCACCCACAATTTTGTTTGTTTCATTTTGTTGTTGTTGAATTTTTGTTAAATTTTAATTAAATATTTATTACATCAGCAATAGTGATTAAAGTTCCTTTTGCGGCATCATAATACTTCAGTGTGACCGACTCCCCTGCGTTACGACCGTAAATGACAAGCGACGTGCTGCCAGACGCAGAGAGTGTCGCCGTGCCACGGCACTCATCACCCACGAAGGCACCCACCATGTTGCCTGCGACAGGCGTGATGCCAACCTTTGCCAGAAGACCGTTACACATCCTGTAGTCTGTACCCTCCTCGTCATAGACGGGGCTTTGATGCGGATGGTGTTCGCACCGTTGAGTATGACCATGTATTGGTAGGTCTTCTCAACGAATTTCTCCGTCGCTATCTGCTGTGGTGGCAGCCATATGATGAGCACCAGTAGCATGAGCCATGGTCGTTCTCGCAGAATGTTTGAAGTTTTTTTTCATAATGAATAATGTTTTTAAGGTTGATGATAATGTTGTATATATTGCTATTGATTTGCCGTTCTCTTTTCCGTCACGAAGCAGGCTACCAGCCCGTAGGTGATGGTGGGACGTATCCAGATTTCGGTGAGCAGATAGTTGGTGTATTCGTTGATGGGCTCAAGGTAGATGTCGTAATTATATAGTGTGGCAATGAGTATGTCGATGATGCAGATAGCCCACAGGTTGCGTTTGGTGTAACTTTCCCAGTTCTTACGCGCATAGAAGAAGGTGAGCATGCAGAGTAGCAGCACCGAAAGCACGAGGCACACCAGGTGGAGAGAGTAAAAAGCCAAGGGGGGAGGGAAGAGGATGTCGCGAAGCAACACTGTTATGCCTACCAAGAGGGAGCACCAGTAGTTGAACTGGTGGATGGTGATGCGTAAATTGAAAAAATACATCCAGATCATCACCAGGCAGGCGATATAAAATAGGTTGAGTACCAGTTCGGACCATGCTTCCCGCACTCCGAAATGAAAAACGGCGTAAAGCATCACACCCACAGAAACCATACCAGCCACAGCGGTAATGGCAATATCAAAGATTTTGGCTTTTTTCTTAAATCTAGGCATAACAAAGTGTAAAATTGTTTGAGGTTTGGGGGCAAAGATAAAAAAATTTTTTCAAATAACTTCATTTTTGGTGCCTAAATTTTCGGATTTTGTATATTTCCTGATTTTTGGGGGCGTTAATGTTAAATATATAAGTTTCGCAAGCTTCACGTTTTTGAAGTTAAAGAAGTTAGGAGGAGTTGGCAGTTGAGAGTTGACAATTGACAGTTGAGGGCAACTTTTCATTCCCTCATTCTTTCATTCTTTCATTTTTTCGAGTATCGGCTTTTAACTCCTGGGCGGAGCGATAACTCCTTTAACTCCAAAGAAGTTGAGCACTTGCGAAACTTGAATTACGTAAATACTTTGTACTCAATAATTCGATAATTAGTAGAAAGGAAATGGAGTATAGGTTTAAATGTGTAAAAAATGCAGACTTTCTTTTTTGTTTGAGAAACTTTCTGTATCTTTGCCATGATTTAACAACTAATTGATTAACTAACTATCTTTATGGAACAAGTTTTTGCCTATATTATCCGTTTGGGCGCTGCGGTCATGATGCCAATCCTGTTTACCATTATCGGTCTGTGCATCGGAATGAAATTCGGTAAGGCTCTCAAGAGCGGACTCTATGTGGGTGTCGGTTTCGTGGGACTCAATGTGGTCACCAAGTTGCTCACAGACAATTTCACCACTCCTTTGAAAGACATCTCCGACCTCTATCAATGGTCTCTTCAGGTGTTTGATATGGGGTGGCCTGCCGCTGCTGCTGTGGCTTACAACACGGCTGTGGGTGCCTTGATTATCCCAATCCTGCTGGGTGTCAACTTTCTGTTGCTTGTAACTAAATGCACTCGTACTGTGAATATCGACTTGTGGAACTACTGGCATTTTGCCTTCATCGGTGCGGTTGCCTATTTCGTGACGGGAGAATCGTTGGCATGGGGCTATTTTGCTGCCATCGTGTGCTACATCATCACGCTGGTCATGGCAGACTTGACAGCGGAGAAGTTTCAGTCGTATTATGATTTGCCAGGCATTTCCATCCCTCAGCCTTTCTGTCAAAGTTTCACCCTTTTTGCTGTATTGATAAACAAGGGGCTTGACATGATTCCTGGCTTCTCCAAACTGGATGTGGATGCCGAGGGGCTGAAGAAGAAGTTTGGTGTGTTGGGCGAACCGCTGGTGTTGGGCGTCATCGTGGGTGTGCTCATAGGTGTAGCAGCCCAATTGGACATTAAGATGATTTTGGCATTGGGCGTGACGATGGGCGCAGTGATGGAACTGATTCCTCGCATTACAAGCCTTTTTATTGACGGTTTGAAACCTATTGCAGAGAAAACACAAGAAGTGGTGAAGAAGAAGTTTAAGGGAAAGGCAGTTTATATCGGCATGTCACCTGCATTGGTCATCGGTCATCCCACCACGTTGGTGTGCTCTGTCATTCTCATTCCCGTCATCTTGGCGGTGGCAGTGGTGGTGCCGGGTAACCAGTTCCTTCCTTTGGCTTCGTTGGCAGGCATGTTCTATTTGTTTCCGCTCGTTTTGCCATACACCAAGGGAAATGTGGTGAAGAGTCTTATCATAGGCTTTGTGGCTTTGGTGGTAGGTCTTTATTTCGTGACAGACATGGCACCGGCATTCACGCAGGCTGCCCATGAGGTGTATGCCAGTACACAAAACGATGCGGCGAAGATACCAGAGGGTTTCGAAGCGGGTGCGATGGACTTCGCTTCTTCTCTCCTCGGATGGGTCATCTACAAGTGTATTGCCTATCTGGAATGGGTGGGGGCTGGCATCCTGACGGTTATTACTGTCGCCATGTTGCTGTGGAATCGCCACCGTATCAACAAAATGAATAAATAACGAACTAATCAATAAACTAACTAAACAAAATGAAAAAGTTTCTCTTTCTTGCAGCGTTGGCTGCATCACTCACTGTGTCAGCACAGATGAAGGTGAGTTTCCAGAAGGCTTGCCATCCTGACGATGTGAAACATTATGACACAAAGACCCTTCGTGACCGTTTTGTGATGGAGACAGTCATGAAGGCTGATGAAATCAATTTGACCTATTCCATGTATGACCGCTTTATCTTTGGTGGTGCCATGCCTGTCACCCATGATTTGAAGTTGGAAGCCTTTCCAGAACTCCGAGCTCCTTACTTCCTCCACAACCGTGAGATTGGTATAATTAATACCGCAGGCGATGGTGTGGTCATCGTTGACGGTCAAGAATACCCCCTTGGTGCCAAGGAGGCCCTTTACATTGGTCGTGGCAACCTCGGCAAGGACAAGAAGGGTAACGGCATAGAGTCGAACCAGGAGGTTATCTTCCGCTCGAAAGATCCGAAGAACCCAGCTAAATTCTACATCAATTCAGCCACAGCCCATCAGCACTACAAGACTCAGTGGGTGACGTTGGATGGTCGCAAGAACGGCAAGATTCAGTCGCTCAAGGCTACGGTACTCGGTCCTCTCGGCACATTGGCAGAATCTAACCAGCGCACAATCTATCAACTCATTGTCAACACCGCTCTCGAAGAGGGACCTTGCCAACTTCAAATGGGTCTGACACAGTTGCAAGAGGGTAGTGTGTGGAACACAATGCCACCTCACACGCATGGTCGTCGCATTGAGGCATACTACTACTTCAACCTTCCTGATGGACAGACTATTAGCCATATTATGGGCGAACCTCAGGAAAGCCGTGTCGTTTGGCTTCACAACGAACAAGCCATCATGTCGCCCGAATGGTCTATTCATGCAGCATCTGCCACTTATTATTACACTTTTATTTGGGGTATGGCTGGCGAGAATCTTGACTACAACGACAAGGATGTCATTAAGGTGAGCGACATCCAGTAGCAGTTCACTCCTGCTTCCGATAACAATGTTGCAAATGTTTCTATACATTTGTGACATTTATCTTATAGAATAATATGATTGGAGAAAGTCAATATGATTTGGGACGCTTTGTCCGCGCTCAAGGTTATCAACATGTGGGGTATGCTGATGCACTGCAGGAGGTGAAGGAAGGATGCAAGCGGGGACACTGGATTTGGTATGTGTTTCCGCAGATAAAGGGATTGGGGCTTAGCGATTACAGTGAGTTCTATGGTATCGGAAGCATGGATGAGGCTCGTGCATACATGAGACATCCTGTGCTTGGAATGCGGCTGAGAGAAATCTCTGAGGTGCTGCTGCAAGTGGAGGGAAGGTCTATGACTGACATCTTTGGTGGCATTGATGCCATGAAGGTGAGGTCGTGCATGACCTTGTTTGACATGGTGGCACCGCATGATGTGTTTGAACGTGTGCTGGAGGAATGTTTTCGAGGAGAACGATGCAAGTTGACATTAAAACGGTTTGGCACGGCTGACGGGATGAATGTGAGGATGCTGGGAGCACTGGTGGGTGACATCGTCGGTTCGGTATATGAGTTTAATAACACGAAGAGCGTGGATTTTGAATTGTTCACTCCTTCGTCGAATTTCACAGATGATTCGGTGATGACTCTGGCGGTGGCGAAGTGGTTGATGGAGGATGAGTGCCACTCGATGCAAGGGTTGGTGGAATGTATGCAGGAGTTGGGACGTGAGCATCCAAATGCAGGATATGGTGGACGTTTCAGAGGCTGGCTTGAGGCGTATGAACCGTTGCCATATAACAGTTGGGGCAATGGCTCAGGCATGCGGGTGAGTCCTGTGGGTTTGTATGCGAAGACATTGGATGAGGCTTTGGCTTTGGCAGCGGTGTCGGCGGCGGTCACTCACAATCATCCAGAGGGTGTGAAGGGTGCGCAGGCGATTGCTGCAAGTGTGTTTCTTTGCAAGGAAGGGCTGTCGAAAGAACAGATCAGATACTATGTGGAACGGGTGTTTGGTTACCGATTGCGACGGAAAATAGCGGACATTCGACCTGCTTATTCGTTTGATGTTTCTTGCCAAGGAAGTGTGCCAGAGGCTATCATCGCCTTCTTGGAGGGAAATGATTTTGAGGAAGTCATCCGTTTGGCAGTTTCGTTGGGTGGCGACTCCGACACGATTGCTTGCATGGCGGGTGCGATTGCTGCTTGTAAGTATTCGATTCCAAACGAGATGGCTGAAAGGTGTGATGAGATTCTGACAAATGACTTGCGGAAAATCAAGGATGATTTTATGAAATTGTTGGATGGAAGATAGGAAAACTATCTTGAAAATGCATCTTGTCGGGATTCTTCAGTGAGAAAACTGAAAGTTTTGTGGAAAGAAGAGTGATGGAAAAGAAAAAAATCATTATCTTTGTCCCGTTAACTTAAAAAGAAGAATGTATGATAGTATATCCTAATGCGAAGATTAACATTGGTTTGAACGTTGTGGAGAAGCGTCCGGACGGCTACCATGATTTGGAAACGGTGTTTTATCCGATTGGTCTTCAAGACATCCTGGAGATTCAGGAGATTGAAGCAG
Source organism: uncultured Prevotellaceae bacterium (assembly GCA_900316975.1). Taxonomy (GTDB): domain Bacteria; phylum Bacteroidota; class Bacteroidia; order Bacteroidales; family Bacteroidaceae; genus Minthosoma. The sequence goes on along the minus strand of ONFA01000005.1, from coordinate 81,739 downwards.
ATGCGCCAGAGTGTGGATATCGGTTGAAGGTGACTGGTACGGTGCTGGACGGCTCGCCAGAGGATAATCTGGTGATACGTGCATTTAAGTTGCTGAAGAAAGAGTTTGACTTGCCACCTGTGAGCATCGGACTATATAAGCATATCCCTACGGGTGCAGGTCTTGGTGGTGGCTCGGCTGATGCGGCTTTCACCATCAAGACGTTGAACGAACGGTTCAAGTTGGGACTCACCACAAAGCAAATGGAAGACCGTTGCTCTCAGTTGGGGGCTGATTGTCCATTCTTTATCCAGAACAAGCCTGTGTTTGCAACGGGTATTGGTAATGTATTTCATCCCATAGAACTGAACTTGAAGTATAAGCAGTTGGTGCTGGTGAAGCCCGATGTGTTTGTCTCAACAAAGGATGCCTATGCCAAGGTGAAGGTGCAGCATCCGGAGAGGCAGTTGCCTGAACTGTTGGCACAGCCGATTGAAACCTGGAAGGATATGGTGGAGAACGATTTCGAGGCGAGTGTATTCTCTAAGTATCCAGAGATTGCAGCGATCAAGGATAAATTGTATGATCTTGGTGCGCTTTATGCCAGTATGTCGGGCAGTGGTTCGAGTGTGTTTGGCATCTTCGATGATCCCGTTGAAAATGTCGATGAGGAGTTCAGCGGTATGTTCTGCCGACAGAGAGAACTTTGAATAGGTGAAAGAGAAGCGTGAAAAAATGCTACCGAACTTGTCAATGAAAACAAGTTCGGTAGCATTTTTTTAATCGTAGAAGTTCCAACTCAATCCGAAGCGGATGCTGGCAGGGTTCATCGGGTAGTGAGGAGACCAGAAGTAGCGGCCGTCAGACTGGTTGAAGTGGTGGTACATCACATAGAAACGTGTGCGTTTCAGATCAAAATTGGCATAGACGGAAAGGAGAGGGTAGTTGCCCACTTTTTCTTTTTTCAGAGGATTTTGGTTCATGAACATGCCTATGACGGGCGAATAGTCAGGTGCATAGTATTCTGTAAAATACTTCATGTCAGCACCAAACTCGGTCTTGAGCACCTTGGCAATCTTGAAACGCAGATACAGGTTGGTGTAGAGCGATATTGTAGGGAGGGGAAGCACTTCTGAGTGACTGCAAGTCTGATAGGTGATGTCGTTTTCCCAATGCAAGATGCCTAACTTGAAGTATTGGCGCAAATTGGCACTAAACACTTGGATGTTGTCGCTGCACTGCATGGAAGAGACATTATTGCTGATGGCTTGTTGCTCTGTACCTTCGTTGAATACGATGCCAGTATTTTGGAAATAGCAAAAATTCTTGATGTTCTCCACACCTACGGTAATTTTTGTGTTGGTGTGTGGAATGTCAATGACACCTTCGATGCGCTGTCGGAATTCTTTGTCCACATCCTTGTCCCACCATGCGTGTTTGCCGTGATAGTTTCCGAAGTAGAAACTGGGACCGACATTCTTGACGTAGGCATTGAGTGCCACTTGGGCAGTGTCGCCAAGTAATGGGATGTTGACCTCTGCGTGACCATTCACCTCGAACTGTCCGATGTCCTGACCTGCCACAACAAATTCTCCGTCGAGATTGTAATGTACTGTTGTACCTTGGGTGCGGATGATTTGACCTCCCACAAAGACATTGTGTTCATTGAAGTATTGCTTGCCGACAAACCCTGTTGTGTTAGTGAAGAAGCCTCCGTAGCGGGTGGAGTCGGGCAGCGTGAATCGGTTGTATTCAAAACCTACGTATGCATTCAAACCAAACAATGCCCATTTGTTGAAGCCTTCACACATGGAGATACCCAACAGACTCTTTGTATAGAGGTGTTTCGTGTAATCTTGCGTTGAATCGCCAGGCAGGTAAGTGTAGGAGTGATAATTCTCCGTCTCCTTATAGGCACGATTATTGCGCATCATGTTTTGAAACTTCACCGAATGGAAGATTTTGCTGACAGGCACAAAGACTTCTTTGGTGGTGACGGAATCCACCACCTCCTCACGGTAGAAACCGATATTGTAGTGATGGTTGAAGAATACGATGTCGTGCTCCTGCCGGTTCCATGTTTGAGAAAGCATGGTGGGTATATCGTTTGAAGTGTATTCCCTGGCCATGTTCTCGGGGTTGGTGATATAGCCTTCATCTTCGATACCACCGTTTTCTGCTGTTTTCATGAAGTTGTGTTGGTAGTAGAAGTGAAAGTTGTATTTGTCAGCAATGTAGGATGCCCATGCCGAAGCATTCATGTAACTGGTGGATTGTGTGTCGTAGTATCCAGGACCATAAATGTAGTCGAATATACCGCCGAAATTGAACTTCTTGCCTGCATTGTTGGTATAGGTCGCCTTGACATGGTCGGAACCTGTGTTTTTTGAGCCATTCCAATTATAGGTTACATTCATGAAAGGCGATTTGGTGTTGTAGAAGCGGAAATGTTCGGTGTCCACAAAGAACATGTCAAAAGGTTCCGTAAACATGAAATCGGGAGTGGTGGGACGTTCCATGAAGACACGCGACATGCGTGGTGAACCGACATTACCCAACGAATTGTAGTGTCCTTCGATGCCTTCGGGCAGGTCGGCGTTCATAAACATATGATGGAGTGTGTCAACATCAGTGTCTGTCATGTTGCCATACTTTTCATCCACCGTCCACGCTCTTACCTCACTGGGCACAATCTTCTTTTTCTTCTTGGTCTCAGCAGAATCGGGACGGGCATCCATCGACAAGTCAGAGTTTGTCTCCAACTCAGAGATAATACGTTGCGCATGACTTCCCACTGCAAATAGGACGAAGAAAAGTGCCGTTAGTAAATATCTTGATTTCAAAACTTTATGCTTCTTACTTAAAATAGAACATGAGTGTTTCTTCCAGATTCAGAAAAAACTTCTTTTAAAACATGAATCTCAGATAGAACTCTATCAGTTTCAGCGCCACAGCGCCAAAGCCAATGCTGAAAAAGAGCACTCTCTGTTCGGGCAGCGCAAAATAAATGACCACGGCGGCAACAAAGCCAACCATGAATGTCCAGTTAAGCACTTTGCGGGCTGTTTCGATATTGTTGCTCGATGACTTGCCTTTATGCCATTTTTTCCGACTCTCTTTCTTGCTCTCGGCAACAGCCTCCGCTATGATTCTATCGACGTCTTCCTGATTCATTACTGATTGATGGCTTCAGAGATTTCTTTCTTTAGTTCGTTGACCATGTCAATGGTTTTAATACGGAACTTGCCATTTCTACGTTTCAACTCACCCTTTTTGTTCAGACACTCGTCATCTGAGATCCATTCCTCTGCCGACATGCGCAGGAACTCTCCTTCACCTTGGTCCACATTGAAGGACAGTGTGTGAAGTCTGAATTCAACCTTGCCGTCGCTGGCATGCAGATTGAGCAGATAGAAAGCCTGTGTGAAACTTTTGACAAGTGGCTTGACCGAGAAAACCAGTTCCTCTGCACCTTGACAAACAATCTCACCGCTTTGCTTGTTGGCTTCCGTTATCTTGGCATACTCGATGTTCTTATAGAAATTGGGCTCTCTGTAATCATTGCCCATCATACTGTTAGGCTCATATCGGAGACTAGCCCATTGTGCCAACTTGTTGAAGATGTCTTCCTTGTTCTTGCCAGGGGCAGAGATGACATCCTTGAACACAACTTTGCCTCCCTCTTCGGGGATAGCTCCTTTGGCTGCATAAAATGACATATCACTGTTTTGACCATTGAAAGTTTTTTTACTGATAAGACCTTCACTTTGGGCTTGCATCATCATTGGAAGTGCCACTGCAAAGAGGGCGATGATAATCTTCTTCATTTGGATATGATTTTTTAGGTGTTAATTTTTCGGTTGCAGATTCTTGTATGTAGCATGATTGGCAATCATGAGCAGAATCGTTTGCAAAGTTAATGCTTTTACATTTTATGGTCAAATTATTACTTCTAAATATTCTAAAAACATCAATTTAAACAAAAAGGTGTTGAAAGAAAAACAAAAAGAAGACCGAATGGGAACAGAAAAAGGAGACACCGTTAAGCGTCTCCTCATCATTGTTTCACTCTAATTATCTTGTAGTTCTACAAGCCGAATTTATTTTCTGTTATTGTTGTTCCATCGTGGTGTTGTCCATCTGTTGGTGTTTCTGCCTGGTTGGAACAGATTTAGGGCTTCCACTTGAAAACGCGCCAAAGCTACTCTTACAGCATAAATCTTTTTCCATGACAGCACAGAATGAAATTTTTTGTAGTAGGTTTGTTCCACCTTTCGGCTCTCAATTTCGAGTCCTGTCACTCGCATCACCATCTGCTCGTAGTCTTCTTCGCTGATGTTTGTGTTCCTAAATGCCTTCATCATGATTTCCCTCTGTTGTCTGCCTATCTGACGCTGCTTATTCTGCATCTCGTTGAGGAGAGGAAAGAACTTTGTCGATTCTGCTTCCGTCAGATGCGCTTCCCGTGCCACGAACTCGTTCATGTGTTGCGTGTACAGTTCTGGATTGAACTCAGCCCGTGGGTTCTGAATCCTTCCAAAGCCTTGGTTTTGTGCGTTCACACAGAAACAGACCAGCAATGTTGTGATGAATAAAACAAATCTTCTCATGGATGTTGTTTGTTGTGTATTTTTCTATGCAATGGAGACTATTCCCCAAAGTCTTCCGACGACAGGTAATAGTACACATCTACGTTGTCCACCATTGTATAGTTCATCAAGTCCTCGTTGTAATTCTCTGGTGTGTATTGCACGTTGGTTTCAGCCTTTTGCTGTTCAACCGGTGTGGATGAAGGCATCGGGATGAATTTCAATGCCACTGTGGCAATGAGGACAAGCGACGCAGCAATGGAGATTGTGCTAATCCACAGGTTACGGCGACGATTCTTGTGGATGTCGAAAAGTTTCGTACTTTGTGCAGGAACTTCTTCGTTCTTCTCGGAGATCTCTTGCTCGACAGAATCAATCTGCTCCATGATACGAGCAGTCAGACTGTCGAAATATTCGTCAGACACCTTGAAAGGGTATCTGCCACCCTCAGGGGCTAATATTCGGTTGTTCTTTGTACTCATAATCATATTAATTAGGGGTTTGTTATCCTTGTGACTATAATTATTTATAAAGGTTTAATCAAGAATGATATTTTTTATTCTTTTGATTTAATAAAGTTTGTAATTTTCTCCACCGCAATGTGGTAGGAGGCTTTCAGTGCTCCGACGCTGGTGCCCACGAGGTCTGAAATCTCCTCATATTTTTTGTCTTCGAAGTATTTCATACAGAACACTTGTTTCTGTTTGGCGGGTAAGGTGGAGACAGCCTGCATCAGCAGTTCTTGCGTGTTGTCGCCGTCGAAATACTCGTCTGCCACAAAGTTTGCCTGCTCCACAAAGTCTTCATCATCAATCGATGTCATCTGTTTCCTTTGTTTCAGGAATGTGATGGACTCGTTGTATGCGATTCTGTATAGCCATGTAAAGATGGCTGAATCGCCTTTGAAATTGTCCAATCCTCTCCAAGCCTTGATGAACGTGTTTTGCAGCACATCGTCTGTGTCGTCGTGATTCTGCACAACATAGTGGATTTTCCAGTATAGTTGGCGTGAATAGACGTTGACAATCTCTTCGAATGCCCGACGTTTGCTTTGAGGGTCTTGAATCCTCTTCAGTATGTCTTGTTCATCTATCTTTGCCATCTCGGATGCGCTACTATGCCGTTTTGACAAGCCTTATTGTTGGAATGTTTTTGGTTTCACATGAAAAAAGTGAAAGCTTTTCTATCCACACGGAAAAGACGAACTTTCACTTCGTTGTTATGATATATAATTAACCCTTTCTCAAAGAAGGGAGTTTGTTATTAGTGCAGGTAGATTTTGCGTGTGAACTTACCAATCTTGACAATGTAGTATCCTCTTTGCAAGTGGTTGAGTTCAAAGGTTTTCGATGCGCTTTCAATGCGCTGGGTATATACCTTCTCGCCCGTAATGCTATAGACTTCCATCACCTGTCCATCGGCATTTTTCACGCGAACAGTCGAACCGCTCACCGTGATGCTGATTTGGTTCTGTTCCATCTCTATCTGGCTGTCTTGTATCTCGTCAGTTTCTGCCATCATCATGGCTGGTGCTGACGACAAGCACACTGTCAATAGAAGGACTTTTGATATTTTTAGTAATGATTTTGCCATATACAATACGTTTTATGATGCAAATATAGAGCCTATTTTTGTTATTACCAAATTTTTTTTGAAAAAAATACACATTTGCACAATAAAAATTAGAAATGGCTGACGTGTATGCCAGCCATCTCTTGTATATTATAATATAATGTGTAGATGCTTCTTAGAAGAACTTGTAACGATTATCCTTCACCTTTGCATTCATGTAGAGGGTGTTGATGATGGTGCTTGAAACATTGCGGAAGTTGTTCATTGCGATGGAAGATTCCTCAGCCTTTGTATCGAACTTCTCCGAAGTCTTTGTCTTGTTGATGACCTGGAAGAGATAAACGCCCCTGTTGCCTTTCACTGGACCAGCGAATGCACCCTTGGCTGTCTTGGCTGCCACAGCGCTGACAAGTGGCTCGGAAGCCCCTGTTGATGCGATGAATGCAGGTGCGCTGAACGATACGTGCTTGATGGTGTCAATCACCACGTCTTTCAAATTCTGCGCCTCGGCCATGCTCTTCACGTTCTTGACTGACTCGTAAATCTTGGCAATCTTCTTCTCGTTCTTGACAGCCTCGGTCAAGTCTTCCTTCAGTTTTTCCTGTGCACGGTATCCTTCCTTGTTGATGCCTGTCAGGGCTACCAGTAGCAGGTGGTCGTTGCTGCCACATTCGTAGAGTGGGGAAATGTCGCCTTCTTTTGCTTCATCAAACACCCACTTCAGTGCATCGCGAGTGGCACGGATGTTGGCAATGCCGTGAGCTGCGGTGGTTATGTCGTAGAGAGGACGCACTGTGTAGCCGTTCTTGGCTGCATTGGCTTCAATCTTCTCCAGTGTGGTGTTCTCAGCCACAAATGAAGAGAATTTGTTGTATTCTTTGCTGTATGTCTCGTCCGAGAATTTCAGTTCCTTCACGACTGCTGCCACATTGTACTTCGTCACAGGGTTGGCGGTTTTCATCACCTGAAGAATGATGGTTGAACCGTTCTCCAACTTCAGTTTCTTGGTTTCGCCTGCATTCATGCCGAAGATGGTGTTGATGTAGAGTGTGTTGTCTGCATCAAGCGTTGCGTTTTGGTACTGTTCTGTCGCAATCCATGTAGAGTCACCTTCTTGGTTGTACTTCTTGGCGATATCCTTGAACTTTGCACCACCGTTGAGGGCTGTCATGATGCTGTCTGCTTTCTTTGCAATGTCTACCTCGTCCTTGCCAATTACACCAATTTGGCGGAAGAGCACTGAATCGGGTTGTGTAGTCTTGCCCAAAACTTTGTAAGTATAATAAGTGTTGGTCATTGGGTCGAAAGCGGCTGACTTCACGCTGCCCACTGCTGTAGAGTCAAGTGCGGCAGAGATCATGCTTGGGAAGGCTTCCTTTGTCTTATAGACATCAGAGAAAGGAAGCAATGAAGAGGCTTGGCGAACCACATTACCTGCAGCCGTGTTGCTGGCAGCAGCCGTCAACTTCGAGGTCGCATCAGCTATATCAGCTTCGGCAGCCTTCTTGTCAGCATCGCTTGCCACAACAGGCACATCGATAATCTTCACGTCGCGAGTTTCAATGAACTGCTGATATTGTTCCTTGTCTTCGTTGTACTTGGCTGTAAGTTCCTCGTCAGACACTTTCACGTCATCATCCTTCACTGAAGAGGCGGGGATGGCAGCGAGCAAGAGGTCAGACTCTTCAGCACGGCTGTCGAATGCCAGTTTTGCCTCCACAGGGTTGGAAAGGAAACACTGAGAGAGGAGCACTTGATACTTCTGGGTGAGCAACTGGTCGCGAATCTGACGCTGTGCAAACAGATAATACTTGTAAATCTTCTCGTATGTTTCAGGGATTTGAGTGCCAGAGTCCTTCAACTTCTTATATTCGTTGAGGAAAGTGTTCACTGTAGCGAAGTCGTAACGACCTGTCTGCTGGTTCATGAACACTGGCACTTGAAGCATCTGGCTATAGCCAGTCTTTACGATGTCAGAAATCTCAGCGTCGCTTACTGCGAGTCCTAATTCGTCACACTGCTTCTGAATGAGTTGCTGCTGCACATAAGTCTGCCACGCCTCATCCTTGATGCGGTTCAGTTCGTCCTCGTTGAAAGAACTTTTCTGCTGAGCAATTTCATAGTAAGTCTGCAGGTCGTCCACCAGTTTCTGGTAGTCCTGAATAGAGATGGGCTTACCATCTACCTCACCAACCTGCTGGCTCGATTTCTGGAAGAGGCTCTCAAGGCCTCTGAATAAATCGCCGGCGACGAAGAGGAACAACGCCACGGCGATGATGGTCACAAGGAGCACGCCCTTGCTTCTGATTTTTTGTAATGCTGCCATTTTTTATTGTTTTTTATTGATTACTTATTTCTTCTTATGCATAGGCATTCGGGGTGTCCCGAGTTCACCTTGTCGCAAAATCATGCAAAATTACAAAAAAAATCTCACCCAAACACGATGTTCGTCAAGTTTTTTTTCAATTATACGCTTTTCCTCTGTCTTTCGTGCTTGAAATCTGCACTTTCCTCTCCACTTCTTGCGGTTTTAATGTGTACCTACGTGCGCACCGTGCGCTTGTCATTTCACGCACCGTGCTTGAAATATTTCGTTCTTTCAGCCTATAACATTTCGTTCACGGTGCATACAATAAGAGGGGTATCAGTCTGAATCATGCTTTATCGGTTATGGGGTGGGTCTTGTACAGATACAAAAAAGACACGCCTGAATAGGTGTGTCTTATCGATTATTGTTTATGCTGTCTTGAGGCACAATCAAAGTAGGGTCGGGTTGTGGAGTGGGGGAATGGTCTTCGAGGGGGAACTGTCCTTTGGACGAGTGGATGATATAGTCGGTCATCTGCTCGTTGCTGCTAAAGTTATAGCCCGAAAGTTTACGGGTTTCGCCGTCAATCTCCATGTAAGCAGAAGAGTAGATTCTGTGAGCACGTTGATCCCAAAAGAGGAGTGAGGTCTTGAAGGTCTCGTTTTTCAAGTTCTTGACAAGGACACGACCACGGAGTTCCCACAGTTCTTGCTGGTTGTAGAAGTAGGCGGTGTCGCACGAGATGAAGGCATCCACTTGGAAGGAAGGATTGAAGCGTTCGATGAAAAGTCCCTTTTCGAACGACCAATACTGTGGCTCCTTCTTGTCGTAGATGTACCAGTCTTCGGAGATAATCTTGTAGCGGATGATGCCCGAGTCGCTGATGAGGGTGCTGACGCCGACGCTTTTGAGTGTGGGCAGGGAGTCGCGCAATCCGATGTCGGGACCCACCTTTTCATCACTGTTGCTGCACGAAGGAAACAACAATAGCGTTGCAGCAGCCATGATGACTGCTGCAACGCTAAGTGTATGTGTGAATCGTTTCAAATGTCAAGTGTTAAATGTTGAATGTCCGGATGACAGGAATCATTCTGCACAAGGGCTGATTAGCGGAGGCGCAAAGTGGTGGTTCCGAAACCGGGTACACTGACGGTTTGACCAGCCTTGATGCCTGCAAAGAATGCTTCAGACTTTGGATAGAAGTGTGCTGCATAGTTGGCTGCGGCACGGTTGGCTTTTGCTGCCGATGATGGGTCAACGGCTTTAGCCTTGTTGCAGTAGTCGTAAGCGAGGCAGTAGAAGTAGCTTCTCTGCAATGCGTCGCCAGAAGCGGCACGTGCGATGCAGTTTGCTTGAAGGAGGTATGCACCACCGTTGGATGGGTTGTATTGGAGTGTCTTCTGGCAGTACTGACGACACTGTGCGATGTTGCCCTTGCGGTACATGAGGGCTGCCACGATGTAAGCGTACTTGGCCTTCTTCGCATTGTCTGTCTCAAGGCTGAGTGCCTCGTCAAAATACTTGATGGCACCATTGACGTCGCCTTCCTTCAGCAGTTTCGATGCCTTACCGATGGCTGCCTGTGGAGTCTTGTTAATCTGGTAAGCATAATCTGCTGCCACATAGTAGATGTTGGACTTGTCACACTCGAAGTTGGTGAGGATGGCAAGTACGGAGTTGAGGTATTGGAGGTTAGTCTTGTTTGCCTCCACCTGTGCGCCGTAAATCTTTTCGAGGGCATCACAGTCGGCTGCACCAGAGGAAACGAAGAGGTCATTTGCCTTGTCCTGTACGGGCTGGTAGTTGTCAACGATTTTCTGTGCTTCGGGAGACAGAACCACTTGCTCAACCCACTTGGTGGAGTCTTCAGACTCGGGATCTGCAGGAATGGTCTCTGATGGATATTCCTTTGCCTGATCGAGCAGACGGTCACAGATTTCGTTGGTGTTCATGTAGTCCTGGATGAAGTCCTGACGGATGTCGATGTTGTCTTTGTTCTGGAGATAGCGGTTGTAGGAGCACTCGATGAATCCGAAAAGAACGAAACCTTCTGTGTTGGGTCCCATGTCGTCGATGCCTTCCTTGAACATCTTATAGGCTGTGTTGTTGTCCATTGTGGGGCAATAATAGTAGTAGTCATAAGCCTTGCGACAGATGATGTTGCCCTTGGTGGACGTTGTCTTAGGTGTAGCGAAAGAATTGAGTGCTTCGAGGTTCTTCAGACGTTGGTCGTAGATGTTCATGAGTTTCTCGAAATACTGCTTCTTCAAGTCAGCATTTGTTTCCTTTTGGATGAGGTTCTCGAACATCCATGCGCCATCTGTGTAAATGCGCACTTGAGAGAGTGGCGCCTTTTCGAAAACAAACTCCCACGGCTCAATGGCCTCAACGAAACTCTGGCGCTTGAATGCTTCCTGATAGAGTGAGAGGCTGCCAAGCACGTCGATGGAGTCCTGGCCATGACCGATGCGGTCGTTCACAGAAGTGCCTTTGAGGTTTTGTGCTGATGCGGCAACGGCAATGATTGCAAGAGTGCATGCAAATAAAATCTTTTTCATAATCATTTATTTTTTTTGAATGTTTTCGTTTGTTTCTTTTCTGTCGTCAGTTGTTTAACTGCTGATTTGTGTGCAAAGATAGCGAATGAATTTCAGATTCGGGCGGTTTTTTCCTCTTTATTTATAGGGAAAAGTCTATTTGGAATACTGAAATGCCTCTTTGACTTCTTCTTATTTAACTTTCATCTTGTAGAACCAGCGCTCGCTGAAAGTGATACCAACACATAAACGCAGGTAATTTTCAGAGAGGGTGCTCTTCCTCATCGTGGTGGCGTTGAGATATGGAATGTTGGTGTGAGTCCATTGCACCGCGATGTTTATTTTAGGAGTGATGTCATAAACGTTTTTATTGGAGATGGGGAGCGTGAGACCTGCCGACACACCAAACTCGTTGGGCTTATCAGTGATGGTGCCTGTCGGATCGGCTTTGGCGTATGTCTGTGAATAATATCCACCGACTTTGTAGGTGCATTGCTCCAAGTAACTGGCAGTAGCGGAGTATGGCTTAGGTGTCCAATCCAAACCTGCCGAAATCTTGGTGCGGTCGTTCAGCTGTCCCTTGGTGGAGGTGTAAACATCTGATACGGTGCTGGATGAAAAGCCTGTCTGTTGATTGGGGAATCGGCATTCAGACCACTTCTGAAGTTCGAAATCTGCACCGATGCGCAGATTGTTTGAATGGTAGTAAGTTGCACCGATCGAGATGGCATGTGGGAGTTGGAAGGCATTCTTGATGGTGTCGCTGGTCGTTTCCTCGATGGAGGTGTTGTTGAGTGTTCGGGTGCTGCGTGTTGCTTCGCTGCCCAGCCGATGTCCATAGGTGTATGTGGCACCAAGGACGATTTTGTCTTTTTTGCTGATGGGTTGTATGAACTGCAAACCGGCTTGCCAACTGTAGGTGCCCACTTCACCCGTGTAGGTGCGTGAGAGATTGAATGCCGAACTTTCGCTGAACGACATTTGTGCGTTGTGGGTGTAGTCACCCCAGATGTATCGAACGTTGAACCCCAAGGAGATGGGGCGGAATGGGTGCCAGCCTGTACCGAAGAAAACTTCTCGCAATCCTCCGTCACCGTTAAAGTTGTAGGAAGATGTGATGTTTTCTGTCCCAGCAAGGGTTTCGCTGGATGAGTGAAAATTGTATTTGATGTTGGTGATGGGCATAATTCCGACTGTCATGCCGACATTTCTGAATGCGCGGAACTGAAAAGCAAAGTAGTCGAAACTGCTGTTGCGGACGTTCTGCTGCAGTTCACCCATCTTGTGGTTGCTGTTCTGCAATGAGACGCCGAGATCAAAGAGCATTGTGAGCGAGTCGATGGCAGAATAGGATGCAGGATTGGCAATATTGATTTCTTGTCCATTACGGAATCCTTGTGCAATGCCTCCCATGCCCTTGTTGAATCCCATGGCACGTTCCGATTGGATGCCGAAACCATAGCGGGAGTAGGGGGTGTTGATGCCATTTTGTGCATAGGTTGCAAGAGAGAACGATGCAACGAGGATGGCAAGTGTTATCTTGTTCATTATAGTTTGAGAATAGATAATTGATTTTGACTGCAAAATTAAGTCTTTTTGTGGAGTTCTTCAAATAAAACCTTCTTTATGCGAGTTAAAAAAATTGAAAGACCCCGATTACGGTATCGTTTGACTATTGTTGAGGGTTGTTGAAGGGCTTGTTTTGAGGTTTTTTATGTCGTTTGCCACCGTTCCCTCTTTTGTCGTGTCTTCCTTTGCCACCATGTCTGCCAGGTGTGTGGCGTCGTGCCTGCAATGTGTTCTTGCTCATTTGTGGCTTCTCTCCACAACCTTCTGGCAGGTCGGGCTTAGGGATTTCTTTTTCGATGAGGTGCTCGATTTTGAGCAGATGTTGCCAGTCGTGCGGGGTGACAAGGGTGATGGCTTGCCCATCGCGGTTGGCACGTGCGGTTCGTCCTATTCTGTGGACGTAGTCTTCTGGATCGCGCGGTACGTCATAGTTGATGACCATCTGTATGTCATCGATGTCAATGCCTCGACTCACGATGTCGGTGGCAATGAGGATGCTGATGCGGCGGTTCTTGAATGCAAGCATGATTTCTTCACGCTCCCGTTGGACGAGGTCGCTGTGCATTGCACCCACATTGAAACCTTTACGCTTCAGCATGATGCTCAACTCCTTGACTTTCATCTTCGACGAGCCAAATAGGATGACGCGGTCGAGTGTTTCGTCGCTGAGCACTTTTTCCACAATCTTGTCCTTCATGCCGTCATAGCAGAGATAGGCAATCTGTTGTATCTTTTCAGCAGGTTTTGATACGGCAATCTTCACTTCGACGGGATTGTGCAAGATGTTCTGCGCCAGTTTTTGGATATTGTCAGGCATGGTGGCTGAGAACATGATGGTTTGCCGTTCCTCGGATAGGTAACTGGATATCTTCATGATGTCGTCGTAAAAACCCATGTCAAGCATTCTGTCGGCTTCGTCAAGAATGAAGAAGGAGACTTTCTTCAGGTCGATATGTCCACCGTTCAGATGGCTGATCAGTCGTCCGGGAGTGGCGATGATGATGTCAGCGCCCAGTTCCAATCCCTTGCGTTCTTGTTCGAAACGGATTCCGTCGTTACCACCATAAACAGCGACAGATGACACACCGTTGAGGTAATAGGCAAAGCCTTCCACCTGTTGGTCAATCTGTTGTGCCAGTTCTCTTGTCGGTGCCATGATGATGCAATTGACAGAATCCTGCGGGTAGTTCCCGTGACTCAGTTCATCAAGCACAGGCAATAAATAAGCGGCGGTTTTTCCCGTTCCTGTTTGGGCAATGCCCATCAAGTCATGCCCCTCTAAGATTTTGGGGATGGCTTGCTCTTGTATGGGGGTGCACTCCTCGAAGTTCATCGCATCGAGGGCATCGAGCAAATCGTCTGATATGTTTAGTTCGTCAAAAAACATGTTGAGAGATGTAAAATGTGAATGAAATGTGGGTGGTTTATTTGGGTGCTTTCTTGTAGTAATAGAGTGCTACAATGGCAAACACGAAGTTAGGAATCCACACAGCAATGGCTGCGGGGAAGTTCGCTTTGATGGCAAGGCTTGATGTCACTGTCTGGAACATGATGTAGGTCAGAATCAGTGCCAGTCCGATACCGAGGGCGATACCCATACCATTTTTGCGTTTCCGTGCAGAGATGGACACACCGATGATGGTCAGGATGAAGGTGGCGAAAGAGGTGGCGCCTCGTTTCCAGTATTCCACTTCAAATTGCTGTATATTGGCAAATCCTCGTGCTTTCTGACGTTCAATGTAGGTGTCCAGTTCTGGTGTGGTGAGCGTCATTTCCATATCGCGCGATGCCATTAGATCTTGTGGCTGTATGCGGATGATGGTGTCCAGTTTGCTGCCATTCTGTATCACCTCACGCATTCCTTGCAGGTCACGTTTCTGGTAACTGGTGATAATCCAGTGATAGGGTTCGTAGGAGAGGGTGTCATATTGGATGGTCATTGCTTGCAGGTGCTTGACGAGTTTCTTGTCCTCAAACTTGTCGAGCGTGAAGTCAAAGCCCATCTTCATGTTTTCCTCATAACGTCCAAAGTATGCGATGACACCGCTGTCCACTTCGAGTTGCACATTTGCACTGAAATCCTGCCTTCCTCGGTTTTTGTATTTATTTTCGAACTTTACGCGCTTCACATTTCCCCTGGGGATGATGTAAGAGCCAAGTCCGTAGTTGAGCAGTGCGATGATGGCTGCCGAAATCATGTAGGGACGCACAATGCGAGCGAAACTGGTGCCAGTCGATAGCATGGCGATGATTTCGGAGTTTTCGGCAAGTTTCGTGGTGAAGAAGATGACGGCAATGAAGACAAACAACTGGCTGAACAGATTGGAGTAGAAAGGGATGAAGTTCAAGTAGTAGTCAAACAGAATTTCTTTCATCGGAGCATCGTGTTGCAGGAACTTGTCGATGTTCTCATTGAAGTCAAACACGACAGCAATGCTGATAATCAACACAATGGAGAAGAAATATGTGCCGAGGAACTTTCCGATGATGTAACGGTCGAGTCGTGACAGGGGCGAATGCTCTGTCAGCCATCGAAAGGCAGAAGACCTCTGATGGATTCTTGAACGCAGGGAACTGTGTCTCTGGCGTCTGTTCCTCGACTTGATGTAGTCATGGTAGGCATTGATGTCTTCCTCGCTACCATGAGGAACAAGCTTCCCGTTTACTTCTTCGAATATGACCAATTTCTTTTATTTATATATAATAATGTGTATCTTAGATTCTTTGTCCCAGTTCTTCCACCATCTTTGCCTTCCACACACTGAAGTCACCTGCAATGATGTGCTGACGTGCCTCACTTACGAGCCATAGGTAGAAGGAGAGGTTGTGGATGGATGCAATCTGCATGGCAAGCAGTTCCTGGGCCTTGAAGAGATGGTGCACGTATGCCTTCGTGTAAGCGGTATCGACATAGGAAGTCCCTTCTGGGTCGAGTGGCGAGAAATCAAAGTCCCATTTCTTATTGCGCAGGTTGATGGTGCCGTGTTTCGTGAAGATTTGTGCATTTCTGCCGTTTCGTGTCGGCATCACGCAATCGAACATGTCCACTCCTCGTTCGATGCCTTCCAAGAGATTGATAGGGGTGCCGACTCCCATGAGATAGCGTGGTTTATCCTTGGGGAGGATGGCATTGACCACCTCAATCATTTCATACATCACTTCAGTGGGTTCTCCCACCGCCAAACCACCGATGGCATTGCCGTCAGCCCCTTTCGATGCCACGTTCTCTGCAGCACGTTCGCGCAAGTCCTTGTAGGTACATCCCTGCACAATAGGGAAGAGGCTTTGCTGATAGCCATACTTCGGTTCTGTTTCGTTGAATCGCTTGATGCAGCGGTCGAGCCAGCGTTCCGTCAAGTCAAGCGACTTCTTGGAATAGTTATAATCGCTGGTACCTGGAGGGCATTCGTCAAATGCCATCATGATGTCAGCACCAATCGAACGTTCAATGTCCATCACTCCTTCGGGGGTGAAAAAGTGCTTGCTGCCATCAATGTGGCTGCGGAACTCCACACCTTCTTCCTTGATTTTTCGGATGCCAGACAGCGAAAACACCTGAAAGCCGCCGCTGTCGGTCAGCATCGGACGGTCAAAACCGTTGAACTTGTGCAACCCTCCTGCCGTTTCCAGCACTTCCAATCCAGGACGTAGATACAGGTGATACGTGTTGCCCAAGATGATTTGTGCCTTGATGTCGTCCTTCAGTTCATGCAGATGCACGGCTTTCACTGAGGCTTGCGTCCCCACGGGCATAAAAATGGGAGTCTCTATGTCTCCGTGATCGGTGTGGATGAGTCCTGCCCGCGCATTCGTCTTAGAGTCGTTATGTTGGAGGGTGAATGTCATCTTTTTCTTTGTTCAAAGGTGTCTTCGGTTTTCCTAGACTTTCCTATTTCTTCCTAGGTTTTCCTAAGTTTTCCTAATCTATTTCAGCAGTGCAAAGTCGAGCACATCTTTCACGTTCTCCACATAGTGGAACTTCACACCTTTCACATACTTGGCAGGAATGTCCTCAATGTTCTTCCTGTTCTCGTGGCAGATAAGAATGTCGGTGATGCCAGCACGCTTGGCTGCCAGAATTTTCTCCTTGATGCCACCCACAGGGAGCACTTTGCCACGCAGGGTGATTTCGCCCGTCATGGCAATATTTTTCCGCACCTTGCGCTTGGTGATGGCACTCGCCAACGAAGTGGCGATGGTGATGCCTGCCGATGGACCATCCTTCGGTGTAGCACCTTCGGGTACGTGAATGTGAATGTTGTGGTTCTCGAAGTAATCAGGTTGAATGCCTATGAGGTCACAGTGTTCCTTCAAATATTGCAAAGCAATCGTTGCCGACTCCTTCATCACATCGCCCAGATTACCTGTCAAGCCGAGTTTGCCACCCTTACCGCTGTCGATGGAGGTCTCGATGAAGAGAATTTCACCACCAACACTTGTCCACGCCAAACCCGTCACCACGCCATAGTAGTCGTTACCTTGATATTTGTCGCGGCTATAAGGTTCAGTGCCAAGATATTCCTTGATGTCCTCCACCTTCAGTTCGCTTTCGGGTAGCGCACCATTCTTGGCATATTTCAGCGTCACCTTGCGCAACACCTTGTTGATGTTCTTGTCGAGGTCGCGCACACCTGACTCACGCGTGTAATCCTCAATGATTTTCTCAATGGCAGCCTTGGAGAGTTTCACACCAGTGTCCTTCATACCGAGGTTGTCAAGTTCCTTTGGCACGAGGTGACGTTTCGCAATCTCAATCTTCTCCTCTGTCAAATAGCCGCTCACTTCAATCAGTTCCATGCGGTCAAGCAGTGGTGCAGGAATCGTTGAGATATTGTTGGCTGTTGCGATGAACATCACCTTCGAAAGGTCGTAATCAGTGTCCAGATAGTTATCGTGGAAAGCCACATTCTGTTCAGGGTCAAGCACCTCCAACAATGCCGATGCAGGGTCGCCGTGGTTGGTCTGCTGCGTCACTTTGTCAATCTCGTCGAGAATGAACACGGGGTTGCTGCTGCCAGCCTTCTTGATGTTCTTGATGATTTGACCTGCCATTGCCCCTACGTACGTGCGGCGGTGTCCGCGGATTTCAGCCTCGTCGTGTAAGCCGCCTAATGACATCCTCACATACTTCCTCTTCATCGCCTTTGCGATGCTCTTTCCCAGCGAAGTCTTTCCCACACCCGGAGGTCCATACAGGCAAAGGATGGGACTTTTGAAATCGCCCCTCATCTTCAGCACAGCAAGATGCTCAATGATGCGTTCCTTTACCTTTTCCATGCCGTAATGGTCCTTATTCAGCACCCTCTCGGCATTGTTCAGGTTGAGGTTGTCTTTGGTATATTCACCCCAAGGCAGTTCCAGCATCATCTGTGCCCAAGTGTATTCTGTTTGGTAGTCAGGCGAGTGGCTACTCATGTGCGACATCTTGTCCAAAGCGTCATTGAACACCTTGGCCGTCGCTTCGTCCCATTTCATCTTCTGCGCTTTCTCACGCATTTTCATGATTTCATCTTCACCTTTTTCGCCCAGCTGCTCTTGGATGGTCTCCATTTCCTGACGCAGAAAATACTCTTTGTGCTGCTTGTCCAGTTCCTCACGGGTTCGCATTTGCAAGTCCATCTTCAAGGTCACATACTGATACTCCCGTTGCAGGATGCCCAGCAAACGGTAGGCACGGTCGAACAGATTGTTCTCCTCCAGCAACACAATGCGTTCCCTGTTGCTGATGTTCAAGTTGCAGCAAATGAAGTTGATAATGAGTGTGCGGTCAGAAATGTTGTTCAATGCAAACGCAGACCCAATCATGTTCTCGCTGGCACGCATCAGTTTGATGGCAGTTTCGCGGCAGGCGTCCACCACAGCCATATACTCGCGGTCACCTCGTTCAGGAACAGTCTCAGGGTAGTTATCCACACGCCCAATATTGTAGTTGCCATTCCAACTCAGTTCAATCAGACGTACCCGTGAGTAGCCTTGAATAAGTGCCGTGCGGCTCCCGTCTGGCAACTTGATGATTTTCTGCACTTTGCCAATCACTCCTGTATGATATAATTGCTCATAATCAGGCTCATCTGTTGAATCATCCACCTGCGTGAATACAGCAATTGCCATATCTTTCTTCTGTGCCTCCTTTAGCAACTTCAGTGACGAGTCCCTGCCAATTGAAATGGGCAACATCGTTTCGGGAAACAGCATCACCCCACGCAACGGAAGAACCGGGATGATGTTCTCTGGCGACACTTCCTGCTCAATGTCCCCCTTGACAGGGTTGTCGATACTTGCGATGAAACTGATTTTGCCTTCAACTGGCGTTTCGTCTATAATCTCGTCAAAATTGAAATCCATCTTCAATATCCTTGTTTGTTTTTCGCTTAATCAATACTTACTTATTTAAGTTTCGGGCGCTCTTTTTTTCACCACAGATTACTCAGATTTCACAGATTTTTTTCTGACGAGTCTGCTATTCCTCAGATTTGACTTCGTCGAGCTAAAGGTTCTCTCTTATTTCACAGATTGGAAAGCCCTGCAGGGCTTTGGGAAAAATCTGTGTAATCTGTGCAATCTGTGGTTTTTATGACTTCCGAAAGTTGAGTTACTTATAAAACGAGTGCAAAGGTACGAAATATTTTTCACTCCTCTATTATTTATAATGTGAAACATTCAAAAAAATAACATTCTTAGCGCCTTTATCGTTCGGCTGTAGGTACAGTTCAATAAGATGGAAAGCAGAAAGAACCTGCTATGACCTCGCAATATGTTGAAGTTGATGCTAATATCTGTTTTGTTGTGACGCTCATGTCTATTTTGTTTTCAATCTTGCAAAATTTATATTCAAAGTTGCAAAAATATTTTTGAAACTTAGGAAATGTTTTTGAAATGCCGGTCCAATTGAAAAGAATGTGCGATCTTTGTACTTGTGAAGATTTGAAGGATTTCTTTGCGAGCAAAGCGAGTAAGCTCGATGACTCGCCGACTCGCCGAGGCGACTAAATATCAAAGATTTCGCATTTAATGAAACTTGAGTAAATTAAAATGTGACATTACCACTCGATGGGAATGCTGTTTGTATCATAATATTTGTGTAAAGTGCCGTTTCTGTGCAATAGTGTAAGAAAATGTGAGTGTTTTTCTTACATTTTGCAATTATTTTTAGCAAAAAATTTGTTATATTATTAAAAATAGTTGTAACTTTGCACCGCTTTTAGGCAAGAATGCTTTTGGGCAAAATACCAAATCGATACACAACAATAAAAAGATATGAGCAAACTCATTAAGGTCGAGGGCTATCGCCAGTTGCTTGACCCCATTCAGACGGAATTGGGCATCAAGCAGATTAAAGACTTCTTTCAGGCGAACCTTTCGACGGCACTTCGTCTGCGCCGTGTGACTGCACCCCTGTTCGTGTTGCGTGGATTGGGATTGAATGATGACTTGAATGGTGTGGAACGTCCCGTGTCATTCCCCATCATGGATATGAACGACCAGGTGGCAGAGGTGGTGCATTCCCTTGCCAAGTGGAAACGCGTGATGCTTGCCGAATACGGCATACAGCCAGGGTATGGACTCTACACCGATATGAATGCTATTCGTGGGGACGAGGAGTTGGACAACACCCACTCCCTCTACGTTGACCAGTGGGATTGGTGCCGCACCATCCGTGAAGAAGACCGCAACCTCACTTTCCTGAAGAAGATTGTGCAGGACATCTATGCAGCCATCATGCGCACTGAATATTTGGTTTGTGAATCCTATCCGCAAATCAAACCCTTCCTTCCTCAAGAAATACATTTCGTCCATTCAGAGGAATTGTTGCAGATGTATCCCGACATGACCCCAAAGGAGCGTGAGGATGCAATTTGCAAGAAATTCGGAGCCGTCTTCATCATGGGCATCGGTGGCAAACTCTCCAACGGCGAGAAGCACGACGGACGTGCGCCAGATTACGATGACTGGAGCACTCCTAACGAAGACGGTTACAAGGGGCTCAATGGCGACATCCTCATCTGGTATCCTGTCCTCAACCGCAGCATAGAACTCAGTTCAATGGGCATCCGAGTGGATAAGGAAGCCCTTGTTCGACAACTTGAACTGGAAAACAAGAAAGAACGTCTCAACCTTTTCTTCCATAAGAAGTTAATGAACGACGAGATTCCACTCTCAGTCGGTGGAGGAATCGGTCAAAGCCGTCTATGCATGGTACTCCTTCACAAAGCCCATGTGGGTGAAATCCAAGCCTCCATCTGGCCCGAAGAGATGCGTGAGGAATGTGCCAAAGCTGGCATGCCGCTTATCTGAGGAGAAGCGAAAACGTAAAAAATGAAAAGAGAAAAAATCTGGGTTACTTGCTGGCAGGGTGCAAATACCTTGCAGGGTGGGTAATCCAGTTTTTTTTCTTTTCATTTTTCTTTTTTCACTTTTTGTAGTATCTTTGCAACAAAATCAAAACAACGCTATGACACCAAAGGAAGAGATAGAGCAACTCAGACGGGAGTTGGAACAACATAATTATAATTATTATGTGTTGAATCAGCCGACGATTTCGGACTTTGACTTTGACCAGATGATGCACAAACTGGAGGATTTGGAGATGTTCTATCCTCAGTATGCAGACCCGAACTCACCCACGCAAAGGGTGGGGAGCGACCTGAACCAGGCGTTCAAGGCGGTGGCTCACAAGTATCCGATGCTGTCGTTGGCGAACACCTACAACGAGGGGGAGGTGCGTGACTTCTACCAGCGTGTGAAGGAAGGACTGGAGGGTGAGGAGTTTGAAATTTGCGCTGAGATGAAATATGACGGTCTGAGCATCTCGCTGACATACGTGGATGGTGCGTTGGTGCAGGCGGTGACGCGAGGCGACGGAGTGAAGGGCGATGATGTGACCAACAACGTGAGAACCATCCGTTCCATCCCCCTGAAGTTGAGGGAGGGGAGCGGCTATCCGCATGAGTTTGAGATTCGTGGAGAGATTCTGATGCCTTGGACCTCGTTTGAGAAACTGAACGAGGAACGTGCCAAGCGCGAGGAGCCGCTTTTTGCCAATCCGCGCAATGCAGCCAGCGGCACGTTGAAGTCGCAGAGTTCGAAGGTGGTGGCACAGCGCGGTCTTGACGCGTACCTATATTATATATTAGGCGATGAGATTCCTGCCGACAGTTTCCACTATGAGAACTTGCAGAAGGCGGCAGGATGGGGCTTCAAGATTTCGCAGGGCATGAAGAAGTGCAAGACGGTGGATGAGGTGCTGGATTTCATCAACTATTGGGATGTGGAACGTAAGAACCTGCCTGTGGCAACCGATGGCATTGTGCTGAAAGTGAACTCATTGCGCCAGCAGCGGCATCTGGGCTATACGGCCAAGAGTCCTCGCTGGGCAATTGCCTATAAGTTCAAGGCCGAACGGGCTTGTACACGGCTGAACGAGGTGACCTATCAGGTGGGCAGAACGGGTGCCGTGACTCCTGTGGCAAACATGGATCCTGTGCAGTTGGCTGGCACGGTGGTGAAGCGAGCCTCGCTCCACAATGCCGACGTGATGGAGGAACTTGACCTGCACATTGGCGACATGGTGTATGTGGAGAAGGGAGGTGAGATTATTCCCAAGGTGGTGGGTGTAGATAAGGAGCAACGGAAGCCCAGCATGCAGAAGGTGCAGTTCATCAAGACCTGCCCGGAGTGTGGGGCGGAGTTAGTGCGATTTGAGGGTGAGGCCGCCCATTATTGCCCGAACGACAGTGCCTGTCCGCCACAAATCAAAGGCAGGATAGAGCACTTCATCTCGCGCAAGGCAATGAACATAGACAGTCTGGGACCCGAGACGGTGGATGACTACTACCAGAGAGGTTTAATCCACGATGTGTCAGACCTTTACAAACTAACGGTGGCAGACATCTGTGGCTATAACAAGAACCGCGTGAAGTCGGCACAGAAGGTGGTGGACGGCGTGAAATCGACACTTCAGGTACCCTTCGAACGAGTTGTTTTCGCCATCGGCATCCGCTTTGTGGGCGAGACGACAGCCAAACTGATAGCCCGTCACTTCAAGTCGATGGAGGCCTTGCAAAACGCTACTGTGGAACAGTTGATGGAAGTGGATGGAGTGGGACAGGTGATTGCCGAGTCTGTGGTGAAGTATTTCCAGGAGCCGAAGAATGCTGAGATGGTCGCCCGGCTGGCTGCCTATGGGGTGCAAATGCAACTATCCGAGGAGCAACTCTCGGGTCAGACGGACAAATTAGCGGGCAAGAGCATCGTCATTTCGGGCGTGTTCCAGAAACATTCGCGCGACGATTATAAAGCCATCATCGAGCAAAATGGTGGCAAGAATGTGGGCAGCATCTCGAAGAAGACCACGTTTGTGCTGGCTGGTGACAATATGGGACCAGCCAAGATGGAGAAGGCACAAAGTCTTGGTGTGCCGCTGGTGTCGGAAGATGAGTTCTTGGCGATGCTGGAATGATGGATGAGGACAAAGGTTTGTTGCATAGAATGAAGTGCACCCGAGGGGTGTGGCATACCATACCCAAGGGGTACACGATGCCGTACCCCTCGGGTACATAGTTGCCATCTGCTCTTTCCCCAATTGTACTCCGCTCATTTTTTTGATGTGAGGAGTACGTTTTTTTATTCTAATAATTTCTTAAATCAAAATAAATCAGTACCTTTGCACCCGATTAGAGTTTTAAGGTAAAAGAATTTTACTTTGATTTATGGCTAAAAAGACACGAGAACCTCGTTATATATTTGAATCAAGTTGGGAGGTTTGTAATAAGGTTGGTGGCATATACACGGTGCTGTCCACGCGTGCAAAAACATTGCAAGAAAAACTTACAGACAGGGTGTTCTTCATCGGTCCCGATTTTTGGGAAGGTAGGAAGAACCCGCTTTTCAGGGAAAGCAAGTCTCTGCTGGCAAAATGGAGAAAGTATGCGCAGGAAAATGAAGGGGTGAATTTCCGTGTGGGACGTTGGCAGGTACCTGGCGAACCGATTGCTCTTCTTGTGGATTTTAAGCCTTTCTTTGAACATCGGAATGAAATTTTTGGTTGGGCATGGGACAACTTTGGGGTTAACTCGCTGAATGCTTATGGCGATTACGACGAGAGCCTGATGTTCTCTTGGGCAGCAGGTAAGGTGGTGGAGAGTTACTACAAGTTTTTTGGATTGACAAAGGAAGACAATGTGATTTTTCAGGCACACGAATGGCAAACTTGTCTGGCAGCATTGTATGTGAAGAAGTTTGTGCCGGAAGTTGCCACCATCTTCACGACTCATGCAACGACCATTGGACGTTCCATTGCTGGCAACAACAAGCCGCTCTACGATTATCTGCCTGCCTACAATGGTGACCAGATGGCATCGGAACTGGGTGTGGAGTCCAAGCACTCTGTGGAGAAGCAGGCGGCATGGAACGTGGATTGCTTCACGACGGTGAGCGAAATCACAGGCAGGGAGTGTGCCGAATTGCTCGACAAGCCTGCTGATGAGATTCTGATGAATGGTTTTGAGAACGATTTCGTGCCTTCTCCTGCCGCCAAGTTCAACGAGGCAAGGAAGGTGGCTCGCCAATCTCTCCTGAAGGTGGCGAACACACTGATGGGGACGGAGTTGGACGATGACACGGTTATTGTCTGCACGGGTGGTCGCTACGAGTACCAGAACAAAGGTGTCAATGTCTATATTGATGCGCTGAACCGTTTGCGCTGGGATGATCGTTTGCAGAAGAATGTGTTGGCATTCGTGATGGTGCCAGCGTGGATAAAGGAGGCCCGCATGGATTTGCGAGTTGCGCTTTCCAACAAGAAGCATAATCCTGTAGAGTATGGTGCCATTGGTGACCCACGCATTACGCATGTGTTGCATGAGCCTGATTTTGACAAGGTGCTCGGTCAGATGAACTGGCTGGACATGTATAACCGTCCAGAAGACAAGGTGAAGGTCATCTTTGTGCCTTCGTATCTGGATGGCGATGACGGCATTTTCAACAAGCACTACTATGACTTGCTCATCGGCATGGACATGACGGTGTTCCCCTCTTACTATGAGCCTTGGGGATACACACCGACCGAATCGGTGGCTTTCCATGTGCCTTGCATCACAACCGACTTGGCAGGTTTCGGACTTTGGGCAAACAGTTTGAAAGGTGGCATGAGCGAGATCGAGGACGGTGTGAAGACGGTACATCGGTCGGATTACAACTTTGATGAAGTGAGCAATGGTGTCCGCGACACGATTCTAAAATTCTCGCAGATGGACCAGAAGCAAATCAATGCTGCCCGAAAGAATGCGGAAAAGGTGGCAGAGAAGGCGCTCTGGAAGCATTTCATTAAGTATTATTACGAAGCGTATGACAAGGCTCTCGCAAAGCGTGACGAGCGTTTGGCATAAATAATAATGTGTGATTTTAAAAGAAACAGTAAAACCAATTTATAAAACTATGAGAATTCAAGCAAGCAACGCCAATATACCAAATTGGCGCGAGATTAGCGTGAGGTCGTCGGTTCCAGCAGCACTTGAGCCGCTGAACGAGATTGCTCACAACATGTGGTGGTCATGGAACAATGAAGTGGGTCATATCTTCAATGATATGGACACCAAACTTTGGCATGATGTTCAGCAGAACCCCGTTCTTTTCCTTGGCAGAATGAACTATGAAAAACTGGAAGAATTGGCTTCTGACAAGAAGATAGTTGAGCGCATCAACAAGGTATATAAGGAGTTCCGCGCCTACATGGATGTGAAACCTGACAAGAAGCGTCCATCGGTTGCTTACCTTTGTATGGAGTATGGCTTGAGCCATGTACTGAAAATTTATTCAGGCGGTTTGGGCATCTTGGCTGGTGACTATGTGAAGGAGGCGTCAGACTCCAACATCGACTTCTGCGCTGTCGGTTTCCTGTATCGTTATGGTTACTTCACCCAGACACTTTCGATGGAAGGTCAGCAGGTAGCAAATTATGAGGCTCAGGTGTTTCCAACGCTGCCAATCGAACGTGAATTGGACGCTAACGGCAATCAGGTAGTCATTGATGTCCCTTATAACAACTATACTGTTCATGCACTCGTTTGGCGTGTGAATGTGGGGCGTGTGAAACTCTATTTGCTTGACACCGACAACGACATGAACTCTGAATATGACCGCTCCATCACTCATGCACTCTATGGCGGCGACTGGGAGAACCGTCTGAAGCAGGAAATCCTGCTCGGAATCGGTGGTATCTTGCTGCTCAATAAACTGGGCATCAAAAAGGACATCATCCACTGCAACGAGGGGCATGCTGCCCTTGCTAATGTGCAGCGTTTGGTTGAATATGTGGAGAGTGGATTGACTTTCAACGAATCACTTGAAGCTGTCCGTACTTCTTCTCTCTACACCGTACACACTCCTGTGCCTGCTGGTCATGACTATTTCGACGAGGCTCTCTTCGGTAAGTACATGGGTCAGTATCCTGAGAAACTGGGCATCAGTTGGGACGACTTTATGGGCATGGGGCGTGTGAACCCCGATGACAAGGGCGAACGCTTCTGTATGTCCACTTTCGCTTGCAACACCTCTTCGTGGGTGAATGGCGTAAGTTGGCTGCACGGCAAGGTGTCTAAGGATATGTTCAACGGTATCTGGAAAGGCTACTTCCCAGAGGAACTTGCCAATGTGGGTTATGTGACCAATGGTGTTCACATGCCAACATGGACGGCTTCTGAGTGGAAGAGTGTTTATGCCAAGAATTTCGACAAGTCTTTCCTTTCCGACCAGTCGAACGAGAAGATTTGGGAGGCTATCTACAATGTGCCTGATCAGGAAATCTGGAACACCCGTCTGGCTTTGAAGGCAAAACTTATTGAGTACATCAAGAAGGCATTCAAGGAGGATTGGCTGAAGCATCAGGGCGACCCATCTCGCATTGTGTCGATTGTGGACAAAATCAATCCTAACGCATTGACCATCGGTTTTGCTCGTCGTTTTGCCACCTACAAGCGTGCTCACCTTCTCTTCAGCGACCTTGACCGCTTGGCTAAGATTGTGAACAATCCGAACTATCCAGTGCAGTTCCTCTTTGCTGGTAAGGCTCACCCTGCCGACGGTGCAGGCCAGGGACTCATCAAGAAGATTTATGAGATTAGCCGTCGTCCAGAGTTCTTGGGTAAGATTATCTTCCTGGAAAACTACGACATGAAGTTGGCTCGCCGTCTTGTGACGGGCGTGGATATCTGGATGAACACTCCGACACGTCCATTGGAGGCTTCTGGTACATCTGGCGAGAAGGCACTCATGAATGGTGTGGTCAACCTTTCCGTGCTCGACGGTTGGTGGCTCGAGGGTTACCGCGAGGGCGCAGGATGGGCACTCACGGAAAAGCGTACTTTCCAGAATCAGGAACAGCAAGACCAACTTGATGCAGCCACCATCTACTCGCTGCTTGAGAACGAAATCCTGCCTCTTTATTATGCCCGCAATTCCAAGGGCTATTCCGAAGGCTGGATTCAGACGGTCAAGAACTCTATTGCACAGATTGCTCCTCACTACACCATGAAACGTCAACTCGACGATTACTTCACCAAGTTTTACTGCCCATTGGCAGAGCGTCGCAAGGTGCTTTTTGCCGATAACTTCAAAAAGGCAAAGGACATCGCAGCATGGAAGGAACTTGTGGCTTCTCGTTGGGATTCCATCCATGTCGTTTCTTACGAGAAGGAGGAAGACATGCTGAAGGGTGATGTGCTTTCTGGCAAGAAATATAATGTTAAGTATGTCATTGATGAGCAAGGTCTTGACGATGCAATTGGCTTGGAACTCGTCACTATCTATCGTGACGAAGATGGTCGTGAGCACATCAGCCAGGTTGAACCGCTCAAAGTGACCAAGCGCGACGGCAATCTCTACACCTTTGAGGGTACTCATGTCATCCCAACTGCTGGCAGTTTCAAGGTGGCATACCGTATGTACCCCAAAAATGCAGATCTGCCTCACCGTCAGGACTTCTGCTACGTGAAGTGGTTCAACTGATTGATTCCAGAAACTAAAGACTAAAAGTTAAAAGTGAAAGTTCCTGATTGCTCGGAAGGTACTATTGGACTTTTAACTTTTAGTTTCCCGGCATGACATGAAAAAGATTCTTTTACTTTTAGTTTTTAGTTTTTCGTTTTTAGTTTCACACGCTCAGACATACAAGCGATCTGGCGTTGTAAGATCCTACCGCACCTGCATGAAGGAAAAAAACTTCACGCAGGCGCGGCAGGTGCTTATTGATGCGATGCGTCAGCACCCCGAAGCAGCCGCTGATGCGCAACTCTATCGATACAAAATCGATGCCCTCACCGAACTCATTGGGGCGGAGAATCGGAAAATCTACTTGAACTCCAAGCCTGACACCGTCAGTTTCTTCAATTACATGTATGAACTTTACACGACAGGATTGCAGTGTGACAGTGCCGAGCAGCAGATTCTTGCAATGCGGCAGTCGGAAGGTAAAAAAGCCGTTCCTAAACTGCGTGGCGGGGTGGGGCAAACCTTGCTTCCTTATCGGAAGAATCTGCTCAATGCAGGCAAGTACTATTACAAGAAAAAATCCTATGCTGATGCCTTCCGATTTTTTGACATGTATATAAAGACAAAATCGGCGCCTTTCTTTATTGATGCAAAGGGTAATTCTATCCTTTCTGATCCCGATGATTTGGTGGACGTGTCAGTTCTTTCTGCTTTGAGTGCATACGGTTCAAGCAATTATCCAGAAGTAATGGTTTATCTTCCTGAAAGTCTAAAAGATGAGAACTTGCGTCCTCAGTTGCTTGAGATAGGCGCCAAAACGGCTGTAGAACTGACAGATACTGCCCAAATGGTGCAATTCCTCGAACAAGGTTTTCAGGCTTATCCTTTGGTGGAATACTTCTTTGTCACGCTTGTCAAATACTATAACGACCATGGGCAATACGAGAAGGCTCTTGAGAAGGTGCAACGCATGACTTCGCTCAATCCTCAGCAACGTGACTATTGGTATATGGCAGGTACTGAACTCGTTATGCTTAACCGCTACAACGATGCCCTCCAATCCTTCCAACAATGTGTTGGTATCAAAGCAGACGATGCCGAAGCATGGGCATCCATCGGTAGCATCTATCTTTATCAAGCCCATGTCGCATACGAGAACTTCAATCTTCCATTGTTCGACCCCTCCTATACTAAACAGAAGAGCACCATCACGCAATTCTACCGTCAAGCATGCGACGCATTTGAACAATCGCGAAAGTTTGACGAAGCCAACACGACTCTTTGGCTTGAAGGTCTCCGTGAAACCTACTTCAAACTCAATCGCGGCAAAGCGCTCCGGGCGTTGGAGAAATACAAGTGATTTCTTAAAAGGAATTTTTTTTGAAAGAATTTGTCGTAAAACGAGGTCCATAGATGGTGGAACTCGTTTTTTTCTTTTCAACTTTTAGAGAAAAAGGTTGTGAGGGCAAAAAAACGGGGTTTCGTGAGTGTGTGCCGAAAAAAAATGAGTTTTTTATGGTTTTGTTTTGTGTTATAATGGATTTGTGCTATCTTTGCACATCTTTCTAATTGATAACACTTTGGAAAATTGAAGGACTGAGAAATTGTACAATTGACGTTTTTTTTGAATTGGAAGATGGCAAATCATAAGACGAAATCTAAAAATAAGAAGAACAACAAATACGCTGCGGCTCAGAAGGAAAAGTTGTCGGCGAGCGATTTTTTCATCGGCTTTGGTAAGTGGGAGACGTTCTCCTTTTGTGTGGGATTGCTGATAGGTATTGCCGCACTCTTCATGTTGGGGGCTTTCGTCTCTTATCTCTTTACGGGCGCGGCCGACTACAGTTTGTTGGAAAACCATACCGACCCGATGAACGAGGGATTGCGTTACAAGAATGTATGCGGCTCGTGGGGAGCATTCGTGGCGTTTTTCTTCTTGAATGATTTGTTCGGATTGGCTTCGTTCATCATTCCTCCTTACTTGGTGATTTTGGCATTGAGGATGATGCGCATCTATAAATTTACGTTGGTGAGGAAATTCATCTTGTTTACGGTGCTGATGCTGTGGACGAGCGTGTTCTTGGCTGCGTTTGCCGATTTGTTCCCATACTTTGAAGGCTCCTTCGTGAAGTTGGGCGGCAATCACGGCATTCAGGTGGTGAATTTCATCACGCAGTTGGTGGGTAAGCCAGGCTTGCTGGCGGTGTTGGTGATAACAGCGGTGTTGTATCTTATCTACTTGAGTGCAAAGACAATTGAGATCATCCGAAATATGTTCCGTCTGAACCTATTGAAAAAGGTGAATCCGGAACGACTGAAGCGTTTTGTGAATAGAGGCGGAGATGATGAAGAGATTGGAGATGAAGACGAGGACAGAGATGAGGTGGATGGCATAGATGTGGATGCCATTAACAACAAGGATGCTTTCACGGACGATATGATAGAGCAGGCGTCGAATGGGGCGGATGATGAAGCAACGAATGTAGTGGAGTTTGATGATGTGAGTGTTGACGATGCCACAGGAAAGGGGCAGCAGGCAATGGATGAGGAGGAAACGGACGTGGAAGGTGATGTGGTGGACATTGACCCGAAGGAGGTGTCGGCGAAAGACAATGCAGGAATGTCTATTGAGGCGAAGGAGACAGAGATGGGAAACGGAACTATTTTGCGTGGTGACATCAATACGCCGTATGACCCAAAGTTGGATTTGGAACATTATAAGTATCCGACGCTGAATCTCTTGCGGAAGGCTGACAATCAAGGCCCGCAGATTGACATGATTGAGCAGAATGCCAATAAGGAACGCATCATTCATGTGCTGAGACAGTTTGGTGTGGAGATTGCCAGCATCAAGGCGACGATCGGTCCTACCATCACGCTGTATGAGATTGTACCTTCAGAAGGAACACGTATCAGTAAGATTCGTAACTTGGAGGATGACATCGCTTTGTCATTGGCAGCAGAGGGTATCCGTATCATAGCACCAATTCCAGGCAAGGGCACGATTGGTATTGAGGTGCCAAACAAGAAGAAGTGCATCGTGTCGATGGAAAGCGTCATCAACAGCCGAGTGTATCAGGAGAGCAAGATGGAATTGCCTTGTGCTATTGGTAAGACAATTAGTAATGAGGTGTTCATGTTTGATTTGGCAAAGGCGCCTCACCTGTTGGTGGCAGGTGCTACTGGTCAGGGTAAGTCTGTGGGTTTGAATGCCATTGTCACTTCGCTGCTCTACAAGAAGCATCCGTCAGAGTTGAAAATTGTGATGGTTGACCCGAAAAAGGTGGAGTTCAGCATCTACAGCCCGATTGAGAATCACTTCTTGGCACGTTTGGAGGACGAGGAGGACTGCATTATCACGGATGTTCAGAAAGTGGTGAAGACTTTGAACTCATTGTGTGCGTTGATGGATACGCGATATGATCTTTTGAAACGTGCACATGCAAGGACCATTAAGGAATATAACGAGATGTTCAAGAGCCGCAAACTGAATCCAGAACACGGTCATGAGTATATGCCTTACATCGTGGTGATTGTGGATGAGTTTGGTGACCTCATCATGACGGCTGGCAAGGAAGTTGAATTGCCTATTTGCCGTATTGCTCAGTTGGCTCGTGCCGTGGGTATCCACATGATTATTGCTACCCAGCGTCCTCAGGCAAGCATCATCAGTGGTGCTATCAAGGCGAACTTCCCGACGAGAATAGCCTTCAAGGTGAGTTCGATGATGGACTCCCGTGTGATTCTCGACCGTTCCGGGGCAAATCAACTGATTGGTAAAGGTGATATGCTGTATCTGGGAAGCGCGGAACCTGTGCGTGTACAATGCGCCTTTGTGGACACGCCAGAGGTGAACGACATTTGTAGTTACATTGCTAGCCAGCAGTCGTTCTTGCATCCGATGTATCTGCCTGAGGTTGCAGACTCTGATGGTGAAGGTGGCGGTGGCATGGGTACGGTAGATAAGGGACACCTTGATCCGATGTTCCCCGAGGTGGCCAAGTTTGTGGTGAACAATCAGAGTGGTTCCACGTCGATGATTCAGCGTAACTACTCGATTGGATACAACCGTGCGGGTAAAATCATGGATCAATTGGAAAAGATGGGTGTGGTAGGTCCACAGGTGGGCAGCAAACCTCGCGAGGTGCTGATTAAGGATCCCATCACCTTGGAAGGCCTTTTGAACACGCTTGGATAGAAGAAACTTGAATTTTTTAGGATAGGAAGAAACATGAGACGAATTTTCTTGATATGGACGGCTCTTCTCGTTGCAGTGCTGCTTCATGCACAGAATGCGACGAGTGTGTTGGATAAGTCGGCTGCCACGTTGCGGGCAGCGGGTAATGT
Source organism: uncultured Prevotellaceae bacterium (assembly GCA_900316975.1). Lineage (GTDB taxonomy): Bacteria > Bacteroidota > Bacteroidia > Bacteroidales > Bacteroidaceae > Minthosoma. The sequence goes on along the minus strand of ONFA01000005.1, from coordinate 49,853 downwards.
GAAGATTGGCTTCACGTTGGAGGTGGATGGTGGTGCTTCGGCGGGATACATTAAGTTGCAGCGTCAGAAGTTTGTAGTGAATGTTGGCGGTAGCATCACTTGGTTTGATGGCAAGACGATGTGGACGTATGTGAAGGCGAATGAGGAGGTAAATGTGACCAATCCCTCAGCCGATGCTGTGGCGAAGATGAATCCGTATGCTTTCCTCTCGTTCTACAAGAAAGGCTATACAGTCAAGATGGGTAAGGGAACAGCCAAGGAGCATGAGGTGTTGCTGACAGGCAAAAGCGGAAGTCCATACACGAATGTGGTGGTGCGCATCAACAAATCGACGCAGTATCCGACGTTCATCAAGATGACGTCGTCGAAAGGTGCTGTGACGACAATTCGTTGCAATTCATTCCTGAAAAACCAAAAATACAAGGATTCGACCTTCCAATTCAACAAGAAGAATTATCCTGATGCAGAAATAGTGGACCTGAGATAATGGAATTCTCGAGGGTACGGTTATTATATCAACTCGTTTCTCACAATCAGCGGTTACAGACACGTCGTCATCCGATGTTTGAGAAGAACATGGCAATGAAGATATTGAGTTATATCTTTATTGCCTTTTGGGCTGTATATCTGGTGATGCTTGGCTTCACGGCTTATTCTTATTTTGAGGGATCTGCATTGGAGGCGTTCGATTGGGTGGATGGCGGCATGATTTGGTTTCTCATCATTGATTTCCTTTCCCGTTTCTCCATGCAGGAAACGCCTGCACAGAACATCAAGCAATACAAACTCCATAACATTCCGACAGGTTTTCTGCTGCACACATTCCTGCTGCGGATGGGCTTGCAACCTTACAACCTCTTTTGGGCGTTCTTCTTTGTGCCATTCGGACTTCGTGCCATTCCTCAGTTCTATGGGATGCTCGGATTCTTCGGCTTCATCATCGGTTGGTGGCTTATGTATGTGCTGAATAGTTATTGGTATTTGCTTTGGCGCACGCTCATCAACCGCAATTTCCATTATCTTGCCATTCCATTGTTGATTTATGCAGCATTGGCTTATTGGGGCATTTTCTATGATGATGAGAACCAATGGCTGTTCACTGGCACCATTCGCTTGATGCGTGGATTTTGCCAGTGGAATCCCTTGTGCTGGTTGATATTTTGCCTGGTTGTCGTGCCGCTGTATCTTGTCAATTTCCGTCTGCAAAAGGTTGCCATTTATGTGGAAATCGCTAAGACAGAGATGGTGAAACAGTTCAAGAGCCACAACATGACCTTCCTTGACCGATTCGGAGTGATTGGCGAGTACCTGAAATTGGAACTGAAATCAACCATACGCAATTTGGTGGTGCGCAAGCAGTTCATCACAGGCTCCTTGTGCATGCTGATGTTGTGTAGTCTCTTCTCCTTCTCCGACATATACGATGATTTGCCTTTCATGCGTGTGTTCATTTGTGTCTATTGCTTCACCTGTCTGGGCGTGATGACTTTGACCACCGTGATGTGTGCCGAGGGAAATTATATTGATGGATTAATGGTGCGGAAAGAGACCGTTCTGTCGTTGTTGAAAGCCAAGTACTACTTCCAGTGCTTGATGCTGATTGTGCCGTCGCTCTTCTCGCTTATGCCCATTATGGAGGGAAAAATCTCGTGGCTGACGGCGTTGGGATGCCTGTTGTTCACTTCGGGGGCAGTCTTCCCGTTCATCTTCCAGTTGGCTGTGTATAACGATGCCACCATCCATTTGAATGAAAAACTGACAAAGACGGGAAGGGACACGAAGGTGCAGATGCTGATGTCGGGTGCTGCCCTGTTCTTGCCGATGCTGGTCATGTATGCTTTGGTGCAGTTCTTCAACGATGAGGTGGCTGCCATGTCAATGATAGTGATAGGATTGCTCGGGACGGTGTTGCATCCGTTCTGGCTCCGCAATATATACAAACGATTCATGGAACGTCGTTACGCCAACATGGACGGCTTCAGGAACAGTAGATAAAAACATGTACAATTTGACTTATCGTATCTTTAGCACGCTTGGCCTGCCAAGAATTTACAATGTACATTTTATCTGACAATTGAGTTATTTATTTGCCAAGAGGTTGTACAGAAATTGCTAAATCACCAAATGAAAAAAAATTGTACATTGTAAATGGCTAAATTGAAAATATAAAGATGAACTTAACAATCGAAAAACTGACCAAATCCTTTGGGGAGAAACAAGCCCTCAACATTGACCACTATGCCATTCATAGTGGTGAAACGATTGGACTTGTAGGTAATAATGGGGCAGGGAAGACCACTTTGTTCCGCATCATCCTCGACTTGCTGCATGCCGACACGGGGTGTGTGACCATTGATGGTGTGGTGGATGGCCAGCCTGTTTCGTGTGATACCTCAAAGAGCGAAGCGTGGAAGGCATACACAGGTGCCTTTGTCGATACAGGTTTCCTTATTGACTATCTGACCCCAGAGGAATATTTCCGCTTCATTGCCAAAATTTCGGGCATTTCAGATGCCGTCATGCACGACCGTCTTCTTCAGTTCGATGGTTTCATGAATGGTGAGATATTGGGGCAGAAGACGTTGATACGCAATCTCTCCATGGGTAACAAGCAGAAGGTGGGCATCATTGGTGCCATGCTGCACTATCCCAAATTGCTGATACTCGACGAACCTTTCAATTTCCTCGACCCCACCTCACAGTTGGCGATGAAGTACCTGCTGGAGACCTACAGCAAGGAACAAAAAGCCACCATCATCGTGTCGTCCCACAACCTGACTCATACCCTCGACATCTGTTCACGCATCACCCTCCTCGAACATGGCATCATCCTCAAGGACTATGACCGCGATTATGCCATGTTGAATTCCGAAATAGAAGAGTATTTCCGGGGGCAGCAAAGCGGAAAGAACTGAGTAAGATTCATCCGACGTCATCGGACTTTTTACAGACAGAAGAAGGACATCAGGGAAAAAGTCCGACGGCGTCGGACTTTTCTGAAGGAAATAGATTTACTATGACGCTGTCGCATGAGTTCAAGACTCCTTCCCAAAATCTGGGTTCACCAGTAAAACCCTGTGTGGGGATTTAGATAAATCCCATAAATCTGCTGAATCAGCTTGATCATCCCAAAGGGGTATGTTTTTATATAAACAAGTTCCTGCGGAACGATTGAGCGGATTAAACAGATTATGCACAGCAATATGCACTCTGTCTTCCCGACAAAGCCGTGCTTCAACAGAAATTGCGAGAATGGATTGCAGAATTTAAGGAAAAAGAGGACGAGGAATGAGTGAGTGGAAAAAAGTAAAGTTATAAGATTGTTGCCACAGCATTTCAACTGGGTATCATGATTATGTTCTTCTCACCTCCGAGATAGAAGAGTACTTTCGCGGGCTGCAAAGTGGAAAGATTTGATATTGTTTTTCTTCCCTCCTCATTTACTTTGGTAACTACTTGACATTTCCTTTCAGAGACTTCTTCTTTTCACACGCTCCACTGACATTTTTTCCACTTTTTTTCGAAAAACATTTGGTGGTTTCACATTTATTCGCTTACTTTGCCTCTGTTCTCTTGCTGAAGTCTCGCTTTCAGATGGGGCAGTATCAGAGAACTTATTTATAAAGATAATACTATTTATAATGCTTCATTTATGACACTTTATTATTGTCATGATAACAACAAGTTTACATTGAATTCTGGTGGCTCCTGTGAAGCCGTTTTTTCAACTCACAACAGAGAAGGAAAGGCAAATGGACACGATGAATTTGTAATTGGAAAATATCGAATAGTTATTGAGACTAATTTTTATCCCAAGAATAAGTCGCGTGAATATATTCGTGTAAACATATATGTTAAAGGAATACAGCTTTTACCAATATCTTTAGCTTGTCGACTTGCCGATGTGAATTATCATTTCTCTGAACATGAAATTTCTTTTGTGGAGTTTGGGGCGGGGAAAAATAAGGGAATACCTCCTTTTACCATAGTACAATGCAACCCTAATATTGATTGGAATATGTTGTTGCAAATGATTTGTACAATTTGTAATGATTATGAGCAATGGGTAATAGAACAAACTTTACTGTTAGAAGAAAAATTGGAAAAATATCATATGCATAGTTTTGTACATATTGCAACATTTATTCGTATTGTTCGAAAATACGATCAATTAATAACTAACTTTAATGATGTATATACTCCATTCTTGAATAAATATTGCTTTTGCGCAATGAAGAATTTATTAAACTATGTATCTTCAACTAAAGCTTGCGAAATACAGCATAAACGAGATGAGGGGGATTATATCTGGACATATATCAAGGATTTTTGGTTGTCAAATAGGAAGTCTTTATGAGTGGTTGTTTTATAAGAAAGATAATAAAATGAAAAAGATAAATATTAGTTTGAATATAGGTATGATATATCAATGTAATATGAACCAAGATTTTGGTATCATAGTTTCATTATATGGAGATAAATTATATTATTTTGAAAAGGAGTTAAACTGTTCGATTCCCAAATACGATTTAGTCTCTTATTTAAAAGACCCATTAGATTGTACTAAGGCAACCAATGTAATTGGAATAAGTAACTTTAAAGATTCCTATTCTTTATATAAAGAAGAAATGGAAACATATGAAGGACCTTTAATGGAACGTCCTTCTTTCATTTGTTCATTTGTCACAAAAGAAAATAATGTTAAGGTACATTATACTGCCATTCCAGACGCTGTGACAAAGCGTGTTTTAATTTTATATACAAAATCTGTTCATCATCAACAAATTCCACATTTGACAGTGGAAGAATTAGAAGAGGAGATAAGGGTGCTAAAGCAATTTGTTAATAACTTTGATGAAGAAAAAGTCATAAAAACATATTCTGTTACACAAAGTGGGTGGTATCAGCGGCGTGTTGGACGAGATGATTTCTTTATAACGGAGACAGAAAAGAGTGTACAATCAGATGATATATATATTCGTTCTTTGCTCCCTGTAGGACGTGATTGTACTTATGAACATTATGGGTACGAAGATGAGAATTATCATTATGTGGATGAAGAAAAGACTCTTGCAGGACAACACGAGGCTTTATCTAAATACAGTAAAGAACGCCATTTCTCTTTTCTGTTGCATGATTTCCTTGATAAGTTTTATTCTAAAAGAGATATAATGATAGAAGAGGCATCTACTTATGAATGGCTTTTTAATTTATATAAAGTGAAAGCATTGACGAAAGCTCGCACTTTTGAAGAGTATAATTACAAACAACTTGTCTGCAAATTTGATAAAGGTGAAGTCTTGTTTTGGGATTAAATTCATCATTATACATGGTAAAGACAGAAAATGCCTATCTCAAAGATTATGATTTACAATGTAATGAAAAAGATTCAATTTTTGTTATATGCCTTGGTGATGCTTGTTGTATCATTCTCTTGTGCCCATAAAAAACAATCTCCTGATTTAGCGCCAACTGAGAACTCGATGGCAGAGGAAGAAGTGCGGTGTACGAATTTCTTTGGCATTCCTCTTCTGGGTAAAGACGTTGCTTCCATTGTGAAGATGATGGAGGAAAAGGTGGATGTCTTTTCGTTGGATGGCAATCTTGATGAAGAACGGGGTTATTGCAAAGTCCTCTTTTGTGGTGTACCATGTGGGATGAATATACAATGGGAAGAAAAAGATGGAATGGTGTATGTCTTTTCCTTGGATTTCATGACCTCTCAAAAGTCTAAGGAAGCGATAGCGGCATTGGCAAAAGGCTTATCTTCTTATTATGGCGAGTGCCATCAAGACGAGCAAGATGAAATGGATGATTATTTCCGTTGGGAAGAAGTGCTGTTGCGTCCCGTTCATTCGGAAGAGGGAGGAATGGCTGTCATCTTCTATTAATGAGTTGATGGTAAAGATTACAAAGTCGGGAACACGAAGAGAAATTGTAATACATTTCTCCTAAATTGCAAACAAAAAAATTCATGAAGACTATAAACACCATTTATTCCTTTTTAGGAGCTATATTTTTACAGACCATTTGTATGGGGTGCCAGAATAGCTCTAATAACACTGAACTCTCGAAGGATTCGCAGAGAGCAGCCATTGCACAGGAAAATGTTGCTCCGATTCATGTTATATGCAATCAACTCGTTAATGGATACCGCGTGTCCATGGATATGTTAATGGATGGCGAAGAAGATAACTGGGGTTTTGCTGTATTTACGTTTCAAAAACCTCAGCATTCATTTACTATCAACTGCGATTTGTTTGTGTTACCAATAGAGGCTGTTCAAAATACGGTTGATACGATAAGACTTGATTATGTGTCTCCTGCTCCAGAGGAGTATTTGAGTGATAAGTCTCTATTTTATTTCAAAGATATGGACTTTGACGGAGAAGAAGAGCTTGTGATTAGAGGTGCTCATTGCAGTTGGTACGGATCTAATCAATATGATGTGTACAAGGTCTTTAACCGTGACAAGCCTCAAAAGATGGTGGATGAACCTTTTGAATGGGCTGGACAGCCAATGAGTGACCGATGGACAAAATATATGCCAGAGGAGAGACAGATTATGTGTTGGTTCTCTTCTGGGACACGCTTGATACGAAAGGCAATCTTCCAATCAATTATAAATGAAAAGGGGAAGCGTGAGTTGAGATTGGTAAAGGATGATATAAATGAGTGATAATCGAGACCTTTATGAATTGGATTAAATACATCATCACCATTCCTTTTGCCTTGTGCGTTCTTTTTTTACAAGGGCTTGGGAAGTGTTTCGGATTGACTTACAGGCAAATATCTGTTGTCTTCAATTTGTGGATACAGGGTGGTGTGCTTGTGTTGTCTGGATGTTTACCATTTGTACAAAGTCTTATGTGTCCGTCTCTGGCACATGAAGGTATGTGGTGGGTCGTCATGTTAAGTGCATGGTGCTATGCCTTCATGTATTTGACGGGATTTGTGCTGATGTTGCGCCACTATAGCCTTCCTTTCAATAGAGCTTTTGACAGGTGTGTTAGTGATTTGCTGCATATAGCCAGTGTTTGGCATTGTTCATACCACGTTGTCAATATCATCATTTTTGTCATCTTATTTCTATTGCTAATATCTCTCAATATTCTTTTGGCCTGGTTGGTGTCCCAATGATGGTTTTTTTAAACATAAGCCATATGAAAATAAAGAAATCCATATATTTTATTCTTTTCCTTGCCCTTTGCATCCTTTGTGTGTACTTTGAAATGTGGTGGGGATTCATTTGCCTTATCCTTTTGGGGGCTATTGTTGGTTTTCTTTGGTTTTTAGGGCTGTTTATGGAAGCTGGTTTCCGAAATCAATTCCCGGAAGATTTTGTTTTTCAAATAGGATGGGTCACCAGTTATTTTGAGGGAAAAGGTTTTCAGCATGTTACAAACAGAAATGCCGGCACAGACAATCCGGAATCTGTGATGGTCCGAAATGGCACAGAAGAGATAATAGTTAGATTAAATGCGCCTTTGTTGTCATCTGCCCCATATACCATAACAATCATTTCATCAGATAAAGCAAAGGAATGGAATTTCAGAATGGATGCGGATAGGGGAAAAGTGTATAAAGAACTAGATGGCTATTTCTGAGATTAGTGACATTGTAAGAATAATCTAAACATCATGTTAGGATGTTTTATTATGGATGAAGGAAAGAAAAGATGTATAAGTCCTTTCTAATAGAACGTCGTTGTCGTAATTACGGAACTGCCGTTGGGGAAATTATGGTAACGACGTTAATGTAATTGCGGTAGCGGCACATCCTCTTTCCCCTTTGTTCCACTCCCTCTAAATCGACGTCGTCGACGTCGGTTAACCGATGTCGTCGATGTCGACTTGCCGATGTCGACGACGTCGATTTTGGGACTGTGTAAGGAGGGTGGTGGTGAAAGTGGAATAAGGGTAGTGGTGGAAGCGGAATAAGGGTGGTGGTGAAAGTGGAATAAGGGAAGTCGAGGAAGCGGAATAAAGGGAAGTGGTGGAGGTGGAATAAAGATGATGTCTGATGTATAATACAAAGAATAACAAAAGGAATAGTTGGTGGAATGAAGAAATAGTCGTATCTTTGCAACCAGTACCATGGTACAAAAAACAACCCGCCAACTTTGATAGTGGCGGGTATTCAAAAACTTGGTTACGTGCTTTGATAGCAGAGGCTTGACCAAGCATTACGGGTACAAAGGTAAACAATATAATTGAAATTTCCAAATGAATTATCAAAAATTTGCGAGATTATACTCATATTCACGTATATCAAGATATCTGAAAGCCTCTAATGGCAACAAAAAGAAAGCTCAACAGATGTATTATGCCAATGCCAGGTTAGCACAGGCATTCCAACCTCTGATTAGTTTCTTTGAAGTTATTCTTCGCAATCAACTTCATTATGCCATTGCGAAACACTTCGGTGATGTACAATGGCTGATAAACCAGAAGAATGGGTTTATGTCAGACCCTTCGCTTACTCATGTTGTCAAGAAAACCGGGAAAACCAAGACGAATGATTTTTTGAAAAAAGAGGTCGAGAAATCAGAAAAGACGTTGCTAGTAAAAAGGCGTAACGTGACTGCAGGAAGGGTGATAGCGGAATTGAATCTTGGTTTTTGGAACAGTCTGTATGAGACTCACCACTACGCCTTGTTACAGGGCGTACCTTGTACAATATTCAGAGGATTACCTACAGGTTATGGACGAAAAGAGGTAAATGCCATCATCCAAGATATCAGAATTATGAGGAACAGAGTGAGTCACAATGAACCTCTATGTTTTGATAACAGGCAGTTTGACATGACATATGTAAAGCAAATGTATGTTTTGATTTATGATTTCTTTACGTGGATTAACCCGAATATCATTCCGACAATGGCGCAGGAGGCTTTGGATAACGTTCAGGCAGAGATTGCCAAAACTGAAGCCATCATTAATTCATAGAGTACCTATAGAATATGACAAAACTTTCTCTAAATCGACGTTCCCGATGTGGGTTTTGGAACTGTGCAAGGAGGGCCGTGGCGGAAGTGGAATAAAGAGTGGGGATTGGTGGGGTTGAAACGTGGAGTTTACGAAAGTGGTGTTTGGGGATGTTTTTTGCCTTTTTCTGAGGGAAGGGGCATTTTTTCTTGTGTTTGTTTTTCTCTTCCCGATAAAAAGCCGTATCTTTGTGAAGTTTTTGAGGCATGCCGTCAGCGGTGTGTCCTATTCTTTTTGTGATGAAAAATTACACAACAACATTTATTATTTAATAAAATCAAGAAAATTCATTATGAAGATTTCAAGAATTGATCACCTTGGAATAGGTGTAGAGAGCATCGATGCTGTGCTCCCTTATTTCGAGAATGTGCTTGGCCTGAAGTGCTATGCAGTGGAAGAAGTGGCTGACCAGAAGGTGAAGACTGCTTTCCTGAAGGTGGGCGAAGTGAAACTGGAACTGCTGGAACCCACGTCACCAGAGTCGGCTGTGGCCAAGTGGCTGGAGAAGGGTGGCAAGGGCGTTCACCATGTGGCATTCGCTGTTGAGGACGGTGTGGCAGAAGCACTCGTCGAGGCTGAAGGCAAGGGCGTTCGTCTGATTGACAAGACTCCACGTCCCGGTGCAGAGCAGATGATGATTGGTTTCCTCCATCCCAAGACCACTGCTGGCATTTTGACAGAACTTTGTGAACCACAGAACAAGTAATTAAACATTCGGATGTTTCGAACAGTCTTTTTTTAACAACGAATTACACGAATTTTTTTATAGCATGCTGACAGAGATGTATTTCACGAAGCCGCAAGCGGCAACGAATTTCACGAATGCCAACCGAATGGCGGACTTCCGCAGGGTAAGTCTCATTCGTGTCATTCGTCGCACCGAAGGTGCTTCGTGCAATGCTTCTTCTCGCCGCATGGAAAAATTCGTTCAATTCGTGTAATTCGTTGTTGAAAAAACACCCGAAACTTGAATAAGTAATATTATGAGTAAGCAAACAGAAAGAATACAGGAGTTGATTGAACTCCGTCAGAAAGCGCGTCTGGGTGGTGGCGAGAAGGCCATTGACAAGCAGCACGCCAAGGGCAAGTTCACTGCACGTGAACGTATTGCCATGCTCCTCGACGAGGGCAGTTTTGAAGAATATGATATGTTTAAACTCCACCGTTGCACCAACTTCGGCATGGAGAAGAAGCAGTATCTTGGCGACGGTGTCGTGACCGGTTCGGGTACAATCGGTGGACGCCTCGTCTTTATTTTTGCTCAGGACTTCACGGTCAACGCAGGTTCTCTCTCCGAGACCATGAGCCAGAAAATCTGCAAGATTATGGACATGGCCATGAAGGTGGGTGCTCCTGTCATCGGCATCAACGACTCAGGTGGTGCTCGCATCCAGGAAGGTATCAACGCCTTGGCTGGCTACGCTGAGATTTTCCAGCGCAACATCATGGCTTCGGGTGTGATTCCTCAGATTTCAGGCATTTTCGGTCCTTGTGCAGGTGGTGCCGTTTATTCTCCAGCCTTGACCGACTTCACGCTCATGATGGAGAACACCTCCTTCATGTTCCTCACAGGTCCAGCCGTGGTGAAGACCGTGACTGGCGAGGATGTGGATCAGGAGAGCCTCGGTGGTGCATCGGTTCACTCCACCAAGTCGGGTGTGACTCACTTCACCGCTTCGACCGAGGAGGAGGCTATGGCGATGATTCAGCAACTCATCTCCTACATTCCGCAGAACAACCAGGAGGAGACTCCACGTGTGGAATGCACCGACCCCATCGACCGTCTGGAGGATTCGCTCAACGAGATCATCCCCGACAATCCTAATCAGGCATACGACATGTATAAGGTCATCGCTGCCACCGTCGATAACGGCGAGTTCTTCGAGGTGCAGCCACGCTATGCCCAGAACATCATCGTCGGCTTCGCTCGCTTCAACGGCCGTTCCGTTGGTATCGTTGCCAACCAGCCTTCTAAGTTCGCTGGTGTGCTCGACTGCAACGCTTCTCGTAAGGGTGCGCGTTTCGTCCGTTTCTGCGATGCCTTCAACATTCCAATCGTTAGTTTCGTCGATGTGCCGGGCTTCCTTCCGGGTACAGGTCAGGAGTACAACGCTGTCATCCTGCATGGCGCCAAACTGCTCTACGCATACGGAGAGGCAACTGTGCCAAAGGTGACTGTGACTCTGCGCAAGTCTTACGGAGGTTCTCACATCGTGATGTCTTGTAAGCAACTTCGTGGCGACATCAACTATGCATGGCCATCGGCCGAAATCGCCGTGATGGGTGCCAGTGGTGCAGCCGCTGTGCTTTATGCCCGTGAAGCAAAGCAAATCAAGGAAGAGGGTGGTGATGCTAAGGCATTCATTGCCGAGAAGGAGGAAGAATACTCCAAACTCTTCGCCAATCCTTACCAGGCAGCCAAGTATGGCTACATCGACGATGTCATCGAGCCACGCAACACTCGTTTCCGCGTCATTCGCGCCCTCGAGCAGTTGGCAAACAAGTCACTTACTAATCCTGCTAAGAAGCACGGTAACATTCCATTGTAAGCATTATGAGAAAGATATTATCAGTTATTTCATTCCTCGTGGCTTCATCGGCTGCATTCGCACAGGGCGCACACGACTTCAAACTCAACGAAGTCTTCGTCTATACCCCTGCCTGCTGCACTGGCGACTCTGCTGCCAGCACCTGCGAAAAGCCTGCAAGTTACGTGGATGAATATGGTCAGCCTGCCTCATGGATTGAAATCGAGAACACTTCTTATTCCACCCACGACATAAGAAACTGTTTCCTCACCATCAATCCCGCAGTGCTCGACAAGAACATGCCGGCACCTGAGCGTGAAAAACTCATGTCCGCCATTCCTGCAGGTGACCCACGCACGTCACTTTCTGCCAAGCAGCGCATCACGCTCTTTGCCGATGGTCATGTGAACCGTGGTACACTTCACCTCAACTTCACACTTCCTGTGGGTGAGTCGTTCACCATCTATCTCTTCGACGGCAACGCTGTTGACCTCTTGGATTCTGTTCGTGTAGAGGCTCTTCCAGCAGGCTCAAGTTTTGCTCGCATCAACGATGCAGAATGGCAAGTGCTTGAGGCAGATAAGGTCACTCCCAATGCTCCAAACATTGCCTACCACAACGACAAAATCAAGGAGTTTAAGGAGAAAGACCCCTACGGCATAGCCATGACCCTCATGTGCATGGGCGTTGTGTTCCTTTGCCTCATCCTGCTCTTCGTGTTCTTCCACATCTTCGGATGGGCGATGAACCGTGCAGCCAAGTTGGCTCGTGTACGTGCCATCCGCGCCATCCACGACCAGGCTGCTAAAGTGGTGGAAATGGCCAAGCAAGGTACGACCGAGACTAAGGGTATCGACATGGAGACCTACACTGCTGTCATTGGCATGGCTCTCCACGAATACTTCGGTGGCACCCACGACCTCGAGTCGGGCATCCTGACCATCCATCAGACACCCACCACGTGGGCAGACAAGAGCCACGAACTCCGTGTGACCCCACAGCATCATCAAGCAAACTAAAACAACAAAACAGATAACATGAAAGAATATAATTATAAAATCAAAGGTGCTCCTTACAATGTGAAAATCAATGGCATTGAAGAGAACATCGCCAAAGTTGAAGTGAACGGCATCGAGTTCGAAGTGGAACTCGAAAAGCCAGTTGCTCAGCCCAAACCCGTCGTGCGTGCTGTGGCTGCTCCAGTCAAGACCGTCGAGGCTCCCAAAGAGAAGTTGGAGGCTGTCGAGGCAGGCGTATCTGCCGTTCGCGCACCGCTGCCAGGCACTATTAACGACATCAAGGTGACTGTCGGACAGGCTGTTAAGAAAGGCGAGACCGTTGTGGTGCTCGAAGCCATGAAGATGGAGAACAACATCGATGCCGACCGCGACGGAAAGGTTCAGGAAGTGAAAGTGCAGAAGGGCGACACCGTCATGGAAGGTGCCATCCTCATCACCATCGCGTAACAAAAATAGTAAATTGTAAATTGCTAAATTGTAAATCGCTATGATGTTACTCGAAAGTGTTTCTACAATGGACTTCATCGGAACGAAACTTGCGGACTTCCTCACCTACACAGGCTTTGCCAACGTGGAATGGGCCAACATCATCATGATTGCTGTCGGCGCCTTCTTCATTTGGCTTGCCATCGCCAAGGACTTTGAGCCACTGCTTCTCATTCCGATTGGTCTCGGCATCATCTTGGGAAACATTCCCTTCAAGGATGCCGGTCTTGAGATAGGTCTTTACGAGGATAACTCCGTGCTCAACATCTTCTACCAAGGTGTGCGGCAAGGATGGTATCCCCCTCTCGTGTTCCTCGGCATTGGTGCCATGACCGACTTCTCGGCGCTCATCGCCAATCCGAAACTCATGCTCATTGGTGCAGCCGCTCAGTTCGGTATCTTCGGAGCCTACATGGTGGCACTTGCTCTCGGATTTGAGCCTAATCAGGCGGCTGGTATCGCTATCATCGGTGGTGCCGACGGTCCTACGGCCATCTTCCTCTCCAGCAAGTTGAGTCCCAACCTCATGGGAGCCATCGCTGTGTGTGCCTACTCCTATATGGCACTCGTGCCAGTCATCCAGCCTGGTATCATGAAACTGCTCACCACTCAGAAGCAGCGCCAAATCAAGATGAAGCCTGCCCGCCAGGTCAGCCAGACAGAGAAGATGCTCTTCCCCATCGTCGGCTTGCTCATCACCACCTTCATTGTCCCATCTGGTCTGCCTCTGCTCGGCATGCTCTTCTTCGGTAACCTCCTTAAGGAGTCAACCAAGACCACGCGTCTTGCCAAGACTGCAGGTTCAGCCCTCAACGACATCGTGGTGATGCTCCTCGGTCTCACCGTAGGTTGCTCCACACAGGCATCCGAGTTCCTCACATGGAACACCATCTTCATCTTCATCATCGGAGCATGCGCCTTCATTGTGGCAACTGCCAGCGGTGTCATCTTCGTTCACATCATGAACCTCTTCCTTCCGAAGAGCCAGAAGATTAACCCGCTCATCGGTAATGCTGGTGTTTCAGCCGTTCCAATGGCAGCCCGCATCTCCCAGAACGAGGGATTGAAGGCAGACCCCCACAACTACCTCCTCATGCATGCCATGGGACCCAATGTGGCAGGTGTGATTGGATCAGCCGTTGCAGCCGGTGTTCTGCTCGGCTTCCTCTCATAAAAGGAATCCACAATATTTACATAAAAAGCAGGGGACACTCAGTAAGAAGTGCCCCCTGCTTTTTATGTAGGTGTACATCATGTATTTTAGCATTCATCAAGGGTAGTGTAAACAGAACCGTGTATCTTTTCTTGATTTCGATGGTCCTTCTTTTACTATATTACAGAAGAACCGTGTAAAATGGGGATCGTAAAAGGTCATGAAAAAGCCATCACCTCTTTCATCGTCGTATCCGTAAATGCATGCCAAATCTTCAATTCAACAAGCTTGTAATTATCAAATAGTTGCTTTACAAACTCTATTTCGAACACCAAGCGGAAATCGTTCGCATCATTGTCTGGTTGACCTTCCTTGCGAGTGCCCACACGGGCTATCTTAATCAAGTACAAATCTCGTATTCCCTTATTCTTTACATATGGCATGAAGTAGTATAGTTTGTTGAGTGCCACCGTTGCAGGGAATCGCTTGCCTGTATAATACACTTTTGCAGTGCGGTCAAGGTATTGCTCGATGTTGTCGTTCTTCACCAGAGAAATCAATACATTCTTGTCCTTCCTCAATGATGTGTATTCAACATCTTGGCTTTCAGCAACAATAGAATTATTGACGATTTCATCGGGATATTGTTCCAGCAACTTGAAAAAGTCAAGTTGTTGGACACGTGGAGCAGCAACTTTCTTTATCTTGCTACGTTCTTCCAATCGTATGCCATGCGCCTCCAATGTCCTTCTTATCTGCATGGCAACATGGTAGGCGAGATTGACAGGCACCGCATTCCCAATCATCTTATAGCCATCATTCACATCTTCATAAATGAACTTGAAATCATCTGGAAATGTTTGTATTCTTGCCACTTCACGCACTGTCATTCTTCTGTAAAGATGCTCTTGCCCTGGAACAAAGATATGGTGTTCCGAATCAATCTTTTGCATCTTCGGTGCTTGTGGATGCAACTGACATTGCCTACCGCTTGCTTGTACGGTGAAGCCTTGTTCATCCCAACTGCGCACACGGTTGCGAGACATAAACTTTGCATTGCAGAAGTCTGAATAGGACATCAGCAAAACTGATGCGGACAGTGACTTTCCCACCACAGTCCCATGCGGTTTCGCCGCTTGAATGGTAAGTTTATTCTATCAAGCGCCAACTATCCTCTCTGCCATCGAATTCAAGAAAAGGCATTGCGCCCTCGTTATCACCCTTTTCTCATAGTGGAACTCCCAAGGGCTTATCTGCAAAAGCAGCCCCCTTGCACAAGCATCAAAAGCCTCACCAGAGGGCTTGTACAGCTTCGGAAAGCCATTCTCCCGTAGCAGGATGATGTTGTAGCCTCGACTCATAGCCTCTCGCAAAATCTCTTTCTCTTTTGGAGAGATAGAGGCACTAACAAGCACGCCTCCGCGTTCGCCACATTCCAGCCATTCCTCTCGCAGTCGGGCGATTTCCTGATCAGTATAGCGTCTATGCACGATGACGGCCATCTTGTCGGGAACATCCAGCAGGAATCTGTTACCCACCACCCCACATCGCTCACCTGCCACCTCCATATCTGCAAGTATGGTAAACAAATCAGGATTCCGACGTTTCATCATCAATCGGCGAGGATTGTCGTCAAGGTAACGCTTCCAGTTGTCCAATTGACCATCGTGCATAAGAATCTTGTCACAATAGCCATCTTCGAACAAACCCTGTCTTGGTGGTTCATTCATGTTGAACACCTTCCAATAAACATGATTGCATCCCGATTTGAATCCTGCCACCACCTTCCCAAGATGCTTCCCTTCTCCCATGTCCTCATTGATCCTGACAATCATATGCAAGTGGTCGGGCATAACACATAGTTTCCACACCTCCACCTGTGGGTAATAGCGATGAATCTTCTTCTGTTCTTCCTGAAGAATTGTGCTTCCAAGAACAGAATATTCCACAAAAGGAGCCACTTCTCCCTCCAAGCCTCCCTTCAACGTACCCAATAACGCTATACGTCCCCTCACCACAAGGGTCAGCATGTACGTTCCCTTTCGGCTATAGTCATGCCATGGAGTGCGCCTCTTCATCGAGTGCTGTATCTCATGCACCTCCATGCCTGCTGCTATGGCTTCTTCACGTGTCATAACTCTTCGTCAACAGTTATTACAATGCCATCTTTAAGTTATTCAATGTTAATATTTTTTTGCCAGCAATTGCCTTCAAGGGCAAAATCTCCTTCATTTCTTTTGTTTTCTCTGCCAAATCAACTCGAATCTCTGTAGTTGATCTACGTAAAAGAACCATAGTGTTTACCCATTAATATCCGATAAGTAGTATTCCTTTTAATGGTAATTGTAAACGATTTGAGATGTACATTGTCTCAAGGAATGTAAAAATGCGTTGAAAATCATCATGCTTTCTGTATATATTCCTAACGGCAAGCACAAGATATTCTACGTCAAACATCATACATGCCTCGAATATGTCTTTCAAGAAGCGATGATTCTCTGTTGCCTGCCCAGCTTCTACTTCTATCACAATCCTACCGTCAGAACTCAAGGCATCAGCATAGAAAGATTTATCAATCTTGTTATCTTGACCGAACAAAACAGGTACGTCAATCTTTTCTTCGTCACTCTTGCCCTTTTCCACTTTGTACCCATTCCTTTCAATATGTGGACGAACAACTGTAAGCACATCATTTGAGACAAGATTTTTTGTAGAGGAATCAATCTCATTCTCCACAACCTTGAAACAGTCAATAACTTTTTGGATTTCCTCTGTCACGCCTCTCGAACGTGGAAAAAACTGATATCGTATCATGATTCATAAATTATATTCAGTAAAACTTGATCGCTTTGATGTAAATCCTCCTCGGATTCAAAATAGTAGGCGATTTTATTATCCACCCATTCAGCTTTGCTGTTAACAGGGAAATCGTTCGTTTCCAATAAAACTCTCTCCAAATCCACAACGCTCACAAGCACATAATAAGGTTTATCCTTCATGTCAATTTCCCTGAAAGGGTATTGTTTCCCCTGCCAATTTATTTGCATTGTATGAAAGTCAAATATTTCCGTCATAATCTTGTGTTCTTGTTTAGCACTCCTCATAGTACCCTCTCGCCTGCGCACATGCCTCATTCTCAACCAGCACGGCATTTACACCCTGCTGATTAATGTGCTCGCAATATACCTTGGCGATGGCGTATTCAAAAGCCTTTCCATTCTTAACTTGTTTCCCTTGCGCCATACATGTTTCAGGTTTTGTGTTGCAAAGTTACACTTTCTTTTTCACTCTACCAACATCTCTTGCATCAAAAATTAGATGGAGAAAAAAGATCGCGATTTCCACCTCTTGTGTTTGAGGTGAAAAAATAGAATCTTAAAGGATCGAACTCATCTTTTGTCAATTCAAACATGAAATCATCGGGGATACGTTTTATGTTTGATCGAACAGCCCTCTTAAGATTGTTTGCAATTTTATTGTCTTTGTAGAAAGACAAATAATATAGAAATGGGAACTCTCGTTAAGATAGAACTAAGTCAAAAGAGGGAAGTGGTGTTTCCGAAGTAAAGGTATTCCTCCCCCCCCCAAAAAAAGTGGTTATACTCTCACTACTTTTTTGGGGGCGGAATTATCCGATATGTGCTAAAACAAAATCGGGCAGGACACATGGTGTGTTCTGCCCGATTGGATCTTATTTGTAAGGAGATATTCTTTCTTAGAAAATCAGTTGTGCGAAGTTATAGAGTCCATACTTCCAGACAACGAAGTCGTGCTTGCCCTCAGGGTATTTGATGAGTGTGCAGGGGATGCCTTTCTCATCACAGAATGCCTTGAGTTGGGTGCTGTTGAACAGGAGGCCGTCGGCACCACCGCATACCATCCAGAGGAGTTTGTTTTCTTTCTTCACCTTTTCCACATCGGGAATGAGTTGTGCGGCACGCATGGTGTTTGGCGCTGACGAGAAGCCGCCTACATAGGCAAACTTGTCAAGGTTGCCAAGTCCGAAGTTGAGTGACTGACCGCCTCCCATGGACAGACCTGCAATGGCACGGTGATCTTTGTCGGTATAGACGCTGAAGTTTTTCTCAATGTATGGAATGAGGCTTCCGAAAAGGTCTTTGTCGAATTCGCCGAATGCGGCTGCTGAGCCATAGCCACCGGCACGTGAGTCGTCTTTCTGAGCACGTCCGTTAGGCATCACCACAATCATGTCCTTCACCTTTTTGTCGGCATAGAGGTTGTCCATGATGATGTTGGGCACACCACCGTCGTTCAACCATTCATTCTCGTCGCCACCGATACCGTGGAGCAGGTAAAGCACGCTGTATTTCTTTTTCTTGTCATACTTTGGTGGAAGATAGACTTGTGCCTTGCGGGTGGTTCCGACTGATGCTGACTGGTACTCAATGAGTTGAACTGTACCATGTTCAATTCCTGCACGCTCTTGGTCGAACCCCTGGGGGGCTGCCTTGTACTCGTCGAAGTTGACGTTGATGTTCTGCT
This sequence comes from uncultured Prevotellaceae bacterium, assembly GCA_900316975.1. Lineage (GTDB taxonomy): Bacteria > Bacteroidota > Bacteroidia > Bacteroidales > Bacteroidaceae > Minthosoma. The sequence continues at coordinate 31,177 of ONFA01000005.1, read as the reverse complement.
GTCCGCCAAACATGGGGATGTTGGGTTCTTGTGCATTGGCTGCCGTCATAGAGAGGGTGAGCAATGCTGCAACATAAATTTTCTTCATTGTTTTTGTTTTGTTTAGATAATAAATTGATTAGGTAAATGTTTTATTTTTGACGCACGAATGACTTCGTGGTTTAAATTTTCACTCCTTGGGAGCGGTGCTTTTGAACTCGTTGAGTTTGTCAGCCACCACGTCGAAATCATCGGTGAGGGTGAGTTGCAGGTTCTTGTACTTGCCCATCTCAACAAGTTTCTCGAGGAATGGATAGACTGGCATTTCTTTGGTCCAGAAGTCGGTGCCGAGGAAAATCATCGGGCTGGAGAATCCGAAGGACTCGTAGTGGTTCTGCACGGCGTCTTGGAAGATTTCCTGCATGGTGCCAGCACTGCCAGGGGTGTAGATGATGCCGCCGAAGGCTACCGTGAGGATAAGGTCTTCGCGGATGCTGTTTTCGAAGAACTTGGCGATGTGGGTAGCGAAGGGTGCTGATGGCTCATGTCCGTAGAGGTAGGTGGGGATGCCGAGGCTGACGTAGTTGCTCTCGAGGGGGTATTTCTTCATCACCTCGAAAGAGGAGGCGAGCCAGCCTTCGTCTTTGAAGGAAGGTGCTTTGGCGAGCATCTCTACAGCATCGTCCACTTCGGCTTCGTTTCTGCCAGCCATCCATGCGCCAAGATGGGTTGCCTCCATGGCACCGGGACCGCCGCCGCTGAGCATGATGAAGCCTTCTTCGGTCAGACGCTTGCTGAGGAGCACGACTTTCTTGTACATGGGGTCGGTGCGCAACAGGGCGTGGCCACCCATGATGCCGATGCAGAGGCGCGAGTTGTGCTCTTTGAAGAATTCGTCGAGTGCCACGTGGATGCCATGGTCGTGTAGGGTGCGTGCAAGCGATTCTTCCACGTCGCGGGCTTGCTTGCCTTTTTCGATGTAGTGTTGATAGACTTTGGTGTCGTAGCAGGAATCGAAGGTTTCGGGTTTGGCAGGGTCATAGCCTGCATAGAGGTCTTCCGCATTGTAGAGCGACGTGCGGTTGACATCGTAGGGTACTGTCTTCAGATAGTCCATAGCCTTGTCGGAAAATAGTTGGTTAGTGTTGGTTGCTTGTTTGTTGCAGGCTGTTGCTGCAAGGAGCAGCGTGAGGGCTGCCAGATAGTTTTTTTTCATTGCTGATTGGTTTTAGGTGTTAATACTGCATTATATTTTTGCTTCACTTTTGTTTCTCTTTGTCTTTCTGCCGCATTCGTCGCCGGATGCTCTCGAAGTTGTGACGCCATGAGAGTCCCACGCCCTGTGTGTTGAGGGTGGCTTTGGTGAAGTAGCGGTCATTAGTTTGGTTGTAGGCTTTCACGTAGAGGTTGCCCTTCTGATCGAGTCGCCATTTCACCTCGAAGTCGCCGATGAAACTAGAACGGTTGGTCATGGCGTTGTCGCGATAGCCGAAAGCACCGTTGATTAATAAGCGTTCATCAAGGAGCCGCCCTTCGAGGATTCCCTCTACGTCAAGGTCGTCCCAGCCTTTCTCACCCGTGGTGAGCGATGAGCCGAAGTTCCAGTTGCTGTCGCGGCCTATCATGTTGCTGAGCATCTGGTTGATTTGTCCGCTGAGGGTGGAGGAGAGGAGCGAGTTGACTGCCTGTTCCGAATTGCCGTTGCCGTTGGCACGGGCATATTCGTTGGGGTAGAATCGTCCCAGTCCCAAGAGGTATATCATCTGCGTGTTCATCTCCTCTTCGGAGTTGATCATGGAGCGCACAAGTTGGCGTGTCTCTTCGTTCACGTTGGGCAAATCCATATTGAACTTGAAGTCCATGTTGCCGAGTTTGCCCGTGATGTCAAGGATACAGATAACCTTCACTTTGTTGTTTTGCGAGAAGGCGGTGGTAGAGGTGAGGTCGCTGAGGGGCACGGAATTGATGGTGTGATGGCAAATCAGATGGATGTTGGCATCGAAGGGATTGCCGTTGAACTCAACGAGGGAACCAGGCTGCAAGGCAAGGTCGCGGAAGATGATGTCTTGCAGATAGAGGCGGTAGGAACCAGAGGAGATGTTGTAGTTGCCAAACATCTGGAAGGAGCCTTTGTTGTACCATTGTGCCTTGAGGCGTGCGTTGCCGAAGGTGCGCATGTAGCCGTCCTCGATGTTGTCCATGCGGAGTTTCACTTCACAGGCAGGGGTGAGGTTGATGTCGAAGTTGATGAATATGTCGCTGTTGTAGTTGCGTTTGGCTTCCTTGACGATGGTGAGCGAATCTTTTGTCACAGGCACATTTTCCTCATCCCACTCAGGAGCGAGCAATTGCGGATTGCGGGTCAACAAGGAGTCGCGGTCGCGGAACTCGATGAAGGAATTGCCCGTGATGGCATCAGGGGTGGCTGCATCGTAGGCAAAGACGGAGCCTCGGGTGGGGGTGACGTTTGCATTCACATAGAGCGGATGCCCATCGCTGCCGTCGATGGTGAGGTCGCCGTCGGTGAAGACAGTGGCAAGGAACTTGTCACTGTTGAACTCCGTCTCATCGTAGGCAAGCAACTCGTGAAGGTCGGCCTTGAAGTGGTAGGCGAAGTTCTTCATGTTGCGGTGGGTCACCTGTCCGTTGATGGTGGAGCGGTGTCCGAAGCGGTCGTAGATGCTGATGTTGCGGAAATCGAACAGATAGGGGCGCATGTGGAGGGTGTCGCCCTCGATGTGGTAGGGCACATTGGTGGCACGCAACCGCAGGTTCATGGTGGGCACGGCATCGCCCACGATATTGACGTTGTTGAGCGGGCCGATGATGCTGATGGGACCAGTGACAAAGCCCGACACTTCCTTGAACACGCCACCGAGGAATCCGTGGATGAAAGCGGCGTTGGTGTTGTGGGTGTTCACATTCAACTGTATGTCGTTCTTGGCAGGCGAAATCCAGCCATCTACGGTTGTGACGCCTGTCACGTTGCGTACCCTGCCCGTGAGTCCGTCTGGCACTTGGTAGAGGTCAACAATTCGCCCGTCCACGCTGATACCTTCCACCTCCTTATCCCAATGGGCGGTGATGTTGGCATTGCCGAGTGGCCCTTCTTGAACGGAAAGGTCTTCCACATAGAGGCTGGCTCGCACGTCTGGCACACCTCCGCCCAACACGTTGTTTACCACCACGTTGCCTGATGCCTTGCCTGCAAACCGCACGACATTCCAATTCACCAGTGACATGATGTATTTGATCTCGAGGTTATTCAAAGTTGCCACCAGTGAGTCTATGGGCTGGTCGGATGCCTTTCCGTCGATGGCAAGGAAACTGTTTGTGTTGTTGTTGGAGAACCTGACGTTGTGGCACTCTATGTTTTTCTTGTAAAGCAGGATGCGCGATGGCGATACGGTCCATGCCGTGTCGTTGATGAGGGCATTTGACTTTCTCAGGGTGATGTCGGTCTTCATGCTTCCTGCCGAATCGCTGAGTTGGATGATGGGCAGCACCTGAAGCATGATGCTGTTCACGCCCGTGGTGTTCATGTAGAGGTCGCTGACGATGCGGTTGTCGTGTATGTCTGCCATCACGTCGAGTGTGGTTGAAGTGGACGGCTCTTCTTCATCCTCGCTCTCCTTGACGGTGGAGGCGATGGCATGTACGTTCATGTTGTTGGGGGTGGAGTTGCAAGCCACGGCGATGTTGTCGTAGGAGGTGGTGTTGTAGGTGATGCTGGGTGCATCGAGTTGGAACGACATTTTTTCCCCGGTGGCATCCAAATCGCCAAAGATGCGCATGGGACGATCGAGGGCAAAGTCGGCATCGACAAGGTGGTGCAGGATGGGTGCATCGGTTAAGGTCAAGTCGTAGGTGAAGTGGGATGCGGAGACAGTGGAGTTGTCCTGCTGGGGCTTGAAGATGATGGGCAGATGATGGGACATCTGATGGATGAAACTATTGACGATGTCTGTAAGGGTGGTCTCGCCCTGAATGTCGCCCGACAGGATGTCGCTTTTGATGTGATAGTGGCTCTCGCCGTTGTCAAGTTTTTGGGCATGGAGCATGATGCCGTCGAGGTGGTAGGAATCGGTTGGGGTGGCAAGGTTGATGTCCTCCATCGTTGCAGAACCGTACAGATGTTTGAAATCATGTCCGCTCAGTTGGATTGAACTGTTGAGGGAGAGGCTTTCACCTATGTGGCTGCTGGTCAAATGAAGGTTGTGGGGACAGAATCGCTCCAGTAGAATATTGAGATTGATGTCTTTGGTGGGCAAATCGGCGTAGGCAAATCCGGTGTAGGCTTTTACGTTTTCGTCGTCGATGTTGAAGGTTCCCTCAATCTGTGTTGCCGTGCTCCGTGCATCAAGGTCGATGTTCTGGTAGTTGTATCCATTATAATAAATATTGTATATCTTTCCGCTTGCCTTTCCGACTGGGAATGGCGAAGTTGAGGTCAAATTCATGGCGAGATCGAGGTCGAAGGAGGTGGTTCCAAACCGCTCGTCCTCTTGCAGTTTGCCGAGATTGATGGAGTCACCGTTGATGGTGCCAGTGAGGAAATGGGTGGCATCGTAGGTCAGGTCGTAGGTGGCATGTCCGATGCCTGTGGTGAGGTTGCCTGTGGAGAACAAATTCCCGTTGGCGGCATAATCGACGGTTCCGTTGTAGTTGATTTCATGGATGGCATTGATGAGCCTGTCTTCTTGATGGTCGGGCATCAAAACATCTGCCCAACTGTGCATCTCGTCACTGTTGATGTGGAGAGTGTTGATATCGGCATGCAGGTTCCGCTTTTGCTGGTCGAAAGGACGTGAAATCTGTGCGGTGGCACGGAGCATTATGCCTTCATTCTTGGTTGCAACGTGGCACTCCTTCACCCGTATTTCCTGCTCATTGCCTTCAGCTGAGAGGCTGAGGTCGATGGCATCGGTCAACGAGGACAGTTTGCTGTAGAGTGGGGCGAGGTCGCGTGGCGTGATGTGCCCGGAGATGGATGTAGTGTGGAATGTGAATGTGCGGTCTGTACTCCATTTTCCGTATTCAGCATAGAGCGAGTCGGCTGTCAAATGAGAATGGGGCATAGACAGGTCGAGGTCGGAGAATGTGGCGCTTTGCTGGTTGCCCACAAGTTTCAGTTTGGTATCGTGCAGGGTCAAACCCGAATTGAGTTCTTTGGCTTGCAGACGGCGCAAGGTCAAGTTGATGGAGTCGTTTGTCAGACAACGCAACACGACATTCACACCGAAATCGTGAAGTTTTAGATGATCGGGATCGAGTTTCCCCTGCTGCATGATTGCCGACCTGAGGTCGTAGGTGACATCGGCATGGCGCATGATAAGGGAGCCAATGCGCAGATTGAGTGCTGTCGGTTCCTGCGTTTCCTCCTTGGCGAAGGCGTCGATGATGAATTGGAAGTTGGGGGTGCTGTCAGGGGTCTCTTTGTAGAGGGTGGCTTTTGCACCGAAGAGTTGTGCCGTACCGATGTTCACCTGTCCCGACAGTAGGGCGAGGAGGTCGATGGTGGCAGACATACGGGCGATGGTTGCCATTTGCTTGCCGTCAGGCTCGTAGAGGGTCATGTCGTTCACTATGACCCGATTGAGAAAACCGAGGTTGATGCTCCCAATTTCCACTTTCGACTTGAGTTGTTGGGATAGAATGTTAGCCGTCCAACTTGCCAGCGCACTCTGCATGAAAGGCAAACTGAACAGTAGGACTATGCCTGCATAGATAGCAACAATGGTGCCTACAACATTGACTAATATTTTCTCAAGCCTTTTCAACCGATAAGTTGTTTTTTCAACTGTTTTAGTTGTTCGGCGTAACCATTCTTCTCTTGAAATCAACCATCTTGATGGCTGTCACGGCACATTCGTCGCCCTTGTTACCCATCTTGCCGCCAGCACGTTCTTCGGCTTGCTGCATGTCGAGTGTGGTGATGAGTCCGTAGATGACGGGTACGTCCTGGACGGCATTCAGACGAGCCAATCCGTAGGTGACACCTTGGCAGATGTAGCGGTCGTGGGGTGTGTCGCCACGAATTACGCAGCCGATGGCAATCACGGCGTCAACGCCTGCCTTCACCATCTGTGAAGCGCCATACACCAGTTCAAAACTGCCTGGCACGGTCATCACCGTGATGTCTTCGGGAAAAACGCCATTCTTCATCAGCGTCTGCTTGGCTCCCTCCAGCAATGAGGCTGTGATGCTCTCGTTCCATTCTGCCACCACAATGCCTATCTTCATTCCTGTAGCGTTGGGCACAGATGTGATGTCGTAGTCGGAAAGGTTATGATTCTTTGTTGCCATAATATTGATGGTTTGAGTGGATAAGTAAAAAAGTGAAAAACTAAAAACTAAAAGTGAAGATTACGAGGCTTATGGAAGGCTGTGGTAACTTTGACTTTTAGTTTTTAGTTTTTCACTTATGTTTTTTTCTTATTTCTCTTTATTTAGTTGCTCTTTCGATGTACATGTCAATCTCTTGAGAGAGGGGGCTGCGGAAGTACTGCTTCTTGATTTTGTTGTAGAGTTCCAATGCCTTGTCATTCTGGCCGAGTGACTCATACACTTCACCAGCCTGCAGGAGAAATACGGGGCTTACCGCATCGTTGTCAGCCTCTTCGGCTGCCTTAATGAGGGTCTTGATTCCCTTCTCGTTGTCACCCTTCTTCACGTAGAGGTTGCCGAGTGCCGCAATGGCTGCCGGAGAAACCATGTCATCGTCCTGCACGGAGAAGTCTTCCAACATCTTGATGGCTTCATCCACCTTGTCAGTCTTGGCGTATGCCAGACCTGCGTAGAGTTTTGCGATGTTGGCTGTCTCTGTGCCGCCATACTCTTCGATGATTTTCAGAAGACCCTTGGTGTTGCCTTCGCCTTTCAGTGCCTGCTCGTACTGCTGCTGAGCAAATGCTGTCTGTGCACCGGCAATAGCCTTTTGTGCTTCCAGTTCCTTACCTGCCATGTAGTGCTTGTAGGTGTAAATGCCTGCTACAATCACGATGATGGCGCCAATCACAATAGCGAGTTTCTTCCAGTTTTTCTCGATGAAAGCCTCGCCTTTGCTCAACTGTACGTCAAGTGCGATAGGCTCATCGGTTGCTTGTTGTTTTTTGTTTTTTGCCATAATATGTTTTTTTATTTTTTTTGTTCCAATTGGGTTCTAACACAAAAACCATGCAAAATTACAACATTTTCCCCGAACACGGAAACGTTTTCTTGAAAAACTTCACTCCAAGCTGCCATTTTATGGAAAAAAACAAAAGCAATTCCCATTTGTGCCATAAGAAATCAAGTGGCACAAATGGGAATGTGTGAAATGCTGATAGTTGCCAACTGGTATCGGTCGGTGAAGTCAAGGAATGCACACATGTATGTTATCGTTCAATGGTGGTCTGTGCTTCAAGCAGTTTGTTCGTGGCTTTCTCGATAAGGTCGCGTGTGCCAGACCCTTCGTTGACATACTGCACCACCATGTTTGCATAGTCGATGGCTTCTCGTAGTTGGGTGGTCTTGTTGGAGGTGTTGATGGCCTGTTGGAGGAGGGTCATCAGGTTCTTGAGGTCTTCTGGTTCGGCAAGGTTGCCTGGGCGCATGGTGTTGATGGAAACGTTGAGTGCCGAGGCGGCAGCGTTAATCTCATCCTGCGTGAGTTCCTTCTTTGATTTCTTTAACACTTTCTCTGCCGCTTCTACTTGGGTGAGCAAACGGGCATAGCCATTGGGTGCCCAAGGGGAGAAGGCGGGTACTTTGACAGTCAAGGCATTCCATGCGTTTTGGCTGTCCATGCGCTCTTTTGCCACCTGCACCATTTGTTCAAGGCTGGTCTTGTCGATGCCTTTCTTCACTTTCTGCTTGCCACCTGTCAGCACATTGAGACGGAGGTAATGAGTGGAGTGACCTGTTTGATAGTAGTCTGGCTGGAATCGCTTGCTGCCAAGTGAGAGCGTGAAGAGGTTGTCGCCATATTTGCTGTCGAGAGTTGCTTCGTTCGGAAGGATGTTACTGAGGTTGGACGGGAGAGTGAAGTCGGCATCTTTCCATTCCTTCACATCAGGAGTTGCCATGACAAGTGGACCATACATGATGGCACCTACCCATTGGGGAGCGAATGGTGTGTGTGTGTCATTCTTCCCCGTGGCTGCAAGATCCATCTTGTCTGGTCCCCAGTTGATGTGTGGGATGAAAGGCATGATGACCTCCACCTTGTCGGTGGCAGTCCATTCGCGCAGAGGGATCTCTACGTAAGAACTTGGCTGATAAGATTTTGCGATGGATTTTCCATTCAGTTTTACATCGAATCCTTCGGTTGCCCAATAGGGTACACGCAGTTTCATGGCGAAGGTAACGGATGATTTGTCTGGCACCACCGTGATGGTGCTCCGCTCCGCAGGCCATTTACAGTCTTGGTTGATGGTTGCCCCGTGCCATTTCGCTTCCGTGGGCAGATAAAGTGCCACCCATAGCGTGTTGTCATTGGCAAAATAGGCTGCCTCTTGGTATTTTACGTGGTTTTCTACACCTGTACCGCCGCAGCAAGTTGCCTGAGGCGTCTCGTTGCCGTAAGGTTTGATGGCATTCATGCCCACAGCGTACTGATAGGTGACACCCCAATGGTCAGGATGGAGGGAACCTATGATCTGGTTGTAGAGCACACGCTCATAGTAGTCCATATAGGCAGCATTATCAGGGTCAAAGCAGTTGAGGTCTTTGGTGAGTTTGGCGAGGTTGTATGCACAGCACGTCTCGTTGATGTCGGGATTTGGATACATGTTGTGTTGGAAGTCACTCTGCACACTGGTGTTCATCGAGAGAATCTGTGAGTAGGGTTGACGGAACATCTCGCCGTTTCCCACACCACCCATGGCATAGGTGTAACGTCCCTGCACAAGATTCCAGAAGTTGTAGGCAAGGTTGTAATAATAGGGATTTCCGTTGGTGATGTAGGAACGTAATGCGCCGACAATCATCGGGATGTGCTGGTTAGCATGGCGGGTACGGATGTCATCGATGTTCTTCGACACAGGGTCGAAAAATGCGGGAGAATCGAAACAGTTGGCGGCTTCTATCAAGTGTGCCTTTTCTGTAGGGTTGCTGACCATCTCCGCCAGTCGTGATAGCGATTCAGCCATGCCGCCCACCTCGCCTGCTATGTACATGTTCCACATCTCATATCGGTTGCCAGGTTTTGCCTGACGTTCAGCCTTTGTACCATCGGCTTTTACATAGGTGCGGTAGTGCATGCGGTTCCACACCCAAAGTCCCATGTCTTTGGCGATGAGCAGGGCTTTATCGGCAATCTTCTGGTCGTCAATGTTGTTGGCAATGTCGATGAGGCCTGCCAGTTGCTTGTGGATGGTGTAGTAAGGTGCCCACACCCATTCTTCATTATTGTACGCGCGATAACACTCAATCAGGGCAGGGTGGGCTGCCGGAATGGCATTCAGATAGCCGTAACCATAGTGACGGTAGTCTTTCTTGTACTCGTCAAAGGCTTTCCAATCGCCTTTCATCCGCTTCAGTTCTTCTTCGGGTGCATAGTCACGTGCTTCCCGATAGCGGTTAAGAGTGCTGTCCCAAACGAAAGTGCGTTCCTGACATTCACGCAGTTCGTTCACCATGCGTACGATGCGGCTCCGAAGTTCCTTTCGTTGCTCAGCATTGTTGGCGGATGAAGCGTAGGCAAAAGCCAATGCACTCATGTAGTGCCCGCTGCCGTGTCCCTTCAGTTTGGTGGTGGGAGAGTCCCAACCGTCTGATCGTGTATAACCTGTGGTTGGTAGTCCGTAGGTGTCGCGGTAGTTGTAGAGTTGTTGGGTAATATCGAGTGAAAGAATCGTCTTGATGTCAAGGTCTCTGTTGTGCGATAATCTGTTGTTTTTCTTTATGTAAACATCTTTTAGTGGAAGTGGTTGTACAATCGGCCTTTGATTCGGGACTTTCCACTCCTGATTGGTAATACTGACATGGGCGGTGATGGGGTAGCCGTTGTCAGTTGTGTTGTCGCCAATGATGAAGCCATTGACAGTGTATGTTTTCCCCGCAGGATTCAGTTTTGGATTGGCTTCCTGTTGTTCGGTGGTAAGCAGAGAGTTCGTCCATTTTGTTTGTCTCCATTCATGGCTTCCGTCACTGTAGGTTACCCAAACCTGCCATGGCAAGCGGGGGACGGTGCCGACAGGGGTTTCTACATTGATGCTTTCCACCTTGATGATGGTGCGTGGCTTTGCCTTGGTTGAGGCTATGGGTGTCTTATGTGAAGACAGGGCTATTGCAGACATGGGCATGGAGAGAGATAGTCCCATGATTCCACAAAAGATGAGGTTTAAGTTTTTCTTCATAATCTAACAATTGAATTTTGGCTCAAAATTAGTGATTTCATCCGATATACCCAATATGAGGGCTACAAAAAAGCACTATTTTGTTATCATTATAGACTAATTTTAGATTTTTTGCCTATCTTTGCACAGGTAGTTCCCCTTTTTAGGGATTTTCCCCTATACAGGTAGGGATTTCAATACAAATAAGTGATAAGAATGTCACTACATTTGCACCGTGTAAACTACAGTAGTAAACAAACTATAAAATAGAACGGATATGAAGAGATTTTTAGCATTAACTTTGATTCTGTTTCCATTGCTCAGCATGGCACAGGATGACCTTTATTTCACCTCTTCAAAAAAAGTGAAGGAGGCTGCTCAGAAAAGGGTGGCAGCATCAATGAATGCACGAATGGAGACAGTTGTTGCCCCCACTGTTGTTGACTATCATAGCAACACGCGCAACGAGGATGAATATAACCGTCGTTATGTGTACGATGGTCAGTATTCAGAAGATTCGCTTGCGGCACGCATTGACACTGTCGGAATAGACGATGCACAACCGAGATATGATATGAACGACCCAGAGTTGGACTATCGTTATTCTCGTCGCCTTGTGCGTTTCCATAGCCCACGTTTATATGCGTTGGCAAGCCCTTACTATTGGGATCTCTATTATGGTTATGGAGCATGGGACTATCTCTACGACCCTTATGACCCGTGGTATTGGCACTATGGCTGGAGTTATGGTTGGACTTGGGGACCCTGGGATTGCTGGTATGGCGGTATATGGGGATGGAGTCGTCCTTATGTCTGGACATATTGGGGATGGGGACCAAGTTGGAGTCGTCCAGTTTATTACACTACTTATTATCGCAATGTCGTGCCTCGTGGGTTTAACTCTTCACGTGGACATATGTCTGCAGGTAATCGAATCCGCACCAACGCCATGGGTGGCAGTAATTTAGGTGTACGCACTAATGCGCTCAATTCACGTACTGGCGCAGTTGGAGCACGTACAACGGCTGTCGCTACACGTACCAGTGCTCAGGGGGTTCGTGGGGGAGTAGGCGGCACACGTGCCAGCGGAACTTCTTATACTGATTATACTAATGCTCGTACAGGACGCACATCGGCCTCAGCGAACGAAGGGGCACGTACGCAGTCTTATAATCGTGCTCGTGAAGGTGCGGCCAGAAGAAGCACAATTATGAATGGGACAAATACGACCTATCAGCCAACACGCTCGTCTAGCAACCAAAATAGTAGCAGTCGCACAACGGTTCAACCTCAGACTCGTACACAAGAGCAGACTCGTACCGTTCAACAACAGACACGCACTTACACGCCGACCACTACTACTCGTAGTTCGTCTGTGGGTGGTTTTGGCGGTGGTAGCATCGGAGGCAGTCGTGGCGGTGGTAGCATCGGTGGCAGTCGCGGCGGTGGCAGCATTGGCGGCGCAGGCCGTAGTGGTGGCGGAAGACGATAATAGGCAACATTCTTCGGCTATTCAAGAATCACAATTACACATTATATAACATTGAGAATATGAAGACAATGAACAAATATTTTTTGTTAACAGTATTTATCGCTGTTGCAGGTGTATCGTACGCCCAAGATAGTTACGATGCACAGAACTTTGCAAACAGTGATTTGAATGGAACAGCCCGCTTCGTGGCAATGGGAGGAGCGCTTGGTGCTCTGGGTGGTGATGTTAGTGTGATGAGCACCAATCCTGCAGGTACTGGTATGTATCGAGGAAGCGATGCGGCCATCAGTTTCAGCGGTGTTTTTACGGGTGATGGTGCCATGGGGCATGATGGTTCGCGCATGTCTCTTGACCAAGGTGGTGTGTTGATTGCTTTTGACATGGACACACCAACCAACAAGGGCTTGCAGTTCGTCAACTTTGGTGTTAACTATAAAAAGAAACGCAATTTTCTTTTCAATCAGTTGACTGACATCAACAACCTTAATGATATTTTCAGTCAGACCTATCAGATTGCAGATCTTTGCAATTATGCCAATGCGAATGACTATTGGGGTACATTGGCTGACATGAGCGCAAGTAAGACAGGTGTGCATGGTGGTATCCTGAATGAGGATGAAAATGGCTATTCAGGTCTGCCTTCTTCCAAGGCTTATTTCGAAAAAGCCACTTTCGGTGCTAATATTCAGGCGGATGTCAATCTTTCTTTTAACATTAGTGATCAGTTTTTTCTCGGTGCATCCATTGGCGTTTATGACATAGACTATAGCCGTGAGTCTTTTTATCAAGAATTAGGAACCGATGGTGATGTTTACGATTTCACCAATTGGTACAAAACCGAAGGTGATGGCTTTGACGTGAAACTTGGTTTCATTTGCCGCCCCATTGAAGAAAGCCCCTTCCGTTTCGGTGTAACTGTTCATACTCCGACATGGTATCGTTTGAGAGATGCTAACGGTTCCGACCTCTTCCTCAATGATGGTTATATCACATCTGGCTCAAATGCTGAATATGACTATCGATACCGCACTCCATGGAAGTTTGGTGTCAGTCTTGGACATACTGTCGGAAAGAACTTTGCCATTGGTGCAGAGTATGAATTTCAGGATTTGGGCACACTGCATTATAGTGAGGTGGATGGATACAATTCAGACTATTTCCGCAACATGAACAAGATTACAGAGAAAACGTGTCGTGGACAACATACGTTGAAGGTGGGTGCAGAGTTTAAGCCTATTGACGAGCTCTCTCTCCGTGTCGGTTATAATTTTGTGTCTTCTCCATTCAAAAAAGATGCGTTCCGCACCATTGGATACGATGGTCCATATACAGAGACTGATTACACCAATTGGGGAGCCATCAACCGCTTTACTGTCGGTCTGGGCTATCGCTACAAAGGTGGCTATGTAGATCTTGCTTATCAGTATCAAGCACAGAAGGGCGATTTCTATGCTTTTGACGATGTAAATCTAAAGCCTACAAAGATTGATGCTAACCGCTCTCAGCTCATGGCGACCTTCGGTTTCCGCTTCTGATAAAACGATAAAACAAAGCGAATCCGCTCAATCAACTCCAAGCCGATTGAGCGGATTCGTTTTCAATGATCAATTTCCAACTTTCAACTTTCAACTGTCAATTTCTTCAGCAATCCTTCGCAAGCATCTTCCAGTATCTCAATCACATTTTCAAAGCCTTGGTCACCTCCGTAATAAGGGTCTGGTACATGGTCGATAACGTGTGTCTGACAATAGTCTGTCATGCGTACAATCTTCGTTTCAGCCTCTACAGTCGGAGCCAATCGGTGCAACTTGTCCCAGTTGCTGTCATCCATACCCACGATTAGGTCAAAAAGGTCAAAATCAATCTCTCGGACAGGTCGTGAGATGTGTGTCAACAGATACCCGTGTCTTTTGGCGTGAAACTTCATTCTTGAATCAGCCCCCTCGCCTTCATGGTAACGAATCAATCCTGCAGAGTCAATCTCGTATTCACTCTCCAAACCTTTTTCTTTTACCAGTTTCCGCATTACAGCCTCAGCCATCGGTGATCGGCAGATATTACCGAGACACACAAACAATATTTTCTTCATTCTTTATTAAATTTCTGTACTTTGACAAGACTAAAAATCCTGTGAGTTGGTGCTCACAGGATTTTATTGGTATTTTGGTCAGGGAATGCCACCTTGGGTCGGAAGGTCTTGGCTTCCTCATAGTCCATGAGAGCATAAGACATGATGATGACAATGTCGCCCACTTGTACCTTGCGGGCAGCAGCACCGTTAAGGCAAATGCAACCACTACCGCGTTCACCACAGATAACGTAAGTGTCAAAACGCTCGCCATTGTTGTTGTTGACGATATAGACACGCTCACCGGCAATGATGCCAACAGCATCCATCAAGTCTTCGTCGATGGTGATGCTGCCCATGTAGTTGAGGTTGGCTTCTGTCACCTTCACACAATGCAACTTCGATTTCAAAACTTCAATCTGCATCTCTTACTTATAATTGATGTTGTCAATGAGTCGGATAGGGGTGGCACCGCAGAAGACAGTGATGCAGCCCTGAACATGTTCGGCATCGTCCCACGAAGAGACGCTTTCGAGTGTCAAGGCATTCACAATGTCGTAATACTGTACTTCAAGTCCCGCCACAGCATTGATTTTGTCAATAGCATATTGTTTGGTCTCTTCCACAGTGTGAGTCTTACTGTATTTCACACTTGCTTTCAGTGCCTTGTAGATGTTGGGAGCGATGGCACGTTCGTTGTCTGACAGGAGAGTGTTACGGCTGGAAAGAGCGAGACCATCTTCTTCACGTACGATAGGACAAGGACAAATTTCGAGACGTTTTGCCCATTTTGCATCCTTTGATACATAGTCAGCTACCATCGCCTTGATGACAGCAATTTGTTGAAAATCCTTCTCGCCGAAATAGGCACGGTCAGGCTCCACAAACATGAAAAGTTTGCTCACAATTTGGCATACTCCATTGAAATGCCCTGGACGGAACGCACCTTCCATTACGGTATCAGTGGGAGGGTAGGAGAACGAACGGGTATCGGGTTCTGGATAAACCTCTTCTACCGATGGGGCAAACACATAAGTGGCACCGATATTTTCGAGCAGAGCGCAGTCTGCATCCAATGTTCGAGGATATGCTTGCAGGTCTTTCTTGTCGTTGAATTGGGTTGGGTTGACAAAAACACTTACCACTGTGGCATCGTTCTCTTTTACACTACGACTTACGAGTGATGCATGTCCAGCATGGAGCGCACCCATCGTTGGCACCAAGCCAACCGTCTTGTTATCACTTCTCAGGGCAGAAACCTTGGCCTTGAGTTCCTTTACTGAATTGATAATTTCCATTGCTTTTGTTTTGAAGACTTTAGGGTCTTTTTCAAATGTGGGTGCAAAGGTAGTGAAAACCGAGCGAAGAACAAAATAAAATGGCTTTTATTTGGTATTCCGAGGTGCATCCTACCTTGGAGCATGGCTCAAAGGTACGATTAAGTGAGCACAATACAAAGGGAAAAATCCTTTTTTTATTTATATTGTAGAACGTGAGTACCTTCGACATCGTCAACGGCGAAATAAAAGCGAAAAGTGAAGAGTGATAAGTGAAAAATTTGCTACCGCACTTGTTCGCTAACTGTTTGCTGAGAGTTAACGTACAAGTGCGGTAGCATTTTTTGTTTTTTACCTATTGTTTCTTATAAAGGATAGTTCTCAAAGTCGTAAAGAACCGTAGAGAGGTAACGTTCGCCTGTGTCTGGCAGGAGTGCCACGATGACTTTACCTTTGTTAGCAGGGTCTTTGGCGAGTTGAGTGGCGGCATAGGCAGAGGCACCTGAAGAGATGCCGACGAGGACGCCTTCCGTAGCGGCAATCTTACGGCTGGTCAGGATGGCAGCGTCGTTGGGAGCCTTGAAGATTTCATCGACAGCGTTTCTGTCGAAAGTTTTAGGAACGAAACCAGCACCGATGCCTTGAATCTTGTGAGCGCCAGGGGCTTCGCCACTGAGTACAGCGGAGGTTTCAGGCTCGACAGCCACAATCTTCACGTTGGGGTTGAGTTCTTTGAGGCGTTTGCCAATACCGCTGACCGTACCGCCAGTGCCAACACCTGCCACGAAGATGTCAATTTTCCCATCTGTGTCACGCCAGATTTCCTCAGCCGTAGTGGCATAATGAATAGCAGGATTGGCAGGATTTTCAAACTGCTGGAGAATGATGGAACCAGGGGTGTTATCGCGCAGTTCTTCAGCCTTTGCAATGGCACCCTTCATGCCTGCAGATCCAGGAGTGAGTACCACTGTCGCACCGTATGCCTTCACGAGGTTACGACGTTCTATGGACATCGTCTCGGGCATTGTGAGGATGAGTTTGTAACCTTTCACGGCACTAACGAAGGCAAGACCAACACCTGTATTGCCCGAAGTTGGTTCAATGATGGTTGCACCAGGTTTGATGACACCGCGCTTCTCGGCATCCTCAATCATGGCGAGGGCAATGCGGTCCTTCACTGAGCCTGCTGGATTGAAGTATTCCAGTTTGGCAATGATGTTTGTGTTGAGGTTCTCCTTCTTTGAGTAAGCATTGAGTTGAAGGAGTGGGGTGTTGCCCACCAGTTCGGTGAGTTGTTTTGCAATTTTAGCCATAGTTCTGAAGTTTTTTGTTGTTGTTTTCTTTTGCAAAGTTACAAATAATATATATATGTGTAAAATGTTTAGGCGGAAAAGGGATGCAAATACCATCATTGTGGTATGTTGCAACCCGTTCCCGTCACCTGTTTGTGTTAGCCGATTTGTGCAAATGCTTGGTCGAGGTCGGCAATGATGTCGTCAATGTGTTCCACACCGATAGAGAGGCGTACCGTCGTTGGTGTGATGTGTTGTTCTGCCAATTCCTCTGGTGAAAGTTGTGAATGTGTTGTGGTGTAGGGGTGAATGACGAGCGACTTCACGTCTGCCACGTTAGCCAGCAACGAGAAGATTTGCAGGGAGTCGATGAACTTCCAAGCGTCCTCCTGTGTGCCATTAATCTCGAAGGTGAAGATGCTGCCGCCACCATTGGGGAAGTACTTCTTGTAGAGTTCGTGGTCAGGATGTGAGGGCAGCAATGGATGGCTGACGCTCTTCACTTTGGGATGCTGATTCAGATATTCCACTACTTTCTGTGCATTGTAACTGTGACGTTCGATGCGAAGTGGAAGTGACTCCACGCCCTGCAGGAGAATCCATGCGTTGAAAGGAGAAATGGTTGCACCAGTATCGCGAAGGATGACAGCACGAATGCGGGTGACAAAGGCTGCAGGACCTGCCACGTCGGCAAACACAGCACCATGATAAGATGGGTCAGGCTTGGCGATGGTGGGATACTTGTCAGCATTGGCTTTCCAGTCGAAAGTGCCAGCATCTACAATCACGCCACCGAGCGAGGAACCATGACCACCGATGAACTTGGTGGCAGAGTGAACCACCACGTCGGCACCATGCTCAATGGGGCGGAAAATGATGGGTGCAAAGGTATTGTCAACGATGACCACGATGTTGTGTTTGTGTGCAATCTCTGCAATCGCATCCAAGTTGGTCACATCGCTGTTAGGATTACCGAATGTCTCTACATACACAGCCTTTGTGTTAGGACGAATGGCAGCCTCAAGCGCCTGAAGGTCATTCACGTTCACAATAGTGTTGCTGACGCCCTGTGTGGAGAGCGTGTGTGTGATGAGGTTGTAGGAACCGCCATAGAGGTTGTCGGCTGCCACGATATGGTCGCCATTCTGGGCAATGTTCTGCAATGCATAAGTGATGGCTGCTGCACCCGATGCTACAGCAAGGCCTGCCACACCACCTTCGAGGGCAGCCACGCGGTCTTCAAACACGCCTTGGGTGGAGTTGGTCAAACGACCATAGATGTTACCCGCATCACGAAGTCCGAAACGGTCGGCTGCATGCTGTGAGTTGTGGAACACGTAAGATGTGGTTTGATAGATTGGCACCGCGCGTGAGTCGGTTGCTGGATCTGCTGTTTCTTGCCCAACGTGAAGGGCGAGTGTTTCGATGTGAAGTTTCTTTGCCATAGTTGTATCAGTTTTTAATTGTTAATAATTTTTTTGTTTTTGAAATCTGGTGCAAGCCGAATGCAGAGTAAAATCTGTTTTAACTATGCTGAGGCGTAGCCCTGATTCTGTAAATCTGGTGCAAAGTTATGGCGATTGGAAAGTCTATCCAAGAAAAACTACAAATAACAGAAAATATTTCTATGTTAATATAATTTAAAAGAAATAATTACTGACATTTCTTGATGTGCGTCATATTATACTCGCAAACTCTAAAGTCGTGATTCTGTTAGCCCAATGTAGGCCATACCGTTTGAAAGGTACAAAAAGAATAGGGAAGACACATTTTTCGAAAAGCGTCTTCCCCTTGTTTTAGTTAGTAAAAAGAAAGTTTATTTATTCCTTGCGAATCGGTTTTTATGGATTGTTACTTTGGTCGATTCGTCTTCTTGTCTCTTGCTCAAGAAATTCATTCAGATAATAGGCAATGTCGGTACATCCTCTTGGCGGGGAGAACTGAGTGCCACTTGTGTCTATCTTGCCACTTTCGAACTCGCAGGAGAATCGCCATGATGGTGGACCACCTGTGATTTCGGGCACATCGGGAATGTGGGGACGGCTGTAGGCAGACAGTTCCTGATAGATTTTCTCGCTCTCTATCTTTTCACGAAGCGTATCGAGCACTTCCGGCTGGAGTGCTACGGTGATTTGTCCCAACTCGTCATAGAAACGTCCACGTTGGGGTCCGTAGAGAGTGGGTGTTCCTGTTACGGAATCAACTTTGATTTCGTATAAAACGGGGTCGGGGCGTGAAGAGCCCGTTTCTTCGTAGAGGAAGTGCTTGATTTTGCCAGTTGGCATGTTCTGCACCTCAGCCTTGTGGCGCATGGTGATGATGCGATTGCAGAATTTGGTCAAGGCTTTGTAGCGTTCCTGCGTAGTGTAAATCTCCATCTCTGCCTTTGCAATCACTTCTCCGATATTGTTGAGTTGGTACTTCTTCATCTCCTTCTCAGTCAGACTTCTGCTCATATCAATGAGCCATTCGTTCTGTCGATAGGCTTCCTTGATGGCGATGGTGTCTCGGGCATACTGTGCATCTTTACGATGGTAGGCCTCCATGCAGTAGTCAAAGCAGTCATTTCCAGTCAGTACGGGAGCCAACGCATTGCTTCGGTCAGGATTGTTGGCTAGTTGGATGAACCGCTGAATGTCCTGTTGGCGTTGCTTTTTGTTAGGCTTGGGCTGCTTGTCAGCGTATGTAAAGCCAAATGGCATCAAGAGGGCAAACCCCAATGCAAGTGCTTTATTCATGAAACTTTCCATTGTCATTGCTTTTTTATAGGATTGGCATGCAAATATAGATAGAAAAAATGAAACGATGCGTTTTTTTCGATTTTTTTCTGATTCATAGGGAAAAAAGGGAATGTTAGGGTCTGAATAGGGTGTTTGGCATGACATTTGTCTTCCTTTCATTTGCTCTTTTGCCTGGAATGCTGTAATTTTGTGGAAAATTGTGAATTAGATAATGAGAAAGAACGTATTTCGGATGTTTGCCGCCATCCTGTTCCTATGCGGCACGTTGAGCGTAATGGCGCAAACGGATGGCGCAAAAAAGGACTCGCCGTATTTCAATTTATTCCAGTTGCCTAATCCTTGCGTCTATTTGCCTGCACCACCCGACACGGCAAGTGTGCTGTTTGTGAATGACTTTCAGCAGTTCATATGGGGAAAGTCGGTTCGCAACACAGCGAGGGGGCAACAGGCAAGTTGGGAGTCACTATATGGAGCAGACCGTATGGCGACAGTCTTCAGCGAGGCGATGGGCATGACTATAAGTAAGGAGGCAACTCCGGCCATCTATCGATTTATCAAGCGTGTGGGTGAGACGGGCAATCAGGCCACCAGTCGTGCCAAGCGTCGATATATGCGGGTGCGTCCGTTTGCTCGGATGAATGAACATGTGGCAAGTCGGTTTGACGATGAGAACGACTTGCGCCATAATGGTTCCTATCCCTCTGGGCACACAGGCTTTGGGTGGAGTTCTGCTTTGGCAATGGCAGAGGTGGCTCCCGAACTACAAGACACCATCCTGCGCCGAGGGTTTGAGTATGGAGAGAGCCGCGTGATTGTAGGTGCGCATTGGCAAAGTGATGTGGATGCTGGACGTTTGGCTGCATCAGCTGCCATCGCAAGGATGCACACGTCGCCTGAATATTGGGAAGATCTGGAAGAGGCACGTGCTGAGTATCGTCGCATCAAGGGCGTTAAGTCGAAGAAGATAGAAGTGGGTTATCCGAAAGGTGAAAGGGTGTTGGATGCACCAGCCGATACCGCTTCCTATCAGTTCTATGGTGATGTGGCATACTATTGGCAAGCCAAGCAGGAACGGGGGACGAGCCGTGGAAAGCAGGCTTTGGCGGATGATGCCTCTGAAGTGCCTGATTTCTTGAATTGTTACACACCTTGTGTAGGTGTCACACTTGGTGAGAAAGAAACACCTGCCATTGCTGCATTGGTGAAAAAAACCTTCGAAGAACTCTGCAACACAGCCAAACAGGTGAAATCGGCAGGCTTCCGTAAACGCCCGTTTGTCAGGATGGGTGAGAGTTCAGCCATACCAGAACAGGATGGACAATATTCCATCAAATCCAGTTATCCCTCAGTGCATTCCATTTTAGGATGGGGTATTGCGCTTGCGTTGGTGGAAATGGCACCCAATTACCAAGACGCCATTTTAGCCCGTGGATATGAGTATGGACGTAGTCGCGCCATCTTAGGCTTTCATTTTGCCAGTGATGTGCAGGCGGGTCGCTTGGTGGCTGCTTATACGTTGGCACGTCTGCACAACGATGCCGACTTTCTGAAGTTAATGGCAAATGCTAAGACGGAATATGAAAAACTGAAGGGTCAGACACCCCCTGTGACATACGTATCGCCCGAATCATCGGAGGGTTTTGTTAATCTGGCAGATGCAGTGCCTGATGCCATTCTCGAAATTCGTTATTATGGCACTTACAATTTTGTCGGTACCCGCATTGATGGCTACGAAGAACCTACGGCATTGCTCACTCGACGTGCTGCTGACAGTCTTCGTGCCGTGAGTGATGACCTCAAGGCGCATGGCTACCGACTGAAGATTTACGATGCCTATCGTCCTCAGTGTGCAGTTGACCATTTCATGCGTTGGGGTGCCGATGTGAACGACACGCTGATGAAACCTTACTTCTATCCCAGCCTCGACAAAAAGGTTCTATTCCCCAGGGGATACATTGCTGAGCGGAGTGGTCACACACGTGGTTCCACCGTTGACCTCACATTGTTCGACATGAAGACAGAGAAGGAACTCGATATGGGTGGCACCTTCGATTGGTTCGGTCACGAGAGCCATCCAGACTTCTGTGGCAATCCGGCTACGCTTGATTATACGCCCAGTGACAGCCTCACATCCGTACAGTTCTACAATCGCATGGTGCTCCGTCAGGCAATGCTCCGTCACGGCTTCAAGCCACTGTCCACCGAATGGTGGCACTTCACCCTTGAGAACGAGCCTTATCCTGACACCTACTTCACCTTCCCTGTGAAACGTCTCAAGTAATTGTTTTCTTTATTTCAGAAGTAGTACCCTTTAAATAAATAATGTGCCCGACACAAGAGAAACTTGTCGGGCACATTTTTTTGATAAAGAAATTCACATTCTTGCTTTACCGTATCTCAGTTCAACCTCTTCCCAGTTGATGATGTTCCAGAGAGCGGCAAGGTGGTCGGGGCGGCGATTCTGATAATCGAGATAGTAGGCATGTTCCCATACATCAAACGTGAGTAGGGGAGTCAAACCCTTCTGCACGGGGTTGGCTGCATTCGTCTCCTGCGTGATGAAAAGCCCGCCAGCTCTGTCAGCAGAGAGCCAAACCCAACCGCTGCCGAACAGCGTGGCTCCTTTCTTTTGAAATTCTTCCTTGAATGCCTTGAACGAACCAAACTCCTTGGCAATGGCATCAGCCAAAGGACCTGTCGGCTCTTGCTTCGTGGGCTTTCCGCAGAACTGTCCGAAGTAGAGTTCATGGTTGAGAATCTGTCCGGCATTGTTCAGGATGCCTCCCGTTGCCTTGCAGACAATCTCCTCAAGTGCAGCCGCTTCAAAGCCGCTTCCGTCCAGTATCGCATTCAGGTTATTCACGTAGGCCGCCAGATGTTTCCCATGATGAAACTCCAGCGTCTGCTTGCTAATCACAGGCTCCAATGCATCTATTGCATACGGTAGAGCCATCAATGTAAACTTTCCCATATTATTTGTGTGTTGATGAATAAATCCTTACCATTCAATAATTCTCGGCATTGATTTCGAAGTATGCCTGAGGGTGGAAACAAACAGGGCAGACATCGGGAGCAGTGGTGCCGACAACGATGTGTCCGCAGTTGCGGCATTCCCATACACTGACGCCACTCTTCTGGAAAACTTCGGCTGTTTCGACATTGTGCAACAGGGCACGGTAACGCTCCTCATGATGCTTTTCGATGGCAGCCACACCTCGGAACTGCTCAGCCAGTTCATGGAAGCCTTCTTCATCGGCTTCACGGGCAAAGGTGTCGTACATGTCTGTCCATTCGTAATTCTCACCTTCAGCAGCATGAAGCAAATTCTCGGCAGTCGTGCCAACTCCACCCAAATGCTTGAACCACAGTTTGGCATGTTCTTTCTCATTCTCGGCAGTCTTGAGGAAGAGGGCGGCTATCTGCTCGTAACCGTTCTTCTTGGCAACGGAGGCATAATAGGTGTATTTGTTCCGTGCCATTGACTCGCCAGCAAAAGCGGCTTCAAGATTTTTCTCTGTCTTGGTACCAGCATATTTGTTGGCAACCGATGCTTCTGCTTCAGCGGAAACCTTCACAAAGTCGGAGGCAGGATGCTTGCAGATGGGGCAGATGAAGTCGTCTGGAAGTTCTTCACCCACATATTCGTATCCACAGATGCTGCAACGCCAGATGGTCTTGCCCTCAACGGTCTGTCCTACTGGTTGGGGCTTTGGCTTGATGTTGGCTTGATAATAATTATACGTTGCGGAAGGGATGTCAGAAAGAGTTTCCATCTCCGTGACAAGCCCGATGAACAACATGTGTGTGCCAAGGTCGATGGTCTGTTCCACCTCGGCAGAGATGAATGCGTTGGTGCCTCGTGTGATGGCAAAGGTTCCATTGTTGACACGACGACAATCTGTAAAGTCAGCGAATTTATCTACAGTACGTCCACTCTGGAAGCCGAAATGTTTGAACAGTTCAAAGTCGGCAGCCTCGCTGAGGATGGAAGCCGTAAAGCGTCCTGAATGCTGAATGAGTTCAGTGGTGAAATTACCCTTGTTGAGGGCTACAGAGATTCTGTTAGGCTGTGCCGTCACTTGTGCCACCGTGTTGCTGATGCAACCATTGTCGCGGTCACCATTTTGGGTTGTGATGACAAACAATCCATACTGGATGTTGAAAAGCGGATTACTCATAGGCTGATTAGTGTTAAGAGTTGATAATTTGTGTTCATGCTAATTTCGCCACAAAGATAGTTATGAAATTCCATAAAAAAAATATCCGCCCTTACTATTAAGATAGTTTAACGAAAAAAGGGTAACAAAAAAGCGGCGCACCCAATTGGATGCACCGCTTTCTTGATTGATAAAGATTTTACTCTTCGTTGAGTATCTTCATGATCTCACAGCAGGCCTTAGCCACGTTGGTGCCAGGACCGAAGATGGCTGCCACACCTGCCTTGTAGAGGAAGTCGTAGTCCTGTGCAGGGATGACACCGCCGGCAATGACGAGGATGTCCTCACGACCCAGTTTCTTCAGCTCTTCGATGACCTGTGGGATGAGTGTCTTGTGACCTGCGGCGAGAGAAGAAACGCCGAGCACATCGACATCGTTCTCCACAGCCTGACGAGCAGACTCGGCTGGTGTCTGGAAGAGAGGACCCATATCCACGTCCATACCGCAGTCGGCATAACCCGTTGCCACTACCTTGGCACCACGGTCGTGACCGTCCTGTCCCATCTTGGCAATCATGATGCGAGGACGACGACCATTGGCCTGTGCAAATTTCTCTGTGGCAGCACAAGCATCCTTGAATGCCTGGTCGCCTTTGGATTCTGAACTGTACACGTTGCTGATGGTTCTAATGATTGCTTTATAACGACCTACGACTGCTTCGCAAGCGTCGGAGATTTCGCCGAGTGTACAACGCAGACCTGCTGCCTTCACAGCGAGGTCGAGCAAGTTGTTCTCGCTCTTCTTGCCGTCCTTGAACTCCTGCACACACTTGGTGATTTCTGCAAGGGCTGCCTGACAAGCAGCTTCGTCGCGGTTGGCTTTGAGTTCCTTGAGGGCAGCCTCCTGTTGCAGACGGACAGCAGTGTTATCCACTTCGAGGATGTCGAGCGGGTCTTCGTGGTCAAGACGGTACTTGTTGGTGCCGACGATGGTCTGAGTGCCAGAGTCGATGCGAGCCTGAGTGCGGGCAGCAGCCTCCTCGATACGCATCTTTGGAAGACCTGTCTCGATAGCCTTTGCCATACCGCCAAGTTTCTCGATTTCCTGAATGTGTTCCCAAGCCTTGTGAACCAACTCGTTGGTCAGTGTCTCCACATAGTAAGAACCTGCCCATGGGTCAATCTGCTTGCACACCTTCGTCTCGTTCTGGATGTAAATCTGTGTGTTACGAGCGATACGGGCAGAGAAGTCGGTTGGCAAGGCGATAGCCTCGTCGAGTGCGTTGGTGTGGAGTGACTGAGTGTGACCCAGCACGGCTGCCATAGCCTCGATACAAGTACGACCTACATTGTTGAAGGGGTCTTGCTCGGTGAGTGACCAACCTGAGGTCTGAGAGTGAGTGCGGAGTGCGAGTGACTTCGGATTCTTGGCACCGAAACTCTTCACAATCTTTGCCCACAACAGACGGCCTGCACGCATCTTGGCAATCTCCATGAAGTGGTTCATGCCAATAGCCCAGAAGAAAGAGAGGCGAGGAGCAAAAGCATCCACGTCGATACCTGCGTTCACACCCGTGCGGAGGTAATCCATACCGTCGGCAAGTGTGTAAGCCAATTCGATGTCGGCAGTGGCACCTGCTTCCTGCATGTGGTAACCAGAGATAGAGATGCTGTTGAACTTAGGCATCTTCTGCGAAGTGTATTCGAAGATGTCGGCGATAATCTTCATGGAGAATGCTGGTGGGTAGATATAGGTGTTACGCACCATGAACTCCTTCAAGATGTCGTTCTGGATGGTACCAGCCATTTCTTCGAGTTTCGCGCCCTGTTCCAGACCTGCGTTGATATAGAAGGCGAGAATAGGGAGCACGGCACCGTTCATGGTCATGGAGACAGACATCTTGTTCAATGGGATGCCATCGAAGAGCACCTTCATGTTCTCCAGCGAGCAGATAGACACACCAGCCTTACCCACGTCGCCCACCACACGAGCGTTGTCGGGGTCGTAACCACGGTGAGTCGGGAGGTCGAATGCCACTGAAAGTCCCTTCTGGCCAGAAGCGAGGTTACGGCGATAGAAGGCGTTTGACTCTTCTGCCGTAGAGAAACCTGCATACTGACGGATGGTCCAAGGACGGAAGGGGTACATCATGGAGTAAGGACCACGGAGATAAGGAGGAATACCGGCAGTGAAGTCAAGGTGCTCCATGCCTTCGAGGTCTTCCTTTGTATAAACGGGCTGAATGTCAATCTGCTCAGGAGTTCTCCAACTTGCGCTGATGCCATTCTCTTTCTGCCACTGCTGACCATTCTTCTCCTGAATGCCAGCATAAATGTCTATGTTGTTAAAATTTTTTCTCATAATAAGACCCCCTCCCCGCTCCCCCTACAGGGGGAGAGTAGAATGTGTGTGGGGAGGAATTCTACATATAATTATTTATAATCGTTGTTTATGTTGATCCCAGTAACCACTCCCTCCCTGTAGGGAGGGTGAGGGGAGGGTCTTTATATACCTAATTTTTCATTGTACTCCTTGAGCGTTTCCAATTGATTCACACGTACATGGATGAAGTTCTCAATGCCAGCAGCCTTGAGGTCTTCTGAACATGCAGGAGCACCGGCAACGACGTACATGGCACGTCCGTTGAGGTACTTGAATGCAGGGATAGCGTATTCTGCATATTCATCGTCAGAAGAACAGATGACCACGATGTCGGCATTTGCCTTGAGGGCGGCATCCACACCTTCCTCCACGGTCTTGAAGCCGAGGTTGTCAATCACCTTGTAGCCAGCAGCAGCGAGGAAGTTGCAAGAGAACTGTGCACGAGCCTGACGCATGGCGAGGTTACCGATGGTGAGCATGAAAGCAATAGGCTGCTTCTTCGCCTTTTCGGTAGCGAGACGAAGGGTCTCGAACTCAGAAGCCAGACGGCTCTTGTTGAGAGCGGGCAGTTCGCCAGCCTCGTGACCGCCGCACTTGCAGCAACCCTCCTGTGGAGCCTTGCCTTCACTTGTCTCGGTAAAATTCGGGAACTGGTTGGTTCCGAGAATGAACTCCTTACGCTTGGCAGCATCAGCATGACGCTTGTCGTTCGATGCGTTCACGGCATTCACGATGTTGCCCTTCAATGCCTCTGCCAAGAAACCACCTGCGTTCTCCACTTCGAGGAAGAGTTTCCAGCCTTCCTTCGCAATGGCATCGGTCAGATGCTCGATGGTGTAAGAACCGCCAGCCACATCGACGAGTTTGTCGAAGTGAGCCTCTTCCTTCAGCAGCAACTGCTGGTTGCGGGCAATACGCTCTGCAAAGTCTGTTGGAGTCTCGTAGGGTTTGTCGAATGGAGTCACCACGATGGAATCCACGTTGGCAATGGCAGCCGACATGGTTTCCGTCTGAGAACGGAGCAGATTCACATAAGAGTCGAACAACGTCTGGTTGTACTCCGAAGTGAAGGCGCACACGTGCATCTGGCAAGCGCAGTCACACTTAGGCTCATACTGTTTCACAATCTGTGCCCACAACATACGGGCAGCACGGAACTTGGCAATCTCCATGAAGTAGTTCTCGCTCACACCCATGTTGAACTTGATGCGTTTGGCAGCCTCTGTAGCCTCCACACCAGCCTCGGTGAGGATGTTCATGTATTCAGCACCCCATGCCAAAGCGTAACCCAGTTCCTGATAGATGTAAGCACCTGCATTGTTCAGTGCTACCGAGTTGACGTTGATGCACTTGTAGCCTGGCAGTTCAGCCAATGCTTCAATGAGCGGCTTGGCACATTCGAGCACGGCAGACACGTCCTTGCCCTTGCAGAGAATCTTCGAGATAGGGTCAAAATTGATGGAACCCTTCAGGTCTGCCAATGGGTAGTTCTTTTCTTTGAAGTACTCCACGAGAATCTGAGCGAGTTCCACACAGTGACGCTGACAAGTCTTGAAGTTCAGCTCCACATACTGAGGCAGGATGCCGTCAAGCAGGGTAGCGATGAATTCCTTGCTGATGTCCTTGCCTGAAATCTTGAAACCAAGAGAATCCACACCCTTGTTCAGGATGTCGAGTGCCTTCTCGTTGGCAGCCTTAGCATCAGCAACGTCAATGTCCTGACGCACGAACCAGAGGTTGTTGTCTTTTTTGTTGCCACGGATGAATGGGAATTCACCTGGCAGAGAATCGACAGCCTTGAGGTCCTTCAAGTCCTCGCGGCGGTAGAAAGGCTGTACGTTGAAGCCTTCGTTGGTTCTCCAAACCAACTTCTTCTGGAAGTCCGCACCCTTGAGGTCCACCTCAATCTTGTCCAACCACTCCTGTGTGGTGGGCGCCTGAAACTCCGAGAAGAGTTTTTCTTTCATGTTAGCCATAAAATATCAATTAAAAAGTGTTGTAAGTGTTTTCACATCAATACTCCTCATGCACACATATAGGTGTGTGTGCGTGAAAAACTCCACAAAGGTACACATTTTTTATGTATGCAACAAAGGAAAATGGGAATTTTTGTTGTTTTGTCCATAGAAACCATTATATTCCCCATTCCAATATCCACCTAAAGACGTGTCCATATCCCAAGGTGACACTAAATAACGATGTCCTTTGGTGATATTTGCAGTAGAGAGAAGATGGTCGCAAGGGGAATGTTTGTGTACTCGGCAACCTGCTCTGGTGTGACAGGGCGGTGTCTGTTCTCTCGCTGCTGAGTTGGTCTGTTCTGAAGGTTCAGCAGTAACGCCTTCATGCCCGACACTTCATCCCGAAGTTCGGCAACGACCTGTGGAAGGTCATTGAACGTTAATTCATTATTTGTCATTTTACAACACGACCCTTTAGCGGAATCGTGCCGCAAAGGAACCCCGTTACGAATTGGAGGGCAAGCCACAGTTTTATAACAGGTGCATCACGAAACAATCACGCAGTTGAGCCTCGTTTTTGGCTGTTTTTCGTGGTAAAAACAAGATTTTTTGAGCGATTATAGGGACTGATAATATGTGGGCTCAATGCACAATAACTGGGATTGGATTCTTTCTTTTGAACGAATAGACTATAATCGGTGAGATTCCTTTCCTTGATTCGCCGAATGAAATCGTCACAATTAACCGAACGAAAATTCCACAAATAACCGAATAAAAACATCTCAAATCACCGAATTTTAACAAAATCCTTTGGTGGTTGGCGATAAAATTTGTATCTTTGCGGCATAAACTGTAATGTGATGGCAAAGTACAAACAACGAATTGCAGACAAGCTTCTTGAACGTAAGGTTCTCGGAAAAGGTGCCGTTCTTATTGAAGGACCTAAGTGGTGTGGCAAGACAACAACAGCTAAACAATTGGCCAAAAGCGTACTTGACCTAGGGGATGCATCGGTGCTGAAACAAAGCACACAAATGATTGAGATAAGTCCCAAGTCTCTTTTGGAAGGAAAGACTCCTCGCTTGATTGACGAATGGCAGGCACTGCCTCCCATTGGGGATTCCATTCGTAGTGAAGTGGACAAGCGAGGGGAGCCTTCTCAGTTTATCCTTACTGGATCTTCTGTACTTCCTGATGCCGATGAGACAATTCATAGTGGAACAGGGCGATTCGCACATATCATGATGCGTCCCATGAGCTTGTATGAATCGGGCGAATCGTCGGGGACGATTAGTCTGAAGGATTTGTTCGATGGCAAAACACCAGAAGTTCAGAAATGTAACCTGACTGTTGAAGACATTGCCTACCTTACCTGCCGAGGTGGATGGCCATGGGCGACATTGATTTCCAAGGACGTTGCCCTTGATCAGGCTTTCGACTATGTGGACTCTGTGACAAAACGAGACATACAACGCGTGGATAAGGTAAAAAGAAGTCCTGAACGTGCAAGGTTGCTCCTTCGTTCGTATGCAAGAAATATCTCCCAGCAAGTTTCATATGCCACTATTCGTAAAGACATGCTTGCCAATGATGCAAGCACATTAGATGAAGATACTGTTGCAGACTACATCAAAGCCTTGAAGAAGCTGTTTGTAATTGAAGACCTCGCCGCATGGAATCCTAATCTGCGAAGCAAAGCAGCCATCAGGACAAGCGACACACGCCATTTCGTGGATCCGAGCATTGGGACTGCCGCATTGGGGCTTGGTCCAAAAGACCTGATTAATGACTTAGATACGTTTGGACTTTTCTTTGAGGACATGGCCGTGCGAGACCTGCGTGTGTATGCAGAAGCCTTGGATGGTCAGCTTTATCATTACAGAGACAGCAATGGTCTTGAATGTGACACAGTTCTTCATAGAAGAAATGGTAACTATGCCCTGCTTGAGGTAAAACTGGGAGGAGTAGATCATATTAATGCTGGCGCTGCCAGTATGATAGAACTTGCTGGGAATATTGATACTGATAAAATGCCGGCACCATCATTTATGGCAGTTATCATCGGTGTTGGACAGTATGCCTATCAAAGACAAGATGGAGTATATGTCATCCCCATAGGCTGCTTAAAGGATTAAAGCATTCCAAATTGTGCAAGTCCAAGAATGGTTAATAGAACGTGAACGGCTACTTGGGCGCATCAAGGAATTGGAAGCCGAGAATGCCGAGCTTAGAAAAAGGCTTGGCGAAGACGTCACGCCCATAGAAAAGACCCCAACGGCAATGCAAAATTTGTCTCTTCAAGAGAAGGTGGACTTGTTTAGAAGCCTTAGCAGTACGTCTTTCCCAGGGTCATCGCAGTGAATCTGGTCGCTGTTGGATGTGACAGTCAGGTTCCTGAGTGTATTGTGTGATAACGGCTCTCCACTGACTGTTACATATAACCACAAGACTGTAAAACAGGGTGGGGATGTGTGCCCAAATCGCTTGCAAAGTTACAAAGAATTTCAAACCCACGAATAAAAACAGCAAAAAAGATGTGAGAAAGGGAGGCGCAGGGCAAAATGATAAATGAAAAATGATAAATGATAAAGATGACCACACGGAAAACACGGAAATTCGGAGAAAGAACGCTGCATGAGGCATGAGAGTAAAGGAGTGGGGTGGCGAAAGGGTGAAGGGGAGTGCTACGTCCTTCTCCGGCTCCACGAAGCGGTTGTAGGACACCACCTCGGGGAACAGGTGGCGGAGCCGTCTGCACACGTGCTCCAGATAAAAATGCTTCAGGCACCGGTAGCCGGAATTGTGGAACAGGATCATGATGACCATCACTTCCGCCTTGGAAAGAGTGC
>ONFA01000005.1:0-589 GCA_900316975.1 uncultured Prevotellaceae bacterium | reverse complement strand
TCTGCCATACAGAAAATTTCAGTAACTTTGTCCTCGGTAAACATTAGCGGTATTCTTTAGTGAAACTTGTTGTGTAGTGACTACAAATTTACTAAAAATATCGCTAATGTGCTAATAATTAAACAATTATTTTTAATAAATTTTCATCGAACTCACGTTATTTTATTGAATAATTATTGTAATAAACATGGAATTACTCTTACATTTGTCGGTCACTCTTTGGGCGGAGGCATGGCGGCACTTGCAAGCATGGTGACAAAAAGAACGGCAATTACATATAATCCTGCGGGAGCTTTTGGGATTGAAATGACCGCTGCAAAGATGCTTGGCATCCCTTTAGACACTTCACACATATATGCATATATCATGGAAGGTGATCCCATTACTACTATTCAAAACCTTTTGGGAATATATGCCGAAGGTCATATTATTCATGTACATCATGGAGAAGTAGAGCATGAACATAGTATTAGAACAATGTTTGATATACTTAAATAGAAGATATGTATAGAATTATTTTTTTTAGTGTAGCTCTCATGTGCGCATTTGTATCTTGCACATACAAATCAGTTCATCTTCTTGATGAGAA
>ONFA01000044.1 GCA_900316975.1 uncultured Prevotellaceae bacterium | reverse complement strand
GGAAATGATGTTGTCATTGGTACTGCCGTGACGCATCCTGACTGACAAAGCAACATTTGTTGTGTTGACATTTGAATGTCATTGGATTAGAGGCTCCGTGGTATATGTACGGAAAAGGAGAAGGTGTGTCTGAATAGACTTGCCTTCTCCCGTACATACATCACAGAGCCTCCCGATGACTGTCACATGGCATTGTTCAGTCATGAGAATGAGGAACGTGCTAATACCATTGGTTCATCAATTTCCGAACCTGCGCGGTTTGCGTTTGATGGATGACAGCTTTTGAGCATTCATTTCTTCCGGCGATAATGCGACGGGAGATTTACGACCAGACTCCAGCCAGCCAACAAGCTCGTCTTTGAAAAGAATGTAGTTCTTTCCTCGTTTGGTGGCAGGAATGTTGTCGCGCTCAATATGGTAATACATCGTGGATTTCTTCATCTTCAGGAAGTCACATGCCTCGTCAATGGTCATGGGCGTGTGTTCTGCTGATGGTGAAGACTTCTTGCACACTTCATCTTTGATGATGTCAAGTACTCTTTCCAGCCTCTCCACTTTGGAAAGAACCTGGGAAACGACCTTTGGGAGGTCATTGAATGTCAATGTTTCTTGCATGATCTCAAACAATTTGTAATTTGAGTGCAAAGGAACAGACTGATTCAACGCTGTATTTCGTCATTCCGAGTTAAGTTTGGAATAAGTCATAATAAGCGAGATTATACCTCAAATTGGTGAAACTCATAATCGTGTTTATCTGGAACATCAATCTTAATGATACAATCTCCTTGCTGTCGGAGGTTTCTGCGAATGGAAGATATGTCAGAGTCTCTAAACTCGTTTGGGAAAGACTGCTTGATGAAAAGTGCTCGTTTTTCACCTGCCCATTTCAGACGCTCTCCGACATTCCAGGCAAGATGCCGCAGGTCCAACGTAGAAAGTTTTCCGTTCGTTATGGTTGGTGATAGGGGAGTCTCTTGGGAATACTGCCATAGATTTACGTTTTGGAAAAGGGATTCAATATCCTCGTCCTTCATATAGGGTGGTAGAATATGGAAAAGATAATCGTGAATGCTATTCAAGATTTGTTGACGTAAGGCTATCTGCTCTTGCAGATGTCTGTCGCGTATGTGCTGCATCCTTTCATTGGTCGATGGTATTCTTATAGAGGTAAAGTTATCTTTGTGTGGCTCTGAGCAAGGCTGCTCATCAAGGGGTAACGACGGAAGGAGTTTTACCTCCTGCCTTCCGCTACATCGAGCTGATGGTATGGATAGTTGTCCCAACTGAAAGCTAACGATGATGATTTTAGAGATTCCAATCAGGACTAAAATGGTTAATAATATAGGAATGAACTTTCTTGTGACCTCTTCAAAGGTGCATTTATAATTTATGGTTTGTTGGAGCCACTGGTTTATATCAATCCATTCAAAGGAGTTTTCGGACTGCAAAGTTAAGGAGAATTTTTGAATTACTGAAAGATAATCTCTTTATACTACGATATTTTGGGCATTTTTAATATATTTCTTGTCTTAGCTCATTCATGCTGGCAGGATTTGTTGCAATAATTGTTTGTTTGCTCAATATATAGAGCATTATTTGGCTTTCTTCTCTTTGCCAAGTACCTTAGATGAGATTCTTGTTGCCGTTTCTCTCCTTTTCGGGTCGGCATGACAAGCATATATTTGTGTCGTTGTCACACTCTTATGAGCCAACAGCTGCATGACAGTATAGAGATCTGTTCCAAGTTCAACTTGCAATGAGGCGAATGTGTGCCGGAAAGAGTGGAATGTGATGCGTTTCTTGATACCCGCTTTTCTTAGCCAGGCTTTTAGGGGCTTTTGTGCCATGATAATCTCGAACCCCTCAAATACCTTGCCGTTGATACTTTTTCTGTTCTGAGAAATCAGTTTGTATGCTTCCTCGCTGATAGGGATGATATTTCGCGCCTTTGTCTTTTGAGCGTAAAATTCCACATATTTACCACCATCTGAATAAGATTTGATATTCCCCCAGGTTAGGTTTATAATATCACTTCGACGCATTCCTGTTAGACAAGCAAAAATAGAGGCTCTTTTAAGGACATCTATTTCGCATGGAGTTTTGTAGAGTTTTTGAAGCTCGGCCAATGTCAGACTTTCCTTATTAACAGGGACTGTTGGAATTTTTTCGAGGAAGTCGTTCGGATTGGTACGAATCATTTTGTCCCTGTATGCAATATTGATAAATCCTCTGAAGGTTGACCAATATCCAGCAACAGAGTTAATGAACATAGGTTTTCCGTTTCTTAGATTCTTGGCGGTTAGAAGGTATTTACGGAAGTTGTTGCAAAGGTCGATGTCCACCTCTTCGCATCGACATTTGCCACCGACAAAATACTTGAAGTGTTCATAAACAAACTTCCATTTAGGATCTTTCCCCTGAAGTACTCTGTTGAAATAATCAAGGAAATCACCATGCATCTTAGATTTGTCAAAGAAGTCGTACCTTTCGTTGACAACGCTCTCAAACCTACGGCATCGAATGGCTTCAGCCTTTTCAGTCATGATCTCGTTGAACTCCTTTTCTCGTTTGTTCTGAGGGTCTGCATAGATGTAGATTCCTAACGATTCGTGGCGAGTGGTTTTCATCGTAACGATGTCCCGATAGCCTGGATAGTAATCCAGATAGAATGACAGCATCCCATTTTTTATGGGGCGTGTCCTAAGTGTTACTGTCTTACAATACTGCATAGTCTTTATAATTTAATTTGGTTGCAAATGTCTTTACTTATTTGATACTGATAGCTTTCATTCCTTTATAATTCATGATAAGGGCTGAATAAGTCTGAATAATTGGAAATCCTTATGTGAATTGTCGCTCGTGGATCATTTTTATGATATCCTCTTTGAGAAACAAGGCGAACCTTCCTTCATGGACTTTTCTTACATTGCTGTATCTTAGCATCCCGTAAACTTTGTCCCTGTCCATGTTGAACTTCTCACATATCTGTTCTACAGTATAGTATTGGTCGCTGTATTTAGCCAAGGTGTTGTTTACGTCTTCAATGGCAGACCTGAGATAATAGGCTATACCATGTTCTTTCTTGGATGGAATCTTATGCCTTGATACGAATGACCTTCTTGCACAAGTTGTAATACCAAGCATTTCTTCTACATCTGTTCCGGATAGCCATTCTGCATTTTCGTTCTTTTGCAGTTCTTCGCTTGCCTCATTTTTGGCAAACAGAACTTCAACGGCTTTCAGCTCATAGAAGTTGACATGCTTCACCGTTATCTTAGGAATGTTGGCCTCTCTTGTTCGCCCATGAACGTGATGAACCGTGACCTTGAAGCGTTTGGCAATCTCCTGTGCCGTGATATAGTCCTTAGGAACTTCAAACTTCTCCGGGTCTCTGTTGAATAGCTGCTCAATAGCAGCCTCGTTATAGTAGTTCAAATGCTTTATAACAAGCTTTGGCGTTTTTGCTTCACGAGTCTTAGCCTGGACGTGTTTGGGCGTGACTCCATATTTTTCTGCTATTTGAGCAACAGAAATATAACCTTCTGGAATAGCATTGAGTTTCGGCAGTTTTGCTCTCCGCTCTTTTTCTTTCTCCAGAGAATTTGTTTCCATGCGCTCTTTGATAATGCGGTCAAACTCCTTTCTGTTGATGACAGTAAAACGTCCCTGTTTATGATTGTCTATTTCATAGTTATGGACGTAGTAAGAGATCTGGTCTTTTGAGAAATGGTACTTCTCCATGACTTCTGCGTATGTGTAATAGTTCGGATCGATGGATTCACGCTCACCTTTCAGCGTATCAATATGTGCTCTGGAGTAATAGACAGTTCTTCCTTGTGTAATACGTGGTATCTTGTTTCTGGTCACAAATGATAATACAGCTGTATGGCTCATCTTGTATTTCTCCTCCAGTTGCGGAATAGTATAATAGTCACGTAAGTTAATATCCGCAATAAGTTGAGCAAAATGGACATCAACCAGAGCACGGTCAAAGAAACAGTTGCGACCTTGGTAAACTTTGGGGATGTTGTATTTCTCAACTCTGGTCATAATAGCCTTCTTTGAGCATTTGAACTTCTCCATGATTTGCCTGAAAGTGTAGTATTCGCGCTTCTCTTGCTTCTTCTCCGAATGGGACTGATAAGTTGGAGGATTGTCAAACAATCTCTCGATGTCCTTCCTGCGAACAATAGTCTTTCCTCGCAATTGTACTGCTTTTATGGTGCCATTAAGCATATAGCGATAGAATGTAGCGCGGCTTAGACCAAGAAGTAATGCACCTTCGGTTGGGGTGAGGAATTCCTTGCCCCCAAGAATATCTACCTTGGGAGTCTTCTGTTTTTCTTCCTCCATGTACTCGGCAATCTGCTTTTGCCGGATTGCTCTTTTGTAGTCCTTATTATTGCACGAAGGTGAGCAATAGATGGTGGTCATCTTATGCGCAATAAAGGATCTTCCACAGTACTTACAGCGTTTCTGAATCTCCATAATTGTTGCACTCGTTTGTTAATTTTCGCCTGCTAAAGTGTCTCACATTGTCTCATCACGTCTCATGGTGTCTCACGTTGTACCCTCAATGTCATTTTTGCCTTTTCTCATAGCGTCTCACGCTTGTTTCTACGATGTCATTTAGGTGTGAATCTGACTATCTGTTTTACACTCGCGGTAGAAATACGGTGCAAAAATAACTGGAAAAACTGTGAAGTGTTAAAATACAAAAAGTCCCTCATTTAGAGGGACTTAGTTCAAATTACTCCAAGTTGTTCAGAGTTGTTTATAAGGGGTCACTTGCCCACGCAGAAATGGCTAAAGATGTTGTTGAGGGTTTCTTGGGGGGTGATTTGACCGCCGGTGATGTCGGAGAGATGGTGGAGGGTGAGGCGGAGGTCTTCGGCGAGGAGGTCACCGGGGAGGTTGGTGTGGAGGCCTTCGAGGACACGGAGGAGGGAGGTGTGGGCACGGAGGAGGGCTTCGTAGTGGCGGGCGGAGGTGATGATGGTGTCGGAGTCGGAGGTGTTGGGGGCAGCGGCGATGAGTTGTTGTCGGAGGTTGTCGAGACCAATGCCGTGTTTGGCTTGGAAAGTGGGGGTTTTGTTTTCGATGTGGATGACGGTTTGGTCATCGCGGATGGGAATGTTTGGATAGGGGATTCCTGGCTCTGTCACCATAAGGATGATGTGGGCGCGTTGGGCGG
This sequence comes from uncultured Prevotellaceae bacterium, assembly GCA_900316975.1. Lineage (GTDB taxonomy): Bacteria > Bacteroidota > Bacteroidia > Bacteroidales > Bacteroidaceae > Minthosoma. Next base: position 30,585 of record ONFA01000044.1, on the reverse strand, counting down.
CTGAGATGGAGCGCTCGATGCCGAGATTCTCAATTTTGTCGTCGGTGTGACGGATGCCTGCGGTGTCGATGAAACGGAAGGTGATGCCGCCGAGTTGGATGGTGTCTTCGATGGCATCGCGGGTGGTGCCCTGTATGTCGCTGACAATGGCGCGTTCTTCACCCAAAAGGGCATTGAGGAGGGTGGATTTGCCGACGTTGGGTGCTCCGACTATGGCAACGGGAATGCCGTTCTTGATGGCGTTGCCAGCATGGAAGGTGTCGGCAAGGCGGGTGATGTGGTCATCAATCTTTTGTGCCAATTCCAGGAGTTCGGTACGGTTGGCAAATTCGAGGTCCTCATGGTCGGAGAAGTCGAGTTCCAGTTCGAGGAGGGAGGTGAGTTTCAATAGTTGTTCACGCAGTTGCGCAAGTTCAGATGAGAAGTGTCCTCTCAGTTGGTTCATGGCGATGTCGTGGGTTGCCTTGTTGGTGGAAGCGATGAGGTCTGCTACGGCTTCTGCTTGCGAGAGGTCGAGTTTGCCGTTGAGATAGGCACGCATGGTGTATTCACCGGGGTTTGCCATGCGGCATCCGTTCTGCATCAGCAATTCTAATACCTTGTTAAGTATATAGGAGGAACCATGACATGAAATTTCGACGGAATCTTCGCCTGTGTAGGAGTGGGGGGCGCGGAAGACAGAGAGGAGCACCTCGTCGATGATAGTGGTGCCATCGGTGATGTGGGTGTAGTGGATGGTGTTGGCAGCGACAGCGTCGCAGCAAAGTTGACAGAGGTTACTGACCACGGCGAAGGTCTGAGGACCTGAAATGCGGATGATGCCGATGGCTCCACCGGGAGCGGTTGCCAAAGCACAGATGGTGTCCTCTTGAGGGGTTGAAGAGTGAAAGTTGTTCATTTAGATGCGGTCTAACACTTTTACAATGAGGTTGTCGATAGTGTTCTTATATTCCGTGTTCATTTCCGTGGTGTAACGGTTCGCAATGACCATGCAGCAGGTCATGGCACGATGGCCGAGCAGAGCGGATAGCCCCGCCACAGCAGAACTTTCCATCTCGAAGTTGCAGATGTGAAGTCCGTCATATTCAAAGGCTTCCACCTTCTCGTTTTGGTCGGGGTCTTGAATCTTCAAACGAATCTGGCGACCTTGCGGACCATAGAAACCACCGCAGGCAATGGTGTAGCCGCGCACCATGTCGTCTCCTGCAATCTGCTCAATCAGTTCAGGGTCTGCCACAGCCACATAAGGTGCACCTTTGAGAGGGCTCCAATTCATGTGTTGCTTGAAAGCCTCCTCCAGTTGCAGGTCGCACACCTCATTCCTTCCAGCATAATAGTTGAGCAATCCGTCAAAACCGATGCTCTTCACCGATGCGATGAACGACCCCGTAGGGGTGAACGGTTGCAAGCCACCACAAGTGCCGATGCGCACGATGGTGAGTGTGCGGTGGGTTGGCTTCTCGGTGCGGGTGTTGAAGTCGATGTTGGCAAGAGCATCGAGTTCAGTCATGACGATATCAATGTTGTCGCATCCGATGCCTGTAGAGAGCACCGTGATGCGCTTGTCTTCGTAGGTGCCAGTGATGCTGTGGAACTCGCGACTACTCACTTCACATTCTCTCTCGGAGAAGTGTTCAGCCACAGTGGTGACTCTGCCTGGGTCGCCTACCAATATCACTCTGTCGGCGAGTTGTTCGGGGCGCAGATGGAGGTGGAACGCTGAACCGTCAGCGTTGATGATGAGTTCGGAGGGTGGAAATATTTTCATGTTTTCTTAGGGTTGTTTGGGGCTCGTAGCCTCTCCAGTACTTCTTATAAAGTACTGTAGTACTGCATAGGAAGTACTCGAGTACTTTATAAGAAGTACTGGGTTGGTTGTTACGGTTGTGAAAGTTCTGTTTTGCGTATGTTCTTCTCGATGTTGTGTACTTCGGCTTGCAGTTCGATGATGCGGTTCTCGAGGTTGAGAATTTGCTGGCGTGATGATGGCGAAGTTTCTCTCATCTTTTGCAGTTGCTCGTTGAGGGTGACGAGGTTCTTCGATTTCTGCACCCATTCGCTGCACAGTTTCTTAGCATTGGCAGAAGTGAAGTCTGCCAACGTGTAGCAAGTCTTGTCGTCGTTGAGGATGAACTCGAAATCCCTTTGCGAGTTGTGAGTTGACCGTTGAGAATTGACCGTTGAGAGGCGCTTTCGGGCTTGTGTCTTGGTCTGTTTCTGCTCGTCGGTCAAAGGGAGTGTGGCGATGGATTGGAGCGACGCCATGGCACACAATTCGTCAAGATCAGTCGTTTCGTAGTCGATGGTTTGGCGCGATTCGTTGGGAATGAACGTGTAGATACACACCTTGCTAGCAGGTTGGTAGCGGTCACTTGCAAACCAACCAAGATTGACTGTTTCGTCAATGACCAGCATGTAGTCGTTGGCGTATGAGTTGTAGGGAAACCCCATGTTCTCCGCTTGATAGAACCGTTTGCTGTCGCTGTCGTAGCGGGTGGCATAGAGGTCGTAGTTGCCATAACCGTTTTCGCTCCGTGCAGCAAAGTAAAACGTCTGTCCGTCAGGCATGAGGAAGGGGTAGTTAATGTCGCCATCGATGCCCAGTCCCTCAATGATAGTCCCTTCAGTGAGGTGACCTTCCTCCTGATAGTAACGCACAATTTGCAAGTCGGTGCTGTCGGTACCTTCGGGTTGCAGCACCATGCCGTTCAGTTGTGTCTGATATTGCACGATGTCGCCTCGTTTCGAGAGGATGAGGGCGCCAAGATCCTCAGAGAGAGGATAGGCCTTGAGGAAATCCGTCTTATCCACCACCACACTGTCAACGATGGTGACCCTATCGACGCCTCTCAGTCCGCTTTCTCCCTTTCTGCAAATCTCGGCAATGCGGTCGAAGTCAGCCGTCGATTCCCGACGACGTTTGGCTGTCGCTGCAAGTTTCTTCGCATCGGTGGCTGCTTTGCCAAAGTTGAGGCTCATCACGTTCTCATTGAGTTCTTTCATCGATGAGATAGGGGTCAGATAGGGGTATGCAGGAGGAGCCGCAGGGACAATGCTGTCGCTCTGAGCATAGGCAGTAACGGCAGCACAGACAATCAGGCATGAAAGTATCTTTTTCATCATATATCAGTTGTTTAGTAGTTCAAAAAAATGGTCGGTCATACCAGTTCCACAATCGTGATGCCTGCCCCGCCAAAGCGGATGTCTTCATCGTAGTAGTCAGCCACAGGAGGCATCGTGTTGAGGTATTGGCGGATGACGGTCTTGAGGGCACCCGTGCCAGTGCCATGCAGGATTTTCACTCTTGAGGCACGTGCCACGAGGGCATCGTCGATGAAGTAGGTGACGGCTTGCACAGCCTCATCGCCGCGCATGCCGCGCACATCGAGTTGCTCCTTGAAGTTAAGCGTCGTCTTGCGTATGTCATCGCGTGTCTGCACACTCACAAACGTGGCAGCCACGTTCTTCTCCTTCTTCGGTGCTTCGGCAGGTTCGAGGCGGCTCAACTTCACATTGGTGGTGATTTGACCAAAGATGACCGTTGCCTCGTTGCCGCTGATCTTCTGAATCTGCCCGATGGTGGTTTGACCTTTCAGGCGGACAAAAGACCCTTCCAGAAGACCCTCTCTGTCCTGGCGGACATCTCCCCCATGATGGGGAGAGCCATTCGGATGGTTTTCTCCCTCCCCATTACGGGGGAGGGGCGGGGAGAGGATCTTTTTCTTTTTATTTTCTCTCCTCCTCATCAACTTCTCCATCTGCCGCCTGATTTTCTCGTCAGCCAGGTCGGGGTCAATCTCCTTGATGTCTTGCTTGAAGTCGGCGAGGTCCTGACGAATCATTCGGGTGCGTTCCTTCTCTGCCTGTGCCTCCTTGATGTCCTTGATGGTCTGCTCAATCTTGGCGTTAGAATCCTTCAGCATCTGCTCTGCCTCTTCCTTCGCACGGGCGATGATGGCTTTGCGCTCGTCGTGCACCTTCTGGATGTCCTCCTCATATCGCTGAATTGTCTGCTCCATCTGCTTCTCGTGCTGATGGATGCTCTGCCTCTTCTGTTCCCAGTAACGCTTGTCGCGCACGATGTCTTGCAGATACTTGTCCGAGTTGATATAGTCCTTGCCCACAATCTCGCTGGCATCCTTGATCACCTCTTCGGGGATGCCCGTCTTGCGGGCTATCTCGATGGCGAACGAACTGCCCGGATTGCCGATGGAGAGTTGGAAGAGCGGCTGCATTTGTTGGCGGTCATACAGCATGGCACCATTCACGATGCCCTCCGTTTCCTGTGCATAGTGCTTCAGGTTCTGATAGTGGGTGGTGATGACTCCGAAGGCATGTTTCTTGTTATAGACCTTCAGCATCGCCTCCGCCATCGCACCACCAATCTGCGGTTCCGTACCCCCTCCAAACTCATCGATGAGGATGAGGCTCGCCCCGTCGCAATGCTTCATCATGTTCTTCATGTTGAGCAAGTGCGAGGAGTAGGTGGAGAGGTCATTCTCCAGACTCTGCTCATCGCCGATGTCGATGAAGATGCTGCGGAAGATGCCGAACACACTGCTCTTCGCCACAGGCACAGGCATACCGCATTGGAACATATATTGTAGTAGTCCTACCGTTTTCAGACACACCGACTTTCCTCCCGCATTCGGTCCCGAAATGAGCAACAGACGTTGCTTCTGGTTCAGCGTGATGTCGAGCGGCACCACATGGCGGGAAGACATAGACCCTCCCCTCACCCTCCCTGCAGGGAGGGGGTGGTTACTTTGCTCGCTTGTATCCTCATTGGCAGAGATACTACTCCCTCCCTGCAGGGAGGGTGAGGGGAGGGTCTGGGTCTTTAGTCTCAATTCCAGCAGCGGATGCACCGCAATTGCCCAGTCGAGCACCTGCCTGTTCTCCATGCGTGGCTCTGTGCTGTTTGTCAGGATGGCAAACTTCGCCTTCGCACGGATAAAGTCGATTTGTGCCAAGAACTCATAACTTGCCAGCATCTCCTCCACTTCTGGCCGCACCGTCTGCGTGAACTCCATCAGGATGCGGTTGATTTCCTTCCTCTCCTCATTCTCCAACTCACGTATCTTGTTGTTCGCCTCCACCACCTCGGCAGGCTCTATGAACACCGTCCTTCCCGTGTCCGACTCGTCATGCACAATGCCCCGAATCTTCCTCTTCATCGCCGGAGCCACAGGAATGACCAGACGGCCATCGCGAAGGGTGGGCGACACGTCCTTGTCAATCAGCCCATCCCCCTTAGCCGACTTGAGTATGTTCTGCAAAGCCCTCGACACACTGCCAGCCGTTGCTGCCAGTTCCCTGCGAATCTGCAACAGGGTGGGGGATGCCGTGTCCTTCACATGTCCATACTTGTCCAGAATCTGGTCAATGCGCCTCACCAACATGGGATAAGTCTTCACGTCAGCCGTCAGCGCATAGAGATAAGGATGCGACGGAATCGTGTTCTCCTCGTCTTGGCAACGCTGCAAGAACTTGACCACATTGTCGATGGTCGCCAGTGAGCGTTGCAGGTCAAACAGTTCCTCCACGTCCAGACAGGCATTCTGAATGCGGATGCGTTTCAGCGATGGCCGCACATCAAAAAAGTTTTGGTCGGGGAAATCCTCCTCTTGCAGGATTTGCACAAACTCCATCGTCTGCTTCACTTGGCGGCGGATGTCATCAAAGTTGGCCGCAAACGCCATATTGCGCACCAGTCCTTCGCCCAACGAGCAGAGGCAAAGTGCCGTGAGCCTGCTCCTGATTTGGTCGAAGCCAATCTTCTGTTCGTATGTAGTTGGGTAAATCAATTTTTCGTTAGAATATCTTGTTCTTGTGTGCAAAGTTAGTGATTTTAGAGATAAAAGAGAAAATTGGACAAGAATTTGTTGTTTTTAAGCACATGGTTTAGATAAGAAATAGTTTTTTGTTTACCTTTGTACGCTAAACATCTATAAGATATTGTGACACGCGAAGAAGCCATAGCAGCAGGTATGGAGGTGCATGAGATACAGCACTCGATGAAGAGACGCACTCCATGGCACGATTATTTCTGTTAACCACCAAACAAAAAGAGAATTTTTTTGATTTTTCATGAATCGCCGTTCCTTCACAACCTTACAGTTCTTTCTGGAGGAATGCGGCTGTGATGCCCTTGCCACTCTTTGCCACCTCTTCGGGGGTGCCTGTCACCACGACGGTGCCGCCTTCCCGTCCTCCTTCGGGACCCATGTCGATGATGTGGTCGGCGAGTTTGATGACATCAAGGTTGTGTTCGATGACAATGACGGTGTTGCCCTTATCGACGAGGCGGTTGAGCACGACCATGAGGGTGCGGATGTCTTCGAAATGCAGTCCTGTGGTGGGTTCGTCGAGGATGTAGAGTGTCTTGCCCGTGTCCTTCTTCGCCAGTTCGGTGGCGAGTTTCACACGCTGGCTTTCGCCGCCGGAGAGGGTGGAGGAGGGCTGACCGAGTTTGATATAGCCCAATCCGACCTCTTGCAGCACCTTGATTTTCTGCAGAATCTTGGGCTGGTTCTCGAAGAACTCCACGGCTTGGTTGATGGTCATGCCCAACACATCGGCTATGTTCTTGCCTTTGAAGCGCACTTCGAGTGTTTCGCGGTTGTATCGCTTGCCGTGACAAGCCTCGCAGGGCACCAGCACATCGGGCAGGAAGTTCATCTGGATGGTCTTGTAGCCGTTGCCGCCACACACTTCACAACGTCCGCCTGCCACGTTGAAGGAGAACCGTCCGGGCTTGTAGGAGCGCATCTTCGATTCGGGCATTTCGACGAAGAGACGGCGGATGTCGGTGAACACGTCGGTGTAGGTGGCAGGGTTGCTGCGAGGGATGCGACCGATGGGTGATTGATCGACGTTGACCACCTTGTCGATGTGTTCCACTCCTTCAATCTTATCGTATGCAAGTGGCTCTTGATGAGAATGATAAAAAAATTGGCTCAAGTAAGGCTGTAAGGTATCGTTGATGAGGGTTGACTTACCGCTACCGCTCACGCCAGTCACACAGACGAGCATGCCGAGGGGGATGTCAACGCTCACGTTCTTGAGGTTGTTTCCTTTGGCTCCAACGATGCGGAGGATATGTCCGTTGCCTTTGCGCCGAGTGGGTGGCACCTCGATTTTTTCCTTGCCGTTGAGGAAGCGTGAGGTGAGTGTGTAGGTCTTCAGCATGTCTTTCGGAGTGCCCTGAAAGACCACTTCGCCACCTTTCCGACCCGCAAAGGGACCCATATCGACGATGTAGTCGGCATTGAGCATCATGTCCTTGTCGTGCTCCACCACAATGACGGTGTTGCCCTCGTCGCGCAGTTCCTTCAAGGAATTGATGAGCCGCACGTTGTCGCGCTGGTGCAAGCCGATGCTGGGTTCGTCTAATATATATAGTACGTTGACCAACTTGGTGCCTATTTGTGTGGCAAGACGGATGCGTTGACTCTCGCCGCCGCTGAGGGTGGACGAACCGCGTGAGAGGCTCAAGTAGTGGAGTCCCACATCGAGCAGGAATTTGAGTCGTGTGCTGATTTCCTTGATGATTTCATGGGCGATGGCTGCCTGTTTCTTGTCCATCCGTTCTTCCACGGTGGTCACCCATTCGTAGAGCGGTTGCAGTTCCATGTCGGACACCTCGGCGATGTTCTTGCCATCGATGCGGAAGTAGAGTGCCTCTTTGTTAAGACGTTTGCCGCCACATTCGGGACACACGACCATCTTATCGACCGATTCTGCCCATTTCTCTGCCCATGCCTTCTGCTCGTCGATGTTGAGTCCCTGCACATAGTTCGCCATCTCCTGGTAATCGACGTTGTCCACATCGACGGCTGGCACGATGCCAAGTCCCTTGCAGTGGGGACAGGCGCCTTGTGGCGAGTTGAACGAGAAGTTATGGGGAGCAGGGTCGCGGTAGCAGAGTCCTGTGGTGGGGCACATGAGTTTCTTGGAATAGTGACGGACAGACCCTCCCCCTGCCCTCCCTATAGGGAGGGAGCGGTTACTTGACTCGCTGGAGTTTTCATTTGTAGGGATACTACTCCCTCCCTGCAGGGAGGGTGAGGGGAGGGTCTGTATCATGATTTGCCCGTCGCCCATCTTCATCGCCACTTCGAGGCTCTTCTTCAGCCGCTCTTCGTCCTTGTCATTGACAGCCAGTTTGTCGATGACCACTTCGATGTCGTGGTTCTTGTATCTGTCCACCTTCATGCCCTCGGTCACCTCCACGATTTCGCCATCCACTCGGGCATAGAGATAGCCTTTCTTACGGATGCTGTCGAAGAGTTCGCGGTAGTGGCCTTTACGGCTTTGAACGAGTGGTGCCAAGAGGAAGATGCGCTTGCCGTTGTATTGTTCCAGCAGGAGGTGCATCACGTCCTCTTCGGTGTATTTGACCATCTTCTCGCCTGTCTCATAACTGAAAGCCTCGCCAGCACGGGCATAGAGCAGTCGCAGATAGTCATAGACTTCTGTCACCGTTCCCACCGTGGAGCGTGGGCTCTTGTTGGTGGTCTTCTGCTCGATGCTGATGACGGGCGATAATCCGCTGATCTTATCTACATCGGGACGTTCCATGCCGCCTAAGAAATTGCGGATATAGGCACTGAAGGTCTCGATGTAGCGTCGCTGACCTTCAGCAAAAATCGTGTCGAACGCCAGCGATGACTTGCCGCTGCCGCTCAATCCTGTGATGACTGTCAAACTGTTGCGAGGTATCTCTACATCTACATTCTTCAGGTTGTGCACCCTCGCACCTTCAATCTTTATCATGAATCACCCCCTCCTGTCGTGTTCTCGGTGCCTTCACGGTAATCTTTCATCACAGTGATGCTTTTCTTTATTTTATACTTTCTGCCGTCGCTTCCAAGGGCATCAAGATGGAGTAGATAGATGCCATTGTCAACAACTTTTCCATTTTTCTTTCCATCCCAGAGAATCAATTTGTTGGGTTCGCCTTCCACATGCTTGGCTGTCTCGAGTGTGGCTGTATGGATTTTCTCTCCCCATCGACTGAAGAATTTGGCATCGAGTTTGATGATGGATTGTGCCGTGATGCGATACGTATCATTGATGCTGTCATTGTTAGGGGTGAAACCATCAGGACACGTCAGTTTTGACTCGCTGATGACGACGCTGATGGGTTCGCTTTCGTATTCAATCGTGTCGGCATCTTGACTGAAGGTCACGTAGAGTTTGATGTTGTAACCGCCCGAACGGGTGAGGAGGTAAGTGGTGTTCTCCTCGAATCGGGTCACCAGCGTTTGACTTTCGTCCTTGTCAGCCTCCCATATGCGCCATTCGCAAATGTATTTGTAGTTTTTCGGATTGCTCACATTGGCTGTCAACGAGATGTTGAGAGGGGCTTGTGCTGTCTGTGATTCGCCAGGGGTTACCGTCACAGTGTCTTCTTCATCCACCGAGTAGAATGTGACACAAGGAGCAGCCTCATTCTCACCCGATGTTGCTGTTTCTGCCTTGCTCTTCTTTTCGCTGGTGGTGTTTTGTCTTGTCGAAGCAAAATCGTCACCATATTCGTCGCCATCTTTGCTGCAAGCCACAGTGAAGAGCACCCCTAAAATGGCAAGTGTTATTTTTATCTTCATTGTCATTTTTCTTGTTCTCATTTGTTCTTTCAAATGCAAAATTAGTCAAACAATTCCTAAAAACACACGATTTTCGTCTTAAAAAAACTCAACAAGGGCTTTTAATTTGCTTTGGTTGGCTTTTTTCACTAATTTTGCCCCTTGAAATCAAAAGAACTTACAAAGAAGATGAAAAAAATAGCAATTCTTTTCATGGCTTTAGTGTGGGCTTGTGTTGTCAATGCACAAACAACTACACAAAAGCACGAAGTGCAATCAGGTGAAACACTCTATAGCATCGCACGTCAGTATAATGTCACGGTGGCTTCGTTGCTTCAAATCAATCCGGGGTTGGATGCCGACCACATCATGGCGGGGCAGAACATCAATGTGCCAGCAGGTGCTCAGAAGAGTGTGGCTGCTCCTGTCACTCAGCAACCCGTTCTGCCAGTGCAGCAGCAATCCGTTCAGCCAGTGCAACAGCAATCCATTCAGCAAAAGGTGCTGCAACAGGTGCGTCAGCAAGTGCAGGCACAGGCTCAGCAAGGAGTGGAAGTGCCACCGACTCCTAATCGCCCTCGCTATAAGACATTGCATGAGGTTAAGAAAAAGGAAACTCTTTATTCCATCTCTCGTCAGTATGGGGTGACGGTGGACCAACTCGTTGATGCCAATCCTGACCTAAAAAAAGGCAAACTGAAGAAAGGCGTAGTGCTCAACATCCCTTATACGACCGAGGAGAATGCTCAATATCAGGCTGAGCAGCAGAAGGTGATAGAAGAGGAAAGCAAGCCCAAAGTGACGATGTACCCCACCATCAAGGTGGCTGTCATCCTTCCATTCTCAAAGTTTGAAACCAAGGTGAGTGTTGAGTCTCAGAAGATGATCAATCTCTATCAGGGCTTCCTTTTGGCTGTCGATTCGCTCAAGCAGCGTGGTTGCAATGTCGAAGTGTTTGCCTACGATGAGGTGAGTCCAGCCACTCCCGTCAGCAGCATCTTGCAACGTGCGGAGATGAAGGACATGCAACTCATCGTGGGACCTATCCGTCAGTGGAACGTGAAGAGCGTGGCTGACTTTGCCCATCAAAATGGTATTGCCCATGTGGTGCCACTCTCCAATGAACTTGCTTTGGTGAATGAACATCCCACAACCTTTCAGGTCAATGCGCATAACTCTTTGCTGTACAATCAGGTCTATAACCGTTTCAGCCTGATTCACAAAGACCACAACATCATTTTCGTCAGCATGAATGACCGTGCTGACAATATGTCCTATATTACCGATTTTAAGAAAGACCTCGATGCAAAGGGCATCAAATACAGCAGTGCTACCGTCAGCGATTTGGCTACAGTTCGCGATGCATTAAAGACGGGTGGCAATAACGTCATCATCCCAACCAGCAGTTCGGCATCAGCCTTTGAGACACTCTGCAAGAAGTTGGATGGGCTTGACTTGACCAGCGAATACACTGTGCAACTTTTTGGATTTCCCGAATGGCAAACCTTTGCAGGAAAATATGAGAAGTATCTGGGCAAGTATCAGTGCCAGTTCTTCACCTCTTTCTACAGCAATGGGGCATCGAGCCGCATACAGCAGTTCAACGGACGTTTCCGTCGTTGGTTCAATCAGGATCAGTACAACAGTTTTCCCAAATATGGCGAACTGGGTTATGACATTGGTGCCTACTTCATCAAGGGACTCCACGACTTTGGTTCTGCATTCTACGAAAACCTGCACAACTACTCCTACATCTCTATGGAGTTCCCCATGGTGTTTGAGAAGAAGAATGAATGGTCGGGCTATCAGAACCGCTCCATAATGATTGTGACCCATCGCGCTGATGGCAGTGTGTTTGTGAGATAAGCCGATGAAGTTCAGAATAGTCATATTATTCATCTTCTCGTTCATCTTTGCATCCCCAACTTTTGCGCAGGTGGGAGAGCACCGTAACGACCTCTCCATTGGCTTCACTGGTGGATATACCATGAACACGATGGACTTCGTGCCTAAAATCAAGCAGACTCAAAAGGGGGCGCCCATGATTGGTTTTTCCTCCCGCTACGTCTGTGAGAAGTATTTCACCACCATCTGTGCCGTTGCCCTCGAAGTGCAGTACAACAACCTCGGATGGAAAGAGGTGATAGAAGATGGCTCCGAAAACACTTACAAACGTGACTGGCATTTCATCGAGATGCCCATCCTCATGCAGATGGGGTGGGGACGTGAACGTCGGGGATTTAAGTTCATTTTTGAGGCTGGTCCGCAAGTGGGAATTTATCTCGGCGGAAAGGAACATCGGGGTGGTGCTACATGGGACACTTCACGTCGTCCCAACGGCGTTGTCTATCAGTATGGCAAAGACCCCGACAGGACATTCGACTACGGTATTGCTGCAGGTTTGGGCTTGGAGTTTTCTTCCCCCATCGGACACCTTCTTTTGCAAGGACGCTACTACTACGGTTTGGGCGATATGTATGACAACAGCAAACGGGGTGACTTCGGACGTTCTGCCAACCAAACCATTCAGATCAAGATGGCTTATCTCTTCGACCTTGTCCGTACCAAGGGGGATAATATCAAATAAAATGTCATGGCACGAAAACTGTTCTGCGAAATTTCTCCTTTCACTTATCGTCTCTCAATGGAGAAAGAAATCTTGAAACGGCATCTGCAAGATGCGTTGAAGGGTGTTCATTTTGCCAAAGTACGTACACAAGAATCTTTGCCAGTGGTTATCTATCGTCATAATTCTCTCATCCGCAGACGATTGGGTAATGTCGATATGCAGTTGCAGGAGAACAAGGCGGTCAACCTCGCTTTGGCTGTCAAGCACATAGATGGACTTCTGATTCGTCCAGGGGAAACATTCTCCGTTTGGAAGCTCATCGGTCGCACCACTGAAAGCAGAGGTTACAAAGAGGGACTGACCATCACGCACGGAAAACCCTGCAAGGGCATCGGTGGCGGAATGTGCCAACTTTCCAACCTTGTTCATTGGATGGTGCTCCACAGCGACCTCACCATCACAGAACACCATCATCATGATGCACTCGACCTCTTTCCTGATCATGGTCGCCAAATCCCTTTTGGCACAGGCACCAGCATCTCATACAATTACATCGACTATCGGGTGAAGAACAATACCACCAACACCTATCAGTTGCGCCTGTATGTAGATGATGAATACCTGTGTGGTGAACTGCGGGCGATTGAACAATTGCCACACACCTACCACATCCATGCTGAAGGTGAATATTTCTCACGGGAAGATGGCATTGTCTATCGTAATGGCGAGGTCTATCGCGACACCATCGACCGCAATACTGGTGAATGCGTGGAGAGCAAACTCATTCGCACCAATCATGCCCGTGTGATGTATGAATGCACACCCGAAATGGTTATTCAGGAAAAATGAGGGTTGTGGCAAGCCGCTGAAGAAAAACTCGACTCTCACATTCTTTCCGAGATAGTGCCAAAGGCACGCACAAAACTCTAATTGTCAATTTTCAGCGTTCGCTGTTTTTTGTATGAGGCAAAAACAAATGTTAGGGTACTTCGTCGCGAATGACGGTGTACCCTAACAAAAAAATTGCTTATCTCACGACAAGCAATCTTTACTAACCTTAAAATAAATCTAATACCATGAAAAACACGGTGCAAATTTACAGACTTTTGGCATTCCTCCCAAATGATTTTCATGCTTTTCGTGCGTGTTTAATTTTTTTTAACTAAAAGGGAGGCGATGTAAACTTGTTTTTTGCTGTTTTTGATTGATTTAACTTCACCGAATAAAGTATTCTCTTGGACTATTATTATTATGCTTCGCCGAATGTCGGCACGGTGCGCCTCTCATTTCACGCACCGTGCACATAATATTACGGGCACTCAGCGCATAATATTTCGTGCTGAGTGCCCGTCTTTGTAAGTCAAAGGGTTACGCCTTTTGACTTTTTTATTCTACGTATAACACTAATCCCTTTAAGTATTCACCTTCGGGATGGTAGATGTTGATGGGATGGTCGGCTGGTTGGTGCAGTTGATGGAGGATGCGCACATTGCGACCTGCTTGGGCTGCTGCTGTGAAGACGGCAGAACGGAACTGGTCTTTGTTTACCGCTTGCGAACAACTGAAAGTGAACAGGATGCCACCTGGTTGTATCTTCTCAAAGGCTTTCCGGTTCAGTCGTGTGTAGCCCTTCAGTGCATTGCGCAAGGCATCTTTGTGCTTGGCAAAGGCTGGCGGGTCGAGAATGATGAGGTCGTAAGGTGTCTGCATCTTCTCCATGAACTTGAAGGCATCTTCTGCGTATGCCTCATGACGCTTGTCGTTCGGAAAGTTCAGTTCCACGTTCGCTTTCGTCAGGTCAATGGCTTTCTGCGAGGAATCAACTGAATGCACCAGTTCTGCACCACCACGCATGGCATAGAAAGAGAATCCACCCGTGTAGCAGAACATGTTCAGCACCTTCCTTCCCTTCGAGTATTGCTCCAAAAGGCTGCGGTTGTCGCGTTGATCCACGAAGAAACCTGTCTTCTGACCTTTGAGCCAATCGACATGAAATTTCAAGCCGTTCTCCATGGCCACATCGTCGGTGTCGCCTCCCAAGAGGAAGCCGTTTTCTTGTCCCAATTCAGCCTTGAAGGGTAAGGTGGCTTCCGACTTGTAGAAAATGTTCAAGATGTCGTCGCCCATCACGGCTTTCAGTGCTTGGGCAATGATTTGGCGGTCAAGGTGCATGCCCACAGAGTGCGCTTGCATCACGGCGGTGTTGCCATAGATGTCGATGACCAAACCGGGAAGGTTGTCACCCTCGCCATGCACCAGACGGTAGGTGTTGTTGTCGCCATCCATCACACCGATACAGCGTCTAACGTCTTTGGCTGTCGCAAGCCTCCGTTCGTAGAAAGACTGGTCAATCGTTTCATTGTCAAAGGACAATACTCTGACCATGATGCTGCCAATCTGGAAATGTCCTGTGGCAATATATTCGTTTTCGCTTGTAAAGACCATCACTTTCTCGCCCTCTTCGGGTTCCTCGCTCATGCGCTGGATAGCGCCAGAGAAAATCCACGGATGGAAACGTCTCAGTGATTCGTCTTTGCCTCGTTTCAGAAAAATACTCTTCATTGATGGTGTATATTGCTTTAATCGTGATGACTATTCATGAGTTGCTTCGACAAGTTCTGTTGTCACGGGTTGCTCTTCTGAGGTTTTTTCCAGGATGAAGTTCTTCTCCTTTTTCATCTTCGTCACTTCTTCGTGTATCTTGATGCATGCCCACGCATCGGTGGCTGCATACTTCTGCTGCGCTTCGGTCAGGACATCAGCCTCCCAATTCGACAATTGCTGCCCCTTCGAAATTTTCTCCCCAAACAGGTTGGCAAAGATCTTTTGCAGGCTGTTGTCTTCAATGCCGATTTCCTTCACCTCCTTCTGCAACTCCACGAATGTGCCTGGCTTGAATCTCCTCCTTTGATTCAGCATCCTCATGTCATCTTGGAGTGAGAGTCCCACCTTTGTGATGGTGGTGTCTTCCAGCAATCGGACAACTGAGTCTGGAACGCCCATTCTGTTGAGCCTGAAAAGGAAACATTCATCATGCGTGGACACTTGTAGCAATGCCACTTGGTGCATCTTGCCTTTCTGGAACGATGGGCGAGTCTCGGTGTCGAAACCCAACACTTTTTGTTTCATCAGAAAATCTACAGCCTTTTCGGCATCCCTCTCTGTAAAGATGACAATGATGCGTCCCTCGAAATGGACGCAAGGCAAAGTCTGTATCTTCTTCTTCTCGTATTTGTCTTGGATTACTTTCATTTCCACACTCTTAATATTCATCCTCTTCAGAATAGCGCACTTCGTGCAATGCCCGTTGCACATTCACCAATTTCTGTCCCCAACTGAACTGAAACCCCTCCTTCACTTCCGCAAGCGCATTCATCATCAGTCCCTCATTGGTAGCATTCTTATACGCCATCACAAAGTTCTTCAGTTCCTGATAAATGTCAGCCAGATTCTCACTCACCGTAGCCAAGATGGGCGTCTCGCTGTACTTCATGTCCTCCATGAACACATCTAGATAATCATCCTTCTCTCCCATCACGATACTGATGTTGGCACGCACGATGTCATAATTCTCCTCCGTCACAAAATCCTCCGCATAATAATCATTGTCCAGGATTTCATACTTAGGCAGCAACGCAGCCTTCAGATAGAGTAGGGGAAGCAATTTCATCAGCGTGTCCACAAAACTCATGCGCGTCTTCCCTTCCGTCTGTTCCAGGAATGCGCAATACTCCACAGCCACCGTGACTAGTTCCATCACGTTGCGACTATAAACGGGCGATTTTTCTTCTTTTTTCATAATCGACTGCGAAGGTACGGCTTTTTTTTTACATGACCTATTCGTGACACGATAAATCCACTTTTCCCCCTCTTAAATCCGTTGAATGTCTTACCCTCAAGCATAAAACAAGGCGTAAACAAATCATCGTTTACGCCTTGTCTCTCTTTCAGTCATTTCAACTTCACTTTCAACTCCCCACTTTAACTTCCATTTTAACTCCCCATTTCAACTTCTGGGAGCTGACTCCCTTTAGTCAATGGAGTCAGTATCCTCCATGAAATCATTGAAATCAGGATCCTCAAAGACAAAACTGTAATCATCATCGTATGGAGGATTATCGTAATGAATACCAGGGTTCTTCTTCATCCAGCGCGACCAACCGACAGCCTTGTCAAACTGTAGGGTGCGGTCCATCGTACATGCTTACATCCCGCATGGCAACTCCTAATTGGCTTCGCCGAAGATGCTCATGCTCGGCATAGTTCAAACAAGTTTGACCTCTGCACTCACTCAACCGCATCTTTCCTAATTCCTCACTCCTCATTCCAGCGAAACGTAGGGTTAATAGGTTAATTTGCGTTTGTACAAAAAACGGATTTGAAAGAAAAATAATGTAAAAGTGAAAAAAGTTGAAAAAATGTTTGGAGAGTAGTAAAAAATGTATTTAATTTGCAATCGTGTTCTTCGGAACACAACTATTTTTGTTCAAATTTCCGCTCGAACTGCGACCTCGAAATAAGGAAAAAAGAGAACAAAATCATACACTGTTTGAAGTATGTGCCCTATTGTGGCGCAGACTTCTCTGTAAGGTGTATGAGGCTGTCGCAGGCCTGAGCGGATTTACGACGAAGGCTGCGCTTTTCTTTTGTTCCAAAGTTAGTGTGGTCTTCTCAAGGAGAAAGAGAAAAACAACTAACTTAAACTATACATGATTATGGAACAAAAAAACTATTTGAAAATTTTGTGGGTGGCCGCCTTTGCGGCTTTTGCTGCCGTTAGCTGTTGGGCAACGGCTGAGTCTTTACACCTATTACTTTCGACATGGCCATTGGCTATGTGTTGGGTTGTAACGATAGGGTTCTTTATTATTGCCTCGATAGGAACGAAGATGATAGTCGACAGCCTAAATCAGAACATATATATGGAGAAAAGAGGCATGCGATTGATAGGCGGTCTTATCATTGTTCTGATTTTCTGGTTGGTGTGTAGTATGCCTACAAATACGCATACTTTCTTTTATCGTACTCTCATAAATGATATGGTGACCACAGACATTTCAACTACTCGTGGTTATTTAGGGCAGATCAAAAATAATACGAATAACAAGAATCAAGCAGCAGTTAAAGTGAATGAATTGAAAAATAATGTTGATGTGCTGTTAGGAGAATTAGAAGCGGAAATTAAAAATGAAGCAAATCCAGGTTTTGGTCCTAAATCGAAGGACATTTTAAGACGAATGGCAGCTTTGTTAGGTGTAGATAAAATTGAGCCACTGACTTTTAAAGGGACTTCCAAACAAGATCGTGATAAATTGTGTGATGCATATCGTACCAAGGTTTATATATTGGCAGATTCCAAAGCCACCAATATTATGGCGCATATCCTATCTCCCAATACGGATAATTTGAAAGAGGTAAAGCATGACGATGAAAACTTGGCTTTGGTTAAAAAATACATAGATGATCAAACAATAGACTTGAATGATGCCGAAGATATTAAAGATGTATGCGACAAACTCAATACTGGTTATAATACGATTAAGAAGAACAAAGAGTTTGTCAATTTTTCATCAAAGGCAGATGAAGCAATTTATACTGCGGACAATCCTGTTACCAAAGTAAAGCGAATGATTGATGTATTTAAGGTTTGGGAAGACTTCTTGAAAGGTGAATTTGCAGGTCATGGTTTCATCTTTTGGGTTATCATATCCATATTGGTCGATATTGCCGCCTTTATGTTCTTTGATTTGGCATTCAAAAAAGAAGATTATTAATTTAATATATTAGTTATGGCAGATTTGAATTTTGGCGCTTCCGAGGAAGTGCAGACACCTGAGGCACTGAATTTAGGGACAGATACAACATCACAGTTGGTAGAAACACCTTCCAATTCCTCTGTAAACACCAATGGCTTAAGCGAGGAAGAATTGAACGATGCCAACAAAATAAAAGTGACAATTGCCGATTACAAAACTCCACTCATCATTCTTTTTGGAGCTCCGTCATGTGGTAAAACAATGACATTGGTACGTTTGACAAGGTATTTGCAGAGTAAGGGCTACACTGTGCAACCAGAGACGTCGTTCCGTCCTTCCTATGATACGAACTATAAGACTATGTGCGATAATTTCGATTTGATGATAAACAGCGAAGACGCAGCACAATCTACTAGTAAAATAAGTTTCATGTTGGTGCAAGTAATGCAGAAAGGTCGCCCACTTTGTCAAATATTGGAAGGGCCAGGTGAGTATTATTTCAATCCAGGTGATCCAAAGGCAGCATTCCCAAGATATGTTAATGCGATAATAAACAGTAACAATCGTAAGATATGGGCAATCATGCTGGAACCAGATAGCACAAACAATCGTATGGATGTAGAAGAACGAAAGAACTATGTGAACAAAATCCATAAGCTGAAAAGTAAAATCCGTCCACAGGACAAGATTATGTTTGTTTTCAATAAGATTGATGAAACCCCTTTTGTTATAGGTCCAGGCAAGATTAATTACAAAGAGACAATGGAACGTGCTAAGTTTTTATACCCGAACATATTTGTACCATTTGCCAATGAAAATCCTATAACAAAATGGTTTGCGCCTAATAATTTTGACTTTGTGGCATTCCAAACAGGAGATTTCTCAGAAGCAGCAGATGGTACCCTTACTTTTGAGGAGGGGCATGAGGTTTATCCGAGGAAACTTTGGGAAATAATTCAAAAACGCATAAGAGGTTAGAACTATGGAAGTGGAATTATTTATACATGGAGTTCCCAATGGCGAAGGCTTTTGGGGCAAAGAAGATGACCGAAATTATTTTGGTACGTTTTATGACCACAGCACAGATGAGGTAAAGTTTCTCATTCAGAATCGTGCATCAAAAGGTAAGCTGTATTGCTATTACAACTATCTGGTGTACAAAACAGTAGGATCGCAAACACCGAATGTGGTTGCTTATGATGGTCGTGATGGCTCCTACTTTGGGCTGTCGTTACGTCTGGATGCATATTGCAAGGACGTTATGAACATGTATCGCATTCTTGATACGATTTATAACATATATGTGTGTGGTTCCCTTTTGAAAATGGAGAAATCGAAACTGAAATACACTTTTTCTGATTTCGCAAACGTGGAAACTAAACTCAAGACGATTGAAGCAGAAACTATAAAACTGATACAGAACGGATTTTATGCAGATAGTTTCATGCCACTTGACGGTTTTGCTACGGGTAGTGGAAACGCTTCCGTTTTCAACTTGTACGAGTTGACCACAGCTGATGCCATGCAAGTAATGAAGCAATCTGGGAAAATAATGGTTTCTCCATATTATCCTACTATGCGAGAAAAGAAGATACAACAGCAACATGATAGCCAGATTGAAAATCTTAGACAACAATGCGATAGGGAGAAGTCGGAACTGAAAGCTTCACTTACTCCATTAAAAGCTCAGGTGTCGGCTCTTCAGCAAGAAGTGTCATTACGTGACAAGACGGTTAATCAATTGCAAAAGGATTTACAAAGTGCGGGACAGAACAAGCATGTTGGTCAACTGGTTGCTACGTTGAAAGACCCTGTGTCGGAACTTTCTCGGGTGTTGCGAGCAATAGTTCCTGGTGCAAACTCTTCTCAAATGGCATCTTCCCAACCATCGCTGCTTAAAAAAGTTTCCGTATTAGTTCCATTTGTGAATTTTCTGTTATTGGTGTTTGTCGTTTTTCTTGTTCTTGCCT
Source organism: uncultured Prevotellaceae bacterium (assembly GCA_900316975.1). Taxonomy (GTDB): domain Bacteria; phylum Bacteroidota; class Bacteroidia; order Bacteroidales; family Bacteroidaceae; genus Minthosoma. The sequence goes on along the minus strand of ONFA01000044.1, from coordinate 10,700 downwards.
TCAACGAGAAGCCAAAGCCTCAACCAGAAAAAACCACTCCTACTGTTGAAACCGTAACAGATACTGCGTCCCAACAGAATGATGAGGTTTCAACATATGGACAGCAAACAACAGCCGAAGGAGGGACAGATGTTCTCCTTGATGAAGTTGATGACACAAAAGAGAATGAACATCCATCTCCGTTTAGACAGAAAGAAAAGGTAGTAAATGATCATCAACAAGAAGAGAATAAAAAATAATGAGAAATGCTTATTATATCATTTTTCTTTTAGCCATATTATTTATATCATGTGGAAAAGAAAAACGGAAACCAGTGTATTATGATTCTGAGATTACAGAAGAGGAAAGCTTGTATGCACAGAGTGGTGATGAAGTGGTTGTTCCCTATCGTAGTGAGGATGGAGTAAAGTATGTGAAGGTTACGGTGAATGGCGTCGATTTCGATATGATTTTCGATACAGGCTGTTCTGGTACACTCATTTCGGTGGCAGAAGCAAATTATCTGTACCAAAAGGGGGCATTATCTGAAGGTGATTTTATTGGTGTGGCTAAGTCGCAAATAGCTGATGGCAGTATTGTGGAGAATATGGTGGTCAATCTGAAGGAAGTTGTCATTGATAACCGTATTTCCTGCTCTGATGTGAAAGCTACTGTGTCAGGCAATGTACAAGCACCTCTGCTGTTGGGTAATGAAGTGTTGGATAGGGTGGCAACCATCACAATTGATAATACAGATCAGACGCTTAAATTTAATTTGAAGTAAACGATGAATAGTTCCGCTTATGTTTTTGGCAATCTAGGGGAAGGTTACACTCAATACCCAGAGGATTACGCCCATGAGATTTATGAAGAGTTTCAGGCAAAGGCTGATGCTCCTTCGCAAGTCATCATCCATCGGGACAAAAGCATCATGTATTATGGCTATGTGCGTAAGTTGGACAAGGAGGGGCAGTATATAGGTCTATGCGTGCTGTTGAATGGCGTGATGCTGTCAAAAATGCGTATCGTCACCTATCTTCGTGAAGAAGTCATACACTGGGAAAGCACTGCAACAAAACTACCTCCGATAAGTTATAGCATAAGCAATGATTCCAGCCGTACGTTTTCTATTATAGATAAGGATGAGGAAATCGTAGAGGCATCTGCTAAGTATGGCTTTGTATGTATTCAAAAAAATGAAGGATATGATACTCCTTTGCTGGCAGGTCTCCGAAATGTGTTAAAAAGAAAATTGGGAAAGGATAGGTCTGTTTCATCTAAAACAGGTGTCGCAAGAACAAGAAAAAGAAAAGATCATGGTGGTTTGAAAATACTCTTGTGGACTATCGCTTTGGTGTTGGTGATTGGTGGACTTTTTGTTGTGTCTAAAAATGTGGCAAGAAATAATGACTTAGCGATTGCCGTAGATACCACAGTTGTGGATTCGATTGAGCCGACAACATCATTGAATAACCAGGAACTCGTATTAAAGGGTGCTATTTCGAATATAGGCTTTAGCATGAAGTTGCATATATCTGGCAATAATGTGGAAGGAACGGAGCAATATGATAGTCAGCCATCATCTCAGGTTGTCAAGATTTCAGGATATATAGATGATGTTGGGACTATGCAATTGTGGGAATATGACCATGGAAATGAGATTGGACGCTTTTCAGGCGTACTTTCAGAAGACATTTATAAAGGAACATGGTCTTCCTCATTAGGCGAAAATAATCCTTTTTCAGCAAGGGTGATGACTGCACAAGAATATGAAGAAGACAAACATAAGCCTTTTGTTACCAGAAGGGTTGAATACTGTCATGGAACATCAAATGCGGATGTTGCTATTTATTTGGATTACCCAACCTCTGGACCAATAGCTTTGGTGGAATCTGTACGTAGACATATAATAGAGATGCTTAACACATGTTGGGACTACTCAAATATGCCACAATATAAAGGTGATATGGAAGATGGACAAGCTTTCACTAATCATGTGGGAAAGATGAAATTAAGGGAAACCGCAAGAGAACGTAAAGAAATAGAAGCTTATGATGAATTAGTGTATGCAGACAGTTTGTCAATAAAAAAAATATGTGAAACGGGAAAATACATCACCTATCAAACAATAGACTTCGGTACTCATGGAGGTGCGGGAGCTGCATGGTGGCGCAATGTTTATGGGTGTACATTCCGAAAAGATGATGGGCGCAAAGTTAAAATCATAAAGAATGTTAATAACGCAAGCTTCCGTCAATTATTGATACGAGCCGTGGTTAATTGTCTTGGAGATGATGCACAGTACTTAGATGAAGAATTTTATCAGAATCCAGTGCCCCATACGGAACCTTATCTTCTTAAAAATGGAGTAAAATTTGTTTATAGGAAATATGAGTTGGGTTATGGCTTTTTGACTCCAGAAGTAGTCATTGATAGAAATGAAATTTTTTCTTATTTGACTGATGAGGCTAAAAAAATATTAGAATAAAAAGAGTGTATAATCATGAATAGTTCAGCTTACGTTTTTGGCAATCTTGGGGGAGGTTTCACCCAATACCCGGAAGATTATGCCCATGAGATTTATGAAGAGTTCCAGTTAAAAGCAGAAGCTCCTTCACAAGTCATTATTCATCGGGACAAAAGCATCATGTATTATGGCTATATACGGAAGTTGGACAAAGAGGGGCAGTATATAGGTCTATGCGTGTTGTTGAATGGCGTGATGTTGTCAAAAATGGCGAACTTGTTTGCGGTGTTTGAGAAAGTGGTGTCTGAGATGGTTTCGCAGGGGGAAATCATCAAGATGGATGACAACGGCGACATCATAGGGGTTACTGGGCGATTAGAAGCGTATCGTCACCTATCTTCGTGAAGAAGTCATACACTGGGAAAGCACTGCAACAAAACTACCTCCGATAAGTTATAGCATAAGCAATGATTCCAGCCGCACATTTTCTATTACAGACAAAGATGAGGAAATCGTGGAGGCTTCTGCTAAGTATGGGTTTGTGTGTGTACATAAAAACGAAGAATATGATACTCCTTTGCTGGCAGGTCTCAGAAATGTAATAAAAAAGAAATTGGGAAAGGAAAGGTCTGTTTCTTCTGAAACTGGTGTCGCAGGAAAAAGAAATCATGATGGATTGAAAATACTCTTGTGGAGTATCGCTTTGGTGTTGGTGATAGTTGGACTTTTTGTTGTATCTGAAAATATGGCAAATAATAATGACTTGGCTATTGCCGCAGATACCACTGCTGTGGATTCGATAGAGTCGACGGCGTCATTGAATAATCAGGAACTCGTATTAAAGGGCGCTATTTCGAATATAGGCTATAGCATGAAGTTGCATATATCTGGTGGTGAGGTTGAAGGAACTGAACATTACGACAGTCAACCTGCAGAGTCACTTGTTTACATAAATGGGTTCATAGATGATTCTGGAACGATGCAGTTATATGAATATGATCAAGGAAAGGAAACAGGACATTTTATGGGTGTACTTTCTGAAGACATGTATTCTGGAACTTGGTCTTCTTCTTCAGGGAAAAAACTTTCTTTTTCTGCAAAAGTGATGTCGATGCAAGCGTATGAGGAAGATTCCCAGAAACCGTTTAGTACCTACCGCCCAAGATTTAAGAAGGAAACATCGGAGGTGAATGTGGAGGTCGGTTTTGATTACCCATCTTCTGGCCCCATATTATTGGTAGAGAGCATACGTGGATATATAGCAGAAGTACTTAATAAGAATTTCTGGTGGTCTGATAATCGTGCAAAACCTAAGTATAACGGCAATTTGGCAGATGGGCAAGCATTAGCGAATTATATCGGGCAATTTAAGGTGAAGACATTAACTCAAGATTATCGGAAGGATAATATGGGTTTGGATATATTATACGATGAAAACATCATGATAAATAATATATGTGAAACCGATACCTATATTACTTATGAAACATCAATGAGTGGATGTCATGGCGGTGTTGGTTGGAGTGAAACCTTTGGAAGGACTTTCAGTAAGAAAGATGGGCATAAGATTAAAATACTAAAAAACACCAACAGCACAAATTTCATGCAACTTTTGATACAAACAGTTGTGAATGAGGTTGGTGGTTCTGAAGGTCTTAATGATAGTTTTTTCCAATCTCCGATGTCAGAAGCAGAACCTTATCTTGTTAATGGAGCAGTAAAGTTTTTCTATCAAAAATACGAGATTGGTCCAGGTGCCTTAGGGGAGATACAAGTTCTAATTTATAAAAATGACATACTGCCTTATTTGACAGATGAAGCAAAGAAATTATTGTAACACCAAAGAAAAGATGACTCATGAATAATTCTGTATATGTTTTTGGTAATTTGGGGGTTGGTTACACCCAATATCCGGAAGGTTATGCCCAAGAAATTTTTTACAAGTTCTTTGAACAATCTTCGGCAAGATCACAAATCGTGATACATCGAGAGAAGAATCTGATGTATTATGGTTATGTTCGTAAGCTAGATGTGCCAGAACGATATATCGGATTTTGTGCTTTACTGAATGGCGTAAGGCTGTCACATATTGATAGGTTGTTTGCGATTTATGAAGATGCTGTTGCAGATCTGGTGGCACATGGCGAGATACTTTGTTTTAATGAATACAACCAACTTTCTTCTTTTTCAGGTTTGCTGAAAAGCAAGCAACAAGAAGTGGAACGGATAAGTGTGTCGATTCGTGCAAAGATAGAAGAGTTGGGACAGGATGCAGTCATTCTTCCTCCTGTGAACTATGGAATAGATAAAGACTCATGCAAGACTTTTTCCTATACAGAAGATAAAGAAAACCTTATCATTGATGCATCAGTACAATATGGATACACTTGTGTCTGGAAAAGTGGCAATTGTGATGCACCATTGTTAACAGAATTGAGGGAAGCCTTAAGGAAACGCTCTTCGCCAACACCTAAAGTGGAAACGAATAATGGTAGTGTTGGTGTGGCATCTGGCTCTAATGAGGAGTGGGAGTATTATGAGGCATCCCAAGGTGATTCTCTTCCAAGCCCTTCCGTACAATTCAACACTCCTGTTATTGCTCCGCAACCTATACCACCAATGGTAGGACATCAATCTATGTTTTCCCATTCATTCTCTTTCTCTGGAAGAATACGACGTTTGGAATTTGGACTCTCATTTATCATTTATGAGGTTTGGAATGTTTTGTCTTTAATTTTAGCTAGTTCGAGTAATTCTGATGGTGCTATCATATTATATTATTTACTATTAATTCCAGGCTTATGGTTTTTTTGTGCACAAAGCGCAAAGCGTTGTCATGATAGGGGAAACTCTGGATGGTATCAATTAATTCCTTTTTATGGATTAGTGATGTTATTTGGAGGAGGAGATTATGGTCCTAATGATTATGGGTTAGACCCCAAGCGATAAACCGTATTGTAAACAAAACAACACCGTAAACGTAAAATGAACAGTTCTGTTTACATCTTTGGCAATCTCAGAAACGGGTATGTTCAATACCCTGACGATTATGCCCAGGAAGTTTTGGGGAGTTTTGCCATCAAATCTAAATCAAAAACGCAAGTTATTGTTCATCGGGACAAGAACTTGATGTACTATGGGTATGTGCGCAGGTTGGATGTAACTGGTCAGTACATAGGTTTCTGTGTCTTGTTGAATGGCGTGATGTTGTCAAAGATGGACTCTCTTTTCGTTATGTTTGAGAAAGCCTTTGCAGAGTTGGTTTCACAGGCTGAAATCATTCAGATGGATGGAATAGGAAACATTGTTTCAACCACGAATCAGTTGACAGACAAGCAACAAGAGGTCGAGCGTATACTCAATTATTTGAGAGGGGAAACTGAACGTTTGGAACATTCTGCTTCAAAGTTGCCACCTGTGAATTATGGAATTGCACAGGATTCTATAGTCATGTTCTCTGTATCAGAAGTGGAGAAGAAGATCGTGGATGCTTCGGTTTCTTATGGCTATACATGTATAACAAAGGATGATGGATATGATACCCCGTTGTTAGCTGGGCTTAGAAGTGTTTTGCGGAGGCAATCTATAGGAATGCCCTCATCACCAAACCCACCGCTATCAACGATGACTGTCCGCAATGATAGGCAGGTTGGTACTTCTTCTTTAGGACATTTCAATAAAAGTTCTTCTAGTAAAACATTGTTATCAGTCCTACTGGTCATTATGATCATTATAGGAAGTGTAACAACAGTATGGCTCATTGTCAATAAAGATAAGGGGACAATCGACGATGTTGTCGAAGAAATACCACAAGAAAGAATCATCTATCAAAGTCGTGTTAATGTCAAGAATTGTTTTATTGTCATTTCAAAGAAGAGCCTTTCTTTGAAGGTGTATGAGGGATCAAACATGAATACTACTCTTGTGGCAGTATTTCCAGTATGCTTAAGTAAGAATAAAGGACAAAAATACACCGCTGGTGATAACAAAACCCCTGAGTGCTCGATGGATAATCCGTTTAGAGTCACTCAAATTGAAGATGCCTCCACATGGCGTTATGATTTTGGCGACGGCCGAGGTTACATTCTTGCTTATGGTCATTGGTTCATTCGTTTGAATTCGGAGTTCTCAGGAATTGGCATCATGGGAAGTACAAATAATGAGCGATCTGTACCAGGCAGGGAAAGCAGTGGTAGTATTAGACTAAAAGATGATGATTTGGATTTTTTGAAAGAACATTATGTTTTTGAGGGAATGAAAGTTGTAATAAAGAGTGAAGAAGAAGGATTGTACGATTTCGAGAAAAGATGTACAATGCTGATGGAAAACTCTGATATACCTAAAAAACAGAATGGTTCCCCCAATGCCCGTGATAATTCATATAGTAAAGGAAGTGGGATTGATCTACGCAATAGAGATTTGATATTTAGTGTTGGTGGTGTTTCATTCTGTCTAAAATATGTTGAAGGAGGAACTTTTATAATGGGCGCCACTGATGAGCAAGCAGAATATGCGGAAAAAGGGGAATTCCCTACTCATTCTGTCACGTTACATGATTATTATCTTGGTGAGACAGAAGTAACTCAAGAACTGTGGGAAGAAGTGATGGGCTATAATCCGGCAAATACCATTGGGGCATCATTACCTATAGAAAATATCAGTTGGAATGATTGTGCTGACTTTATTCGCGAACTCAACAACAGGACAGGCAAGACTTTTAGACTTCCAACAGAAGCGGAATGGGAATATGCTGCGAGAGGGGGAATATATAGTCGTCAATGCGTTTATTCCGGGAGTGACAATGCGGAAGAAGTTGGCTGGGTGAAAAGCAATTGTGATGGAAGCACTCATCCTGTAGGGACAAGAAACTCGAATGAATTGGGGATATATGATATGACAGGAAATGTGTGCGAATGGTGTCAAGATTGGATGAGTAATTATAATAGTACAGATCAAGTAAATCCTGTTGGTCCGAATAGTGGAACTGCACGCGTTGGTAGAGGTGGTGGATGGTGTAATAGTTCTTTGAAAAATAGGGTTTCTACGCGATTTGCAGGGAAGACCACTTATCGTGATTATAATTTAGGATTTCGTATTGCGATGTAAAAGATTTTTTTGATGCAACGGACTACCATATATAGTATATTCCTGTTTTTATTGTTTGCGTTTCTTGCGATTGGAGAATTTTTTGACTCAGTGGCACAGAAGGGATGCTCTTCTCATCAAGCAGTTTTTCATCCCCAACAGGATTCTCTAAGGTCGAATTATAATCAATGTGCTTCTCTTGAAGAATGGCGACATCTTTTCGTAAAACAAACATTTACGACTTTTGTCGATAAATCAGATTGCCCTAATACAAGATTGAGTGAAACAAAGGCTAAATTAAAAATGTCTATACTTGGCGATAGTTACTCTACGTATAAGGGATATGTGTCACCTGACACGAATGAATATTGGTACGCTGATACTATGGATTACAAAAACAATTTGCATGATGTAAAACAAACATGGTGGTGGATTGTGCAAGAGGATATGGGGTGGGAACTGGAAAAGAATAACTCCTTCTCAGGTGCAACAGTTTGTAATACAGGATATAATGGGAGAGACTTTTCTAAACGATCTTTTGTGACAAGAATGGCTAATATCGGGGAGCCTGATATTCTCTTCATTTTCGGTGGAACAAATGATTGTTGGGCTGGTTCTCCTCCGGGGAGATACCAATATGACGGATGGAAAAAACAGGATTTATACAGATTCCGTCCAGCATTCGCATATATGATTAACTATCTGACAAAAAAACATCCAAAGATGCGAATTGTCAATATCTGTAATTCTGACCTAAAGGGAGAATATTGCATCTCTATGGAAGAAATATGCAGGTATTACAAAATAGAGAATATCCAACTGAAGGACATTGACAAACAACATAGCCATCCTTCTATATTGGGAATGCGTGAAATAGCTGCCCAAATTGAAAAGCTGGTTAAGCAAGAGAATAATAAGGAAATCAAAAGGTAATAACCAATGACCACCATTATGTTTCATGATTGTGATTGTGGCATTATTGTTGGTGTGGTTGTGGATAAAGGAAAGAAAATGATATGGATAAGAAATTGTTTATCATAGCAGGTTGCAATGGGGCTGCTGAGGAACAAGAACAATACTATTCTAATGGTAAACATTTCCCTGCGTCTATGATTCTAAGGCTATATGGCATTCATGCGTAATAAATGGATGGCATCAAAAAGTTGGAGGAATATTTGTAAGAATAAAGACAAAGAGTTAACTTTGCAAAAAAATATCGCGGTATGGAACAGATAGCAAGTATTAATCCTGCACAATATGAAGTGCTGAATATGCTTTCTTGCCTTAATAAGGAAGAGGATGTGATTGCATTGAGGACTGTAATTGCTCAGTTCTTGAACACTCGTTTGCAGAATGAGATTGAACGTCTGTGGGACGACGGAACGCTCACGGAGGAAAAGGTTTCATCTTGGAGCCATGAACACATGCGCACACCATACAAAGGACGCGTATGAAGCGATATGTGGTTCTTGACACAAATTGCTTGCTGCAATCGCTCTCCCAAAGAAGTCAATATTACAAAGTGTGGGAAGACTTTGTAATGGGAAGATATGTATTGTGCGTGTCGAATGAAATTCTTGAGGAATATGAGGAAATCATTTCTTCACACATGTCATCCTTGGCTGCTCGTATAGCGGTGGAAACGATTCTTCGGGCTAACAATGTTGTTAGGGTTGATGCCCAATTCCGTTTCAACCTCATTACTGCGGATATAGATGATAACAAATTTGTGGATTGTGCTATCATTGCCAATGCAGATTATATTGTCTCAGAGGATAGTCATTTCAATGTCTTGAAGTCCATACCATTCCCTCGTGTTGAGGTGAAAAGATTACGCGAATTCTACGAGGAACTTTGTGCCAATCAATGAGTTTGAAGAATCAGGGGACGGTTAGATCCGAAAGCAACACTTAGGGCTGAAGATAGAAGAAGGACTTCCCGAGAGTTAAAGTGGATGGAATAAACTGTGAAACAGAAAAATAAAAAATAAAGAGGGGCGCAAAAAACTGTACCCCTCTTGCTGTTTTTAAGTGTCACTCGTATACACACTTCAACGTCACTCGTATACAACATCAAACGTCACTAATATACTCGGCTCGATGTCACTAATATTCTCGCTTCTGTGTCAAGGCTATACTCACTCGTGCTTAAGGGGTATTCTCACTTCTGCTTATGAGGTATTCTCAAGTCTGTGTAAGGGCTATCCTCAAAGGGTATGTTTGGCGCTGCGCGATAGGCAAAACTTTAATTTTGATTATTTGTCATCGTAGTGCTCCTCTGCCTGAATGATTAGGACGGTGACACAGCCGTCGATAATGTCATAGATGATTCGGTCGTGAGCTGTGATGTGGCGTGAGTAGGTCACATCGCGACCTCCAATGAGAGGTTCTGGATGACCAAGACCTGTACGGGGATGTTCCATGATGTCGAGCAGAATCTTGGTTGCCTTCTTGAAAAGGCGCGGGTTGGATTTCTTCCATTTCCGCAATGTCTTGTCTGCATCCTTAGAGTACTCAATGGTGTACATCATAGACTGTCGAAGTATTTTTGCATCTCTTCGGGGGTGCGGCACGAAATGGTCTCGCCCTTGGCATATTCCTCACGGGCTTTCTTCATCGAACGGCGCAGGGAGGGCGTGATGCTCCTGTCATCTTTGGCAGTGGCTGTGCGCACCGATGCGATACCACGTATCATCTTCAAGGCTTTACGGATATCTGCCACCATGGCGTTGTCCTCAAGCGTGACAATCATCTGGGTGGGGGAAGGTGTTAACGTATTAGCTATCATATATTGTCCTTTTTATTTGTTTTCGTTGGCAAAGTAAACGAAAAAGAAAGAAACATCCAAACATTCACTATCTTTTTTCAGTTCATCTCAATCTTTCTCCCTACTTTTTCCATTATTATGAGCTAAGATTACATCTTATGGATGACAAATGTTAGTTATAAATTTAAGGAATCTGTACTCTGAAATCTGTTGCAACACTTTTGGGAATAACAGGAACAGTTGTGTCATCCCTCTCGTGCATTTTCAAATTCATGTGGGATTGCTTTAAACTTTTACAAGTAACTGAAACACAGATAGAAACGCGGTGTTTCCAGAATTGAACGGTACAAAAAAGTGCAATAGCAAAAAATGGGAAATCTAAGAGTTTTGCAGAGCAAAACCA
>ONFA01000089.1 GCA_900316975.1 uncultured Prevotellaceae bacterium | reverse complement strand
AGTATGAAAAAAGAACCAATAATCATACTATAAAATGTTGATGGACATGACGAAAGGGAAAGAAAAAGGGAGAAGCAATGCCCCTCCCCAAAGATGATATATATATATATATTATAGGTGTCCGATAGAACAAGACGAAAGTCGTTATTGCCCTACGACCTTTAGTTGCACCGTCTTCATCGGTTTGAGCGTGATGCGGTTTACTGACTCTCGTTTGCTTTCGTCTGCCATGTTCGCATAGATCTGTGTGGTCGAGACGTTCTTGTGACCCAACATGTGCTGAACGGTATAGACGCTTGTTCCTGCATCTACCTGTAGAGAACCGAATGTATGCCTGCTGCAATCTGCTGCAATGAAACGAGATTTTCTTGGTGATGCCAGCAGCTTTCAGCCAGTTCTTCAAAGGTGCCTGGGTCATCTTGTCTGCAAAGCCGACAAAGACGGGGCCAGTTCCTCGCTCACCGATCAGTTCTAAAGCCTCGTCACTGATGGGATTGTTTACAAGTTCCTTTGTTTTCTGCATACGAAGTGTGACATACATTCCTCCGTCGCCGTATGGCTGTATGTTTTCCCATGTGAGTTGCTTGATATCACTCTTGCGGAGTCCGGTCAGACAGGCAAAGAGAAAGGCGGTCTTTAAGACGGGATATTGGCATGGGGCGTTCGCCAACCTGACAAGTTCATCCTTGGACAAGTGTTCCTTTTCCGTGGGTATGGTGTCAATGCGTTCCAAGAAGCCGTTGGGATTCTCCATAATCTTATGCTCCCTGTAGGCTGTATGGAGTACGGCACGGAAGGTTGACCAATAGCCTGCCACACTATTGATATGCAGTTTGTGTTCTGTGTGGATGGTCTGAGGTGCAGTTATCAGGTACTCACGGAACTTGTTGCACAGGTCAACGTTGATTTCGTCGAAACGGCATTTGTTGTTGCAGAATCGGGCAAAGTGCTTATAGACGTGCTGCCACTTGCAGTTCTTCTTGTCTGCTTTCTGCTTGAAGTAGGCAAGAAAGTCGCCCTTCATCTTATCACGATCAAAGAAGTCGTACCTCTCATTGACGATGGACTCATAGCGACGGCAGCGAAGGGCTTCTGCCTTCTCGCGCATACGGACGTTGTAGTCCTTCTCCCGTTGTGACTTCGGCTTGGCGTAGATGTAGATGCCGAGCGATTCATGGCGCATGACCTTCATAGTGGACTCGTCCCGGTAGCCAGGGTAGTAGTCGAGATAGAAGGAAAGCTGTTCCCCGCCTTTGATTTTCCGTGTGCGGAGGGTCACGGTCTTGCAAATGTTACTCATACATATATATATTATTGTTAGTAATCATGGTGGAGCGTTTCTCCACGGGTGCAAAGGAACTCAATGATGCGGTGCTGACTCCGATTATTTCCAATAATCACTGAATAATCTGTCAATAAGGTAGAAACTCAGAATCCAGAGGGGATCATTCCCACGGATTTTCGTTCTTCCATCACCCTCTCCACATCGGAACGGAGCAGAAGGTTAAGCCGTCCTACCTTTGTCTTCTCAATGTGCTTTACCTTGACGATGTGGCAGATGTTGGCTTTGGTCAGTCCATAGAGCTGTTGCACTTGCTCCACTGTATAATAGTTCTCATCAGAAAGAAGGTCGGTACGACGAAGTTCATCAAAGTGGCTTTGGGAATAATAAGTGTGCCCATATTCTCTTTTGCTCGGTATCTTGTGGCGATGGGCATAGGAGCGGACTGCTGTTAAGTTGATACCGTATCGGTTTGCCACTTCTTGTGGAGAAAGCCACTCGACAATGGCATCAAGGTCTATGGTAGTGCCGAATACTGCATCAATGTGTTTCTTGCTGTAGTAGTTCCGTCCTGCGATACGGCACATGGGAATCTGGTGGCGTTTAGCAGAGGCATATAGCCACGAGTGCTTGACCTTATATATCTGCTTTACCTCTTCGCCAGAGTAGTATTCGAGGACTTCATCTGAATATGATGATGTTGATTGGTCTTTCTGCTTCTTATCACCAACAAATGTCTTTTTCTTAGAAATGGTTTTCTTGGGTTTTGAACAAGGAAGGACTCGGTTATAAGGATTGGCAGCAAACATCTTCTCAATGTCACTTCTGCGGACAAGAGCCATTCGGCTGCTCAGCCGTGAGGCTGGCAACTTCCCTTGTTCAACAAGTTTATAGACATATTGACGGGTGCAGCCTAAAAGGATGGCTGCCTTGGAAAAGGTCAGGTACTCCTGCTGTTGAAGTTCCATCACTGGCCCAACACTCCGAAGGAAATCCCTTTGTCTCTTTTTCTTGGATTCCTTCGCTTTCTCGACACATTCCTCCGAGCAGTACTTCTGCATTCCGCTGTTTGTGGTGAAAACCTTGCCACAATAAGCGCATTTTCTGGTCTTTGGCATACTTGCAACTATTATAGGTCCAACATTCCTTTTATTGTACCTCTCCGCAAGTAATCACAAGTAAACTCTCGACATCCTTTGTTAACGCAACCCTTGTCAACTCTGTCCACGATGTGGCAAAAATAAAGCCTCGTAAATTCCCTGCGGTAGAAATACGTTGCAAATTTATAGGGAATTTCCGAAGCGACCAAAAACTGCTTCTGAAGTGTTAAAATCTAAAAGTGACTGTAATACAATGTATTAAGTCTGATTGATTTTCATTATTTATGGTAATTTAGAGGTCTCTAAATACAGCCAGAGAAGGCATCATTCCCGATGCTCGTCACGCTGGAAGGGATACTAATTGACGTCAAGCCATTGCATTCAAAGAAGGCATTATCACCGATGCTCGTCACGTTGGTAGGGATTTCAACCGATGTCAGACCTGAGCAGCCAGAGAAGGCATAATTGCCGATACTCGTCACGCTGGCAGGGATAGTCGTGTTTTTACATCCGGCTATCAGTTTGTTGCTCGATGTTTCTATGATTGCATTACACCCATTGCGAGAGTTATATACCGTATTCCCATCTTCCACAGTTATCGTTGCTAAATTTTTGCAATACTCGAAGACACCCTCGCCGATGCTCGTCACGCTGGCGGGGATGGTGACACTGATCAGACCAGAGCAACAATCGAAGGCATAATTGCCGATGCTGGTCACGCTGGCGGGGATGGTGACACTGGTCAGACCAGAGCAACTATTGAAGGCATAATTGCCGATGCTCGTCACGCCGGCGGGGATGGTGACACTGGTCAGACCAGAGCAACTATTGAAGGCCTCATCACCGATGCTCGTCACGCTGGCAGGGATGGTTGAGTTTATACATCCGGCAATCAATGTGTTGGTATTCTTTTCTATAATCGCATTACAACCATTGCGAGAGTCATAGACCTTATTCTCGCCAGCCACTGTCATTGTTGCTAAGCTACCACAATTTTGGAAGGCATTATTGCCGATGCTCGTCACGCTGGCAGGGATGGTGACTGTTGTCAGACCAGAACCCCAAAAGGCACTCCCGCCGATGCTCACCAATGTCGGTGTACCGTCGAAAGTGACTGTCGTCAGACCGGTGCATTCAAAGAAGGCATAATCACCGATGCTCGTCACGCTGGCAGGAATCTCGATGCTCGTCACGCCAGTGCAGCAATAGAAGGCATAATTGCCGATGCTCGTCACGCCGTCCTCAATGACGACAGTTGTAATAGCGTTCGCATAACTGCGCCACGGCAGTTGGCTGGAATATTCATAATCCGCCATCGCCCCCGTGCCGTTGATGGTGAGGGTGTGCGTGGATTCAACATAAGAGTAAGTAACGTTGGTTCCACAACTGCCACTATCATCTGCCCATGCGCCCAGTGAGCAGAGCATCACGAGCAACGACATCGCTGCCCGCATGAAGAAAAATTGTTTCTTTGTTTCCATATCGTTTCAATTTCTTTTTATCAACACCGAGGGTATAACCACAAGACTGTAAAACAGGGTGGGGATGTATGCCCAAATCGCTTGCAAAGTTACAAAGAATTTCAAACCCACGAATAAAAACAGCAAAAAAGATGTGAGAAAGGGAGGCGCTTCGCTAAATGATAGGCGCAGGGCTAAATGATAAATGAAAAATGATAAATGATAAAGATGGTCACACGGAAAACACGGAAATTCGGAGAAAGAACGCTGCGTGAGGCGTGGAAGGGGAGTAGGGTGGCGGAAGATTTAGACAATTATTTTTATAATTATTTCGTCGAACTCACGTTATATTAAGGTATTTTAAGTTTTTATGGTATGTAGTTTGCAATTTATATCGTCACTCGCCACTGATAAAATGCAAGGATATTAAAAGACTAAACTTTCGGAAGTTTTAGTTTATTGGAGTTAAAGAAATTGAGCACTTGCGAAACTTGAGTAAAAGATATTTGTCTCCGTCGAATGTCGGCATACTTTTCAAACATTTGGCTTCGCCGAATGTCGGCAAACTTTTTGAACATTTGGCTCCGCCGAATGTCGGCAAACTTTTTGAACATTTGGCTTCGCCGAATGTCGGCACGGTGCGCCTCACATTTCACGCACGGTGCGCATAATATTACGAGCACTCAGCGCGTGTCATTTCGTGCTGAGTGCCCGTAATTGTAGGTCAAAGGGTTACGTGTTTTGAGGTTTATTTCACCACCACTTTCACGCTCTTCCCGCCAATCTTCACAATGGCAATCTCACCACTGTTCATGC
>ONFA01000040.1 GCA_900316975.1 uncultured Prevotellaceae bacterium | reverse complement strand
CATTGGTTCACTCATCATCATTGTCTGGTTACCGGAATTCTTGAAGAACGATCTGTACGACTTCTCATGGATGGTCATCATCAATCTGGCAGTCGCGCTATTAGTGGCAGCATTGTTTGCTCCAGCCTTGGTGAGCAGGGTGGACTACATCAGTTTTCAGACAGGGAAGCCCCGTCACCTCCAGTTTGTGCGTGGATGGACAATGTTTTATGTGAAATATGTGCGTATCTGCCAACACCGTATTTGGAGATGGCCACTCCTGTTGATGGTGGCAGGTCTCTTCGCTGGCTCGCTCTACCTTTTCATTGACACATTGGACAGCAACACCTACCGACCAGAACCCGAAGAGATGCAACTGCACATCCGGGGACAGATGCCTCTGGGTGGTACGGCACAGCAGTTGAATGAGAAGGTGGAAAAGGTGGAGGCGTTTCTGTCTCAATTCAAAGAAATCAAACGCTATGAAACTCATGTTGATAACTGGGGAGCTTCCATCAGCGTGGAATTCAAGCCAGATGCGCTGCACACAGGATTCCCTTATCTTCTGGAGAACAAGGTCATCGGCAGGCTCATTACCATCGGAGGGGCGGATTGGAGCACTCATGGCGTGAGTGAACGTGGGTTCAGCAATTCGCTCAACCTGCAATACCGTGCCAACAGCATTGAGATAGCAGGTTATGACTACGACCGCCTTTACCGCTTTGCGGAAGACATGTGCCGAAAACTGAAAACCAACAATCGTGTGACAGACATTGCCATCGAAACACCAGGTCATGAACATCAAGAGGATGAACTGTACATGGAATATGACAAACAGCGACTTACACTTGATAGTGTGAGGGTGACGGACATATACGGTACTTTGTCCAGTTTGTTGTCAGAACATCACTTAGGAAGCCAATATCATGCTGGACAGAAAATGAACATTGTACTTAGTCCCCGACAACATGATGATTTTGACTTGTGGCAGTTGGAAAATTCCTACATCAAGGTGGCGAATCGGGATGTGAAGGTGTCGGATCTCATGTCCATCGGACGACGGGAAGCCAAAAACTGCATTCCGCGTGAGAATCAGGAATACATCCTTCGGGTGGCTTTCAACGTGCTGGGCTCCTACACCTACACCAGCAAGTATATCAAACAGGTGACAGAAGAATTCAATGCAAAGTTTCCTGTTGGCTTCCGTTGCCTTAATCGGACGTATGGATGGTATGAGGATGACGGGACGCAATACTGGCTCATCGGACTTGTGGCTGTCATCATCTTCTTCATCTGCGCCATCCTCTTCGAAAGCCTCTATCAGGCTTTGGTCATCATTCTGCTCATTCCCGTCTCACTGGTAGGCACGTTCCTGACTTACCATTTCAGTGGGACAGAATTCGGAACGGGAGGATTTGCTGCGATGGTGCTGCTATGTGGACTCACCGTCAATGCTGGCATCTATCTGATGAACGAATATACTCATAATGGGAAAAGATTCATCAGGGCCTACAACCACAAGATTATCCCCATATTGCTGACGGTGGCCTCCACAATAGTGGGGCTCATTCCCTTCCTTATGGACGGAGTAAAAGAACGCTTCTGGTTCTCCTTTTCCATCGGCTCCATCAGCGGACTTATCTTCTCCCTTGTGACATTGGTATTTGTTATGCCGATGCTGATGAGAAAGAGAAATAATGAGACATTTCAATAATGAATCTCACGAAGATAATTCAAGGAAAAAGCAAAACTCCATAACTTACACTTTCCGATGTGGAATCTTCTATTCCAACATCTTGCTTCTGTGTGATAGTGCACATTCTCCAGCCAACTATTTCATAACCTGAAAATCATCAGTGTTTCAAAAGAGGCAAGGCTGCTTTGACAATTTTATTAGTTACTTTTTAGATAATGTGCCTTTTTGAGTATAAATTGGACGAAGTTTTGACAAAATCTATTTATATTACACACAAATCAGTGTTTTTTTGTGGCGTTTTCAAAAAAAGTTGTAATTTTGCAAATTAAATCATGTAATATTGGAAATAAATAGCATGTATGGAATACAAGGTGCTGGATAGCTTACATCGTCCATTTCACAGGCCTTTATGGATTGTGAAATGGGTTTGCTATTTCATAAGCCTTAGGCAAAAGAGCCGTAAAAAGAATATTAATTGTAAGGAACTAACAACTGAGTTCTACTTCACTTTGCTTGATTGGTTGCATACAAATTATCCGCAAGATTGTGACGGTGTGCCATCAAAAGAATCGGTAGAAGAAGTTTGGAACTATTTCTCTCAGATTGAAAATCAAGATAAAGAAGAAAGGCTAAGGAAGGTGTTGGCATCTGAAAGGGAACGTGGTGTCGATACTAAAATTTACAGTACATACAAAGCTGCCAGCTACTATATGAACTTGGCAGATGACAAGTTGCATTTCGTGGGGAATATCAGTATGTCGCCAAATTGGAATCTCAACCAACTGACAAAGGCTTCTCTTAAAAGCCATATTTCAACTGTAGACAGGAAGATGTATATCCAGCATATTTTGCAGAACGATGGGCATTTCTTTTTAGCGATGTGCCTTCTTCAGAAGCCTATTTTGAAGTATAATCTGAAGATGGATGTGGAGATATTTAAGTTCATGCAGCGGTATTACCCAGTTGCCAACTTCGATTATACCAAACAGAGTCATGGTAACTACTATGTGGTTAGAAAACGATGGGTAGAATTGCTACAAGCTGTCAACGAAAAAGGTACTTTGAGTAAGGTCCTGTTGAACAGCATTAAAGGATGCAGTGAATTACAGACTATTTTCTTTGATATTGAAACCCACGTAAGAGAATACACTACAGAACTGAGACAACGTCGCAAATTTATTGAGCAGAAGAATGATTTTGTGGTATTTTATCAGAGCATAGCCAAAACCAATAAAGATAAAAGTGGTTTTGTTAACCTGTATGATATCAGCAAGGAGATGGGGATGAGATATGACCGCTTTCAGGTATTCCTCACTCATTTTTATCAAGAAGAAAAAATGGTAAGGAATATTTTCTTTATCAATATCGTTTCGACAATAGAGCAACGGAAACGTTTCTATATTGGGAACGCTCCTGTTATTAAAATAAAAATGACCAAGAAATATGGAGTATAGAGAACTTTGGCACAAGCTATCCATCGATCAGAGTAAGATGGAAATTATTAGGAAGGACTGGACAGAAGGAAAAGTGCCGGACCTCCCCTATATGATTGTTGACCAGCAAGGTCTGAAACAACATATTGAAAAGAAACTGCAAGGTATAGACGGTGATCGGATGACCACAACTGTTGTTAAAGCCCAGTATGGTGACGGCAAGACCAATGTGTTGAAATATCTCAGCCTATATTTTGAGTGTCATCCCGAGTTAGGCATACACCTGCTTTACTGCCGTGCAGATGTGGATCAGACGGATATTTTCATTTTCTTGCTGCGACATCTACAAAGCAACAGCATGAATGAACTTGTGGAGGGTATAAAGACCTTGCGAGAAAGAGATGGATTTACCCCTGCAACGCTGGCCAATGACTTTAAGGATGACTTTGCCCATATACATGACTATACAGAAAAACTCTTTGAGAACGGACAGGACGATGACACCGTTAAAAACCTCTATTCTATTGGGGCATTCCAGAAGTATGGCCTGGAGAAATTGACAGATTTCAATCGTCGTGAGGTTCTCGTGCTATTTTTGAATATTTTAGCAGAGATTGGCTATCGTGTAGTATTTGCTGTGGATGAACTGGAAAAGATTCACGATAAGTCAACACGACGTATGGCCTATTTCTTTAACTCCTATCGTGAACTGGTTGATTTGTTTAACAAGATCAAGGGGCATTATCTGATAGCAACGATGACACAAGCTGTCAATATTGCACAGATGAGTCAACCCCTATGGGGACGGATAGAACAAGACGTTGTGGAAGTAAGCAAAATCAGTAGTAAAGATGATTTGGCCGAGTTGGTTAAGCTTATGGCTGAGTTGCTACAAGTGGAAGTTAATGATTCAAAGGTAGATGAGGTGGTATCAACAATATCACGCAAGCCTTTGGATAGTAATCGCTTTGCCATCCGTGCCATCGCCGAAGCCTTACGTGAGAAACCTACATTAAGTTTTGAAGAGGAACTGACGAAAGATGGACAGGTAGAGGAATTATACAAAAATGCTTACGTAGCTGCGGAGCAGGCACATGGTTTCAAAAACCTCTCACGAATTCTGTTTGACCCATTACAATATTATTTGGAGGCTTTACAGTATGAGAATGTTAATGAAAATCTACTGAGGAGGGACTATCAAGCCTTCGTTGATCCCGTTTCTAAACGAGCCTTTTTCTTTTTGTTCAACGACGACACCAAAATTCGTGGAAGAATACAAGAGTTTATGGATGAACGTGGCATCAAGCGCTTTGTTGTGTTTGTGCCAATAGAATTGAATGTGACTCATGCAACACTCAATATAGAGGGAACAGAAGTAAAGTTGATAGATTATGACCCGAAACAACTCTTTGTGCTCTTGGATATCTACCGCGTGAATTTTGATAAGCAAGACGAAATTTTCCGTCTTATAGGTATTGTTACCCAAAATGTATTTGAATAGGCATATGAAGTGGAAGAGCAAAAGTGTATTGACAGTCTATACGTTTTCCATTGATGTAGATGCGTTGTTGACACCTGTTTATCATCTTGTTCTAGAGGTGGTGAACGCTACGTACGCAGGACGCCCATTCAATGAAGTGGCTGGAGAAGTATTTGATGTCAAGACTATCACCGGAAATGATGTCCTTGACGAGGGCATGACGGAAGATTCGTTCTTAATCGAGATAGCCCATCATTTGAGTGAGAAGCTTTATGCCAATTTAGATAAGCTGGATGATTCTAACATTTTGCTCCTATATGAGCCGAAGAAGCTGTTGATAGCCCCAGCAAAGTGCAAACCCAACCAAACCCTCATTGATTGGATCAAGAAGGCTGGAATGATGAAAGCATTTCTTGATTTGGTCAAATACGAACAGATAAATAACTCAAAAGAAACCCTTGTGCAACTGCTGAATGACCAGTATTTTGGTTCGGCTGTGAAAGTGAAAGCAGTTAATACGCTGAAGGCTACCATCATTCCGATAAACGCTCTGGAGAACTATGACGTACAGCCTGTCGACACAGAATCGATTTGGATTAGCAATCATCTGAGCAAGCGTTTAAGTCTGAATGAAGGAACAGAATATGGAGAGGTGAAGTTTTCTGATATAGATGAGATTAGTTTAAAGGTTGGCGATTTTCTTGTACCATTAACGGGAATAGACCAGCATGTCAAGGAAAATGATAGGCAATCCTTTTTCTGGGATATGCTGAGCGACATCTATGTGTATCGAAAGAAAAGCGTTAGTATTTACAGGGAACGCTGTGGCGATTTTAAGATAGCACTTAAAACGAGTGACTTTGCACTATTGATGTCGAGATTGCAATACAACCTGTATATCAGAAAAGAAGGTCAATCAATACCCGAGGCATATCGCCAGTATTTTGAAGAAGTATATAACATCGAGGAGTTCATTGAAAAAAGCAATCAAATACTGTTTACTGGAACACACCTTGAAGAACAACTACAAAACAAGCAGACCATGCTTGGTATATATAATACGGAGAAGGACGGAACAGATTATAACCTTCACGCCTGGGTGAATGTCGAGACTGAGGATAGGCAGAAGAAAACAGAGGCCGGTGGTGTGGAAGACATTAGCATAAAGACCGTATATGCACTCAAACCACAGTACAGTTACTATTTTGCCAGTACTTATTTTGAAGATCTGTTTCAGGAAGTGTTGCAGGAACTGGGGATAGAGACGCTTCATGATGTGGAATTAAGCCTAAGTGAAAATCCAGGATTCCCTTATATCGAAGTAGACAACTTCGTAAGAAAGCAAGATGGTACTATCATATTCATAGAAAATAAGACGACACTGAATAAATACAATATAGAGGAAACTGTGAGCAAGATAGCAAAGTTTCATCAGGTGATGACAGATAGTTATCCGTCTATACAAATTGAATATCTGCTTGTAGCCCCTTATATGAATGATACTGTGGAGGAAGCCTATTCCTATTTCATGAATGTCGAAGGAAGTACTGCGACCAATTTTTTCATACCGATAGCTCGCTTTAATGGCATCAGACTGCATTGTGTGATAGAACCCGAATACGAAAAATTAAAAGCCATGATGGCAGAACTGCTGAAATGAAGTTGCCCGTAACAAGATACTATGGCTCGAAGCGCAGGGTGGTTGAAAAAATATGGGATGCGTTGGCAGAGCACCACATAGAGTTTGATACCATGCTTGACCTATTTGGCGGGACTGGTATTGTCTCTTATTATATGGCGAAGAGCGGAAAGACTGTGGTGTATAATGACATACTCTCATTTAATTGTGAAATAGCAAAAGCACTGCTACAATCTCCGAGAGGAGTTCTTTCTGAAATGCAAGCTCTGCAGCTCCTTCAAAGAATGCCCAATAGAGAATACCAGGCCATCATAGAGGACAACTTTGACAATATATACTATCCAAGGGAAGAGAATCGAATAATAGACACCGTGGTTCAGAATATTGCTTATCTTGATGATATAGAAAAATCGAGTGCTTATTATGTTTTGTTCCAAAGTTGTATAATCAAGCGTCCTTTCAACATTTTCCATCGGAAGAATCTGAATCTTAGGACGGGTTTTACAAAGGCGAATTTCGGAAATAAAACCACATGGGAGCAATCTTTTGAAAGTCTGTTCGTGAAGTTCACACGAGAGTTGAATGAATTCCAATTTGAAGAGTTGCCACATGTAGAGGTAACAAACATGTCTGCCTTGCATTGCAATAGGGATGCAGACCTTGTCTATATAGACACACCATATTTCAGTGAGAAACGGAGTGCTGCCATTACCTATCACAACCGATACCATTTTTTGGAAGGGCTGATGCACTACGAAAACATCCCCAATCAGATTAATCAAGTAAAAGTAAACAAAGAAATCAGGTTTGGCGAGAATCCCGAATTTGAAAAGAGAAGCCATTATCTTGAAGACCTGAATACGTTATTGAACAGACATCAGCAATCAATAATTGCATTGTCTTATACCTCAGCCGGATTTCCTTCAATCGAGGAATTATGTAATGTAATGCGGCAGTACAAGAATAATGTGTTAATATGCAATTTGGGGAATCATTCGTTTGCTCTGAACAGGAACAATACTGACAGGCAAGAGGTTCTGATTATTGGAATATAAGAAAGACCATCATGTTTCACATCTATTCTATACGGATATATAAAGAATGTGACGGGAATCTGAGGAAGAATCTTCAGACAGAAAAGGCGTTTGAGTTTCAAAAACCTGCTTATAAAGATTTCTTTGCTAAGAATATCTCATTGCATGCCATCGTTGGAAAGAATGGCAGCGGAAAATCATCATTGCTGGAACTGATATTCCGTATGGTAAACAATCTAAGTTATGTGTTATTGCACAATATCCAACGAGCAGGAGCCTATCCTTTACGTTATGTATATGGTTTATGTGCCAACATGGACTACGAAATGGACGGGCATAGATACAGGATATGCTGTCAAGACACTTTGGTGACATGGATAGAAATGGGCGAAGATGGCGAGGTGGCGAATGGTACTGTGATAGTATCTGCTAAAGTGGAAGTACCAAGCGTGACTTATACAAAAGTTGTCTATCCCAAGGAGGACTCAATGACGATATCCATTGATGATTATCAAGAACTTGCAAAGAAATTGTTTTATACCATTGTGGTGAACTATAGCATGCAGGCATATGTGGAACAAGACTACCAAGACGAGAATACGGAATGGCAGGATAAAAAAGCTGTGAGTCCACATTCATCAAGCCTTGCTTGGATTAACGGTCTGTTTCATAAGAATGATGGTTATATGTGTCCAATCGTACTAAATCCTTTCAGGGACAAGGGTAAGGTGGACATGAACCGAGAGATGAGACTAACCCAGCAACGGATGGAGGCCCTGCTCATTTACTATAAACGGCAAAGAGTTGATTATATTGATGGTTACTCGTTGAACACTATCAAATATACTTTTAATCCCGATGTGGTATGCAGTTACTTTGATAACAAGAGACTGGCAGAGATGCTGGCTGTGAAATCGAAAGGATTACAAGTTTCGACTATTGAAAACGATCTGAAGAATAAAAGGACTAAAATTCAGGCTATACTTGGTTTATTCAGAAAGGTGATGACAGCCAAGGATCTTAACTTTCAGCAAGAGATATTAAGGACGTTTGGTATTAACTACAAGTTGAATAGGGATATAGACCTCTTGATGGCAGAAATATACTTGATATGCAAGATTATCAATATCGCACTGAAATATCCCACATACTCAGAAGAAAAGAGTGCGATACTGCTGGAAGACAATACGAGTTTTGACTTTGTGGAGATTCTGAATCCTGCACCTTATGAAGAATATATCAACCCAATGCGAACTCTGGCAGAGAAGGTGAAGAATCAAAATGGGCATATTGGACTAAAGGCTTATAGAGCAACAAGGTATATTTTGAAGTCCCAGAAAGATGATTTGTCTCGTAATAGAAAAATAAAACTTGGAAACAGTTTTGATTTGGAGCAATATGCAGAGCATTATTGGAATGATTGTCAACTAAACTCTGTTGAGCAAATCATAGAAGTACTCCCTCCCAGTATCTTCTCGTATGAGATTATGTTGGAGAAAAAGGATATGCCAGTTAATGAAGAGGGTAACGCCCAAGAAAATAGGATTATTCCAATGAGAAAAATGAGCAGTGGTGAACGGCAGTTCATTTTCTCGACCAGTACCATTGTTTACCATTTGCAGAACTTACGATCTGTGAAACGCCCCTCCCCCCGTTACAAGTACTTTAATGTTATTCTTGATGAAGTGGAGATATGTTTCCACCCGGAATACCAACGGACGTTTGTACACAAGCTTTTAACGATGTTGACAAGGCTGCGGCTGAACAATGATTCAAGCATCAATATCTGGATAGTGACGCACTCACCTTTTATTCTGAGTGACTTTCCCATTGAAAACATCCTGTATATGGCAGACGGCCATCAATCACCTCCTACCGATGTGGATAATCCTTTTGGAGCCAATATCAATGATATCCTGCGACAGAGTTTCTTTTTGGAGCATGGTTTTATGGGAGAGTTTTCAAAATATAGTGTTGTATCACTATGCAGATACCTATTTCCAAACAGGGATGAGTATCAAAATTGTCCGCCGATGTATAAAAGTATAGAATGGACACCAGAACGTGCCTTCTGCTTTATACAAAAGATAGGAGAGCCGCTGTTGCGAACGCAACTAATAAAAGCATACAGAGAGAGTGAAGTTATATCGAAACAAGAGAAAATAGCCGAGCTTACTCGAGAACTTGAAGCACTGAGACATCAAGAATGAAGAAGATTCTGATTACTGACGAGATAAGGGGTATGGCTAAGGATTATGCTATGCGTCTTTTGAACCAAGAGGGGGCAATTGATAGTCTGCGTCATCTGAAAAGTCAGTTGACAGGGAATGAAGCCAAGTATGTGGAGTGTATCATTAGGAATTTGCCTGCTATACTGGAAATGCTACCATGGAATTATACAAATTTTCACCAGCAGCATTTCGCTCTTTTTGATAAAGGAGGAGCAAGGGCTATAGATTTCTCACATCGGATTTTACTGTCGGATGATGGGGGTAGTCCGAAGGAGAAGGCATTTTATATGCATATAGTTGCGGCATTGAAGTATGATGTGGTGCAACAAAAGTTATTTCCTGAGTGCGTAAGGAAAATGGGCATTCGTGCATGCGTGTATTGTAATGCGCAATATGCCGTATCAGCTAAAAAAGGAAAAACTGACAGGAGCAGCATTTATCGTTCTACATATAATATAGACCACTGGAAGCCCAAGAACCATTACCCCTACCTGGCAGTGGCGTTCTACAACCTCTATCCCTGTTGTACGGCATGCAATCAGGGGAAGTCATTTACGGAAAAGGACTGGTGTATGTATGCTCAAGTAGGGGATATGCTGAATCCCTATAAGTTCCGGCTTGATGATATGTCTCTGTTGAATTATCTGCTGACTTGGGATGCTGAGCAACTGAAAATAGATTTTGTGGATAAGACAACAGGATTGATACCTGACTATGATGAGGACTTTCATATACAGAAGCTCTATAATAATTTCAAAACAGAAGTGGAAGATGTAATCTGGCGTAATAGGATATATAATGCCAAGATGGTAGAAGCCATGCAACAATCTGGTGTCTACAAAAAAAAGCCTCAGGACGCAAATAGATTCATTATCGGCAACTACGACCGAGAGGAGGATGTCATGAAGAGGCCATTGGCAAAATTGACGCAAGATATTGCAAGGCAGTTGGGTTTGATATGATATATGAAGGAGCGAAAGGTGATAAGAGCTTATTACGAAATAAAGTTTATTGTGAATGAGTAATAGCAAGAATAGATAATAAGATAGGATATACAGATGGTATTATGTGTGGTGTCATTGAAGAAAAATAAATATGTTGAATCTTGACTTCAATAATATTAGACCCATGAACGGGTCAGCGAGGGACGGTTTTGAGGAATTTGTTTGTCAACTGGCACGCAAAGAAGAGATTCCGTGCACAAAGAGATTTGTACGCAATGGGAAACCTGATGGAGGGGTGGAGTGCTACAGGGTTCTTGAAGATGGGAGTGAAGTGGCTTGGCAGGCTAAATATTTCTGTAAGGCATTAGATAATTCACAGTATCAGCAAATAGATGGTTCTGTGAAAGAAGCTCTGAAGACTCATCCAAATCTAAGAAGATATATCATCGCAGTACCAATAGACCCATCTGATGCACATGTTGAGGGCAGGATGAGCATGAAAGAGCGGATTGATGGCTATGTGGAAAGATGGACAGAGCTCAATCCTCAAGTCGTATTTGAATTTTGGTGGGCATCGGACTTAATAGAAAGAATTCAGAAACCTCAAAATCAAGGTGTGCTTCGATTCTGGTTTGAAGGGCATGAATTTACCGATGAAGACTTGATACGGTTTAATGCTGACTCCATCAAAGACTTGGGCAAGCGGTATCTGCCTAAGCTGAATATTGAAGTTGAGGCGGCGGAATACTTCGAGGTGCTTTCGCGAGGGAAATCACTGGAATATTTCTTAGAAGATGAACTGAGATTAGCAGAGGTTGCCTGCGGAAAAATAGAAAGGAGCAAGTATTGCCATGATGCCCTTGAAAAGGTTGAAAGTGTTAGGAATGCCATCAGGCAAATAAAGGGAACTCCTGTTGCAGGTATAGACAGAATCGCACTGAATGAGTTTTTGACAGCATTGGTGACGCTGGGTGAAGCGGTTCAAGACATTGCCAATATAGTTGTTGATAATAATATTAGTAATGACGAATCCTACAGAAAGTATAGTAGAATATATGGGTTAGGTGTTGATGTCCTACATGTTTACAACGATTTGCATCAGGATGTCATGAGGCTGATAAATGACCCCGTCTTGATTCTGGAAGGAGATGCTGGCGTAGGAAAGTCTCATCTGATGGCTGATGTCGTACTGCGACGGGAGAAAGAAAAGCAGATGAGCCTGCTATTTTTGGGACAGAAATTCATCACCGACGAGGATCCTCTTACCCAGATGATGAAAATGCTTCACTTTACTGGAACTTCAGACGATTTGTTAGAAATGCTCGAAGCTAAGGCAGAGACAACAGGACACCGTATTGTCATTTTCATAGATGCCATCAATGAAGGACATGGGTTGGCTATCTGGCCAAATAATATCCGCAGTTTCATTGATCAAATCAGACGGCATCCGTGGCTTGGACTTGTTTTGAGTATTCGTACTTCATACCAACTAGCCATACTCCCATGGGAAGAATTCGGCCATGACTACTGTGTGAGAGCATTGCACCATGGATTCGGCATTAACACACAAAAGGCTGTACGGTTGTTCTTTAAGGAATACGACCTGTTGTATCCGACAATACCATTCCTTAATCCTGAATTCGGGAATCCATTGTTCCTGCGTTTGTTCTGTGAAGGCATGAAGAACAATGGCTACAGGAAGATTCCCGATGGGATAAAGGGTATTACATCGGTCATGAACATGTTTTTTAATGGTGTAGAGAAATCACTCAGAAAGAATAAGTTATATCCGTCGTCGATTAAAATCGTAGAGAAAGCAGTGCGAAGGTTTATAGCATATACGGCTAAAGATGGACGGCATGAAATGCCTATTGACAGAGCTGCTGAACTTTTATCGGATATTTGCCCGCGTGTTTTCGTTGAAGGAGAGTTGTTGGATTGTCTAATATCAGAAGGCGTTTTCAGTATAAATATATTTTATAGAGATGAAGGCAAGTATGGGGAATGTATATACCTCACATACGAACGATTCGAAAATATGCTTCGGGCAGGGTATCTTCTATACGAATTGAAATTTGACTTTAAGGCCTTGGAGGAATATGTTCAGACGATAAAAGATCCTTATAGAATTGGGGGGGTGTTAGAATCACTAGCCATTATGTTGCCTGAAAGTAAAGGTGTGGAATTGTATGACGCATTGCCCACTTTCCGTCGGAATAATGCCGTAGTACGTGCGGTTCTATCCAGTTTAATATGGAGAGATGAAAATACTATAGACTCGCATCTGGATACCTACTTTGGTGAGTTTATGGATGATGATCAATTCAGAGATGTCCTTGTTCGGACCATCATGGAAATAGGCTATTATGCGAGGAACTATTATAATGCAGACTATCTGCACAAAATGCTCGCTCCGATGCCGTTAGCTGACAGAGATGCTATGTGGATACCTACATTATCCAGAATTTATGGCGGTTTTAACTATAAAATCATAGAAGATGTCATAAACTGGGCATGGAATGAAAGTGATGAGGTCTATATAGAAGAAAAGTCGGTTGAGTTGGGGGCCACTTTGCTATCCTGGTTTTTGGCAAGTACAAATCGGAAACTCCGTGACACAGCAACCAAAGCCCTTGTTCAGCTTCTCCACAATAGGATGCTGGTGTTGGTGCCACTTCTGGAGAAGTTCTCGACAGTGGATGATCCGTATATACATGAAAGACTTTACGCAGTGGCTTTAGGATGTGCTGTGAGATCGAAATCTAAAGAGCATCTGGCAGGCTTGTGCCAATACATCTATTCGAAAATATTTGACGTGGAAGACGAAGTCTATCCTCATGTGTTGCTACGGGACTATGCACGGGAAGCCATTGAATATGCCATTTCAATAGGTGTAGGACTGGATATTGATGTGAACAAGATACGCCCTCCTTATCATAGTTCGTTTAATTATGAGCCAGTGCCTGACAAGGAGATAAAAGCCCTATATGAAGGGTGTAGTGGTTATAAGGATTCACCTGGATTGTGTAGTGTATTAACATCCATGTTTACGGAGCATACGACAGTCGGCTATTCTTATGGTGATTTCGGCAGATATACATTCCAAAGTGCATTGAGCAATTGGAAAATAAACGCAGAACTTCTGAGTCATTTGGCCATCAAGCTCATTATAGACAAATACGGGTATCGAGAAGAAAAGCATGGTGCATTTGACCTGAATGTAGGTTCGGGAAGAGGACGCTCTACAGTACCCAATGAGCGGATAGGAAAGAAATATCAGTGGTTGGCCCTGCATGAGCTGTTGGCCAGGGTAGCAGATAATTTCCCCAAATTAGAACATATATGGAGTGAACATGTCGTAAAATTTGAAGGACCATGGGATCCTTTTGTTCGTGATATAGACCCTACAACATTAGTTCGAAGGGAAGGAAATCAGCAAAGGACAAAGCCTCGCAATGATTACTGGAAATATGGAGAAATGTATGATAACTGGGAGCCTGAAATTGCTGAATGGCTGAACATTGATGATGATATTCCTCCTGCTGAGCCGATTATAGAATTGATGGACTCTGAAGGTGGTAATTGGCTTGCTTTGGAATGTTATCCAACGTGGGCTGAGCCCCACGGTGATGATGATGTTTACAAAAAACTGTGGTATCAAGTAAGAAGTTGTATCATTGACGAAGATGAATTTCCTCGGATTTACGAATGGGCAGCAAAACAGAATTTTGGTGGAAGATGGATGCCAGAATGCAGTGATAGATATGAAATA
Source organism: uncultured Prevotellaceae bacterium (assembly GCA_900316975.1). Classification (GTDB taxonomy): domain Bacteria; phylum Bacteroidota; class Bacteroidia; order Bacteroidales; family Bacteroidaceae; genus Minthosoma. The sequence continues at coordinate 27,294 of ONFA01000040.1, read as the reverse complement.
TTCTATCGAGAGTACTATTGGTCACCAGCATATCAGTATTATGATGAAGAGGGGTTGATTAAGAAGGAAATATATGACAGGAAAACGAATCGGTTTATTGGTCATGCAGAAGTAACAAGTATCGGCTATTTGTGGGAGGCAGGAGAAGACCATTCTAAGGAAGAGGCTTTTTATAGCCTTGTTCCTTCGAAGCAATTGTTTGACGGTATGGGGATGCAACATGGTGACAAGGAAGGTGTGTTTATTGATAAAGAGGGCAAAGTAATTTGTTTTGATGAGGGAGCAGTAGAAGAATCAAGGACAAACCTGTTAGTGAGAAAGAATGCACTGATGGATTATCTTGCCAAACATCACAAGAGAATCGTTTGGTATGTGCTTGGTGAGAAGAACATTATAGGACTGCATGATTATCAAAGTGTACCAAATCTCCCCATGTGGCTTATCATTAGTGGTACTTATACATTAGATAATAACGGTAAAGTTGTAGGATGTATAAGAGCGTTCCACGAGAAATAACAACTATTTGGTGCTACCTTAATTTGTGTTCACTGATTAATACAGTAATTTGCACACTTCAATAACCATTGGCGTGGGGTTTAAAAAAGTTAAATACGTTAAATCTTCATCGTTATTGTCTTCCGCAGAATCTACGTAATCACTTTTCTACCGTTTAGAACAAAATTAATTGAAATACAACTAGTTATATATTCGAAGACTGTAATAATATCGCCACACTGTATCTTCATATCCGTGAAGAAGACTTTAATGATGGTGATGTCAAAATTGAGAGTGACGCATTTCCGTCTTCAAGCCTCTCAACTATATATTGTTTCTCCGAAAACCCCTTTAATATAAGTGCTGCTGCATTTAACAACAAAAGTATTACACTCTATGTTCCTATTGGCTCTTCTGATTTATACAAGGAAGCTCCCGGATGGAAAGATTTTTTATCATCTAATAATAGATGGATTAAAAGAACTGTGGAGGAGTTTGATGTAACAGGAATAGAGAACATAAAAACATTATCCTATCCTCAAGAGATATATTCTCTTGATGGAATTAAGATGCCTTATGCCAAGAAAGGTGTAAATATAATAAATGGCAAAAAGGTATATGTAAAGTGATTTGTTACTGTCGAGTCAACCGTCAAGGCCAAGACCCTTGAAGACCTCAAGGTGCTGGCAGACGCGTTGCTGGTATAAGAAATAGAGCAGAAAAGAATGCTCCAAGGCACACACAGCCTTGGAGCATTTTTTTGTCCCAATATTCGCCACTTTACAAGATGCGTGGTGGGTGAACTTGGGTGACTAAAGTACTTTGGTGATACGGGGCACAATTTGCTTGCGTGACAGGTTCTCAATGGTATAGCATACGCCTTCACGCAGCGACGCTCCGAACACTGCCTCTGCCACCTCTCTGCTGCCCTCGCCATAGTAGATGAAATAAGTTCCCTCCTCAATATATGGCTTTACGTCCTTGTCGTTTCCTGTATTGGGCACCAAGTTGTCAATCTTGGCAAAAAGCATCTGGCGACCTTTCTGCTTCATGACCTCAGGCATCGCAGTCAACATTCGCGTGATGAAGTCATCCAGTTCTGCCTGCTTGCAGACAAGACTTCCGATGCCAATCTGGTGGTTGTTAATTTCATAGTCTTTATAGTCAGACAACAATATTTCTTCATCGGTCATGCCTGAATAATCATAGGCAGCATCTTCCATATTGTGGTTAATGACAGCCATTGAGTCTCTTGAGATGCCTAATTGTGTGGAGAGTGCCCACCAAGCCGTTGAGTCGATGCCACAAGTGGTGGTCTTCGTCAGGTTGCGTGTGTCACTGATGATACCAGCGAGCATGATACGTGCCGTTTCATCGTCGATATCGACGCCCAACTCCTTATAGCACTCATAAATGATTGTGTTAGTCGAACCTACCATTTCACGGCGAACATAAGGAATGGTGGCATCGGCAATATCACCCTCAACGTGGTGGTCAATCTTTTGGAGAATAATGGCTTCGCGGGCACCATCCACACATTGTGCATAGTCCGTGTGGTCGGTCAGCAGGAGCCGTGTCTGGGGTGCCACCGAGGTCTTCAATTCAGGCAGGGCAAAACCTAAAAGTTGGGCAATGTACTGCGTCTCACGATTCATGGGGCTTGACACTTTCGCCTTGCAATTGTAGCCCAGCACATTCATCAGTTTTGCGTATGACAATGCAGAGGTGACTGCATCCACATCGGGCGTCTTGTGCCCATAGACGAAACACGTGTCGTCACCCCAGTTCAATGTCTTCAGCATGGCCTTGAACTTTACTCCTGGGTCTGGATTCACAATGTTGTCATCCTTGGAGCACGACACCACCGTCACGACAAGGCTGCAGCACATGATGGCTGTCAACCACCCAAACAGTTTCTTTCTCATAATCATAATTGCAATTGATTTTCTTGGGGGAGCAAAGATATAAAAAAGCCGTGAATGTGGCAAATGAATGCGAAAAAATATGCTAAGGATTTTTCAAATTGAATAATAATTTGAGACTAATTAATAATAAGAAAGAACAAAGATGAACACCCTTGTTTTTTCGGTTGGGTCACAATTTCCGTAATTTGTCGGCCTTCAAATACCATCTTTCAGCACGAAATATGATGCGCTGGAAGAATGAAATATTTCGCGCAGGGTGCGTGAGATGCGATGCGCACCGTGCCGACGTAGGGCATCGTGTGAATTCCGTGACCATGTGTTATGATACAAAAGTGTTGTAAATCTTTTGATGGGTAAAATAGATTTAGTAAATTTGCGCAGAAAAACTCTCATCAGGCATTTGCAACAATGAAAACTCCCACATTATTTAGAGAATACATCTGGCTGGTCAACACCATCTACCGTGCTGGAAAGATTTCGCTGGCGGACATCAACACCCGATGTATGCGGACCGACATGAGCGACGGGCTGCCGTTGAGTCGCACCACATTTAACCGCCACAAGGATGCCATCGAGGACATCTTCGGCATCTACATCGACTGTGACCGTAGGGATGGCTATCGCTATTACATCGGCAACGAGGAGGTGTTGCGTGAAGATACTGTGCAGAACTGGATGCTTTCCACGTTGACGGTCAACAACCTCGTGAGTGAGAGCATGAGTCTTCAGCATCGCATCATGCTCGAAAACATTCCGTCCGACGGGGAATTTCTCGAAACGGTGATTCAAGCCATGCGAGAGAACCGACGAATCTCTGTGAAGTATCGGCGTTATCAGTCAGTGGAGGCAAAGACGTTCACGCTCTCACCCTATTGCATCAAACTGTTCCGCCAGCGTTGGTATCTGTTGGGAAAGTTTGACAATGGCGGCTTTGCCATGTTCTCCTTCGACCGCATGGAAGACATCACCCTGACGGATGGGACATTCAAGATAGAGAAAGACTTTCAGGCAGGCGACTTCTTCAGCGAGTGCTACGGGGTGGTCATTGGCGACGGAACGCAACCAGAACGTATTGTGCTCCGTGCATTTGGGAAAGAAAAATACTATCTTCGCGACCTTCCGTTACACCACACCCAAAGGGAAGCGCTCCCCCGAACAGATGAAGAACGTCAACAGCAGGAAACCTCTGATTATGTGGACTTTGAACTCTTCATCCGTCCCACAGCCGACTTCAAAGGTCAACTCCTTTCCCGTGGTGCATGGCTCAAAGTCGTTTCCCCCCAATGGCTGGCAGACGAGATTCGCCAATGGCATGAGGATGCCGTGAAGATGTATGGATAGAATCAAAAGGAAAAGTCTTTCCTTATGGTAAACGTGTGGCTTCCACTCTTTTTGGCACAAAATTTGTCTCACCGAGAAAAATATTTTGAAATTTATTTGTGAGGTTCGGGGAAAAAGCGTACCTTTGCATCCGCAAATTGCGTGGGCGTATGTCCGTGCATGATGTTTTGTGTGGCTGAGCCATACGTAAAAACTCCGAGTGGATGAGGCCTGAGAGAAGGACGGAAAGTCCATGAGAGGATGGTCCGGTAGCTCAGCTGGATAGAGCAACAGCCTTCTAAGCTGTGGGTCTTGGGTTCGAATCCCAACCGGATCACGAAGAATTTTCTCAACGAGCGAACGAAAGCTCGCTTTCAGTTCGAGAGGTGAGGAAAGGATTCGAATGATAGCCCGTGGCAGGGCAAGGGATATGTAATCCCAATCGGGAGCACAATGTCATTTACAATTTTACAATTTACAATTTACCCATTTGCCATGCGGCGATGGATATTTGTTGGATTGCTCAATCAATTGTAAATTGTACATGGTAAAATAGAAAATAAAGAAACACCCCTAATTTTCAAAAACAAAAAAAGGGTTGAGCGTTCCAAATTTCGCGAGGTGGGCATTGCGGGCCTGCCGGAACTGTGAAGACCTGTACTTCTCCAAGTAAAATTAGATTTGAAAATTAACAAAAGAATATAAGAAAATGTCAAAAATTTGTCAGATTACAGGTAAGAAGTCTGTGGTGGGTAACAATGTGTCTCACTCACTTCGCAGAACAAAGAGACGTTTCGATGTCAACTTGTTCACTAAGAAATTCTACTATGTAGAGGAAGATTGCTGGATTGTGCTCAAGGTGAGCGCTGCAGGTTTGCGTATCATCAACCGCATTGGTCTTGACGCTGCTCTGAAGCAGGCTGTCGCTAAGGGTCACTGCGAATGGAAGGACATCCAAGTTATTGGCTAATCACATTAAAGTAAGGAGAAAAGAACTATGGCAAAGAAAGCTAAAGGCAATCGCGTGCAGGTCATCCTCGAATGCACAGAAATGAAGGATAGCGGTCTTCCAGGCACATCAAGATACATCACTACCAAGAACCGCAAGAACACTCCAGACCGTTTGGAGTTGAAGAAGTATAACCCCATCCTGAAGCGCATGACTGTGCACAAGGAGATCAAGTAATTTACCATTTGACGATTTACAATTTACCATTTGCCATTCGGCGAGTGCGTGGATTGTGGGAACTTTGAATTGTAAATAGTAAATTGAAAATAAATAATTAGACTATGGCAAAAAAAACCGTCGCAACCCTTCAGAATAAGGACGGACGTTCTTACACGAAGGTCATCAAGATGTTCAAGTCTCCCAAGACTGGTGCATACGCATTTGATGAGAAGATGATTCCTGCCGACATGGTGAAGGAATACATGAAGAAGTAATCTGACGTTTGGGGCAGAACCTTCAGCCCTACATGACTAAAACATAGGCTTGGAGTGCACTTTTGGGGTGCTCTTCGGCATGAAAACGACAAACCTCTCCATTTTTGGAGGGGTTTTTTGCTTTTTTAGCCACTTATTCGTACCTTTGGCGGTGTCGAAGGCACTATTGGTGGGAAAAATCCAAATTTATTTGGTTGTTCTATCACTTATTCGTACCTTTGTCTTTTAATTACATAAGTAAAGGAAAAAAGAATATGGGATTTTTTGATTTGTTTTCCAAGAAAAAGAAAGAGACACTGGATAACGGATTGGCCAAGACGAAAGAGAGTGTGTTTGGCAAGATTGCTCGTGCTGTGGCTGGAAAATCGAAGGTGGATGATGATGTGCTGGATAATCTGGAGGAGGTGCTGATTACGAGCGATGTGGGTGTCGATACGACGTTGGAGATTATCCGTAGGATAGAGGAGCGTGTGGCACGCGACAAGTATGTGGGTACGGACGAGTTGAACAAGATATTGCGTGAGGAAATAGCAGGTCTGCTGACCGAGAACAATACAGATGATACAGAGGGTTTCCAGATACCCGAAGGGGCGCACAAGCCTTACATCATTCTGGTGGTGGGCGTGAACGGAGTGGGGAAGACGACGACGATAGGCAAGTTGGCTTATCAGTTCAAGCAGGCAGGTTTGAAGGTCTATCTCGGTGCAGCCGACACCTTCCGTGCTGCTGCCGTGGAGCAGATTTGCATCTGGGGAGAAAGAGTTGGAGTGCCTGTGGTGAAGCAGCAGATGGGCAGTGACCCTGCCGCTGTGGCTTTTGATGCGGTTAGTTCTGCCAAGGCGAACGGTGCGGATGTTGTGCTCATTGACACGGCAGGTCGTCTGCACAATAAGGTGGGCTTGATGAACGAATTGACGAAGATAAAGAATGCGGTGAAGAAAGCCGCTGGGTACGAGGCTGATGACGTGATGTTGGTGCTGGACGGTTCGACCGGGCAGAATGCCTTTGAACAGGCAAAGCAGTTCACAAAGGCGACGGAGGTGACTTCGATGGCCATCACCAAGTTGGATGGAACGGCGAAAGGTGGTGTGGTTATCGGCATCAGCGACCAGTTCAAGATTCCCGTGCGCTACATCGGACTGGGCGAGGGAATGGAAGACTTGCAGGCGTTCAACCGCAAGGCGTTTGTGGAGAGCCTGTTTGGAGAGTAGTTGATGGTTTAGGGTTAAGGGTTAAGAGTTAAGGGTTAAGAGTTAAGAGTTTAGGGTTGAGAGTTTTGAGTTGAGAGAATGAGAAAAAATACAATAGATATCATCACGCTGGGGTGCTCGAAGAATCTGGTGGATTCGGAAAGGCTGATTCGTCAGTTGGAACTGAATGGCTATCGTGTGACGCATGATAGTGAGAACCCGCAGGGTGAGATTGTGGTGGTGAACACGTGTGGCTTCATTGCCGATGCGCAGGAGGAGAGCGTGAACATGATTCTCGAATTGTGTCAGGCAAAGGAAGAGGGGCGTGTGAAGCAGGTGTATGTGATGGGGTGTCTGTCTCAGCGCTTCATGAAGGAATTGGGGCATGAGATTCCGCAGGTGGACAAGTTCTACGGCAAATTCAACTGGACGGAATTGCTCAACGACTTGGGCAAGACGTATCAACAAGAACGCCAGTATGAACGCCGTCTGACTACCCCCAAGCATTATGCCTATTTGAAGATTTCGGAGGGATGTGACCGTCATTGTGCCTATTGCGCCATCCCCATCATCACGGGGCATCATCAGAGCCGTCCGATGGAGGACATCGTGGCAGAAGTGGAACATCTGGTGAGCGAGGGCGTGAAGGAGTTTCAAGTGATTGCGCAGGAGTTGACTTACTATGGCTTGGACATTTATGGCGAACAAAAGATAGCGGAATTGGTGGAGCGGATTAGTGAGGTGAAGGGTGTGAAGTGGATTCGTCTGCACTATGCCTATCCGATGAATTTCCCTTGGGAACTGCTGAAGGTGATTCGTGAACGGAAGAACGTGTGCAAGTATCTCGACATCGCCTTGCAGCACGTCAGCACGAAAGTGCTCACCAACATGCAGCGCCATGTGAACAAGGAGGATACCTACGCCCTGATTGAGCGCATCAGAAAGGAGGTGCCAGGCATCGCACTCCGCACCACGCTGATGGTCGGTTTCCCAGGTGAAGGAGAGGCGGAGTTTGAGGAACTGAAGGAATTTGTACGTTGGGCACGATTCGACAGAATGGGTGCTTTTGCCTATTCAGAAGAGGAGGGGACCCCTGCCCAAAAGAACTTCACGGACGAAGTGTCTGATGAGGTGAAGCAACGCAGGCTGAGCGAGTTGATGGACTTGCAACAGGGCATTTCCGCAGAGGTGCAGGCAGAGAAAGTGGGGCAGACGCTCAAGGTGATGATCGATAGGAAAGAAGGCGAGTATTACGTGGGAAGAACTGAATTTGACTCGCCCGAAGTGGACCCCGAAGTGCTCATTCCTGTGGCAGACGGGGCATTAAGAAAAGGAAGTTTCTACAATGTTCATATCGTTGATTCCGACGATTTTGACTTATATGGTAAAGTGACAAAATGACGAACAAGGAATTTTTAGAGAAAATCTCGCAGAAGACCCGCCTCGAGATGGGCGAGGCGAAGGAACTGTCTTCTTTGCTGATTGGTACTGTGCTGGAGGAAATAGCCGACGGCAACAGCGTGACCATTCAAGGCTTTGGTTCGTTTGAGCCTCGCGAGAAAGCCAGTCGCAGAATCTACAACCCTACCTCCAAGGCCTACATGGTGGTGCCGTCGAAGACCACGCTCAACTACAAGATGAGTGGGGCGCTGAAGACGCAACTTAACAAGGAATAGCCTATGAACGAGAAACTTTCATTCCAGAATATAGCCGACGCCCTTGCTCGGAAAGCAGGAGTGCAGAAAAAGGTGGCTGAGACGTTCTCCAAGGCATTCTTCGACACCATCGTTGAGGCTGTGTCGGCAGGAGATGTCGTCAAGATAAAAGGTTTGGGCACCTTCAAACTCATAGAGGTCGGTGACCGCGAAAGTGTGAACGTGTCAACAGGCATGCGTTTTGTCATTCCAGGATATAAAAAACTTTCTTTCACCGCTGAAGACCATGTGGTGGAGGTGCTGAATCCTCAGACAAAAAATGAGGAAGAGGTGACTTTGGCAGAAGATGCCCATACGGAAAGCGTGGTTGTTGCTGAATCAGCAAAGGTTGCTGAACCTGTAATGGTTGCAGAGCCTATAAAAACAGAAGCACCTATCGAGATGGAAGAGCCTAAGGAAGAGGAAGATATAGAAACTCTCATCCAAGTGCCAGAGCCCGAGCGGGTGGAGACTCCACAAGATGCTTTTGCCGGCATTGACATGCTCATCTCCACGCCAGAAAGTGTAGATGATATCCGTCAGCAATACGAAGCGGCAAAGGCGAAGATGGAAACCGCAGTGGAAGAAGCACGTAAGGCAAATGCCGAGAAGGTGCGCTTGGAGAAATTGCTGGAAAGATTGGAGAAGAATGTGGAACCTGAAGTTGTGCCTCATACAGAAAAAACGGAAAAGGAAGTGTCTGTGGAAACTGTAAAGGACACCAATCCCGTTTCCGCTATTCCTGTGACTCCTGCGAACGAAAAAGCCGACCCTTCAGTAGAAACTTTTGAAGAGGAAAAGCGTCAGGCTGCCTTCAACCGTGTGATGACAGAGCCATCACATTCACAAGAGGAAAAACCTCAATCAAAACCATCAAGCAACAAGCGTTTCTGGCTGACCGTCCTCATCATCCTGCTGTTGGCAGTGCTGGGTGTCTTCATCTATCTGATTCATCGAAACATCGAGGCTGTGGAAAAAGTACATACAGTGGAACAGACGACGAAACCTGCCAAGAAGGACAAATCTGTCCAACCTGCTAAGTCCACAAAACCTGTTGTACCGAAGGCAGACAAGGATTCATTGGTTAAAGCACAAAAGGCCGATAGCGTCAAAGTGGCTCCCGAACCACAAAAAGAAGCATCCAAGCCTGATGCCCAGAAGCCTGAAGTCCAGAAACCAGCCAAGGAGGAACGCCCTAAGACACACCGCATGCAACGTGGTGAGTCCTTGACCCGCGTCTCTCAGAAGTATTATGGCACGAAAGATTCTGTGCGGGCAATCCTCCGCATCAACACTTTTGCCGATCCCAACAACATCCCAGTCGGCGCTGTGGTGAAACTGCCGTAAAAGAACCTCATGTCATACACAATAAAAGCCAATCGTAGCCTTCGTGTTGCGGTTGGCTTTCTTTTGATGTCTATATTCTTAAGCCTTTATGGGTTAACTATTCTTAAATGCAAGGTTTTTTAATACTTGGGAGGGCGAAGATATGCGTAGAATGGTGTATCTTTGCATTATAATTGATGAAGTTAATGAAGTTGCGGAAGTTATCGCTTCGCTCGAAGTTAAAGACATATGTCATACTGTAGGCAAAGTTCCGTCGATAACTTCTCAAAATTCTTTAACTTCTCTAACTTCTAATAAATGAATTATGGCAGAAGCTATTGACATTAGAGAATTAAACGAGAAAATTGAGCGCCACTCGGCGTTTGTGACAAACCTGATGACAGGCATGGATCAGGCCATCATCGGTCAGAAACATCTGGTGGAGTCTCTCCTTTTGGGACTTCTTTCTGATGGGCACGTGTTGCTCGAAGGTGTGCCAGGTTTGGCAAAGACAAAAGCCATCAAAACCTTGGCATCACTGATTGATGCGCAGTTCTCGCGCATCCAGTTCACACCCGACTTGTTGCCTGCCGATGTCATCGGTACCATGATTTACTCGCAGAAAGATGGTGAGTTCAAGGCAAAGAAAGGTCCTATCTTCGCCAACTTCATTTTGGCAGATGAGATCAACCGTGCTCCAGCCAAGGTGCAGAGTGCATTGCTCGAAGCCATGCAGGAGCGTCAAGTGACCATCTCCACCAATACTTATGAACTTCCTAAGCCTTTCCTCGTATTGGCTACGCAGAACCCCATTGAGCAGGAGGGCACATACCCTCTGCCTGAGGCTCAGGTGGACCGTTTCATGCTGAAGGTGGTCATCGACTATCCTCGTCTGGAGGAAGAAAAAGCAATCATCCGTCAGAATATCAAGCAAGAGAAACTGGACATCCGTCCTGTGATGGGCACTCAGGAGATAGAGGAGGCTCGCAAGGTGGTTCGTGAAGTCTATCTCGACGAGAAGATTGAGCAGTACATTGCCGACATCGTCTTTGCCACCCGCTACCCCGACAAGTACAACCTGAAGGAACTGAAGGGCTTGATTGGCTTTGGCGGTTCTCCACGTGCATCCATCAATCTGGCGTTGGCAGCCCGCAGTTTCGCTTTCATCAAGCATCGCGGTTACGTCATCCCGGAAGATGTGCGTGCCGTGGCTCAGGATGTGCTCCGTCACCGCATTGGTCTCACCTACGAGGCAGAGGCAAGCAACGTGACCAGTGAGGAAATCATCAGTAAGATTTTGAATAAGGTTGAAGTTCCTTGATGGTTGACAGGTGACAGTTGATAGTTGACAGTTAAGTTATAAATGTTGGGATGGAAACTGAGGAACTTTTACAGAAGGTCAGGAAAATCGAGATCAAGACCAAAGGACTCTCGAACAATATCTTTGCAGGCGAGTATCACTCCGCCTTCAAGGGTAGAGGTATGGCATTCAGTGAAGTGCGTGAATATCAGTATGGTGATGATGTTCGCGACATCGACTGGAATGTGACTGCACGTTTCGGAAAACCTTTCGTGAAGATCTTTGAAGAGGAACGTGAGTTGACAGTGATGCTGCTGGTCGATGTGTCCGGTTCGTTGGATTTCGGTACGCAGACACAGACCAAGCGACAGTTGCTCACCGAAATTGCTGCCACCTTGGCGTTTTCTGCCATTCAGAACAACGATAAGATTGGTGTGATTTTCTTCTCTGATAAGGTGGAGAAGTTCATTCCTCCGAAGAAGGGTAGGAAGCACATCCTCTTCATTATCAGAGAACTGCTCACTTTCCAACCAGAAAGTCAGAAGACGGATGTGGGGCAGGCGGTAGAGTTCATGACCAACGCCATCAAGAAGCGTTGCACAGTCTTTCTGTTGAGTGACTTCTTCGACACAAAGGACTACAAGAACCAATTGACCATCGCCAACAGCCGTCACGATGTGGTGGCGTTGCAGATTTACGACCGCCGCATGGTGGAACTGCCCGACGTTGGTATCGTGAAGATGCTGGATGCAGAGACGGGAGGGGAAACCTTCATCGACACCTCTTCCAGCGCCGTACGTCGTGCTCACCACGAATGGTGGGTGACGCATCAGTCTTGGTTGAAGAACGCCTTTACGAAGTCGAATATCGACAACATCTCAGTGAGGACAGACGAAGACTATGTCAAAGCATTGATGAATCTGTTCAGACGGAGAAGTTAGTGTAGTTTGGAGTTGAGAGGTTAGAGTTTAAGAATGAGAATATTGAATATTTATAGAATACTGACAATCTGCTGCTTGATGTGTTTTGTGAAAGCAAATGCTCAAGTGACGGTAGATGCAAAATTAGACTCAGCTGGCATCTATATCGGCCAGCGCATCGGCATGACTCTGGAGGTGAGTGCCAGTGCCAAATCGAACGTGGAACTGCCTGAATGGGACTCCCTGCAGCAGGTGGTTCCGGGCATTGAATTTGTTCGTGCCGAGAAGACCGACACCAGCCTTCTGAACGACGGTAAACGCATGATGCTCTCCCGTCGCTACTATTTCACTTCATTTGATTCTGCGCTCTATCTGATGCCAGACATGGACGTGAAGGTGGATGGAAAGGAATACCACTCAAAAAAATTGGCATTGAAAGTGTTGACCTTTGAGATTGACACACTTCATGGCGACAGCATCTTCGGCATCAAAGAGGAGTTGGCTCCTCCCTTCGATTGGGCAGAATGGCGAGAAGTCATGTGGTTCTGTATCTTGGCACTGCTCATTGGCGGTCTGTTGGGGTATGTGATTTATCGTCTGAAGACCAACAAACCCATCATCCGACGTATCCGCAACAAGAAGCGTCAACCTCCTCACAAAGTGGCAATGCAGAAGATTGAGCAAATCAAGGAGGAGAAGATATGGCAGAGTGAAGACTCGAAGGAATATTATACGCAACTGACAGATACTCTGCGTAACTACATCAAGGAACGCTATGGTTTCAATGCGATGGAGATGACCTCCTACGAGATCATCCAGCATCTGCAGGAAGTGAATGACGAAGATGCCATCAACGAGTTGCGCGAACTCTTCCAGACGGCAGACCTCGTGAAGTTTGCGAAGTACAGCACCCTCATCAACGAGAATGACCGCAATCTGGTGAATGCGATAGAGTACATCAACCAGACCAAGATAGAAGAGCCAGAACAGAAGCCGCAGCCCGAAGTGATTGTGGTCGAGGAAAAGCGCTCGAAAATTGCTAAATGGACACTCATCGGAAGCATCATCGTGGCAAGTCTTGTACTGCTTGGCGTGCTGGTATTTGTAGGGTATAGAATTTATATGTTGACGTTGTAGGGGTGAGAGCCCTCTCCAACTCCCCCAAGGGGGGAGAGAAGAGTTAAAAGACCCACTTTGTCCTGCGAATATCTTCCCCGTAATGGAGAGAACCATGCGGGATGTGAGTTGGAAAAGGTTAGCGTTAAGGTTAAAGTTAGGGTTAAGGTTAGGGTTAAAGTTATAAAAAGAAATTAGAATATAGAGATCATATAAGATGGAGTTTAAGAATCCTTTATTCTTCTTATTGCTGTTGGTGCTCGTGCCATACATCGTGTGGTATGTCCTGCGGTTCAAGCAGAGCCTGCCTTCGTTAAAGGTGCCTGACACGACTAAATATGTGAAGGTGCCCAAGACGTTCCGTCTCTATCTGATGCACATGCCCTTCTTGTTGCGACTCATCTTGATGTCGTTGGTGGTGTGCATCTTGGCACGCCCACAAAGCAGGCATTCGTGGAGCAACACCGATGTGGAGGGCATTGACATCATGTTGGCAGTCGATGTGTCAACGTCCATGTTGGCGCAAGACTTCAAGCCAAACCGCGTGGAGGCACTGAAGGAAATAGCACAAAGGTTCATAGAGAAACGTCCGAACGACAATATGGGTCTCACCATGTTTGCAGGTGAGGCTTACACCCAGTGTCCACTTACGACCGACCACACGGTGCTGATGAATCTCTACAATAGTGTGGATTGCAACATGGCAGCCCGTGGCATCATCGACGATGGTACAGCCATTGGCGATGGCATCATGAACGCCATTCTCCGTTTGAAAGAGAGTCAGGCGAAGTCGAAGGTCATCATCCTTCTGACCGATGGTGTGAACAACTCAGGCAACATCTCTCCGCAGACCGCTGCTGAAATTGCCAAGAAATACGGCATTCGCATCTATACCATTGGCATCGGGCGGAACGGTATGGCTCCTTATCCGCTGCCGACAGGCGGCACGGCGATGTTGCCCGTGGAGATAGATGAGCAGACCATGACGAAAATCTCCACCGAGACAGGCGGTCAGTATTTCCGTGCCCAAAAGAACGCCGAACTGGATGCCATCTATCAAGACATCGACAAGATGGAACGCACGAAGTTCAACGTCAAGCAGTTCAGCCGTCGCGGAGAACTCTATCAGCCCTTCGCCATCGCCGCCTTCGTGGTGCTTTTGTTGGAGATTCTGTTGAGGACAGTGGTGCTGAAGAGATTACCCTAAAATAATAAATTGTAAATTGTCAAATAGTAAATTACTAAGGTGTTTAGATTTGCAAGTCCCATATATTTGTATCTGTTGATTCTCATTCCGTTGCTTACAGCTGTGTATGTGCTGGTGCAATACAGGATGAAGAAGCAAATCAAGGTGTTCGGTGACCCAGAACTGATGCGTAGCCTGATGCCCGATGTGTCACCTATGCGCCGTCACGTCAAGTTTGCCTTGCTGATGGTGGCATTAGGATTATTGGCAGTGGTGTTGGCACGTCCTCAGTTTGGCACACGGAACGAAGAAGTGAAGCGTTCGGGCATCGAAGTGGCGATAGCAGTCGATGTGTCCAACTCGATGCTCTGCCAGGATGTGAGTCCCAGTCGCTTGGACAAGTCAAAGATGATTGTCAGCAAACTCATTGAGCAGTTCGATGAAGATAAAGTGGGTTTGGTGGCATTTGCTGGAAGCGCCATCACCCTGTTGCCCATGACCAGCGACTATGTGTCAGCCAAGATGTTTCTCGACCAACTGAATCCAGCCACCATCTCCATTCAGGGAACCAATGTGGCAGAGGCGATTACCCGTGCCACGGCAGGTTTTTCCAAGAAAGCCGATGTCAATGTGGGGCGGGCACTCATCCTCATCACCGATGCTGAAGACAACGAAGATGGTGCTATCGAAGCAGCCAAGGAAGCGCATAAGGAAGGCATTCAGATTTTCGTTCTCTCGGTCGGCACCGAGCAGGGTGGACCCATCCCGATGAGCGACGGCTCTTTCAAGAAAGACCTTTCGGGCAACGTGGTGACCACCAAACTGAACGAGCAGATAGGCAAGAACATCGCACAGGCTGGCGGTGGCATGTACATCCATGTGGACCAGACCAATCTGGCGCAGTCGCTTTTGGAAAAGGAAATAGAGAAGATGCAGAAAGAAGACATCTCCCAGTCGATGTACTCCGAATACGACGAGCAGTTCGTGGCAGTAGCCTTGCTGCTGTTCATCGTGCTGGTCGTAGAGTTCTGCATCATGGAGAGAAAGAATCATGTGTTAACGAAATTCAAACTTTTCAAGTGAGATGAAGAGACTGATTTTTAGCATATTATTGATGATATTTGTGCTGCCGATGATGGCACAGAGTGCCCGCGACTTCATTCGCATGGGCAACAAGGCTTATCGTGAGAAGCAATACGACAAAGCGGAGACCATGTATCTGAAATCCATTGCCAAAGCCCCCACTTTCGAGGGCTACTACAATCTGGGCAATGCCTACGTGATGCAGATGAAGGACTCTACCGCTTTCGAAAACTACAAAAAGGCTGACTCCATCGGTACGAATGATCCCCTGCGCAAGGCTCGTAACTTCCACAATATGGGCAACATCTGGTACGCACAAGGCATGGCTGCATCCCGTCAGCAAGGCGGCAATGCCGTGTCTGCCTTCCAACGTGCCGTTGAGTTCTACAAGAGTTCCTTGCGCTGCAACCCCGAAGATGACGAAACCCGCTACAACTTGGCGATGGCTCAGCATCAGTTGAAAAAGAACCAAGACCAGCAGAACCAGAACGGAGGTGGCGGTAACGACGACAAGAACAAGGACAAGCAGGATCAGGACAAGCAGCAGCAGAAACAAGATCAGCAGAAGCAAGACCAGCAGAAGAAGGATGAGGACAAGCAGCAGCAACAGCAGCAACCTCAACCCGAACAAAAGAAAGATGAAATGAGCGACCAAGCCGCCGAACAACTCCTCAACTCCGCACAGCAGGACGAGAAAGGTGTGCAGCGCAAGGTCAATAAGCATCAGAACAATAGACGTCGTAGTTTAGAGAAGGATTGGTAACAATGAAACGGCTTATACATATCATAGTATTGGTGTTCCTCTCCGTCAGCGTATGGGCTGACGAAGTGTCCTTCCGTGCCTCAGCACCGTCCACCGTCGAAGCAGGTGGCAAGTTCAGGGTGCAGTTCACGGTCAACACACAGAATGTGTCAGGTTTCAGTGCGCCCGACTTTAAGGGCTTCGAGGTCATCTACGGACCAGCCACCTCTTCGCAGAGCAGTTTCCAGATGATCAACGGACGCACCTCGCAAAGCAGCAGTATCATCTACACCTATGTGCTTCTTGCCGAGGCTCCTGGCACATACACCATCGGCAGTGCTAGTGTGCATGTAGATGGCAAGGTGGTGAAGTCCAAGCCCGTGCAGGTGAGAGTCCTGTCTGGCGGTGCAGGTGGTTCATCCAGTGGCGGAGGTGCCAATGGAGGCGGTGGCGGCAATTATGGGGGAGGGCGTCAATCCTCAGCACCTGCTGCATCCGCATCGCCCACCATCTCAGCCAAAGACCTCTTCATGACGGCAACTGCTTCACGCACGACAGTTCACGAACAGGAGGCAATCTTGTTGACCTACAAGATTTACACGCTGGTCGATTTGACCCAATTAGATGGAAAACTCCCTACGCTCGACGGTTTCCAGATTCAGGAAATCCCGCTTCCGCGCACCAAGGAGTTCTCCCTTGAACAGTATAATGGCAGAAACTACCGTTCAGTGGTGTGGAGCCAATACCTTCTCTTCCCGCAGAAATCAGGCAAACTGACCATCCCCTCCATCACCTACGAAGGAGTGGTCATCACCCGCAACCGCAACCTCGACCCCTTCGAGGCATTCTTCAACGGACAGAGCGGCTACACCGAAGTGAAGCGCAAAATCACCACACCGACCCTCACCATCAATGTCTCTCCGTTGCCCAGCAAGCCCGAAGGCTTCTCAGGTGCAGTAGGACACTTCTCCGTTTCTTCCAGCATCAGCACGAAAGAGGTGGATGCCAACGAGGCTGTCACCCTGAGAATCAGCGTGAAGGGTAGTGGTAACATGAAACTCATCTCCACTCCCGATGTACAGTTCCCAAAAGACTTTGAGACCTACGACGCCAAAGTGAACGACAACTTCCAACTCACCCGTTCCGGATTGGCTGGAACAAAAGATTTTGAGTACCTGTTTGTACCTCGTCATGCAGGCACCTACGAAATTCCTGCCGCCGACTTCATCTATTTCGACACCGAATCCCGTTCATACAAGACGCTCAAGACCGAGGCATACACGTTGAAGGTCAATAAGGGCAAGGGCGGTTCCGCTCAGAGCGTCTCCAACTATAGCGGTCAGCAACAAGATGTGCAGCAGTTGAACCAAGACATCCGCTTCATCAAGCAGGGTGAGGTGGAACTGCATCAACCCGGCGACACCTTCTTTGGCACATGGAAATATCTTGCAGCCTATCTCTTGCCATTGCTTCTGTTCGTGATGGTCATCGTGCTGGGTCGCAAGCAGATGAAAGCCAACGCCAATGTGGCACTCTCTCGTGGCAGGAAAGCCAACAAGGTGGCACTCCGCAGAATGAAGACCGCCAAGAAACTCCTTGACAGTCACGACACCAGCCGATTCTATGACGAAGTGCTCCGTGCCCTCTGGGGCTATGTGGGCGACAAGTTCAACATGTCGCAAGAGTCGCTGAACAAAGAGAATATCGAACAATCCCTCACATCCCGACAAGTGCCCGACGAACAGATACAGCAATTCATGAAAGTGCTCAACGACTGTGAATTTGCACGTTATGCGCCAGGCGATGTGAATGAGAACATGGAAAACGTCTATAACAGCGCCATCAGTGCCATCAGCAAAATGGAGGACAACCTATGAAGATTTACCATTTGACCATTGACAATTTGCAATTTGCCATGCGGACAGCCCCCAAGATATTCTTTCTCTTCATTTTCACCTTCTCGTTCCTTGCATCCTTCGCTGCCACCAAGACCGAAGCCGATGCCCTCTACGAGAAAGAACAGTACCGCGATGCAGCCGCAGCCTACGAGGCAGTGCTGAAGAATGAAGGCGTGGCGGCTGAGGTCTATTACAACCTCGGCAACTGCTACTATAAGATGGACGAGATACCCTTGGCAGTGCTCAACTACGAACGTGCCATCCTGCTCGACCCGGGCGATGCCGACATCCGCGCCAACCTCGCGCTGGCACGAGGAAAGACCATCGACAAAGTGGTGCCCCCCTCCGAGATGTTCTTCGTCACATGGTGGCGCGACCTGACCAACTGCATGAGCATCAACGCATGGGCCATGTTAGGCATCATCGCCTTCATCCTCATGCTCATCGGTGTGCTGCTTTATATGTTCATGCCACAACTGACAGTGCGAAAGACAGGCGTTTATGGTGCCATGATACTCTTGGTCATCGTCATCATCGCCAACTTGGCAGCCGTCTCACAACATGCCGACCTGACCCATCGCAGCACAGCCATCATCCTTGCACCTTCGGTCACCGTGAAGAGTTCACCCAGCGAGACCAGCACCGACCTATTCCTCATCCACGAAGGCTCAAAAGTCGAGATTCTCGATGGCTCGATGAAGGAATGGCTCGAAGTGAAATTTGAAGAAGGCAAACAGGGATGGATTCCCGTCAACGCCCTCGAAATCATCTAACTCTCAACTGTCAACTGTCAACTCTCAACTGTCAACTCTCAACTGTCAACTTTCATAATGCACGAGCTCAACGAACTTGACCATCAGCTCACGCTTGCCATCAACGGCAGCGACAGCCTCTTCTGGGACAACCTGATGTACACCGTCACCAACACCTTCTCATGGACGTTGGTCATCATCACGTTGCTCATCATCATCTTCAAGAACAACACTTGGAGAGAAGCCGTGATGGTCTATGTCACCATAGCCCTGCTCATTTTCGTGGCAGACCGCATCTGCTCAGGCTTGGTCAAACCGATGGTGGAACGCTGGCGTCCCACGCAAGACCCTCAACTCATGTATCTCGTTGATGTGGTGCGCGACTACCGAGGCGGACGTTTCGGCTTCTTCTCTGGCCATGCCTGCAACACCATGTGCGTTGCCGTCTTTCTCTCGTGGCTCTTCCGCAGTCCCAAAGTGACAGCCACCCTCATCTTCTGGTCGCTCACCACCACCTTCACCCGTCTCTACCTCGGTGTTCACTATTTGGGTGACGTCTGTGTGGGCTTCACGGTAGGCATCATCCTCGGTTGCCTGTTCTATTGGATCATGGAGCGTTTTGTGCATCCGCACATCAACAGGAAAAACTATATCTCCGAGCAGTTCACCTCCACCGGCTACATGAAGAGCGACATGGACACCTTCATGACCATCATCTTCTTCAACTACATCTGTGTCCTCATCTTTTCCCTCACATTGGGAATAGGGTAGAGTACAACTCCCCATAAACAGTTGAGAAAAGGTTCTTGACAAATGAAAAGTGCAAAAGTTGCAAAGTGCAAAAAGTGCAAAAGTTGCAAAAAATGCACCCCCCATCCTCAGGAGGTGCATCTTCCATTCCTCATTCTTCCATTTCCATCCCCCCATACGCCAGCATTTTCTCCATTGCCTTTTCAAGAATCTTGTAGTGGATGTCGCTGCCGGCTCGGTTGATGAAAGCCAAGGTCAGAAGAATCTTTGTAAAGAACTCCCGTGAGCCCTCCATCGTCCATTCCACCATAAGAGGTTCATCCACATCAATCCCAGCCACTTTCAGTTTCTCCAACACGAGCATCGCCCGTGCACCATAGAGTTTCACACACAGCGCCTTAAACTCGATGTAGCCTTTGGGAAAGTGTTTCCTGATGAGGCAGATGACCTGATACCAGTAGTCCACCTCGTTCCTTGCCTCTTCCACAGGCTTGGTGCGGATGTTAAGATAGTTCCTCATGGCATTCCTCCTCCGTTGCTATGCAGTCCCAATTCGGAACAGCCCTTGTTTCCCAATCCTCGTCCATGTCCTTTCCCCTGCCAGTCACCATTTCATCCTCCGAGATGTTGATGACGATGTCACCCACCTTGCCCTTTGATGAGATAAGCCCCATCGCCACAAAGTGGTCAACGAGTTGCGACACCACCTTAATCACCTCCTTGCCCCCTTCCATTCCGACACCATCCACAAACCTCCTCCCCACGCAGATGCACCCAGCCTCTGCAAGCGAAGGTTTGCTTTCGCCCACCAGCCTTGCCTCATGGTAAGTGCCCATCATCGACAACCCGATGCCGAAGTCAAGTCCCTCGCAAATCATCTTAGCCCTGTGCAATCCCGAAGGCACAGCCACGAACGGGGCACGTGGATTCTTCACCACCGATGCCACAGGCTTTTCAAGCGTCTTGCACCGGAAACCCGTAGTGGGTTCCTCAAGCACCCCCAACGTATAGAAGGGGGTGCTCAGTTCACGTTTCAATGTCATTTCAATCATAATCCGTCCTCATTTTTTCATTTTCTCATTCTTCACATAGACATTTCCATGCTTCTCAATCAAGTTGTTCTTGTGCCAGAGTGCAATCACATTGCGCACAGGTGTCTTGATGAAAAAACGCTGCAGCACAGTTCTCAAGTCAGCCTTAGTGAACGAGTCGCCCATCTTGTCAAATATGGCATGATGCGGCACACCGCTCTTCTTCACATTCTCCTGCAGTTCGTTATACCGCTTTCCAAACTGTTCCAGCGAGTTTCTTAAATCCACCGTGCAGAACCACTTCACGAAGTCCCTGATGACCTGCTGCTCCTTCTTCCCCACATTCGCATACAATCCATGACACACCAGCGCCACCCTGAATCCCTTCACCGCAGCCCTTCGTCTGAACACATCCCTCGCCTCGTCCAGCGTCGATGCAGCCTTGATGCGCTCCTCCTCCAGCCACTCCAGCAGAGTGGGGTAGATGTAATTCAAGTCAACGTGCTCCAAAGGCTGAAACTCATACTGCCACGGCACCAGCGCGTCAAACTCCTCCCTCTTGATGTCCACCAGTTCACTCTTGTCAAACCGCAACGGCATCTTGTAGTTCTTCATCTCCAGCCTGTCGAGAATGTTCCTGATTTGCAGTTCATCCTTCTTTGAAAACTTCTTCCAAGGCACAAACTTCGCAAACGTCTGGTTCTCTATCGGACACACCGAGAAACGAGTCACAAGCCCATCCTCCACATTCTTGAAAAACCTGTCAATCTGGTCCTGCGTGCCAGTGAAAAGCAGATTCAGAAACATCTGCACCTCACCCTTGAACGTGTTCACGCTCTTGTAATACTGACCATAAAACCCGTTGTCCCACGTCACCCGCCACAAGTCGCTCTTGTCGCCGCCAGCCGTCCTGTTGCCCTTGTTGAACGTGTCCAACTCCTCAGCCTCGATATACATGTGATGCCCCTGATTGTTCCGCATCTTCGTCAGCAATTCAGGCACGGAGATGAGAGGCTTCACAATCCTCACGCTCACCTTGGGCACATCCTCTCCCTTCTCGTTCGCCCCCTTCTTCCTTTCGCTCATCGCATACAACTCCTCCCTTGCATTCGCCAACTCATCCCTGTCCCTCAAGTTTTTCAGCAACTTGCTCAACCGCTTGATGAACGACTTGCCGCTCGAAGGTGGAGCGAACAGCAAACTGATGAACTCCGTGCTCTGCTCCGAATCGTCAAAATAAGTGGCTCTCAGGTGACTCGTCAGCGTACCCAAAATCGGCAACAATGCCACCACCGTAGGCACCTTGAAATCCTCTGGTGCAGCGTTTACATACTGGCGGAACACAGGAGGCAGGGCAGGCATGGGAGGCAGCGGCTCCTTCTCCTCCTCAGGCATCTCACCGCTCATTCTCTGCGCCAACATGTTCCTGCTCTTCAGCCACATGTAGAGTTTCATGTCAATCTTTGTGGTGCGGTTCGTCGAACAGATGTGCACACACTGGTCCCAAGTCTCCTCTATCGAGTGGCCAAAGCGAGGCAGCACCGCATGCACAATCTTCGGGTCATTGTTGCAAATGTTCCTGAACATCACAATCAATTCGTTGTAGAAAGTGTGCACCGTACCCCCAGCAGGGTCACCCCCCGTGCTTGCCACATACTCCCTCGCGATGTCAGCCACCCTATACCCGTTATACTCAAAATCCTTACACCGCTCGTCATTCTCCATCACCTCACCCACCTGCCGACTCTCATTCGAATGCTTCTCCGCTGTGCCCGTCCACTGCAACCTCCTCATCGCCTCCACACTCACAGCAGGCACCTCGTCAAACAGCCCCTTCTCATACACGATATACTCCGCAGGCACCAGATAACTCAACCTCGACAAATCCTTGCAAGCAGGGTCAACATGCCCGAACTCACCCAAATTCAGCGCCTCCTCCAGCCGCTTCACCGTTGCCTCCATCCCGTCCGCATGACAATGCACCAACAACCTCAGCCCCCTCCCCGAAGGCGTGATATGCACCATCACCACCTGCATCTTCTCCAACTCAGCCCTCATCTTCTCCACCCACTTCTTCATCTCCTCCCGACTAAGAAACTCGCCCCCCTTCTCGCCGCATGGTCTCTCCTCCCCCCTGGGGGTAGCGAGCGATGAAACAGGGCAACTAGATGTTGCGCTGTCGGGAGCGACCGAAGAAAGTGCCCTTTCTGAGGACGGCAAAGGGAGGGGGCCATCAACATCCACCATCACCAATCCCGTCGGCACACAATTCTCCTTCTTCCTCGTCTTCTCCCCCACCATGCCCATCGGCATCATGGCAGGAAGTTGCGACTTGAAAGACTTGTCACCCGTTTCCTTAATCTTGGCACAGATGGCAGCAATATTCTTGTTCTCTTCAAGAAAGTTGTGCATGTCAGCCAACGACCCCCAAGAGGTCATTGGCTTCACACTGCGATTGTTACTATATACTTCTATTTTCATTATTCTACAAAGTTTTTTTAAGTTTGACTTCATCGAACTAAAGGTTCGCAAGCCCCCTTCATCACCACAGATTACTCAGATCTCTCTGATTTTTTCATGAGAAGGGACTTCTTAAATTCCACAGATGAGGGCTCTCGTAACCATCTGGATGGGCTTTCGCCAAGAAAGCGAAAATCAGCAGAATCTGCCATAATCGGAAAAAAATGAATCTGTGGCTTTATTACTTGCGATAATTGAATGAGTAAAATTTCATGTTTGAAATACCTTTCACTTCACATACGAGATAATTTGCGCCAGCACCAACGCAAACCTGTTTGTGGCACTCATCACCGAGAAGCCCGTCTTCTCGAAGTTGACTTTCACCTGCCACATCTTCCTGCTCTCCGAGAGTTTGAAAAAAGGCGTCTCCAGCACCGTGTGCAGGTTGCCAGGCTTCGTGCCCTGCTGATAAGCTGTGAACTGTACTTGACCATAGTCATTGATAATCGCGCTGCCACGGTATTTCACACCAGGCTTCAATTCCATTTTATTCATATTCTTTTCTTTTTTAGTTATGTAAAAATCGTGAACTCCTCAGTTGATTCATCGCATGGCATCGTATTAGCGAAGAAAATAAAGAATGCGTCTCAAAATTCAGTGCACGGTAGCAAGAGGAAGGATTTTTCATCCCCATCGCCTCGCACATCTTCGCCATTTCCCGCTTGTCAGTGATCACAATCTTCCTCATGCCGAAATCCTTTGCGAAATGTTCAGCAATCTGACGTTGTTAAACAAACGTCCGTTATACTCTCTCACCACAAACGAGATGGTCAGGTCGCACTCCACGCCCCGCTGAGCCAAATCCTCCAACTGCTTCACATAGTCAGGGTTGCCCGTCATGTGGTCGCACACCAGTTCGTCCTCACCAGTCTTGCCATCCTGACGAACATAGGGGATGCCAACTGTCACAGGATAAGAGAAACGCCGCTCTCCCTCCTTCGTGGTGAACTCACGCGGTTCACCGATTCTCTTGATTGTACCTTGTTTAGTCATAAATTGTATTTATTTTATTTTGAATAATCTTCATCCTCGCCCTGCGCACTGACTCGGATTTCTGATGCAAAGGTACGGACACAAAAAAAGCCCCACAACTTTTCGTTGCAGAGGCTGTTCATTGTTCGGAAATGTTCGGAAATGTTCAGAAATGTTCGGGAAATAAAGAAAAGTGCCACCCCGACATGGCAAAACGCCCTTCTACGTCAGTTTCTTGAACTGCTCCACGATGGGGTCAATCTCTTCATCTGTGTATGTGCATCCCTGAGTTTCATTTATCCAATTACTGAAACTATTGCGTGTCACATTTGTCCCCATGAACCTGTTGAACGTGCTGTAATCCCAGCGAGGAACCGCTGAGATGGAGAGAGCCGCTTTATATGGCATGAGTATCTGTTTGGGCTTTGAGGCATCTGCCGCACTCACTAATTGGCGCAGCAACTTAATGTTAGGCGACTGCTCGTTTTCTTCCCCATTCTCTTTGCCTTGCCCATTCGTATGGATATGCACATGCTGATTATCGTGAATGTCAAACATGGGACCATTCACCGTTATGTCACCCGTGAAAGTGATGCCACCTATCCCTTGATTATTCTCTGCCATATCTTTACTTTCCTAAATTTACGTTGTCATTATCATGTATCTCATTGAAAGGGCCATTGATGGTCGGTTGCTGTATGGTCACCTGCGCGTCCTTAAAAATGTTGTTTTTCTCCATATCTTTCCTTGCTTTCTTGAAAAACTTCTTCAGTTCTGGCACGTTCTTTGTCCATGCAGTCACTTCAATCAGCAAAGTGTTCAAATGATTGAAAAGTTTATGAGCCTCGTCTATTCCTGCTTCATCTGCATAATCCTTTAAGCCTTCTGCCAATACAGAAAGAGGAACGCTTTCATTACCGAGTTTCTCTTGAAGTTCTTTAATTGATTCTTCAAGTTTTTCACTCGTCTTTTTCATTTGTTCTATTTGCTTTTGGCGCAATTTGTTCAACTTCTGCGATTCAGCCAAAGCCATATTTGTGTTGGTGTCAATCACATGATGATTAACCACCTTGCTGTTTACCTGTTCTTCAACAACTACAGTACCGAAACCACTTATCATTCTTGCTTCATCCTCCTCATGCTGTAGTTCCAGTTCTTTGTTCTTTTTCTCAGACAAAGCGAGTCTCCTTTTATAGTCCTCCTTTTCCATTTTTAATAGGAGTATTTCCTCATCCTTCTTTTTCAACACTTCCGTAACATCATCAGTTTCCTTTGGCGTGGAAAATCTGTAAGTCACACCGTTCTTTCCGCTTATTGTTTCCGATACAAGGACACCACCAAGAGATGTTGGTGTGTTCCTTACATCATTCCCCACTTGTAATAAGTATCTCACAACACCATCATACTTATGCGAGTAGGCGGGAATCGTTTTATTTTCACGCATGTTCCTCCTTATCATGCCTGCAACAGACTTCTTGTCCTCATCACTTTTCCACAAGTTCAAGATTTCCTTGATGGTTTCCAAATCATATTGATTTGTGATTTTATCCCATTCCATACCCCTCTTCGCCAGATCACTGGGTGCAACAGGACAAGGCTTCTCTGGATACGGAACAATTTCTGGCCAGCGATACACGGTTGATATAGCCCTTGTGAAAAACTGCCAAAAGTCCTTTTTTAATTGATTCTCTCTGATGGTCATCATGAATTGACTTCTGAAATCATGAAAACGCCAGTCTTTCAATCGGCAATAGTGATACATCATGGTCAGCACCAAATTGGTATAACTCACATACCCTAAATGCGTCTTGATGTCATTATAATAGCGAGGATAATCCTCTGGCTCTGGTTTTTCATAATTGTATCGCGTCAGTTGGTAATACAACTCATTGAAAAATGTTACAGCACTTATATGCGGAATATCCATTGTCCCGACTATTCGCTTGAAAGAATCATACAGCAAGGAAGTCAGGAAGTCTCCATTCAGGAATTCATCCATCGTCTTTATCTCTGTCCACAAAAGCGGTCTTGGTAGTATCGGTTTCATGCTTCTTATTTAGTTTTCAATTTCTGCTGCTTTTGACATTTCTTCTTCCTCTGAAGTTTCATTCAGATAATCTACAGGATGGAGCGGCAATGCGTTGGAGGTGTTCTCTTCTCCAAAGTCCCCATTACTGATGTCTGCAAATCTTTGGAAGAATGCCTTTAGTTTCTCTAAGACTGTAGCAATCTTTCCTTCACGATTAGCATTTATGTCAAATGGGTTGATTGGTGGCATAATACCATCCAGTTCCATTCCTCCCTCGGGCACATAGCCACGCTCGTAGGCATTCTCTATGAAATCAACTGCCTGTTCTCTTTTCAGATGTTCTTCATCAACGATGGCTTCAAACTGTCTGCGCTTCTCCACATTCACATACGTTCGCCATGCAGCATCTACCTCACTATCAGGTGTCAGTTGTTCTATGAACTTATCTATCAACTCCTTCTTATCACGAAGGTCAGGACTACTGTCTATTGCCTTACTGATACGAACCCTTATTTCACCATCCTGATTATGACTCTTGCGATACTGCTCTACAAGGAAGAGGATGAAGTCTATATTAACCTCTACCTGCTTCACCAATTCCATCTCGAAGACAATATCATCACAGATATCTTCTTTATCTTTCTGCACGTTGATATATTTCTCTCTCAGGTCAAGATAGACACTGGTATAATCCTGCACATCCCTCTCGCTGAGCATATCCACACCTTGGAACTGATCAAAGACACTGAGCAGGTTTCGTATCTTCAGGATATTACCAAACAACTTGATAAACTTCTTCTCAGCTTCTTCACCTACAGGAGATTCGCCTGGTTCTACCATCTTCTGAAGTTCCTCTACCAGTTCTTTATATCCTTCCTGGTGTTTTCCCTTATGATCATCATATCCATTGAAATAATCTTCAAAAGGACGGAGTATTGAAACCCCTCGTGCCTCAGGGTCTCCAAAGAGTGATAGCGCCTTATTGGTAGAGTCTTCCAAATTGCGGAAACAAACGATATTTCCAAATTGCTTGATGCTATTCAGAATTCTGTTTGTTCTGCTATATGACTGCAACAATCCATGATAGCGCAAATTCTTATCTACCCACAGCGTATTGAGAGTAGTAGCATCAAAACCTGTAAGGAACATATTTACTACCAGAAGAATATCGATTTCTCTATTCTTCATTCTCAGAGAAACATCCTTATAATAGTTTGGGAATTTGTCAGCACTTGTGTCATAACTTGTTCCAAACATATTATTGTAATCCTTGATAGCCCTCTCTAAGAATTCACGGCTGCTTGCATCCAGTCCTTCTGTATTATCGCTATTCTCATCGCCATCTTCCTCTGGGTCTGCTTCATTTGCACCATAACTGAAAATGGTGGCAATACGCAATCTTTTGTTTTCAGGCAGTTCTTCCATCTGTTTCAGAAACTCCAGATAGTATTGTTTTGCCATCGGGATATTCTGTACTGCAAAGATACTGTTAAAGCCACTCAACGATGTCTTATCACGTTCCTCTTCTACTTTCTTCTTTTTATCCTTTGCCAATTTCTCTACATTGGTAACAACACTCATCTTGTATTTCTTCCCCTGTAG